>CAYZMG010000001.1:0-45539 GCA_964479465.1 uncultured Acidimicrobiales bacterium
TTCAACGGCGACCCATGGATGCCGCCTCAGGCTGCCTGAGAAGGTGAATGGTTACCTTCGACCGGTCTGTCAACCGGTGGTCGACGCGGTCGATGGTGCGGTACCAATGAGCGGGATTACGTTGGGCCACATGGCGCGACCGGAGGCGCTCTGCCTGGGAATTCAGGTAACGCGTCAAGTCTCGGAAAGCGGCGGAGATCTGCAAGACCGTCGTCACCCCACGGGTCCACCAGATACGTTCCCGACCATTCCACCTTGCCGGTCGCAATGTCCGCCGCCCGCAAGAGCGGAAGCAGGCGGCTTTCCTCGACGAGGCGATCGTCTCTGGTGATGTAGACGTCGTCACAACCGGTCGCCACGCCGATACCGACCCTGGTGCCTGTGCCTGCGTCCTCCAGCGGCGGGAATCGCGATTCAAGCTCCGTAATCAGCGCCCGCTGCGACGGCGAGCCGCCCGGCCAGAAGTCACGGCCGCTCGGCCAACCCTCGACGAGGGTAGCGTCATAACCGATTCCCCGCTGAGGTCGCCGAGAACCACGATTGACCCATCCGGTCACCTTCCTCGCGCTCGGTTCTCCGAAGTGGCTATCAGCCGCGACCACAGCCGCAGTACCCTGCGGCCGGTTTCGCAAAACGACGATGCCTGGATACGCCGATACATCCTACTCAAACGCGTCGACATCGTGCATAGAGATCACCGTTTCGACTGCGTAGCGGGCGCTGATCAGACCACGGAGGTCTGCACCGTATTGGTTTCGCATCCAGCGGTCGGCGCAGATGAACGACAACCCACCGCCCGGCTTCAGCAGGTTGAGGCCGCGTTCAACAAATCCTACGTAGACGTCGGCTCGGCCGCGCATGGTGGGACAAGCGCGTCGATACGCAATCATGAGTGAGGAGGGCACGCTCTCCAAGCGAATGTACGGAGGGTTCCCAATGACATAGTCGGCGCTGCCGCCGGCAAGCGGGGTGAGCAGAAAGTCGGCGGTCGTTACCCACTGGGCCGCTATGTTCTGGGCATCCTCGTCGTCAAGCCCTGCCGCGACGAGACGAAGCACTGCCTCCTTTCGGGCGAGACTGGCGTTCTCCTCAAGGAGATCAAAAGCCCTGATAGCGGGGGCCAGTGACCGCAGGTCGCGTCCATTCATCCGGCTCGATTCGAGGAGGCGGTCGATAATCGGCCCGAGAAAGGCGCCTGATCCGCAGGAGGGCTCAACCACGACCTTTCCGCCCAGGTCGAGGTCGACGGTGTAGCCGACGAGGTCGAGGATGAACTCGACAACCCACCTGCGCGTGAAGACCTCGCCGTAGTCTGCGCCTGAATCAGCCAGCAGCCTCGGTGCGGTCATCTCCTCGGGCACGAGAGCCATCTGCTCGACGACCTCGTCACGGTGATGTACGAACATGCGTTCGACAATACCCATGCCACCATGGCAGTGCCCGCATCCTCACGCTCGGAACCGTACCGGTGCCCGTAATGCCGACAGAGGATTCCCTGATCTCTCTCAGGGCCTGGTCGGTCGGGCGCGGACGTGCATCCGCTCCCCCTGGGGACCGAACAGGCTGAGGAACTCCACCGACTCGGGGCCGGCGCGGCCGAACCAGTGCGGAGTACGGCAGTCGAACTCGGCCGCCTCGCCCGGCGGCAGCACCAGGTCGAGCTCGCCGAGGACAAGCCGCAGCCGGCCGCTGAGCACGTAGAGCCACTCGTAGCCCTCGTGGGTCTTCGGGTCGGGCTTGGAGTGGGGGCGGCCGGCAGGGATGACGTGCTTGTAGGCCTGGATGCCGCCAGCCCGGCGGCTCAGGGGCGCGATCGTCATCCCCTCGGTGCTGATGGGGCGGGACTGGACCCGGGGGTCTTCGGTCGGGCCGGCGCCGACGAGCTCGTCGAGCGGGACCCGGAAGGCCCGGGCGATCGGGAGCAGCAGGTCAAGGTTGGGCCGGCGCCGGCCTGACTCCAGGCGGGACAGCGTGCTCACGGAGATGTGGGTCAAGTCCGACAGGGCGGCCAGCGTGGTGTCCCGCTCCTGGCGCAGGGCGCGAAGCCGGGGTCCGACGGCTACCAGCGGATCCTCCACCGCGCTACTTTGCCATATCGGCAACTCCTGTTGCTAGCGGCGGCGACGACGTTCATGCTCGACACCATGACGAACGACTACGACGTAGTGGTGGTCGGCGGCGGTCCCGCCGGCCTGAACGGGGCCCTCGTGCTGGCCCGGGCCCGGCGATCGGTCCTGGTGATCGACGCCGGCCAGCCCCGCAACGCCCCCGCCGAGGGAGTGCACGGGTTCCTGACCCGGGACGGCATTCCGCCCGCCGAGCTCGCCGCCGCTGGCCGGGACGAAGTCCGCCGTTACGGCGGCCGGGTGGTGGACGGCCGCGCCACCTGGGCCACGACGACCGACGCCGGCTTCACGGTCACCCTTGACGACGGCACCACCGTCGGCGCCCGCCGGCTCCTGGTCACCACCGGCCTGGTCGACGAGCTGCCCGACATCCCCGGCCTCCGGGAGCGGTGGGGCCACGAGGTGATCCACTGCCCGTACTGCCACGGCTGGGAGGTCAGGGACAAGAGCGTCGGCGTCCTGGCCACGACCTGGTTCGCGGTCCAGAAGGCGCTCCTGGTGAGGCAGTGGGTCGACGACCTCACGCTGCTCCTGCACACCCAGCCCGAGCCCGACGACGCCGAGTTGGAGCAGCTCGCGGCCCGAGACATCCGGGTCGTCCGCGGCGAGGTCGTGGCCTTCGACGACGCAGGCGCCCGCCTGCGCGACGGTGACGTGGTCCCGCTCCAGGCGCTGGCCGTCGCCCCCCGCATGGTCGCCCGCTCCGAGCTCCTCACCACCCTTGGGCTCGTGCCCACGAGCAGTCCCATGGGCGAGTTCATCGCCGCCGACCCGACCGGGCTCACCGCCGTCCCCGGCGTCTGGGTCGCCGGCAACGTCGCCGATCTCATGGCCCAGGTCCTGAGCTCGGCGGCGGCCGGCGCCGCCGCTGCGGCGGCCATCAACGCCGACCTGATAACCGAGGACGTCGAGCGGGCGGTGAACGAGCGCAGAATGTCGGTTGCCATGGCATCCGACCTCATGTAGCCTTTTCTTGGAAGCTCCTTTCCGGGGCGGGGGAGTGAACTATTTCCCGGAAGTTAGAGGTCTTTTTGCCGCGCATATTCGCTTGCGTAGGCGCCCCTCCGCCCGTATTTTGGCCCTATGGCGCAGCGGCTTTCCCTCCACTGGGCCGTGGCCCGCCGGTCCTTCCGCCGCCACTCGACGTACCGGGGCGCAACCTTCGCCGGCGCCTTCACCAACACCGTCTTCGGCTTCATCCAGGCCTACGTCCTGCTGGCGGTGTTCCGGGAGCGCACCGAAGTCGGCGGCTTCGACGCCATCGACGTGGTCACCTTCACCTTCGTCACCCAGGGCATGCTGGCCGTCGTGGCCACGTTCGGCCAGCTGGAGCCAGCTGGAGCTGGCGGAGCGCATCTCCTCGGGCGACGTGGTCAGCGACCTCTACCGCCCCTACGACCTCCAGGCCTGGTGGCTGGCCCAGGACCTCGGCCGCGCCGGATTCCAGCTCCTCTTCCGGGGCATCGCCCCCTTCGCCGTAGGCGCCCTGGCCTTCCACCTGCGGCTGCCTGCCGACGCCGGCGTCTGGGCCGCCTTCGCCCTTTCCCTGCTGCTCGCCATCGGCATCGGCTTCGCCTGGCGGTACGCCATCGCCCTCAGTGCGTTCTGGCTGCTCGACGTCCGGGGCCTGGTGCAGATCACCGGGCTGGCGTTCCTGTTCTTCTCCGGCTTTCTGCTGCCCCTGGCGTTCTTCCCGGCCGGGCTGCGCTCGGTCGCCGGCGCCCTGCCCTTCGCCGCCGCCGTGGAGCTGCCCGTCGAGGTGTTCCTCTCCAAGCACCGGTCCCTCCCGGAGCTGGCCGGCGTCCTCGCCCGCCAGGTCGCGTGGCTGGCGGCGCTCCTCGGCGCCGGCAGGGTCATCCAGGCCCGGGCGTGGCGGCGGGTGGTGGTCCAGGGTGGCTGAGGGGCCCACCGTGGCCCAGCAGGCGAGGATCTGGCGGAGGCTGGTCGGCGCCCGGATACGGGCCGACTGGCAGTACCGCACCTCGTTCATCCTCTTTACGTTCAGCCAGTTCCTGACCGAGCTCCTCGGGATCGTGCTGATCGTCGTCCTCTTCTCCAATGTCGACCATCTCGCCGGCTGGTCGGTAGCCGAGGTTGCGTTCCTGTACGGGACGTCGACCCTGGCTTTCGCTCTGGGCGACGTGTTCATCAGCGAGGTGGAGTTCGTCGGCCACCACATCCGGCGGGGATCCTTCGACCGGTTCCTCCTCCGCCCCGTCGGCCCGCTGCTGCTGCTCTGCGGCCAGGAGTTCGCCTTCCGCCGGGCCGGAAAGGCCGTCCAGGCCGCCCTCGTCCTGGCCGTCGCCCTGGCCCACGTCGATGTGGATTGGGACCTATGGCGAGCGGCGATGGTCGTCCAGATGGTGATCGTGGGCTTCGTGATCTTCGGCGGAATCTGGGTGATCACGTCATCCGTCGCCTTCTGGGTGGTGGAAATCACCGAGGTTGCGAACGCCTTCACCTACGGGGGCAACTTCGTGTCCAACTACCCGTTCGAGATCTTCGGCGGCTGGCTGCGCCGGCTGGCCACCGTCATCCCGCTGGCCTTCATCAGCTACCAGCCGGCGCTCTGGGTCCTCGGCCGCACCGACCCCCACGGGTCGCCGGGCTGGTTCCGCTTCGCCGGCCCCCTCGTGGCCGTCGCCGTCGTGCTCGCCGCCCGGGCCGTGTGGCTCGCCGGCATCCGCCACTACCGCAGCACGGGGAGCTGACATGGCCCTGATCCGCCTCGACCGCGTCGAGCGGGAGTTCGTCATCCGCAGGCGGGAGGGCCGGGTCCGCCGGCGCCGCCAGGTGGTGCGGGCGGTCGACGGCATCTCCTTCGACGTGACCGCCGGCGAGATCGTCGGCTACATCGGTCCCAACGGTGCCGGGAAGTCGACGACCATCAAGATGCTCACCGGCATCCTCGTGCCCACCGCCGGCGCCGTCCGCGTCGACGGGCTCGACCCCCAGCGCTCCCGCACCGAGTTGGCCATGCGCATCGGCGTGGTGTTCGGCCAGCGCAACCAACTGTGGTGGGACCTTCCCTTGCGCGACTCTTTCGAGCTCCTGCGCCACGTCTACCGGGTGCCCCCGGCCCGCCACGCCGGCCGCCTGGCCGAGTTCGTCGACCTCCTCGACCTCGGTCCCTTCATGGACACGCCCGTGCGCCAGCTCTCCCTCGGCCAGAAGATGCGGGGCGAGATCACCGCCGCCCTGCTGCACGACCCGTCGATCCTCTATCTCGACGAGCCGACCATCGGCCTCGACGTCGTGTCCAAGAGCCGGGTCCGGGAGTTCCTGGCCCGGGTCAACCGCGAGCTCGGGGTCACCGTCATCCTGACGACTCACGACCTCTCAGACGTCGAGCGCCTCTGCTCCCGGCTGATGGTGATCGACCTCGGCCGCTTGGTCTACGACGGGACGGTCGAGGACCTGAAGGCCCGTCACGGCCAGTACCGGACCCTCGTCGTCGACCTGGAACGGCCAAACGGGCCACTGGACATCGCCGGCGCCGAGGTCGTGCGGGTCGAGGGCCCTCGGCAGTGGTTGCGGTTCCACCGCGACCGGACCACTGCGGCGGAGCTCATCGCCGGCATCGCCGGCACCACGCCGATCCTCGACCTCACCGTGGAGGAGCCTCAGATCGAGGATGTGATCGCCCAGCTGTATGCCGGGAACCGAACCGGCGGTCCGAGCGTCTGAGATACTGACTGTGGCTGGCAGGACGACGAGGTGCGATGTGCGACGCAGGCATGGCGGATGCTGGTGGGCGCTGATCGTCGCAATACTCGCGTCGCTCGTCTGGGCCTCGCCGGCGGCGGCGGAGACGACGCTCCAGGTCGACGCCGGCTACGCCGGCTCCTTCGTCCCCGGCAAGGAGATGCCGGTTCGGATCCGGGTGTCGGCCGATCGGCTGCTGCGGGGCACGCTCGAGGTGGGGGTCGGCAGGCCGGGGAACGGGGTCCCCATCGCCATGGCCGTCGAGGTGCCGGGCGGCAGCCAGAAGGAATTCCTGGTCACCGCCCCCAGTGGCCTCGACAAGAACCCCGACGTCGTGGCCCGGCTGCTCCAGGGTGACCAAGTGGTCGCCTCGGGGACGGTCGCCGTCCGGACCAGCGCCGAGACCGAGCTGGTCGGCCTTCTCCCAGGGGCGCTCCGGGGCCGGCCGGTCCCGGGCCAGGCCCCCCTGGCCATCGACGCCGGCACCGCCCGCTTCGCCGCTATCGGGGAGGCCGAGCTGGAGCAGGCACCCGCCAGCCTCGGCCCGCTGTCCACAGTGGTCGCCGACACCGATGAGCTCGCCCGGCTCTCGCCCGGCGCCCGGGCCGGCGTGCTGCGCTGGATCGAGGCCGGGGGGCGGTTGCTGGTCGACTCGGCCAAGGGCCAGGCCGTGCCCGGTCTGCCTGACGCGTGGCAACCCGGGCCTCAGGGCCGGGCGGTTGCCGGGCTCGGCGAGGTGGTGGCGACCGCGGGAGCGGTGGCCGCCGGCCGCTGGTCGGGGCTCATCGAGCCCTCCGGATGGTCGGCCACCTCAGCCCAATTCGGGGGCGACGTGCCGCTCGCCAGCACCCTCGCCTCCGACGCCGGACTCCGCACCCCCGAGATCGGCTGGCTGGTGGCGTTCCTGGCCGTCTACGTCGTGGTCGTAGGGCCGGTGGTCTTCTTCGCCGTGCGCCGGCAGGGGCGACCCGAATTGGCGTGGGTGGCGGTGCCGCTGGTCGCCCTCCTGTTCTCCTCCGGGAGCTGGGCCGTCGGTCGCAACCTGCGGAAGGCAACCGAGCTGGTGCACGCCACCGTCTTGACCGACAGCGCCGGCGGGCCGCTGGCCACCAGTTACGTCGGGGTCTTCTCCCGCTCGGGCGAGACGGCGCGCATCGGCTTCCCCGCCGGCTGGTCGAGCGGCACGTTCGTCGACTTCGGGCCGGCGGCGACGCCCACCCTCCTGACCCAGACGGCCGGCGGCCCCGAGGCCCACCTGCCCCTCAACACCGGCCAGTTCGGCATGGTCCACGGCACCGGCCCGATCGATGTCGCCGACGCCGGCGGGCTGGAGATCAGCGCCGGCGCCGAGAACGGCGGGCGGGTCTCGGGCGAGGTCCGCAACGCCACGCCGTTCCGCCTCGATGGGATAGCGGTGTTCGTCGGCTCGGATACGGCGGTGGTCGGCGCGCTCGGCCCGGGCGAGAAGCGGGTCTTCGCGGTGAACCCGGGCCAGGCCCGCTTCGACGGCGGCAACCCCGAGTTCCGGGCCTGGGGCGGGCCGCAGTTCGGGGAGCCCGACAGCGTCGCCGACTTCGGGCTCTGGCAGGCTGCCGTACGGGCTGGCGGAGTGAACTTCCTGGCGGCCGACGCCGCCGTCGCCGCGGGCTGGACCCGTGACTTCTCGCCCCGGGTGCGGGTCGGCAGCCGTACGGCGACGCCGGAGGGCCGCACGGTCGTGGTGGGCCGGAGCCACGTCCGGCCGCCGGCGACGGGGGAGACCTCGGTCGCGGCCCGCCGGGAGATTGTCCGTGATCCGTTCGCCGACCGCTTCGCCGGCGGTGGCCGGGGCGGGGGGTCGGTCGTGCGGTTCGTGTTCCCCGACGGGGCGGACACGTCGAACCTGGTCCTTCCGAACCTGTTCGGCAGCGCCGAGGTCTGGCAGGACGGCGCCTGGCGGTTGGCGTCGTGCGAGGGCGCCAACTGCAACGGCCCGGGGTTCAACGGCCCGGGCATCGTTGCGGCATGCAACGAGGGCCAGCCGTGCCCGGTTCCCTTACCGCCCAGAGGGTTCCCCGGTGAGCAGCAGCTCTCGGTGCCGGCGGCGAGCGTGCAGAACGGCGTTGCGTACGTCCGGGTTCCGGGGCCGGCGTCGCTCGACCAACCGCGGCCTTTGAGCATCGGCCGGATAGCATGACGGCGGCGGTGCGCACCGTCGCCCTCACCAAGCGCTACGGCAACCTGACCGCGGTCGACGACCTCGACCTCGAGGTTCCCGAGGGCAGCGTGTTCGGGCTCATCGGTCCGAACGGCGCCGGCAAGAGCACGACCTTCGCCATCCTGGCGTCGATCCTGTCGCCCACGTCGGGCACCGCCGAGGTGGCCGGCTTCGACCCGTCCTCCGACCCCCGCTCGGTGCGCCGGCACCTGGGCTACATGCCCGACGTGCTGGGCGTCTACGACAACCTGCGGGTCGACGAGTACCTGGAGTTCTTCGCCGCCGCCCATGAGCTGCGCCGCACCAGCTGGCCGGGCCTGATCGACGGGCTGCTGGAGTTGGTCGGCCTGGAGGTCAAGCGGGAGGCGATGGTCGAGTCGCTGTCGCGGGGCATGAAGCAGCGCCTGGCCCTGGCCCGGGCGCTCGTCCACGACCCCGACGTGCTCGTCCTCGACGAGCCGGCCAGCGGCCTCGACCCCCGGGCCCGGGTGGAGCTTCGGACCCTGCTGGGCGAGTTGCGGGCCATGGGCAAGACCGTGGTCATCAGCTCCCACATCCTCACCGAGATGGAGGAGATGTGCAGCCACGTCGCCATCATGGAGGCGGGCCGTCTGCTGGCCGCCGGCGAGCCCGGCGAGATCGGCGACCGCCTCCGTGGCGGCCACGACGTGGTCGTCCGCCTGGCCGGCGGCGAGATCCTGCGCTACTCGGTGACCGGCGAGGCCGCCCAGCGTGACCTCCTCTACCGGCTGGTGGTCGACGAGGGACTTCCCGTTGTGGAGTTCCGCGAAGAAGGCGCCGGCCTGGAGCAGCTCTTCATGGACATGACCGAGGGGACGGTGCAATGAGTGTCGTCTCAGCGTTTCCGCCCCTGAACCCGGTGCTGGCCCGGGAGTTGAAGCAGCGGATGCGGGGTCGCCACGTGTGGCTGGTGGTGACGCTCTACCTGGCCGTGCTGGCCGTGATCCTGCGGTGGGTCTACGTCGCCGTGGTCCGCGAGGACGCCTTTGGCGGCGGGAGCAGCCTACTGGCCGCGGCCACGGCCGGACGGGCCATCTTCGAGTGGCTGCTGTTCTTCATGCTGCTGCTCGTCTGCTTCATCGTGCCCGGCCTGACCGCCGGCGCCATCTCCGGCGAACGGGAACGCCAGACGATGGTGGCCCTCCAGCTCACGCTGCTGCGGCCGCGGTCGATCGTGGCCGGGAAGCTGCTGGCGTCGCTGGCCTTCGTGGTGCTGCTCATCATCGCCAGCCTGCCCCTGGTGACGATCCCCTTCCTGGTGGGCGGGGTGGCGCTGCCCGAGGTGGTGAAGGGACTGTGGATGGTCCTGGTCACGGCGGTCACGCTGGCCTGCCTGACGCTGGCGTGCTCGGCCGTCCTGCGCCGGACCCAGACCGCCACCGTCGTGGCCTACGGGCTGACCCTCGGCCTGGTGCTGGGCACGCTGATGTTCTACGGCGCCCAGCAGATCCCGCGCGCCAGCGACTCACCCCGACCGAGGCCCTGGATCCTGACCCTCAACCCCTTCGCCGCCACCGCCGACGTGGTCGAGGGTCGCAACGACTCCGACACCTTCGACTCGCCGTTCAACGCCTTGTCGGACCTGCTGCGGTGGAGTGCGAATGACCGGTTGAGCCAGGTCATCACCGGTTCGGCCGAGACCCGCGCCGAGTTCCTCGGCCCGGACGGCCAGGTGGTCGTCCGGGACCTACCGGCGATCGCCATCGCGCCGCCGACGACCAGTACCCGCGTCGGGCCCGCACCGGGGATCCCGCCCGTTCCCATGATCCTCCCCGGCGATGGCTTCGGGCCGTTCGGTCCCATCGAAGCGATCGACGACGACGAGCGGGTCAGGCTCGGAGGTGTGCCGTTCTGGGTCGTCTCGCTGTGGTCCTGGTTGGTGCTGGCGGTCGCCGCAGTGGTGCTCACCGTGCGGCGGATCAGCCTGCCGGCGAACCGGGAGTCGTGATGGCGGCGTTGCTTTCCGCGGTGCGCCGGCGGCTGCGGCTGGCGTGGGGCGTGGCCACTGCCGAGCTGGTGGCGCCGGTCGTGGCCGGCGTCGCCCTGGTGCTGGTCATCATCGGGCGGTTCCGTCCCTGGTCGTGGCCGGAGCCGGCGGCGCTGGGTGTGGCCGGGGCGAGCGTTGTCCTCCTCGTGCTGGCGGTGGTGGCCGTGCGGGTTCCATTGACGGTGGCGGCGAGGGCCGCCGACCGGGGCCTGGCCACCGGCGACGCCTTCTTCACCGCCCTGGAGCTGGATCGCAGGGGCGCAGTCGACGGGCCGTTCCCCGAGCGGGTGGCCGCCCGGGCGGCGAGGCTGGCCGGCGCCCACAAACCGGCCGAGGCGGTACCCGTCCAGTTCCGCCGCCGGCGCCTGCTGATCGTGGCCGTGCTCGCCCTGGCCGCGGTAGCGCTGGCGCTCCTCGCCAACAGCCAGGACGACGTGCGCCGCCGGCAGGCCGCCGAGCAGGCGGCGCTGGCGGTGGAAGCCGGGACGCTGCGGGACGCGGCGGCGGAGCTCCGAGCCACACCCAACCCGCCGGCGGGCCAGGAGGCCGTCGCCCGGCGCCTCGAGGAGCTGGCCCAGGCGCTGGCTCAGGCGCCCGACCTGGCCGCAGCCCAGCAGCCGCTCGACGCCGCGGCGGGCGACCTGGCGTCGCGGGTGTCGTCCGATCTGCTGGCCGCGAAGGCGGCGGTACGGGGGCTCGACCGCAGCCTGGCCTCCGCCCCCCTGCCCGGCGCCGGCGCCGGCGACGCCGCCGCCCAGCTCCGGGCCGCGGCGGCGGCGCTGGCCGGGCTCACCCCGGAGCAGCGGGCAGCGTTGGCCGACCGGCTCGCCGCTTTGGCCGCCACCCAGACCGCCGGCAACGCCGAGGCATCCTCGGCGCTGGCCGCGGCCGCCGCCGCCCTGCGGGCCGGCGACAACGCCGGCGCCTCGGCCGCGCTGGCGAACGCGGCAAATGCCCAGGAGGCGGCGGCCGGCGACGTCGCCGGCCAGGAGGCGGCCCTCTCGGGACTGGCCTCGGTGGCCGCGGCCCAGAGCAACCTGGCCGGCGCCGGCCAGGGCCAAGGGCAGGGCCAGGGCCAGGGCCAGGGCCAAGGCGCCGGCCAGGGGCAGGGCCAAGGGCAGGGCCAGGGCCAGGGCCAGGGCCAGGGCGGTGGGCAGGGGCAAGGACAGGGCGCCGGCAGCCCGTCGGGCCAGGTCGGCGGGACCAACGCCGCCCAGGGGTCGGGCCAGGGCGGCGCCGGCACCCCGAACGGCACCGGGAACAACCCATCGGTCGAACTCCAGAACGCCACCGTGTTCGACCCGCAGACCGGCACCGACGGCGAGCAGCTCAACACCAGCGGCCAGCAGGGTGACGGTCCCACCCAGCAGGCCGGCAAGGTCGACGGTCCGTCGCAGCGGGGCACGGCGCAGGTCCCACTGGCCGACGTCCTCCCCCGCTACAGCGCCGAGGCCACCCGGGCCCTCAGCCAGCTCAACATCCCGCCGTCGCAGCGGGCGCTCGTCCAGTCCTACTTCGCCTCACTCGCGGAAGGCAGCTGATTGCTCACAACTATCACCCCCGAGGAGTACGGCGAGCGGGCCGAGGCCATCGAGTCCCAGATCGCCCGGGTCATCGTCGGCCAGCGGGAGCTCGTCCGCCAGGTGGTCGTCTGCCTGCTGTGTGAAGGCCACGTGCTGCTGGAGGGCGTGCCCGGCCTGGGTAAGACCCAGTTGTTGAAGACGCTGTCGGGCGCCGTCGACCTGGCCTTCAACCGCATCCAGTTCACCCCCGACCTGATGCCCGCGGACATCCTGGGCACCCAGGTGCTGGAGGAGGACGAGACCGGCCACCGCCATTTCCGGTTCCGGCCGGGGCCCATCTTCGCCAACCTCGTCCTGGCCGACGAGGTGAACCGGGCCACACCCAAGACCCAGTCAGCCCTGCTGGAGGCCATGCAGGAGCGGGCGGTCACGGTCGCCGGAGAGACCCGCCCACTACCCCGGCCCTTCCTCGTCATGGCCACCCAGAACCCCATCGAGATGGAGGGCACCTATCCCCTGCCCGAGGCCCAGCTCGACCGCTTCCTCCTGAAGGTGCTCGTCGCCTTCCCGCCGGCCCGCGACCTGGTGGCCGTCGTCGAGCGCACGACCGGCGACCACCAGCCCACGGTGGAGGCGGTGGCCGACGACGTGACCCTGTCGGCCATGGTGGACCTCACCCGCCAGGTGCCGGCCGCGTCTCACGTGGTGCAGCACGCCGTCGACCTCGTCGTGGCGTCGCACCCGGACCAGCCCGAGGCGCCGGCGGCGGTGCGCCAGTACGTGCGCTTCGGGGCGTCGCCCCGGGGTGCCCAGGCCCTGGTGCTGGCGGCCAAGGCCACCGCCCTTCTCGACGGGCGACCCAACGCGTCCACCCTCGACGTGCGGTCGCTGGCCGCCGCCGCCCTCCGCCACCGGCTGGTGCTGGGCTACGAGGCGGCCGCCGACGGTGTGTCCGCCGACGAGGTGGTCGACGAGATCCTGAAGGCCGTCCCCGACCCGCCGGCGGGGCTCCGCGGGGCGCCGTGACCGGCCCGGGAGGCCGGTCCAGAGAGCACTCACTGGGCCATCCCTCGAAGAGGGTGGACCAGTGACCTTGCTCGAGCCGGGTTTCCTGGCCCGGTTGGAAGCGCTGCAGCTCGGCACCCGCCGGCGCCTGGCCGGCCACTTCGCCGGCGAGCACCGCTCGGTCCGCCACGGCTCTTCCATCGACTTCGCCGACTACCGCGAGTACAACCCGGGCGACGACTTCCGCCGCATCGACTACTTCCTCTACGCCCGCCTGGGCGTGCTCAACGTCAAGCTGTTCGAGGCCGAGGAGGACCTGCACCTGCGGCTGCTGATCGACACCTCGGCGTCGATGGCCGCCGGCGACAAGCTCCACTGCGCCCGGCGGGTGGCCGCGGCGCTGGGCTTCGTCGCCCTCACCCGGCGCGACCCCGTGAGCGTCCACTCCTTCCCGCTGGAGCGCGCCGCACCCCGCTTCGCCGGCCGGGGCGCGGTGGCTGCGTTGTTCGCCCACCTGGAGCGGCTGGAGGCCGGCGGCGAGACTCCGTTCGCGGCTGCGGTGGCGTCGCTGCTGGCCCGGCGGGGGCCGGTCGGCCTCACCGTGGTGATCTCCGACCTGCTCACCCCCGAGTGGGAGGCGGCGCTCGGCCGGTTGCCGTCACGGGGCGGGGACACGGTGGTGATCCAGGTCTTGGAGCCGGGAGAGCTCCGGCCGTCGCTCACCGGGGACCTCGAACTGGTCGACCGGGAGAGCGGCCGGCGGGTGGCCGTCAGCATGGCCCCCGAAACAGTGGACCAGTACGAGCGCCTGGCCGCGGCATGGGTCGAGAACGTCGCCGCCCGCTGCCGCCAGGTCGGCGCCGGCTACGTCCGCCTCCTCACCACCGACGACCTTGAGTCGACCTTGCTCGGCGCCTGGCGCACCGCCGGCGTGCTGCGATGACCCCCACACCGTTCTGGCTGCAACTGCGGTCGTATGCGACCGTCACTGCAGCCAGAACGCCGTCGCCGTGAGGTTCGCCAACCCCGCCGGCCTGTGGCTGGGGCTGCTGGCCATCCCGGTCATCGCCCTGCACGTACTGCGGCCCAAGCGGCCGGTGGTGGAGGTCAGCTCGACGTTCCTGTGGCGGGAGGTGGCCAAGCCCGTCTCGGTGGCGGCGCCGTGGCAGAGGCTGCGGCCCAGTGTGCTGCTGGCCCTCCAACTGCTGGCGGTGGCCCTGCTGGCCGGCGCCGTGGCCCAGCCGGTGCGCACCACTCGGGCCCCGCTGGCGCTGCACACCGTTTTCATCGTCGATGCCTCGGGCTCGATGGCGGCGATCGACGGGAGGCCCGACCGGCTGGAAGCGGCGAAGGACCGGGCGCGGAGCCTGCGGGGCCAACTGCCCGGCGGCGGCGTCGCCAGCGTGGTGGTGGCCGACGCTCAGCCCCGGGTCGTCCTGTCGGCCAGCCCCGACCGCAATGCGTTCGACGGCGCCGTCGCCGGCATCCGGGGCACGGCCGGCGCCGCCGACTTCGCCACTGCCTTCACCCTGGCCGAGAGCGTCGAGACGCCCGGTGCGCCGGTGGGCTTCATCCTCCTCTCCGACGGCGGGTTGACCGACGCCCAGCGGGGAATGCTCCCGCCCGGCACGGACTACCAGCGCATGGGCTCGAGGTCGACCAACCGGGCCATCACCCGGCTCACCGTCGAGCCC
The DNA here is from genome assembly GCA_964479465.1 of uncultured Acidimicrobiales bacterium. GTDB lineage: Bacteria > Actinomycetota > Acidimicrobiia > Acidimicrobiales > AC-14 > CADCTB01. The sequence goes on from CAYZMG010000001.1 coordinate 14,259, forward strand.
CGCGGCAGTGGCCTCCACGCCCGGGTCACGCTGCGCAGCACCGGCGGGCCGGCGGCCACCCAGGACTTGCGCCTCGACGTCGACGCCCGCACCGCCCACCGCGAGCGGGTGGACATCCCCGCCGGCGCCACCGTCGAGCGCGAGATCGACCTGCCCGGCGGCGACCGGGTCGAGGCCTTCCTCGAGGGCGAGGACCTGCTGGCCGCCGACAACCGCGCCTTCGCCGTCGCCGGCCGGCGCCGGGCGCTCAAGGTTCTCCACGCCGGCCCGGAGAACCTCTACCTCGACCGCCTGCTGGCGGCGCTCCCGTCGCTCCAGGTCGAGCGCTCTGCGGACGCCAGGCCGGCGCCCGGCTTCGACCTCGCCATCTACGACAGCGTGGCCGTCCCCGCCGACCCCGGCGCCCCGTTCCTGGCCATCGCCCCGCCCGGCGGCGTGCCAGGTGTGCGGGTCACCGGCGAGGTCGAGCGGCCGGCGGTGGCGCTGGTCCGAACCGACGATCCCCTGCTGGCCGGCATCGACCTGTCCGAGGTGGGCGTGGCCCGGGCCCAGCGCATCGAGGCCCCGGCCGACGAGGTGCTGGTCGGCGCCGAGGGCACGCCGCTGCTCATCCGCGGCAGCCGGGGCGGGCGTCCTTTCGCCTACCTCGGCTTCGCCCTGGCCCAGAGCAACCTGGGTGTGCAGGTCGCTTTCCCACTGCTGGCCGACCGCCTCGTCACCGAGTTGGCCGGCGCCGCCCTGCCACCGGGCGACGTGGTCGTCGGCCAGCCGCTGCCCATCGCCACCACCGCCGCCCTCACCATCGACGCCCCTGGCGACGTGCACCTGTCCCTACCGGCCGGAGCCGCCGCCCCGGTCACCGACCGAGCCGGGTTCTGGACGGTGCGCCAGGAGGGCCGCCCCGAGATCACCCTGGCTGTCAACGTCGATGGCGCCGAGTCGTCGGTGGCGCCGGCCGACACCCTTCCCGTCCCGGTCCGGCCGCGGGCGCCCGGCGAGCGCCGACCGGCGGGCGAGCTGCCGCAACTGAGGTGGGTCGTGGCGACGCTGCTGGCCGTGCTGGCCGCCGAGGGCTGGCTGTCGTGGCGCCGGCGGGGCGTGTCGAGGCGCCAGTGGCGGGTGGCCGTCGGCGCCCGCATCGCCATCGCCGGCCTGCTGGTCGCCGCCCTGTTCGGCCTTGCGCTCCCCCGCCGCGCCTCCGACGTGGCCGTCATGTTCCTCGTCGACGGGTCGGACTCCCTGGGCGCCGGCGGGCGGGTCGCCGCGGTCGGCTGGGTGCGCGACGCCCTCGACGCCCAACCGGAGGGGGCCAAGGCCGGCGTGGCCTTCTTCGGCGGCGACGCCCGCCTGGAGCTCACCGTCCAGGAGAACACCGAGCTGCTCCAGCCGGCCACCAAGGTCGACGCCTCCCGCACCGACCTGGCCGGCGCCCTTCGCCTGGCCGGCGCCGTCCTGCCCGCCGACGCCCGCCGGCGCATCGTCGTCGTCTCCGACGGCCGGGCCAACCAGGGCGACGCCGCCACCGAGGCTCGCCGGCTCCGGGAGGACGGCATCCAGGTCGACGTCCACGCCGTCGAGGTGGCCGGCGGCCCCGACGCGGCTGTCACCAGGGTCGACGCCCCGAGCACCGTTCGCCAGGGCGAGTCGTTCACGGTGCGGGCGACGATCGACGCCACCCGGGCCCAGACCGTCCGCCTCACCTGGCAGCGCAACGGCCAGACGGTGGAGGACCGCTCCGCCGATGTGCCCGCCGGCCGTACCGTCGTCGAGCTGGCCCAGACGGCGCCGGCCTCCGGCGGCCTGGCCAGCTACCGGCTCGAGATCGACAGCGCCTCCAACTCCGTCGCCGAGAACGACATCGGCTTCGCCGCCGTCCAGATCGAAGGGCCGGCCCGGGTGCTGATGGTGGAGGGCATGCCCGGCGAAGGCGCCGTTCTGGCTGCCGCCCTGCGGGCCGGCGGGCTCCCCGTCGACGTCGTGGCGCCGGCCGAGCTGCCCGGCCTCGACCGCCTTGCGACCTATTCCTCCACCGTGCTCGTCGATGTCGACGCCCGCTCGCTGGCCCCCGAGCAGGTGCAGGCTCTGGGCGCCGCCACCCGCGACCTGGGCCGCGGCCTTGTCACCATCGGCGGCGACCGTTCCTACGCCCTGGGCGGCTACCTGGGCAGCGAGCTGGAGAAGCTGCTCCCCGTCACCAGCGACGTGAAGGATCCGAAGCGCCGATCGTCGGTGGCCGAGGTGCTGGCCATCGACAGCAGCGGGTCCATGGGCGCCTGCCACTGCTCGGAGGGCATGGGGCCCGGGGGGCTGGCCGGCGGCGGCAACCGGGGCGACGGCGGCGTCAACAAGACCGACATCTCCCGGGCCGCCGCAGCCCGCACCATTGCCGCCCTCAACGCCGACGATCAGGTCGGTGTGCTGGCGTTCAACACACAGCAGCGTTGGGTCGTGCCCCTCCAGACCCTGCCCGCGGAGGACGTCGTCACCAAGGGCCTGCGTGAGCTGCACCCCGCCGGCGGCACCAACCTGACCCTGCCGCTGAAGGAGGCCGGCGACGCCCTCAAAGCGGCGAAGGCCCGGCTCAAGCACATCATCCTGTTCACCGACGGCTTCACCAGCGTCGGCGGCCTCGACACCCTCGTCGAGCAGGCCCGCGACCTGGCCGCCCAGGGCATCACCGTCTCGGTCGTGGCCACCGGGGAGACAGGGGCGGCGGAGAACCTGACGGCGGTGGCCGAGGCCGGTCGGGGCCGGTTCTACAACGAGCAGGACCTCAACGACGTCCCCCAGATCATGATGCAGGAGGCGCTGCTGGCGTCCCGCCGCATCGTGAACGAGGAGACCCGCTACCCCGAGGTCGTCTCCCAGGCCCAGCCCGTGCGCGACCTGGTGGCGACGCCGCCACTCCTCGGCTGGCTGGGGGCGACGACCAAGCCGGCGGGGCAGACGGCATTGCAGATCGGCGACGACAACGACCCGTTGCTGGCGTCGTGGCAGATCGGCCTCGGCCGGGCCACCTCGTGGACCAGCGACGCCTCGGCCCGCTGGTCCCAACAGTGGGCGGGGTGGGCTGGCTACACGGCGTTCTGGTCGGCGGTGGTGAAGGACACGTTCCCTGCCGCCGGCGCGTCGGGCGCCGGCGTGCGGGCCGAGCTGGCCGACGGGCAGCTCCGCGTGACTGCCGAATCGGCCACCGCGTGGCCCGACGGGGCGACGGCGGTCGCCCGGGTGGCCGGTCCGGGCGGCACCAGCCAGGAGCTGGCGCTGGACCGCACCTCGGGGACGGCGTTCGTGGGCGAGATCCCGGCCACCGCCGCCGGCTCCTACGGGGTCGGTGTCGTGGTGAGCGGCGCCGGCGGACCGCTGCTGAGCGCCGGCACCGTCGCCGTGCAGTCCTACTCGGCGGAGTATGCGCTGGGCGCGGCCGACCCCGCCCTGCTCGACCGGGTCTCGGAGCTGTCCGGCGGGCGAGGCGCCATCGAGGCGGACGCCGCCTTCGACGTGGCCGGGCTGGCGGCGGGTCGGGGCCGCATCCCGCTCGCCGGCTGGATGCTGCTGGCCGCCGCGCTGCTCTGGCCCGTGGCCGTCGCCCTCAGCCGGGTCGCCCTGCACGGCTCGGGTGTGGCGGCCGTGCGCACCGGGAGCCGCCAGCTGGCCGACCGCGTGCGCGCCAGCATCCCCGCCCGACCCGGGCACGAGCGGCCGGCACCGGCGCCGAAGGCGGCTAAGGAGAAGCCGCCTTCGCCGGCGCCGCCGCCGACGCTGGAGCGGCTGCTCCGGAAGAAGCGGGGTGAGGAGTAGCGCCCGTCAGTCGACGTGCAGGGCGGTCGCGTGCATGGCGTCGGAGTAGTGCTCGGCGAACAGCTTGGCGATCAGCTCGCCCCGGCTGCTCACGCCCACCTTCTCAAACACCGACTTGATGTAATCCCGCACCGTGTGCGGCGACAGGAAGAGCTCGGCGGCGATGTCCGGCGTGGAGGAGCCGCGGGCGATCGCCCGCACCACGTCGCGCTCCCGAGGCGAAAGCCCGTAGGCCTCGATGATGATCGGGGCGATGTCCGTGCTCTTGGCCGGCTCGATCACCACGGCCACCGCCCCGTCGGCCGCGCCACCGCTCAGGCACGAGGCGTGCAGGACGAGCCACCGCCCCGACCGGTCACGCAGACGCAAACGGGCCTGGCCGTCGTCCAGCCCGGCGGCGATGGCGCGGGCCCGGGCCAGCAACGGGACGATGGGTACGGCCGACCGCAGGTCGTTGGCCGCCGGGGTGGAGAGGTGATCGACCCACGGGGCGGTGCCGTCCGCCGGCCCCCCGTAGATATCGGCCAGCCAGCGCGTCGCCTCGCCGTTGGCCGAGACCAGGGTGCCCGAGGCGTCGAACATCATCAGGCCCGGCGCGGTGGACAGCACCTGCGCCGGCGCCGCCATCGCCACCCGGGTGCGGACCGCAGCCCCCACCGTCGCCGACATGGAGGCCAGGAGCAGGACCTCCTCGACGCTGAAAGGCGTACGTCCCGCCTCCCGATACAAGGCGGCGAATGCCCACGTGCTGTCGCCTGACCGGAAGGCCACCCGCAGCTCGTCCTCGTAGCCCTGGGGCTGGATGAAGCTCCGGTACCGGTTACTGAGCAGCGGCCGGTCGTCGGTGGCCGCCCGTAGCGACCCCGCCGGCGTGGGGAGGCGGGCCAGGTCGCGGTACAGGGTGGCGTCGTGGTGGTGGAACTCGCCGTCCCAGAACACCTGGCAGTAGCCCTCGTCCATGCCCTCGAACCGGGCCGGGGCCACGGCCAGCAAGGTCGAGGGGTCGACGCCGAACCACATGGCGCCGTCGAACGGGACGGCTCTGCGGACCTCGCGGCTGAGCGCCTCGAACAGCTCCTCGCCGGTCGACGCCCGGGTGCACGCCCGCTCGATTCCCTGGACCACTCGGGGGTCCGCCAACACGTTGGCCACGAGAAAAACGTACTCCTCGACGTCAAGGATGGCACCCCCTCGATTGGGGGGAATCGGACGCTGGATTCCGCCCGGACGAGGGGTACCGCCGGCGCCGGCGGGGGCGCACTGTGAGCAGCGATCACCCGATCGATCACCCGATTGAGAAACGGAGAACGACCATGCAGACGCCCACCGTCCCCACCACCAGCCCGGTGGCCATCGCCCCCGACACCTTCCTGATCCCCCATCTGGCGCCCGTCGGCCCCGACGGGTTCGTGCACGTCAACTCGATGCTCATCCGGGGCGAGGAGCCGATCATCGTCGACACCGGCGCGCCCATCCACCGCGAGAGCTGGCTCGAGAAGGTCTTCGCCCTCGTGGAGCCCGAGGACGTGCGGTGGGTCTTCCTGTCCCACGATGACGGCGACCACACCGGCAGCCTCCACCAGGTGCTCGACGCCTGCCCGCAGGCCACGCTCGTGACCAACATGTTCGCCGTCGAACGCCTCAACCTGGAGCGGCCCCTCGACCTGCGCCGGATGATCTGGCGCGACCCAACCGAGAGCTTCGAAGCCGGCGACCGCCGCCTACGGCTCGTGATCCCGCCGATCTTCGACGGCCCGACCACTCGCGCCCTCTACGACGAGCGCACCGGCGTGCTGTGGGCCGTCGACTCCTTCGCTGCCGTCACGCCGGGCGCCGTCCACGATGTCGCCGACGTCCCCAGGGATCTCTACGAAGACAGCTTCCAGATGTTCAACAGCCTGATCTCGCCGTGGCACCAGTGGCTCGACCCGGTCGCCTACAACCGCCACGTGGACACAGTGGAGGCCCTCCGGCCCAAGGTGGTCGCGTCGGCGCACGGGCTCGTCCTCCGGGGCAACGACATCCACGACGCCTTCGACCGGGTGCGGGCGATGGCCGGTGCGCCGCGGTTCGTCCCGCCCGCTCAGTCCCTCCTCGACGAGCTGCTGGCGACGGTCGTCGCCACCTCATCGGCCTGATCATTGCGAGATGAGGGCGCCACCTCGACGAAGGGGCGGCGCCCCCGACTTGGACGACCCTTCGCCGGTCGATAGATTCGGCACCACAAAGATGACTTTCGGCACCGGGAAACGTTGAACCCCACCGTGACAAAGGGCGAGCGCGAGCTCCTGAAGGCGATCTACCGCCTCACCCGCGCTCAACTGGGTGAGTCCGAGGCGCACACCGGTGTGCTGGCCGTCGCCCTCAAGGTCAGCCCGTCAACCGTCACCGCAACGGTGAAGCGCCTGGCCGACAGCGGCCTCGCCGACCACCGACCCTACAAAGGGGTCGAGCTGACGCCGCTCGGGCGGCGCGCCGCCGTCGCCGCCATCCGCCGGCATCGCACCGTCGAGCGCTTTCTCTCCGACATGCTCGGCTTCGCGTGGAACGAAGCCGACCGCCTGGCTGCCAATTTCGAGCACGACCTACCCCAGGAGGTGGAGGACCGGATGTACGTGGCCCTCGACCGCCCTTCGACCTGCCCGCACGGTTTCCCGATCCCCGAGCCCGAGATGGCGGACATCCCCGAACTGCCTCCGCTGTACGCCCTGGAACCGGGCGACGTGGCCGTCATGGCCGTACCGGGGTCGACCGACCACGATGTGGTCGCGTTCCTCGACAGCCTGGGCCTGCGCCCGGGAGTGCGCGTCGAGGTCCGGGAGAAGCACCCCTTCGACGGGCCGCTGGTCCTGCGCGTCGACGGCGTCGACCGAACACTGGGCAGCAAGGTGGCCCGCCAGATCTTCGTCACGAAAGATACCCAGCCCGACTAGGGCGCTCGCGCACACCCCTTCACTCGAACAGGAGCACGCGTTGGAAGTCGTCCCTTATCTCTCGTTGGCCGCATCCGCAGCGGCGCTGGTGCTCGCGGCCTACTTCTTCGGGGTGGTGAAGAAGGCCGACCCCGGCAACCCCCGCATGGTGGAGCTGATGGAGGCCATCCAAAGCGGCGCCCGGGCGTTCCTCCGTCGTGAGTACACCTGGGTCGCCGGGTTCGTGGTCATCATGGCCGTCCTCATCTTCGCCTTCCTGGACTACGGGCGGCCCTGGGGAGCCATGGCCTACGTGTTGGGAGCGTTGCTCTCGGGTCTCGCCGGCTTCATCGGCATGACCGTGGCGACGATGGCCAACGCCCGTACCACCCAGGCGGCCCGGTCCGGCCCCCAGGTCGCCCTTCCGCTGGCCTTCCGGGGCGGAGCGGTCATGGGCTTCTCGGTCGCCGGCCTCAGCCTGCTCGGGCTGTCGCTCTCCTACATCCTGTTCGTCGACGTGCTGGAGGTCGACCAGCCGTTCCAGGTGGTCACCGCCTTCGGGCTCGGCGCCAGCTCCATCGCCCTCTTCAGCCGCGTCGGCGGCGGCATCTACACCAAGGCGGCCGACGTGGGCGCCGACCTGGTCGGCAAGGTGGAGGCCGGCATCCCCGAGGACGACCCCCGCAACCCGGCCACGATCGCCGACAACGTGGGCGACAACGTGGGCGATGTCGCAGGTATGGGCGCCGACCTGTTCGAGAGCTACGCCGGGGCCATCATCGCCCCCATCGCCCTGGCCGCGTTCGCCTTCAACTTCTCCGACGAGCTGCGCCAGCACGCCCTGCTCTTCCCCCTGGCCGTCGGCGCCTTCGGGATGCTGGCGTCGATCATCGGCGCCTTCATGGTGAAGTCGAAGCCGAACGCCACGACGCGGGACCTGGGCCGGTCGCTGCACCGGGGGACCAACGTGGCCGCCGGCATCACCGCGGTGCTGGCGTTCGTGTTCGGCTACGTCTTCTTCAACGACGTCGAGGCGGTCGAGAACTGGTGGGGGTTCCCGGTGGCGCTGGTCGCCGGACTGTTCGTCGGGATGGGGATCGGCTTCGTCTCCGAGTACTACACCTCGGACCACTACGGGCCGGTCAAGCGGATCGCCCGCCAGAGCGAGACCGGTCCGGCCACCACCGTGCTGAGCGGCGTCTCCGCCGGCCTCCAGTCGGTGGCATCGGCCGTCATCCTGATCTGCGTCGCCGTGGCCGTCGCCTACTGGGCGGCCAACGAGGCGGTGCCCGGCGAGGACATCACGGGTATCTACGGGATCGCTCTCGCCGCCATCGGCATGCTGGCCACGACCGGCGTGGTCGTGAGCGTGGACGCCTACGGGCCCATCGCCGACAACGCCGGCGGGATCGCCGAGATGGCAGGGCTTCCGCCCGAGGTCCGCACCGTGACGGACTCGCTCGACTCGCTCGGCAACACCACCGCGGCGGTGGCCAAGGGCTTCGCCGTCGGCTCCGCCGCCATCACCGCCCTGGCCCTGTTCAAGGCCTTCGAGCAGGCGGTCGTCGACGCCGGCTCGTCGATCAGCCTGGACATCGGCGAGGTGCCGGTGTTCGTCGGCCTGTTCCTCGGCGCCATGCTGCCCTTCCTCTTCGCCGCCCTCACCATCGACGCCGTCGGCCGGGCGGCCAACAAGATGATCGAGGAGGTGCGCCGGCAGTTCCGCGAGATCCCCGGGCTGCGCGAGGGGCGGGAGGGAGTCGTGCCGGAATACGCCAAGTGTGTCGACATCTCCACCGGCGCGGCGCTGAAGGAGATGCTCATCCCCGGCGGCCTGGCGATCGTGGTCCCACTGGTGATCGGCTTCATCAGCGTCGACGCGCTCGGTGGCTTCCTCGCCGGCGCGCTTGTGTCCGGCTTCGCGCTGGCCATCTTCATGGCCAACGCCGGCGGCGCCTGGGACAACGCCAAGAAGTACATCGAAGCGGGCGCCCATGGCGGCAAGGGCTCCGGCGCCCACAAGGCGGCGGTGATCGGCGACACGGTCGGCGACCCGTTCAAGGACACCTCGGGGCCGGCGATGAACATCCTCATCAAGGTGATGACGATCGTCTCGCTGATCTTCGCCTCGGCGTTCGTGTAACCCCCCGGCGGCGCGAATCGGGCGCACCTAACATCGGCTCCAGTGCCGGAAACACACGAGATCCTCATGGCCGAGGGCAGCCAGGCGCTCCGAGAGGCACGCTGGGCCGACGCGGTTACGGCGTTCACCGGTGTGATCGAGGTCGTCGAGGTGGGCGAGGCGCTCTTCGGGCTGGCCGAGGCCCACTGGTGGCTCGGCCGGCTCGGCGAGTCGGTTGCGTTCCGCGAACGGGCGTTCAAGTCCTTCATCGAGCGAGGCGACGCCCTCCTGCAGGCTGCGTTCGCCGCCCTCGCCCTGTGCTTCGACTACGGGAAGCAGTTCGGCAACGCCGTCGCCGCCGGAGGATGGCTGGCCCAGGCCTCGAGGCTGGTCGACGACCACGGCCTGGAGGGTATGAGGGGCTGGATCCTGTTTGCCACGTCGTTCGCGTGTGAGGATCCTGTCCACGCCGAGGCCCTGGCACGCGACGCCCACGCCCGGGGAATCAAGGACGGGGACCGCGATCTGGAGCTCTGCGCCCTGAGCCAGATCGGCGTTTCGCTCGTCGGACAGGGGCGGGTCGCCGAGGGCGTGAAGTGCCTCGACGAGTCCATGGCCGTGGCGCTCGGCGCCGCCGGCCGGCCGGACACGGTGGTGTTCACCAGCTGCATGATGATGACCTCCTGCACCCGGTGCGCCGAGTTCGCCCGGGCCGCGCAGTGGGTCCGGGCCACGACCGCCTTCAGCGAGCAGTACGGGTGCCCGTTCCTCTACGCCGAATGCCGCATCCTTTACGGGGAGGTGCTCGTCGCCACCGGAGACTGGGAGCAAGCCGAGGCCGAGTTGACGGTGGGGCTGGAGATGACCCGAGGTGCGGTGCCGGCGCTGCACCGGCTGGCGGTGGCCGGTCTGGCCCAGCTGTGGCTGGCGCAGGGCCGCGTGGAGGAGGCCGACCGGCTGGTCAGCGGTCTGGGCGAGCACGCCGAAACCGCACCCGTTCTGGCCCGCATCCATCTCCAGGGAGGCCGGACCGCCGCCGCGGCGTCAATCCTGCGCCGGCGACTGGCGACGATCGGTGCCAGGCGCCTGGAGAGTGGGTTGCTGCTCGAGCTTCTGGGCGAAGCCTCGCTGGCCGGTGGGGCCACCGACGAAGCGGCACAGATCGGGCTGGAACTGGCCGAGCTCGGTGCGTCGGTCGGGTGCGAACTGCTGCGGGCCCGGGGCGAGCGCCTGCTCGGCCGGGCCACCGTCGCCGCCGGCGATCCCGCCGGCGCCCGCCCTCATCTCGACGCCGCGCTCGTCGCCTTCGCACGGCTGGAGCTGCGCTACGAGGCGGCCCGCACCCGCTCCCTGCTGGCGGAGTCGCTGCGCGAGATCGAGCCCGAGGTGGCCGTCGCCGAGGCTCGAGCGGCCCTCGTGACCTTCGAGGACCTCGGCGCCGGCACCGACGCCGACCAGGCCGCGTCGCTCCTGCGCAGCTTGGGCGTGAAGGCAGCCCGGCTCGGGCCGCGGGGCGACGCCGGTCTCACCAAGCGGGAGGCTCAGGTGCTCGGCCTGCTGGGCGAGGGGTTGTCGAACCCGGAGATCGCCGCCCGTCTCCACCTGAGTCGCAAGACCGTCGAGCACCATGTCGCCCACGTGCTCGCCAAGCTGGGTGTCCGGGGGCGGGCGGAGGCGGCGGCCGAAGCGGTCCGGCGGCTAAGTGCAGGTTCCGCCAAGAAGTAGGTGAACTCACCGATGCCCGCCAGGCGCTTCCGTGTGAGGCTCGACCTGCGCACGGCCGGAGGGGCCGGCGCCAGGAGGAGGCAGGCACATGACCCAGACGGCCACGCTGGACGAGGCACGCATCGAGGAGTTCGCCGGCGAGCTGTTCGGTCACTTCACCAGCGGGATGCTCAGCCTCATGATCGACCTCGGCCACCGCACCGGGCTGTTCGAAGCGGCCGCGGAGGGTCCGGCGACGAGCGAGGAGCTGGCCGCCCGCGCCGGCCTGCAGGAGCGCTACGTCCGGGAGTGGTTGGGCGCCCTGGTCACCGGCGGCATCATCGACTACGACCCTGGGTCCTGCATCTACACGCTGCCGGCCGAGCACGCCGCCTGCCTCTCGGGCACCGGGGCGTCGAACCTTGCTGTGCTGGCCCAGCTCAACACCCACCTCGGCAAGCATCTCCACCAGGTCGCCACGGCGTTTCGCGAAGGCGGCGGAGTTCCCTATCCCGACTTCCGCCCTGAGTTCACCGACGTCATGGACGCCCTAGGCCGGGGCGCCTACGGCGAGCTCCTCGTCGACGCCTGGCTCCCGGTCGCCCCGGGCCTCGTGGAGCGCCTCACCGCCGGCGCCCGGGCCGTCGACATCGGCTGCGGGAGCGGCTACGCCCTGACCCTCATGGCCAAAGCGTTCCCGGCATCGACGTTCGTCGGCTACGACCTGGCCGAGGATGCCATTGCCCGGGCCCGCGCCGAGGCCGCCGCCGAGGGCGTGACCAATGTCCGCTTCGAGGTCGCCGACGTCGCCACGCTGACAGTCGACGAGCCCTTCGACGTCGCCATCTCCCTCGATGCCATCCACGACCAGGTCGACCCTCGTGGAGTTCTCGGTCGCATCCACGCCTCCCTCGTGCCCGGCGGCATCTACGTCATGTTGGAGCCGGCGGCGTCGAGCAACCTGGAGGACAACGTCGCCAATCCGCTGGCGCCGTGGATGTACGGGGTGAGCACGCTGCACTGCATGACCGTCTCGCTGGCCCACGGCGGCGCCGGCCTCGGCGCCGCCTGGGGCGAGCAGCGGGCCCGGAAGATGCTCGCCGACGTCGGGTTCGGCGAGGTGGCGACGCACGCCGCCCCCGGTGACCCGGTCAACGCCATCTACGTCACGACGAAGCCGCCGGCCCGCGATGCCGGATGAGACGAGCGTCCCCGCCATCTCGCGGTAGGCGACGTCCCGCACGGGTCCATGGAGCGGGTGGCGTCGGTGAGGGCTCGGTCGCCATCCAGTTCGTCCACCGGTTCCTGGCCAAGGCCAACCGGTAGGTCGACCTACGCCGGGGACGGCGCCGGCCCGCTGGGCTGGCTCCGTCCGCGCCGGACAGCCACGAGCAGGAGGCCGCCGGCGATCGACAGCCCGAGGGCCATACCGATCGAGCCGGCAAGCAGCGGGGTCACCCCACTGTCGGCTCCCGAGAAGAAGGCGGCGGGCTCGTCGAGGCGGATCCTGGTGAAGTAGATGTCCTGGGCCTGGTTGACCGTGGTGCCGTTACGGGTGTCGTCCCAGGCGATGTAGACGCCGCGGTCCGTCGACGCCACCCCCACTTTCCCCTGGACGTCGCCCACCGCGGTCGGGCCGATGCGCCGGTCGATCATGCGGTCGGTGACGGGCTGGCCGGCGTTGGAGAGCTGCTCCCACACCACGTACATCGCGCCCGCGTCCGCCGGTTCCTCGAGCTGCCACGACCCGACGGCGCCATCACCCTCGGAAGCCGGCAGGCTGCTACCAGCTGGTCCTGCCCGACGACGCCGAGGTCGACGTCGAGCGGGCGGTCGCCGAGCAGGAGGCGGCACGAGCGGCACTCGAAGTGGGAGACCACTCCCGGGTTCGACGCTCCCCTCGCAACGATCCGCCTCTGATATCTCGGCCTGCAATCGCTTGAGGCCCGCGCTTCTAACCGCTTTCCTCCAGCAGCATCCGCTCAATGGCCCGGGCCAGCCAGGCCTCGTAGCGATCGGGCGGCCACCCACGTTCGGTCAGGAACATGACGGCGACCGCCGGACTGCAGAGCACCCAAAGCGTGTCGCGCGCCTCCTCGGGCGGCACGGCAAGACCGTGCGCCCGGCCGATCATGGCCGCGACCCCGGCCATACCGTCAAGACGGCTCGCCTCGATCGCCGCCCACAGGCGGGCGGCCTCGGGGCTGCCGCCGGCCGCGCTCCGAACGGCCTCGATGAGCGGCGCGACCCGTGCCGCGATCCCGGTGATCTGGTGGGCGAAAAGACGTACCCGCTCGCGCTGGTCCGGGCGAGAGGCGATGTCCTTGGCCTCATCCCTCTCACCGAGGGCCACGGGCTCGTCGTCGCCGGCGACGGCGACATCGACGGCGACCTTCAAGATCTCCACCTTGGAGCCGAACGTGGCGTACACCGTCTGCACGGCCACGTTGGCCTCGGCGGCGATCGACTCCATCGTCGTGGCGCCGTACCCCCGCTCGACGAAGAGCCGGTGGGCGGCGTCGATGATCGACGCTCGGGTGGCCCGGGCCTGTTCCTCGCGCTTGGCCGACCGGTACGCCCGCTTCTCCTTGACAGGCTCCGACATATGGATAGAGTAACCCTCAATTGGATAGAGAGATACTCTATCGAATGGAGGGCACATGACGTACGCAGTGATCGAAGACATCAGCGGCGGCGACTGGGACACCTACAGCCGGATCACCGAGGAGATCGGCGCGGACACGATCGCCGGCCTCGTGCTTCTCGCCTCCGGTGTCGGTGACGCCGGCGTGCGCGTGATCTCGGTGTGGTCGTCGGAGGACGACTACCAGGCGTTCGTCACCGAGCGGCTCAGCCCGGCGGCGCAGCGGGCGACGGGGACGGCGGCGAACGGCAGCCGGTCGGTGACGAAGGCGATCGACGTCCGTCACCTGGTCCGGGGCCGGGGGTGACGCAGTGGCGCGTCCTACGGGAGGGGTGACGGGGCGGGTACGCGCCCGGCGAGCAGCGCCACCACGACCTCCAGGGCCTGCGGCACGGCAGCCAGCGCCGGCCCCGAGAGCGGGGCGCCGGCATCGAAGCCGCCGGCGCCCACACCGACGACATACGCCGGCGGTGTTCGGCCGAAGGCCACGCCGGCCATGTGGCACAGGGCGGCCGGCGTGAGGTCGTGGCTGAACGGCCCGGACACGCCGGACTCCGTCGCCCCGACCGGTCCCCAATTCACCTCTCCGGCGGCGGCGCCCACGCGGGCGTCGGCGATCACCACCACTGATGCCTCGGACACCTCCGCGGCCAACTCGGGGGTGAGCTGCGTGACGCTCCGCACCACGGCGCCGGCGGCGCGGGGGTCCTGCTCGACGCGGGCGGCAACGGCCGGCCCGACGCCGTCGTCGCCCCGGGCCGGGTTGCCCACCCCGATGACCAGCGGGCTCAGGATCGGGCCACGCTCTCGAGCAACATGCCCTCCGCGTCGCGCAGCTCCACCTCCAGGGGCATCTGGCCGATGGCGTGGGTGGAGCAGCTCAGGCACGGGTCGAAGCAGCGGATGGCGGCCTCGACCCGGTTGAGCATCCCCTCGCTCAGGTTGCCGGCGTCGACGTAGCGGGTCGCGGCCTGGGCGACGGCCATGTTCATGGCCTCGCTGTTGTGCCCGGTGGCGATGACGAGGTTGACCCACGTCACCAGCCCCTGGTCGTCGACCCGGTAGTGGTGCATCAGCGTTCCTCGGGGCGCCTCGGACACACCCACTCCCTCATTGCCGTTGACCTCGGCCAGTGACTGGACCCGCCGGTCGAGGATGTCGGGCTGGCGCAGCAGCTCGGCGATCACGGTGACGGCGTGGAGGATCTCGATGAGGCGGGCCTCGTGGTAGTGGAACGAGCCCTGCGGCGTGCGGCCCACGCGCTCGCGGAACTCGCCGAGCTGCTCGTCAGCCTCGGGGCTGCCGAGCTGGTCGACGACGTTGAGCCGGGCCAGCGGGCCGACCCGGTAGGTGCCCCCCGGGTGGCCGAGTGCCTTCCAGTACGTCGACTTGAGGAACGTGTCGTCGTGGGCGACCTCGCCCAGGTAGTCCCAGTACGGCTTCGGGTCGATCTGGTCGGCCAGCAGCTCCCCGCCGGCGTCGACCACCCGCAGGTCGCCGTCCGAATAGGCGGCGTCGCCGGTCTCATGGACGAGGCCCATGGAGAGCATGGGTGCGGTGCCGAAGGCCTCCGCCTCATCCGCGAAGCCGGCCAGGCGGGTGCGGTACCACTCCAGGCCACGGCGCACGGCGCTGAGAGCCTCCGGGATCGCGGCCAGGATGCCGTCGCGCTGGGCGGCGTCGAGCGGCCGGCTCACCCCGCCGGGGACGACCCAACCCGGGTGGATCCGCTTCCCGCCCAGGATCTCGATGATGGTCTGCCCGAAGCGGCGGAGAGCGATGCCGTCGCGCGCCAGCTGCGGCGCCTGAGCCGCCACGCCGAACAGGTTGCGTGTGGCCACCTCTCCGTCGAAGCCGAACAGCAGGTCGGGCGACGAGAGATGGAAGAACGAAAGGGCGTGGGACTGGACGACCTGGGCCAGGTTGATGACCCGCCGCAGGTCGACGGCCACCGGCGGCGGCGACACGGCCATGATCTCGTCGCACGCCTTGGACGAGGCGACGATGTGGCTCACCGGGCAGATCCCGCAGATGCGGGCCATGATCGCCGGCATCTCGTGCATGGGCCGCCCCACGCAGATGCGCTCGAACCCCCGGAACTGGGTGACGTGGAAGCGGGCGCCGGCCACCTGGCCGGCGCCGTCAAGGGAGATGGTGATCTTCGAGTGACCCTCGATGCGGGTCACCGGGTCGATGACGATCTGGTCGTGCATCAACCGAACCGCAGCGGGCGCTCGGGCGGCGAGGCGATACCCAGCAGACGCCGCAGGGTCTCGTGGATCACGTCGGCCGACGGCGGGCAGCCGGGGAGGAAGACGTCGACGGGCACCGCCCTGTGGATGCCGACGGACATCGGCAGGAGCGTGGGGACGACCTTGGACGGGATGCCGGGGTTGAGGTCGACGTTCTCGACGTAGGCCCGTTCCAGCAGCGGCTGCGGACCGATCGGATTGCGCAGCGAAGGGACGTTGGCCGTCACCGCGCAGTCGCCGAAGGAGACGAGCGTCTTCGTCCTCGCCCGCACCCTCTTGATCTTCTCCAGGTCGTCGGTGGTGGACACCGCGCCTTCGACAAGGCACACGTCGACTCCTTCCGGGTACTCCTTGACGTCGACGAGCGGGCTGTACACCAGGTCGGCGTGCTCGGCGATCTCGAGCAGGCGCTCGTCCATGTCCAGAAAGCTCATGTGGCACCCCGAGCAGCCGTCGAGCCACACGGTGGCGAAGCGGGGCCGGGTCACCGGCGGCCGTGCCCGTCGGTGTGGAGGTAGGGCAGCAAGGGCCGGCGGTGCTTGGCCCCCTCCGCCACGGCCCGGCCCTTCTCGAACAGCGCCCCGGTGGGGCAGACCTGCACGCACTTGCCGCAGCTGGTGCACGTCGACGACTCGCCCCACGGCGTGCCCAGGTCGGTGGCGACCCGGGCCTCCAACCCCCGGCCCATGACGTCCCAGGTGTGCGCCCCCTCGATCTCGTCGCAGACCCGCACGCAGCGCGTGCACATGTTGCAGCGGTTGTGATCGATGGCGAACAGCGCGTGGGTGGCGTCGACGTCGAGCTTCGGGTTGATCGCCGGCAGGTCGAAGTGGGTCACCCCGAGCTCGACGGCGAGGTCCTGGAGCTCGCACTGGCGGTTGGCCACGCAGATGGAGCAGATGTGGTTGCGCTCCAGAAAGAGCATCTCGATGATCGTCGCCCGCCACTGGGCCAGCCGCTCATTGTTGGCCATAACGACCATCCCCTCCTCGACCGGCGTCATGCACGCCAGGCGGGGTTTGGCCGAGCCGGCGACATCGACGAGGCACAGGCGGCACGCCCCCACGTCGGAGAGGCCGTCGAGGTGGCAGAGCGTGGGAATGGGCACGCCATTGTCGCGGGCCACCGTGAGGATGCTCTCGCCGGCAGAGCCGGCGACCTCCTGCCCGTCGATGGTCAGGGTGTGAACGCTCACGTGAGGCGCTCCTGTGCTGCGTTGGCGAACGTGCACGCGCCAGAGGGGCAGGTGCGCTGTTCGATGTGGGCGAGGTACTCCGAGCGGAAGTAGCGCAAGGTGGAAAAGACCGGGTTGGGGGCGCTCTGGCCCAGCCCGCAGAGGCTGGTGGCGGCCATCATCGACGACAGGCGCTCCAGTTGGTCGAGCTCGGCGATCATGGCCGTTCCGTCGGTGATTGTTGAGAGGAGCATCCACGCCTGCGTGGTGCCGACCCGGCACGGGACGCACTTGCCGCAGGACTCCTCCCGGCAGAAGTCCATGTAGTAGCGGGCGACGTCGACCATGCATGCGGTGTCGTCCATGACGATCATCCCGCCCGACCCCATGATCGACCCCACGCCGGCCAGCGACTCGTAATCGAGCGGCATATCCAGGTAGTCGGCCGGGATGCAGCCGCCCGAGGGGCCGCCGGTCTGGACGGCCTTGAACGGCCGGTCTTCGACGATGCCGCCGCCGATGTCGAAGACGATTTCCCGCAGCGTGATCCCCATGGGCACCTCGATGATGCCGGTGTTGCGGACCCGTCCGGCCAGGGCGAAGACCTTGGTGCCCTTCGACGTGGCCGTCCCGATGCCGGCGTACCAGTCGCCGCCCCGGCGGACGATGGCCGGCACCGCGGCCAGCGTCTCCACGTTGTTGATCAGCGTCGGTGCGCCCCACAGGCCCGACGTCGCCGGGTAGGGCGGGCGCGGGACCGGCGTGCCCCGGCCGCCCTGCAGCGAGGAGATCAGCGCCGTCTCCTCCCCGCAGACGAAGGCGCCGGCTCCCACCCGGACGTCGATCGTGAACGAGAAGTTCTCATCGGCGATGCCCTCGCCCAGCCAGCCGGTTCGTTCCGCCTGCTTGATGGCCGTCTTCAACCGGGAGAGGGCGAGCGGGTACTCGGCCCGGCAGTAGACGACGCCATGCGTGGCACCGACTGCGTACCCGGCGAGGGCCATGCCCTCGAGGACCCGGTGCGGGTCCGACTCCAGCACCGAGCGGTCCATGAAGGCGCCGGGGTCGCCCTCGTCGGCGTTGCACACGACGTAACGCAGAGGGGCGTTGGACTTGGCAACGGTCTGCCACTTGAGCCCGGTCGGGTAGCCGGCGCCGCCGCGGCCCCGCAGGCCGGAGGCGACCACCTCGGCCAGGACCTCGCCCGGGGTCATCTCCTGCAACGCCGTGGCCAGGGCGGTGTAACCCCCGGCGGCCACGTAGTCCTCGATCGACTCCGGATCGATCCGCCCGAGATTCTCGGTGACGATGCGCACCTGACGGACGAAGAACGGGTCGTTCTCCAGCCTGGGTTCGGCGGGGTCAGCGGTCTCTAGTAACTCGACCAGCCCGGAAAGGTCCTCGGGCGCGACGTTGCGGTACAGCGCTCCGGTCTCAGGCACCGACACCAGGGGCCCGGCCGAGCACAGGCCCAGGCAGCCGACTCGCTTGACGGCCACATCGGCGACGCCGGCGACCTGGAGGGCGTCGATGAGGCCGGTGTGCACCTCACTGGAACGGCCCGCCAGGCAGCTGGCCGCCTCACACACTGCGGCGGTGACCCGCGCCGGCTCGCTCACGATGCTCCGTTCGCCAAGGTCTCGTGCAGGCCTGCCACCACGCCGGCGGGGGTGACTCGTCCGGAGGTCTCCCCGTCGACAACCACCAGGGGTGAGAGTGAGCAGGAGCCCACGCAGCGGACGGTCAGCACGGACAGGCTGCGATCCGCAGTGGTCTCCCCGGCCGAGACCTCGAACTCCGCCTTGACGGCGGCCAGGAGGCCGGCGGCGCCGTCGATGTGGCAGACCGTCCCGGTGCAGACGACGCAGGTGTGCTCGCCGGCCGGCTTGAGGGTGAAGTACGAGTAGAAGGTGGCCACGCCGAAGACCGTCGACGGCGGGACCCGCAGCGACGCGCCGACATAGGCCAGGGCGTCGCGGTCGAGATACCCGAATGCATCCTGGACCGCGTGGAGGACCTCGATGAGCCCGTCGGGCCTGCCGCCCAGGCGGCGTATCCGGGAGTCGACGGCACGCCAGCGCGGGTCATCCGACGGGGGTGAGGGCTGCACCGCACGGGCCGGCGAGCGTCGGCCCTCCGTGCTCGCCGCGGCGTCCCTCGCGGCCTGCATCGGGCCACGGTAGCGCCGGTCTTCGGTGCGGGGCGATCAGGGCGACGTGGGAACCGGGCGGCGCATCGCGGCCGGTGCCTCTGGCGTGGCGATGTCCGCTGGCGCCGGCGTCGGCCTCAGAGAACTCCACGCCAGGCCGGCGACGAGCAGCAGGCCGCCCCACCACACGAGCTGCATCAGTGGCACCACGGCGATCTCGACGATCACCGCCTCGCCACCGTCGCCCACCGCTCGGAGCGCGACCTGAACGTCCTGGAGCGGCGTCGACCGCAAGGCGGCCACGGACACCCGCTGGCCCCTGTCCGATACCAATGCCACCGGGCGGAGGGTGGCGAGGGCGTCGCCACCCCGCCGCAACGACAGCACGGCGCGGGCCGCCCGCCCGCCGTCGGGCGCCTCTGCCGGCTCCACGGCGTCGAGTCGGAGGGTGAAGTCCCGAATCGTGACTTCCTCGCCGGCGGCCAGTGGCGCGGTCATCTGCGTGCCCGTCGTCGTACCGGCCACGCCGGCCAGCAGCACGGCGACACCAAGGTGGGCGAGAGGCCAGCGGGCCCGGGGCCGGCGCCGCCACTCGGCCAGGGTGAGGGCGGCAGCAGCCGTGGCCAGGCCGACCATCAGCACGGCGAGCGGCCGGCGTTCGGCAAACCAGACGCCGGCAACGCCGGCGGCGACTAGACCGGCCAGCGCCGGCCGCAGCCCCGGGTGTCCGGGCGAGCGCAGAAGCGGCGGCCCCACGCCGAGCAGCGCCAGCAAGACCACGCCCAGCGGGGCGGCGACCAGGGCGAAGTAGCGGCCGGTGACGATGACCCTGTCGGCCCCGAACCATCCGGCGATGACCGGGTACACCGTCCCGATGCCGATAACCCCGGCCAGGGCGACGAGGAGAGCGTTGTTGGCGTCGATCACCGGGTTCCGCCGGCCGGGGCCCGCCGGCCGGCGCCGGATGAGCACGGCGACCGCCGCCCCGCCGGCGACCACCACGCCGGCTCCCAACACCCAGCCGACGGCCCGGGCCTCGGCGAAGGCGTGGACAGACTCCGAGGCGCCCGAGCGGGTGAGGAACGAACCCAGCAGCCCCAGGACGAAGGCGAGGCCGGCCAGGCCAGCGGCGGCCGTCGCCCGGGCGCCATCCCGCCGGCGGGCGGCCACCGCGGCGTGCAGGAACGCCACCCCCGCCAGCCATGGCAGCAGGCCGCCGTTCTCCACCGGATCCCACGCCCAGTACCCACCCCAACCGAGTTCGACGTAGGCCCAGTGGGCGCCGGCCAGCAGGCCGGCGCTGAGCAGCACCAGGCTCACGCGCGCGAAGCGCACCGCCGGGGCCAGCCACGCGGTCTCTGATCGCCGACCGGCCATCCCTAGGGCGAAGGGCACGAGCAGCCCCACGGCGCCGGCGTAGAGGAGGGGCGGGTGGTAGAGCATCGCCGGGTGCAGCAGCACCGGGTTGAGCCCGCCGCCATCGAGCGCCGGCACGTCGAGCCGGTCAAACGGCCGGCTGACGAGGACGAGCAGGCCGCAGAACACCACCAGATAGGCGGCCAGCACCGCGGTCACACCGCCGGCCGGCGCCGGCACCTGCCGGCGTAGGGCCATCCCCGCCACCACGGCCCACACCGCCGCCATCCAGGTCCACAGCAGCAACGACCCGGCCATGCCGCCCCACAGCCCGGCGAGCCGGTAGGGCCACGATGTGGCCCGACTTGTGTGGTCGGCCACATAGACCAGAGAGCCATCGACGGAAACCATCGCCACCGCCAGCGCCACCAGCGCCATGGTCAGTCCGACCAGCGCAACTGCCAGCGCCCGCCACGCCGCCGGTGCCCGGCCCCGCAGCGACAGCCCCACCGCCGCCACGGAGCCAACAAGCGCCACCGCCAACGCCGCCGGCCCGAGGCCGCGCATTGTTCTACTGACCTACCCGGACCAGCGGTAGACGTTCGTGTCGCGCTGGACGAACCCGAGTCGGCGGTAGAGCCGGTTCGCCGATTCGCGCGATGGCCGCGACGTCAGGTCCACGGTGCGGGCGCCGGCGGCCGATGCCCGGTTCAGCGCCTCCCGGCACAGGATCTCGGCCACACCCCGCCCCCGCGCCGCCTCGTCGGTCACCACGTCCTCGATCCACGCTCGGACGCCGGTGGGGATGCGGAACAGCACGAGGGTGAGGCTGCCCACCAGCCCCATGTCCGGATCGCGCGCCATGAGGAGAACCGTTGCCGGCGCCCGCACCATCTCGGCCAGCTCGGCGCCGCCCGGCGCCGGCGCCGTCCGCGAGAGTTGAGGCGTGAGCTGGCGGAAGGCGGCCACCAGCTCGGGGGTGACCGAGGTGGCCTCCTCGACGACGATGGGCACTAGACGTCGGGGACCGGCTGCGGCGGCGGCGGGCCGGCGTAGTTGGCGCTGGGCCGGATGAGCCGGTTGTCGGCCGCCTGCTCGAGGATGTGGGCCGTCCAGCCGATGACGCGGCTGGAGGTGAACGTCGGCGTGAACAGCGTGCGGGGCAGGCCCACGTTGTCCATCACCACGCCGGCGTAGAACTCGACGTTGGCGTACAGGTTGCGGCCGGGCTTGAGCTCGGCCAGCACCTCGACGACGGTCATCTCGACCTTCTTGGCGAAGTCGACCATGTCACCGCCGAGGCGCTCGGCCACGCCGCGGAGCATGACGGAGCGGGGGTCGTCGGTCTTGTAGATCCGGTGGCCGAAGCCCATGATCCGCTCGCCCTTCATCACCGAGTCGCGGATCCACGCCTCGGCCTTGTCGGGCGTACCGATGGCGTCGAGCATGTCGAGGGCCCGGCTCGGGGCGCCGCCGTGCAGCGGGCCGGACAGGGCGCCGATGGCTCCGACGACCGCGGAGCCGAGGTCGGCGCCGGTAGAGGTGATGACCCGGCCGGTGAAGGTGGAGGAGTTGAACCCGTGGTCGGTGGTGGAGATGAGGTACTGCTCGATGGCCCGGGCGTGGTTGGGGTCGGGGATCTCACCGGTCAGCATGTACAGGTAGTTGGCCGCGTAGGCCAGCTCCGGGTTGGGGTCGATCGGCTCGAGACCCTGGTTGAGGCGGTACAGGGCCATGATCAGCGTCGGCATGACCGCGCTGGTGTGCATGGCGTTGGCCCGCAGCTCCTCTTTGCTGATGTCGAGCCACGACTTGAAGTCGAGGGCGTAGGCCAGCAGCGAGTAGGCGGTGCGGAGAGCATCGAGGGGGATGAAGTGCTCGCCGGCGGTGGCGATGGCCGGCAGCAGGGCCTTGACCGACGGCGGGATGTCGCGCAGCGACCGGATCTCGGCGGCGAAGGCCTCCCGCTCCTCCGGGCTGGGCAGGTGGCCCTGGTAGAGGAGGTGCCAGACGTCCTCCAGCGAGCGCTTTTCGGCCAGCTCGACAGCGTTGTACTGGCGGTAGTGGTAGAAGCCCTCCTGGCCGCGAACGTCGCCCACTTCGGTCTCGGCGACGACCACGCCCTCCAGGCCTCGCCGGGCCTCGATCGCGCCCGGGTGCTCGACGCGCAGGACCTGGGCCAGCTTGAGCATGTCCCGCATGGAGACGATGCCCACCAGCTTCCCGTCCTCGACGACCGGGAAGTGGCGGTAGCCGTGGGCGTTCAGACTGTCGAAGGCGGTGAGGACCGCGTCGGTGGATGTGACGGTGCCGGCGTTCGGCGTCATCCAGTCGGCCACCGTGGCCGTGGCCAGGTCGGCGCCGGCCGCCGCAGCACGCACCAGGTCGCGCTCGGTGAGGATGGCGACGGGTTTGCCCGGGTCGACCACAACCACCGATCCGACGCCCCGTTCGATCATCCGAGCCGACGCTTTGGCCAGCCCGTCCCTCGCCGAAGCGGTCAGGACGTCCTTGGTCATGACGTCGGCAACCGTGCGTACCTTGGCTCCGTTAGCCATCCGACCTCCTCGTCTCCGCCCTGGCATCGTATCGGGCCGATTCGGGCACCCAACGAAGAAGGGCGGCGACACCCACGATGCAGGCCACTCCCCGGCGTTAGCTTTGTGGGTGATGAGGACTGTCGCGATCGGCCCCAACGCTGATGTGGACGAGATCATCGCCCGCCGTCGCGCCTACGGCCAGGATCTGCACGACGAGGTCTGGGAAGGCGAGTACCACATGGCTCCTGCTCCGTCGGGTGCGCATGCCCTGCTGCAAGCCGGCTCCTGCTTCTGCTCGAAACCTTCGCCGAGGCGGCGGGACTCATCAGCTCAGCGCCCTTCAATCTCGGCACGCCGGAGGACTACCGGGTTCCCGACGGTGGGTACCACCGGGTCGAGCCCCAAGGCGTGTGGCACGACACGGCCGCCATCGTGGTCGAGATCGTGTCGCCCGACGACGAGACGTATGCGAAGTTCGACTTCTACGCCGCCCACCGCGTCGAGGAGATCATCGTGGCCGACCCCACCCAGAAGACCGTGCGGTGCTTCCATCGCACAGTGAGCGCCTTCGGTGAGGAACCCGGGAGCACGCTGGTCGGAGTTGGTGTCGCCGAGCTCACCGCCAGCATCCGCTGGCCCTGAGTCGGGCCACAGCACCGCCGGGACGGTGCCGCCGGCGGAGCGGCGAGCTCTACGGGTTACGCATGAGGGATCGGAAGCGCGGCCCGAGCCAGGGCTTGCGGCCCCACGCCACGAGCTTGCCCTTGGCGATCGCCGTCCACTGGCTCTGGCGGGCCCAGGCCACCATGAGAAGGGCGGCGGGATCGGCGGAGATGTGGCAGTCGACCCGGCGGCCCGACGGCCGTTCGATGGACAGCGCGCCGTCGTCGAAGGTGAGGTAGTAGCTGCTGGCGCCCCGCATGCGGATGTCGTAGGTGGCCCGCACGCCGGCCGCCTTGGCCTGGTCGACCATGGCGTGGGGCCCGAGGGCGGCGATGATCGGCCAGATGAATCCGTCGAACACGAGGGCGGCGTGGGCGGGGTCGATGGGCCATGGCTTGCCCTCGGCCTTGGCGATGTCGTGGCCATGCATGATCGCCTCGTTCAGCAGGTGGCAGGTGAACGTCGGCAGCGGCAGCACCGTGCCCTCGACCAGCCATGCCCGCCGGTCCTCCGCGGTGTGCCCGGCGGCCTCGTCGAGGAAGGCGGCGGCGCGGGCTTCGATCCGGTCGGCGAGCACCTCCGGGTCGCGCTCGGGATCGGATCGCACGCCCAGCATGGTGAGATCGCCCAGGCCCCAGACGTCGTCGAGCGGCGAGTGACCGCGACGTTCGGCCAGCACCGGCAGCACGTGGTGGACGTCGGCCATGTCCTCCCGGGCCAGGCCGGGCACGATGAGCAACCCCTGGGTGAGGTGCATGGCCACGTCGCCGACGGTCCACTCGCCGACGGCGTGAGCGGCGGGATTTGCGGATCGACCGCACGAGGGCCGCCACCCGCGCTTCCTCCTCGCGCAGGGCTGCGCGCGCGTGGTCCCAATCGGCTCCCGGCAGGTCGGCGGCGCTCACCCCCGGACGCTACTGCCGCCCGGGCAACAGTCCTACCTCGTGCTCAGCCCGGCTGGCAGGTGGGGCACCAGTAGGCGGTGCGGGACTGCTCGCCCTGGCCACGTGACTTGATCGGCGTGCTGCAGCGCCGACACGGCCGGCCAGTGCGCCGGTAGACCCACCGTTCCGGTCGCCCTGTACCCGCTCCCAGGCTCTGGTTCATGATGCGGGCCGCGGTGGAGAGAAGCGCGTCGAGTTCGTCGTCGGTGAGCGACGACACCGGCGCCCACGGGCTGCGGCCCTCGAGGAACAGGGCCTCGCACCGCCAGACGTTGCCGATGCCGGCGACGACGCGCTGATCGAGCAGCAACTCACCCAGCGCGGTTTCGGGCGGGCGCCGGCGGGCCCGCCCCCGGATCTCATCCAGGTGGAGCGGTCGGCCCAGGATGTCGGGGCCGAGGCCGGAGAGCGACGGGTGGTTTGCTTCGGCACCCGGCGCCAGAAGCTCGACGACCGGGGCATTGAAGCACACCGCGATCCGGTTTCCGCAAGTGAGCGTCACCCGGGCCTGGCTGGCCGGCCGCTGCCACCGCTCGCCGGTGCTGTAGACGTGCCACGACCCGGTCATGCGCAGGTGGGTGTGCAGGACGTGTCCCGAGTCGAAACGGAGGAGCAGGTGCTTGCCGTTGGCCTCGACCTTGTCGACCGTGCGGCCCACCATCGGCGTGGCCACCGCCGTGGCGTCGGTCACCTTCCGCCCCGCCAGCCACCGCTGCAAGGTGGAGGCAGTGCGGAAGAGGACGTCGCCTTCAGGCACCGTACCGGACCAACCCCCTCGGTGTCGGGACGAAACCGGCCGCCTTCAGGACCGGCGCCAGCCCCTCGTCGTAGCGCTCCACGCTGAGCCGGCGGAGCCGGCCGCTGGTGACCAGACTACCCAGGGCGGCGACGGCGGCGTCCTCCCAGCTGCCGTCCAGCGGGCGCAGGGCGACGAGGCCTCGCGCTCCCTTCTCGACGTAGAGGCTGGGCTGGCCGTCGAGGAGGACGACGTAGGCGCCGGCGACCCGTCTCGGCCCGTTGACCGGCCAAGGCAACGACAGCCCATAGACGTTGGCCGGGTCCGTGGCCGCCAGGACGAGCGCGCCCTTGGCGCTGTCGCGGCGGTCGGCGCGGAGGCGGTCGGCGGCTCCCGGCAGGGCGAACTGGGCGCCGCCGAGGCCGGCGACGAAGTAGCCCCGCCGGCAGCGGCCCGACTCCTCCAAGGCCCGCAGCACCGGGTAGACGCCGGCGAAGCCCCGGGGGTGGCCCTCGCCCCGGACGGCCTCCCGGGTGAGGACACCGTGGCGGTCGAGCAGGACGGTCGCCAGGGCGTGCTGGCGCTGGGTCGGCGTCCCTTCACCCATGGGCAGCTCGGCGTCCACCAGGGACCACCGCCCCTGCGCTTTCGGCGGGCCGAGGACGGTCAACGATCCCATGCGGGGCCGGCCCGAGCGCTTGGCCGCCTTCGAGCGACTGCCCCCGCTGGCGAACGCGCGGAGGGCGGCAAAGGAGTCGTTGGTGACCTCGCCGGCCCACACCAGATCCCAAAGGGCGTCCAGCGACGCCTTATCGTTCATGCCGGACAGCTCCCGGAAGAACGAGGCGCCCCGCCCGGCCAGGAACTCCCGCAACCGGTCGTGGTCGGGTTCGCTCGGCCGATCACCGGCGGCCACCGTCGGCCGCAGCAGCGGAGCCTGGCCTCGCAGGAAGAGCATGACCTTGCCGTCGTCGCGGCCGAGGGGGCCGGCGCCGACCCACACCACCTCGCCGGCGGCAGCCAGCTCGTCGAGCAGGCGGGGCGAGTAGTCGGCCACCCTGGCGGCCAGGACGTCGCGTTCGAGGACCGACGCCGGCATGGCCACACCCTGAAGCTGGCGCACGACCTCGAACAGCCGGTCCAACCCCCGTGACTCGCTGCCCACGCCCTGCCACGCCGGCAGGAACCCGGCGAGGGCGCCGGCGTCGACCGGCTCCACCTCCTTGCGCAGGGCGGCGAGCGAGCGCTGGCGCAGTTGGCGAAGCACCTCGGGATCACACCATTCGCGTCCCGACCCGCCGGGGCGGAACTCGCCCCGCAGCAGCACGCCGGCGTCGGCCCGCGCGGCCAGCAGCGCCTCCACCACGCCGGCGGGCAGGCCGAACCGCAGCGCCGGCTCGTCGGTGTGGAAAGGCCCGTGGGTGCGGGCGAACCGTCCGAGCAGCGACCCCAGCGGGTCGTCAACCGGTGCCAGGAAGACCTCGGGCAGTCCGGGCGGGGTCTGCACACCGAGGGAGTCGCGGTAGCGGCCGGCGTCGTCGGCGGCGATGAGCCGCACCTCGCCGGCGATACGGACTTCGACCGCCCGGCGGTCGGCGACCAGCGTGGCCGCGAAGTCGCCCGTGGACCGGGCCCGCAGCTCCTCGGCGGTGAGGTCGCCCAGTCGGCGCAGGAGGTCGTGCGCCTCGTCCGCGTCGCGGGCCCACCACCGGTCGTCGAGAGCCTGGAGGTTGTCCTCCAGCGCCTGCAACGCGTCGGGATGGATCAGCTCCCGGAGCTCCTCGGCGCCCAGCAGCTCGGCCAGCATCTCCCGGTCGAGGGTGAGGGCCTGGGCCCGGCGCTCGGCCAGCGGAGCGTCGCCCTCGTAGAGGAAGTTGGCGACGTACTGGAAGGCAAGCGACTGGGCGAACGGCGACGGCGAGGTGGTGTCGACGGACACCACCCGGATCGTGCGCGCCCGGATGGCCGTCATCAGCTCGGTCAGCGCCGGCAGGTCGAAGACATCGCGCAGGCATTCGCGGTAGGTCTCCAGCAGGATCGGGAAGTCGCCGTGCTTCGACGCCACGGCCAGCAGGTCGGCGGCCCGCTGGCGCTGCTGCCACAGAGGCGTGCGGGAGCCGGGCCGGCGGCGGGGCAGGAGCAGGGCGCGGGCCGCGTTCTCCCGGAAGCGGGCCGCGAACAGCGCCGAGTTGGCCAGCTCCCCCACCACGAGGGCCTCGATCTCCTCGGGCTCCAGGAGCACGGAGTCGACAGGCGGGGACTCGTCGGCCTCGGGCAGGCGGACGACGATGCCCTCGTCGCTCCACATGGTCTGGACCTCAATATCGAGGCGGTCCCGTGCCCGGGCCTCGATGGCCAGCGCCCACGGGGCATGCACCCGGCCGCCCAGCGGCGACAGGACGCAGATGCGCCAGTCGCCGAGGTCGTCGCGGAAGCGCTCGACGACGATCTGGCGGTCGGTGGGCAGGGCGCCGCCGGTGGCCTGGCGCTCCTCTTCCAGGTAGGCCCGCAGGTTGACGAGAGCCAGGGGATCGAGCGAGCACCGCTCGGCCAGCTGGGGGTCGGTCCAGCCGTCGACCTCGCGCAGGAACGCACCGATGGCCCGGCCCAGCTCGGCCGGCCGGCCCAGGCCGTCGCCGTGCCAGAAGGGCATCTTGCCGGGCTGGCCGGGCGCCGGCGTGACCACCACCCGGTCACGGGTGATCTCCTCGATGCGCCACGTCGTGGCCCCGAGCAGGAATGTCTCCCCCACCCGGCTCTCGTAGACCATCTCCTCGTCGAGCTCACCGACCCTGTTGCCCTGTGTCTTGCCTCCAGCGCCGGCGGGCGCGGGAGTGAAGACGCCGTACAGGCCCCGGTCGGGGATGGTGCCGCCGCTGACCACGGCCAGCATGCGGGCGCCGGCCCGGGCCCGTAGGGTCCCCTCGGCCCGGTCCCACACGATGCGGGGCCGCAGCTCGGCGAACTCGTCGGAGGGGTAACGGCCGGCGAGCATGTCGAGCACGTTCTCGAGCAGCGCCGGCGTGCAGTCGGCGAACGGGTAGGCGCCGGCCACCACCTCGGCCACCTCCTCGACACTGAGTTCCTCCACCGCCACCATGGCGACGATCTGCTGGGCCAGCACGTCGAGGGGGTTGCGGGGGACGCGGGTCTCCTCGATGAGGCCGGCGACCATGCGCTGGGCGACGACGGCCGCCTCCACCAGGTCGCCCCGGAACTTGGGGAAGATGCGGCCGCGCGATGGCTCACCCACCTGGTGGCCGGCCCGGCCGATGCGCTGGAGCCCGCTGGCCACCGACGCCGGCGACTCGACCTGCACCACCAGGTCGATGGCCCCCATGTCGATGCCCAGCTCCAGGCTGGAGGTGGCCACCAGCGCCGGCAGCTTGCCCGCCTTCAGGGCGTCCTCGATCTCCAGCCGCTGCTCCCGGGCGACGGACCCGTGGTGTGCCCGCACCAGATCTTCGCCTGCGAGCTCGTTGAGGCGGGCGGCCAGGCGCTCGGCCAGCCGGCGTGAGTTGACGAAGATCAGCGTCGACCGGTGGGTGCGGATCAGGTCGAGCAGGACGGGGTGCATGGCCGGCCAGATGGAGTGGCGGGCCTCGGGGTTGCCGGCCGCCGGCCCCGACAGCAGCTCGCCGTCGCCATCTTCGATGGGCTTGCCGAGCTCGGCCATGTCCTCGACCGGCACGATGACCTGGAGCTCCAGGGTCTTGCGCACGCCGGCGTCGACCACGGTGACCGGACGGGCCTGGCCGCCGGCCCGACCGCCGAGGAACCGGGCCACCTCCTCCAGCGGGCGCTGGGTGGCCGACAGGCCGATGCGCTGGGGCGGCCGCTCGGTGAGCCGCTCCAACCGTTCCAGGGACAGGGCCAGGTGGGCGCCCCGCTTGGTGCCGGCGACGGAGTGGATCTCGTCGACGATCACATGCTCGACCGACTTCAGCATCTCCCGGGCCTGCGACGTGAGCAGCAGGTACAGCGACTCGGGCGTGGTGATGAGGATGTCGGGCGGGTGACGGACGAGATCCCGGCGGTCCTTGGCCGGCGTGTCGCCCGTGCGGGTGCCGACCCGCACCGCCGGCGCCGGCAGCCCCCGGCGCTCCGCCTCCAGGGCCATGCCCGCGAGAGGAGCGCGGAGGTTGCGCTCGACGTCGTACGTCAGCGCCTTGAGCGGCGACACGTACAGCACCCGGCAGGTGTTGACCACCGGCGCGGTGATGAGCCGGTCCAGGGTCCACAGGAAGGCAGCCAGGGTCTTACCGGAGCCGGTCGGCGCCAGGATCAGAGTGTGGTCGCCCTTGCTGATGGCATCCCAGCCCTGCTCCTGGGCGGCGGTCGGCGCCGCGAACGCGCCCTCGAACCAGGCCCGGGCGACCGGCGAGAAGCGATCCAGAGACGCCATTCCGGATCCAGGCTACGGCGGGGGTGAGACTATTCGTCCTCGCCGCCTCCACGGGCGGCGACCATCACAGCCCCCGGTACCGTGGGCAGATGGACTACGTGCGCTGGCAGGTCCGGCCCCGGCTGCGCCGGCCGGTGCTCATCGCCGCCTTCGAAGGGTGGAACGACGCCGCCGACGCCGCCTCGACCGCGGTCCGGTACCTGCGAGACCGCTGGTCCGCCCAACCCTTCGCCACCATCGACCACGAGGATTTCTACGACTTCACCGCCACCCGGCCCCAGGTCCGGCTGGTGAACGGCCTGACCCGCCGCATCGAGTGGCCCGAGACCGAGCTGTCGTCGGCGGGCCTCCCCGGCACGTCGCGTGATGTGGTCGTGCTCCTCGGCCACGAGCCCCAGCTCAAGTGGCGCACCTTCTCCGACCAGATCGTCGGCGTCGCCACCGAGTTGAACGTGGAGCTCATCGTGATCCTTGGCGCGCTGTTGGCCGACGTCCCCCACAGCCGTCCGGTGCGGGTCACCGGGACGGCGGCGGACGCCGAGCTCGTGCGCCGGCTCGACCTCGGCCGGTCGACCTACGAGGGCCCCACCGGCATCGTCGGCGTGCTTCATGAGGCGTTCAGCAAGTCGCACGTTCCCTCGGCGTCGCTGTGGGCCGCCGTCCCCCACTACGTGGCCGCCACCCCGTCGCCCAAGGCATCGCTGGCCCTCGTCGAGCGCACCGTCGACCTGCTGGCGACCACCGTCGACATCGAGGATCTGGCCATCGCCGCCGCCGACTACGAGCGCCAGGTCAACGAGGTGGTGGCCGGCGACGACGACGTGGTGGCGTACGTCCGCCGGCTGGAGTCCAGCACCGACGACGACGCTGCTGCGGCCGACCTGAAGGCGGTCAGCGGCGACGCTCTCGCCGCCGAGCTCGAGCGCTACCTCCGGGAGCAGCGGGGCGACTGAGCGACCCCCTGGTCCACCGCCCGTTCGGTAGTGTCCGCGAGTTGAGGTGAACGGGGAGGGGCAAAGCGTGGCCAGCATCGCGGGGATCCAGAGGTCGTCGAGCCGAACGGAGGGGCGGCGCCGTGGCGCAGCGATCGTTCTCGTGCTGGCGGTGCTTGCCGGAGTCGCGATCGCGGCCCCTCCGGCGGGAGCTTTCGGCCATACCCAGGGGCTCCTGATCTCGCCGGTCGGCCTCGATTTCGGCGACGTCCAGGTGGGCGAGACCTCACCCACCCAGACCGTCGACATCACCAACATCGGCTCTTCACCGGTGGTGATGTCGGGCGTCGGCGGCGCCCCCGGCGCCCCGTTCTTCGCCACCCAGAACTGCCAGGGCAACACCCTCCAGCCCGGCGAGTCCTGCCAGATGTTCTTCCGGTTCGAGCCCACTGCGGCCGGTCCGGCCACCGCCACCTCCTCGCCGACGTGGACCGGCCAACCCGCCTCGATCGAGCTGCGGGGCAACGGCGTGGCGCCCAGCCTCCTCGTCACCCCCTACTCCCTCGATTTCGGCGACGTGGAGGTGGGCACCGTCTCGCCCACCCAGTCCGTCGACATCACCAATGTGGGCAACGCGCCGGTGGTGATGTCGGGCGTCGGCGGCGCTCCCGGCGCCCCGTTCTTCGCCACCCAGAACTGCCAGGGCAACACCCTCCAGCCCGGCGATTCCTGCCAGATGTTCTTCCGGTTCGAGCCCACGGCGGCCGGCCCGGCCTCCGCCACCTCCTCGCCGACGTGGACCGGCCAGCCCGTCTCGATCAACCTCGCCGGCAACGGCGTGGCGGCCCCGCCCTCACCCGGCCGGCTCCTGATCTCACCGGTGGGCCTCGACTTCGGCGACGTCCAGGTGGGCGAGACCTCACCCACCCAGACCGTCGACATCACCA
>CAYZMG010000001.1:45639-126400 GCA_964479465.1 uncultured Acidimicrobiales bacterium
GCGGCGCTCCCGGCGCCCCGTTCTTCGCCACCCAGAACTGCCAGGGCAACACCCTTCAGCCCGGCGATTCCTGCCAGATGTTCTTCCGGTTCGAGCCGACGGCGCCGGGCTCGGCCTCCGCCACCTCCTCGCCGACGTGGAGCGGCCAGCCCGCCTCGATCGAGCTGCAGGGGAGGGGCGTCACCGACAAGGCCCATCCGACCATCTCCACCCAGGCCTCTGACGGAGGCCTGCTTGGCACTCCCGTGCGCGACGTGGCCACCCTCCACGGAGGATTCGGCGCCACCGGGACGGTGACCTTCCGGCTCTTCAGCGACGACGCGTGCACCATCGAGGTCTTCGCCTCCACAAACCCGCTGGTGGGCGGCACGACCGCCACCTCCGGCTGGTTCACCCCCGCGGCGCCCGGCACGTACCACTGGACCGCCGTCTACAGCGGTGACGACAACAACGAGGCCGCCACCTCTCCGTGCGGCGCGCCGAACGAGTCGGTGACCATCGCTGCGTTCGAGGCGCCGCCGTTCACCCGCACCATCACCGGCGACTTCCTCGGCCCCTTGGCCGTGACCGCCGGCGAGAGCGTGCTCGTCAACGACGCCCGGGTGGTCGGTCCGGTCACCGTGGCCCCCGGCGGGGCCCTCACGGTGGTCGGCTCGAGGATCACCCGGGGCATCACGGCCAACGCCCCGTCGTTCTTCAGCCTGTGCGGGACCGACGTGTCGGGCCCGTCGCCGGCGGTGGCCCTCAATCTCGCCAACGCCTCGGTGCCGGTCCGCGTTGGTGACCCCGCCGCCGGCTGTGCCGGCAACCGCTTCGCCGGCCAGGTGTCGGTGACCGCCAACCTGGCCCTCACCTTCGGGGCCAACATCGTCTCCGGCAACGCCACGATCGACAACCACGGCCCGGGCAACTCGGTCCTCAAGGACAACCGGGTCTTCGGCACGCTGGGTTGCGCGGGCAACGACCCGGCACCCACCAACGCCGGCCAACCCAACACCGCCGCATCCAAGACCGGCCAGTGCGCCGGCCTCTGACCCGCTGAGCCCGCGCCGGCGCTACGCCTTCACGCCGTAGGCGGCGAGGGTCGCGGCGGCGTCGGGGAAGACGGTGCCCGCCGCTCTCACCAGGTCGGCCTGGCTGGCGATGCGGTGGGCGTTCTGGGCGACAAAGACCCGCAGCGCGCAGTCGACCAGGTCGGGATCGCCCAACGCGGCAAGGGCCTGGGCGCCCTGGACGTACACGCCGGCGCTGTACACCTGGGTCTTGTCGGCCCAGAACGTCATCGGCTCACCGACCATGTTCTTCGCCGCCGGCGGGATGATCCGGGCCTTGAACTGGGATAGGCGGTTCTCGATGCGAGCCTCGGCCCAGCTGGCCAGGCCCTCGTCGAGCCACGGGTCGCGGCCCTGGTTATTGCCCACAAGGCCGTAGAACCACTGGTGGCCGACCTCGTGGCTAATGACCCCCATGGTGTTCTGGCCCTGCATGACGTGGCCCGGGTACTCGATGCCGCCGCCCAGGTTCGGGGTGACGGCGAGGGAGAACGCCGGCCACGGGTACGGCCCGAAGCGCGTCCCGAGGTCCTCGAGGGCGACGACCACCTTGTCCAGATAGGCCTTGACGCCGTCGTTGTCGACCAGCCCCCGGTGCATGCCGACCGTCACCTGTACAGGCTGGGGTGCGTTGGCGACGGCGGTGACGGTCTCGAACCGGCCGACGGACATGGCCACGTCGCGCATTGCGACCGCGGTGAACCGGCCGGGCTGGGCCGGGTCGGGGGTGCCGCTCGCCAGCACGTCATAGCCCGCCGGGAGGACCACGGTGAGGTCGAAGTCGGCGGTGGGTGCGGTCGACGCCTCGGCGAACCCGCCCGCCGGCGGATCGGTGGCCCAGCCCACGCCGGGCTCCCACGGCAGGATCGGGAAGAAGGAGCCGAGGCGCATGGCGTCGCCGTTGCGGGAGATGCGGTCGTTGGCCGCCCCCGGCACCCGCAGCTCCCAGGGCATGCTCACGTCGACGGTCTGGCCGGCGCGGAAGGTGGCGCCCGTACGCACGGTCAGGGTGGTGGGGTCGTCGAGCGTGCTGGTGGCGGGATGGCCGGCGATGGTCACCTGGCCGGTCTCCAGCTTCGACGCCGCCGGCGCCGATCGAGGGCCGTTGGGCCACAGCCGGAACACCAGCCGATCGGTGTCGACGTCGGGGGTGAAAAGGACCCGCAACTGGCCGGCGACCGTTCCCTCCGCGGGGTTGACGTCGGCCCGCAGCGTGTACTTCGGCCGGGCGGGGTCGGGCGTGGCCCGGGTCGGGATGGTCGGGCACGCGGGCGCCGTGGCCGGCGCCAGGGTCGACGTGGTCGTGGGGGCGGGCGCTGTGGTCGAGGTGGAGGCCACGCCGCGGTCGGCGGACGGCACGGAGTCGCCGGTGGTGCAGGCGCTGAGGGTGCAAGCGCTCAGGGCAAGGGCGAGCGCCAGCGGTCCCGCACGCCTCCTCATCCGGCCATGCTGCCAGCCTACGGTGGACACCGTGCCGCACCTCGTCCCAACCTGCGTCTGGAATGCCTCGCCGGAGATGCTGCTGGCGTTGGACGAGCGTTTCGGGGAGCCGGTCGACACCTACGTGAACGGGTCCCAGGTGTGGCTACGCGACGACGGGCCGGGCGGTGTGGCGATTGAGTGGCGGCTCCACCCAGTGGCCGGATACCGGCGCCCGCCGGGGCTGGAGACCGAGGCGGTCTTCGACGTGGTGACCGCGGCCCTGGCCGCCGGCGAGGAGCCCCCCGTGCCCCTCGACCGGCTCTGGGAGGGCCTCGAGGCCTTCGCCGCCTACGACGACGAATTGGAGCCGGCGACGCTGGCCGCGGCGTGCACCGAGTCGCTGGGCCTTCCTCCGAACGCCGCCGGCCTGGCCGACCACGACCTCATCGGCGACCAGTGGGAGCAGTCGCGAGGGGCCACCTCGATCGTGGCCGCCCTCCTCGACCAGCTGGGCTAGCGCTTCCGGCCGAAGAGCCCGCGGCGCGGCGGGTCGTCGGGGTCATCGGGGTCCTCACCGGAGGTCGATGCCGGCTCCTCCGCCGTGTCGGTGGTGATCGTCACCATGTCGACAGCCTCCGTTGCCGGACCTCCGTCGTCGTCGGACGGGGCGGCGAAAAGGACGTCGGGCTCAGCCTCGTCGGCGACGACCACGACGTCGGTGTCGGTGCCGCCCTCGACGACGACAGCGGCCTCGGCCTCGTCGCCGGCGGCCGCCTCGTCAGCGCCGTCGACGACCACGTCAACCGGGTCGTCGCCCTCGACGACCGCCTCAACCGGGTCGTCGCCCTCGACGACCGCCACGTCGGAACCACCCTCGACGATGACGGTCACCTGATCGCCGCCCTCCACGACGGCCACGTCCATATCGGCGTCGCCGGAGATGACAGCGGT
This sequence comes from uncultured Acidimicrobiales bacterium, assembly GCA_964479465.1. Classification (GTDB taxonomy): domain Bacteria; phylum Actinomycetota; class Acidimicrobiia; order Acidimicrobiales; family AC-14; genus CADCTB01. The sequence goes on from CAYZMG010000001.1 coordinate 49,065, forward strand.
GACGTCAATGTCGCCGCCCACCGCAACGGTGTCCTCGGCCTCGGCGACATCGTCCGTCCCGGCGTCGGGCGCCTCGCCCTCCGCACCCCGCCGGCGCCGGCGCCGGCGGCCGCCCCTGTCCATGTCGAGCACCGGGGCGATCAGCGCCTCCTCGACGACCTCACCGTCGCCGGCAGCGACCGGCTGGTCCTGGCGCGACACCTCCCGCAGGGGCGCCGGCGGCTCGCCCACGCCCTCGGGTACGGGCTCCACGAGGGCGCTGTAGATACGCGCCCAGCGGATCCTGTCGCCCTGGATGCCCATCACGAACACGCCGGCCACCTCGGCGTCCTCGCCGGCGCCGTGCAGCTCGAGCCAGATGGTGTCGTCCACCGCCGCCGATCGCAGGACGGTGAGGCGGAACCCGGGCTCGGCGTCGAAGATGGCCTGCCAGTTCCGCCGCACCTGGTCGGCGCCCCGGAAGTTGCGGCTCGGGTACATGGGCTGGATGCTGTCGAAGTCCGGATGCAGGCAGGCGTAGACGCCGTCCGCGTCGTGGCGGTTGCAGGCGTTGACGAACTTCGTCACCACCTCCATCGCATCGCCGAGTCCGGATCGCTTGCGTTTCAGCAGGGCCATGTGCACCTCATCATTACCGGGAAGGTAGCCCGTCGTGGCGACGCCACGGGGGGTGGCGGGGTCGATCGAACACCACATCGACGATCTCGCCCCGGATCGCCTGGAAGGCCGGCACGCTCCAGCGGGCGGCGCCGGCCAGCGGCGACGGCAGGCCGGGCTCCGGGAACCACCCCACGTCCAGGCACTCCAAGGGGTGCCGGCGCAGCTCCCCGCCCACGACCCGGCAGTAGAAGACCAGGGAGTACAGCGGCACAGTGGTGAAGCCCAGGCGGAGCCCGTCGAGGACGGCGATGAGCCGGACCGGCTCCACCTCCATGCCCGTCTCCTCGAAGACCTCCTTGACCGCCACCTCCGACGGTGAGTACCCGACATCGGCCCACCCCGTGGGGTACAACCACACGCCGTTGTCGGCCCGCTGGACGAGAAGGATCTCATCCCGGTCATTGCCGACCACGGCGCCGACCGCCACCTTCGGGGTCACGTACCCGGCCACGCCGGCGCCCACCTGGCGCATCCACTCCTCGACCAGCGGTGCCGCCTCGACCGTCCCGCCGGCGTTGTCGCCGGCGGAGGCGCGGATGTCAGCGGCCACGTGGAGAACCTCTTCGAACCGCTCGCGCTCGTAGAGGTTGTCGGTGAAGGCCAGGCCGGTCCGGGCGATCCCGGCGAGCGCTTCGCTCCACCGCAGGAGATCCGGAGGTGCCGTCACTCCGGGAAACGCTACCCGGCTCATCTGTGACAATGGGCGGGTGGGTGTGCGAGCCGACTGCCGGCATTACTCGAGCCGGTCGATCCGCACCGGTGACACCGTCGACCGCTGCCGGCTCGACGTGGCCGAAACCATGCCCTTCGCCTGCCCGGAGCACTGCCTGTTCTTCGAGCCCCGCCCCCTCAGCGACACCGGCTGGCAACGCCCACCGGAGGCACCCCGCTAGCTCGTTCTGGCTGCACTGACGGTCGTATACGCACGTCACTGCCGCCAGATCGGCGGTTCAGGCCAGCAGTTCGTCGAGCCGGGCGAAGAAGTCCGAACGGGGGAGGACCTCGGCGCAGCCGGCGGCGCGGGCGGCGTCCATGACGTCGCGGCTGGTGTGGTTGGCAAACCCGATGACCTTGGCGTCGAGGGGCAGGACCTCGACCACTCCGGGGCGGGTCAGGTCCACAACCACCAGGTCGGCGCCGGCGCAGAGGCCGGCGAGGTCGGCGGGGCGGGAGACAAAGATGCAGTCGCCGGCGGCGGCGACCTTCGACCGGTCCATCACGTCGGGGACGTAGGCGACGATACGACTCATGGCAGGTGCCTCCGGCGGTGGGCGAGGGCCTTGGCCGCCCCCCACACCATGCCCGGCTCGGCAAGGGAAGGGTCGACGTCGGCGAAGCTGGCTGGGGACAGATCGTAGAGGTCGCCGGGCTCCAACCTCTCACGGAACGGATCACGCTCGACGGGCGGCACGCCGGCGCCTTTCAGGACCCCGGTCGGGTAGCGCACGGCGGCCCGGAGGAGGGACAGCGGCGTCGTCCACTGGTCGTCGATGTCGGCGGCGAGCAGCGCCCGGACTTCGGCGCCCACCTCGGCGCCGGCCCGGCGCCCCGCCTCCCGGGCCGCATCGACGACGCCGGCGTCGGGCGCCCCGCCCAACCAGGCGGCCATGATCCTGCTCACCGATCGCTCCACCCAGCCGGGCAGGGCGGCCTCGACAGCGTCGGCCAGCGCCGTAGCATGCGACTCCACCCGGACCATCGTAGGGAGCCACTTCCGATGACCGCCCGTCCCCAGCCCATCCCGCCCGGCCCGGGCCAGGAGTCGGTGTGGGACTACCCCCGGCCGCCCCGCCTGGAGCAGTGCGGCAGCCAGGTGGAGGTGATCTTCGGGGGCGTGACCATCGCCGTGACCCGCGCGCCGCTGCGGGTGCTGGAGACCAGCCACCCGCCCAACTACTACTTCCCGCCCGACAGTGTGATCCCCGGCGTCTTCCGGGGCTCGATCAAGACCAGCTGGTGCGAGTGGAAGGGCGAGGCCCGGTACTTCTCCGTCGTCCACCGGGGCAAGGCCGTGGCCGACGCCGTCTGGTACTACCCCGAGCCCCTGCCCGGCTACGAGGCCCTGGCCGGCTACTACGCCTTCTATCCGGACCTCATGGAGGCCTGCATCGTCAATGCCGAGGTGGTCCTGCCCCAGCCCGGCGGCTTCTACGGCGGCTGGATCACCTCGAACGTCGTCGGCCCGTTCAAGGGCGAGCCCGGCTCCATGGGCTGGTAGTTGTGAGCTAGCCGACGACCTCGTCCAGCGGGCGGCCGACGAGCTCGGCGGGGACCTGGTCGACGCTGCACGTCATGCGGATGCGGCCCGGGAGGATCTCGGCGTCGGCCACGCAGGGCAGGAGCGGGAGCCGGGGGATGGCCAGGGTCGGGACGTCGAAGCCGGACACGGTCAGCAGGAGCCGGTTGTCGGAGATCGACGCCGAGGCGGTCACGGTCTCGCCGGCGACCTGCACCCTCGCCCGCCCCGACTCGAGGGTCACGGCGACGCCGAGGCGCTCGGAAAGCTGGTCGGCGGTGACCTCGGCCGTCGCCGTTCCCCGGTCGAGGGCGGTGAGCACGACCTTCTGCTCGGACAGCAGGCGGTCACGGTCGAGCGTCACACCATGGAGGTCGAGCGCCACCCGGGCCAGGGTTAGCCCCTCCACGGTCACGTCGGCGGCCGAGACCCGGAGTCGGGAGACGTCGCCGGCGGTGAGGAGGCGCAGGAGGAAGGGAAAGGAATCGATGTGGGCCGCGGTCTCCCCCGCCGGCCCGGCGGCGATCACCACCCGGTCGCGTATTTGGGACTCCGCGACCGAACGGGCCCAGAGGTCCGCCGCCACCAGCAGGCCGGCGAGGAACGCCAGCGCGAGAAGCTTGCGCAGGGCTCAGCTCTCGACTCTTGACATGGCGAGAGCTCAGCTCTCGACTCTTGACATGGCGAGAGCTCAGCTCTCGACGACGTCACCGAGGCGGTCGACGGCCACGCCGGCGTCGACCAGCCAGGTGAGCGCCTTCTCGACCGACTCACGCTCGCCGGCCAGCTCGCAGACGATCCAGCCGACGTCGTCCTCGATGTTGGCCCGCCGGATGTTGGGTAGGACATCGAACTCGCGGACGAGGCGCCCCATCAGGGGCTGCTTGATGAGCTGCTCTGGGAAGGTGAGCTTGACCCGCACATTCGTCACAGCCCCGAGCATGACCACCAAACCGGGCCGGCGTCCAGATCCGTAGACAGGAATATCATGTCCCGCAGCTGACTTGATACGTACGCGCTCAACTTTGCTACGCTCCGCTGGAACGGACTCCACCAGTGTCCGTCCAGATCTCTGAATCTCAATCGACACTGTTCGGGAGGAAGATCCCATGCCCAAGGCCGTAGGTATCGATCTCGGTACCACCAACTCGGTCGTCTCCGTCCTGGAGGCGGGTGAGCCGACCGTCATTCCCAACGCCGAAGGTGGCCGCACCACGCCTTCGGTCGTCGGCTTCTCCAAGACCGGCGAGGTGCTCGTCGGTGAGGTGGCCAAGCGCCAGGCCATCACCAACCCGGACCGCACCATCCGCTCGGTCAAGCGCCACATGGGGACCAGCTGGTCGGTCACCATCGACAAGAAGAAGTACAAGTCCCAGGAGATCAGCGCCCGCATCCTGCAGAAGCTGAAGCGAGACGCCGAGGCCTACCTGGGCGACACCGTCACCGAGGCCGTCATCACCGTTCCGGCGGACTTCGACGACGCCCAGCGCCAGGCCACAAAGGAGGCCGGCACCATCGCCGGCCTCGACGTGATGCGCATCATCAACGAGCCGACGGCGGCCGCGCTGGCCTACGGGCTCGACAAGGAGGGCGCCGAGCAGACCATCGTCGTCTTCGACCTCGGCGGCGGCACCTTCGACGTCTCGATCCTCGAGATCGGCGAGGGAGTGTTCGAGGTCAAGGCCACCAGCGGCAACACCCACCTCGGGGGCGACGACTGGGACCAGAAGGTCATGGACTGGCTGGTCGATGAGTTCAAGGGCGACCACGGCGTCGACCTCGGCAAGGACAAGATGGCCCTCCAGCGCCTCAAGGAGGCGGCCGAGAAGGCCAAGATCGAGCTGTCGACCACGCAGGAGACGCAGATCAACCTGCCGTTCATCACCGCGTCCGACGCCGGCCCCCTGCATCTCGACTACAAGCTCACCCGGGCCCACTTCCAGGAGCTCACCTCCGATCTGGTCCAGGCCTGCCGGGGCCCTTTCGAGCAGGCCATGAAGGACGCCGGCTTCACCGGCGCCGACATCCAGCACGTCATCCTGGTGGGCGGCTCCAGCCGGATGCCCGCCATCCAGGATCTGGTCAAGAACATGACGGGCAAGGACCCCCACAAGGGCGTCAACCCCGACGAGGTCGTGGCCGTGGGCGCCGCCGTGCAGGCCGGCGTCCTCAAGGGCGACGTGAAGGACGTCCTGCTCCTCGACGTCACCCCGCTGTCGCTGGGCATCGAGACCCGGGGCGGCATCATGACCAAGCTCATCGAGCGCAACACCACCATCCCCACCCGCCGCACCGAGGTGTTCACCACCGCCGAGGACATGCAGCCCTCAGTGGAGATCCACGTCCTCCAGGGCGAGCGCGAGATGGCATCGTTCAACAAGACCCTGGGCAAGTTCCAGCTCGTCGGCCTGCCGCCGGCGCCCCGGGGCATCCCCCAGATCGAGGTCACCTTCGACATCGACGCCAACGGCATCGTCCACGTGTCGGCCAAGGACCGGGCGACGAACAAGGAGCAGTCGATGACCATCACCGGTCAGTCGGCGCTCAACAAGGATGAGATCAACCGGATGGTCCGTGACGCCGAGGCCCACGCCGAGGAGGACCGGGACCGCCGGGAAGAGGCCGAAACCCGCAACCAGGGCGACACACTCGTCTACCAGACCGAGCGCATGATCCGCGAGCACGGCGAGCGCATGTCCGAGGACGAAAAGGACCGGCTGCAGTCGGCCGTCAAGAACCTCAAGAGCTCGCTCAAGGGCAACGACCTGGGGGGCATCCGGGACGACACCGAGGCCCTCATGGCCGTGAACCAGACCATCACCACCCGCCTCTACTCCGAGGCCGCGTCCTCCGACGGCTCCGACGGGGGCGGCAGCTTCGACACCGACGACGAGGTCGTCGACGCCGAGATCGTCGACGAGAGGTAAGCGCTGTGTCGGACACCCCCACTTCCGAGCAGGAGCAGGCGGCGGCGGCGCCGGATCCTGCCGTCCAGGATCCGGCCGCCACCGGCGAGGCGCCGGCGCCGGCGCCGGCGTCGGCGCCGGTCGACCGGGATGCGGAGCTGGAGCAGGAGGATCTCGAGATCTCCGATCTCGAGGCCCAGCTGCTCGACGACATGGACCGGCTCCAGTCCGAGCGCAACGACTACCTGGACCAGCTCCTGCGCACCAGGGCCGACTTCGACAACTACCGCAAGCGGATCGTCAAGCAGCAGTCCGAGCACGAGCTGCGGGCCGCCGAGGCGCTGGTGGAGAAGCTGCTGGAGCCAATGGACACCCTCGACCTGGCCGTCACCCACGGCCAGGGCTTCCAGCAGGCGCGCGACATGCTGGCCAACGTGCTCGCCAAAGAGGGCTTGGAGCGCATCGATCCCGTCGGCAAACCGTTCGATCCCAATGAAGCCGACGCCGTCGCCCACGAGGCCGGCGACGGCGGCCCGGTCGTGGCCGAGGTGCTCCGTCCCGGCTACCGCTGGAAGGGGCGGGTCATCCGGCCCGCCATGGTGAAGGTGAAGGGCTAGGTCCGCACCATGACCCCGCAGCGGGAGTGGTTCGAAAAGGACTACTACAAGGTGCTCGGGGTGCCCCAGTCGGCGACCGAGACCGAGATCCGCCGCGCCTACAGGAAGCTGGCCAAGGAGAATCACCCCGACGCCAATCCCGGCAAGGAGGAGCGGTTCAAGGAGATCTCGGCGGCCTACGACGTCCTCTCCGAGCCGGCCAAGCGCAAGGAGTACGACGAGATCCGCCGGCTCGGCCCCATGGCCGGTGCCGGTTTCCCGGGCGCCGCCGGCGGCGCCGGCGGCGCGGCGGGCGCACCGTTCAACGTCCGCACCGAGAACCTCGGTGACCTCTTCGGTGACCTCCTCGGCCGCTTCGGTGCCGGCGGGGCCGCCGGCGGCCGGGGCCGACCGGGGGCCTCACCCGGCCAGCGGGGCGACGACGTCGAGGCCGAACTGCACCTGTCGTTCCTCGACGCCCTCAACGGCGTCACCACCACCGTCAACGTCACCACCGAGGCGTCGTGCACCACCTGCTCCGGCACCGGCGCGGCCCCGGGCACCTCGCCGGCGGTGTGCTCGCGCTGCGGCGGGCGCGGCGTCACATCGGAGAACCAGGGTCTGTTCTCCTTCAGCCGGGCGTGCCCGCAGTGCGCCGGGCGAGGCATGACGGTGGAGACGCCGTGCCCGACGTGCCGGGGGACCGGCATCGAGAACCGGCCCCGCCAGGTCAAGGTTCGCATCCCGGCCGGCGTCGACGGCGGCCAGCGCATCCGGGTCAAGGGGCGGGGGGCGCCCGGGCGGGGCGGTGGGCCGGCCGGTGACCTGTGGGTCACCGTGCGGGTCGCATCCCACAAGATGTTCGGGCGCAAGGGCCGCAACCTCACCCTGACCCTGCCCATCACCTTCGCCGAGGCCGCCCTCGGCGCCGAGGTCACGGTGCCCACCCTCGACGGCACCGTGGTGCTCAGGGTGCCTCCAGGCACGAGGAGCGGCAAGACGTTCCGGGTCAAGGGCCGGGGCGTGGCCGACGAGAAGGGCGCCGGCGACCTGCTGGTCACCGTCGAGGTGGCCGTGCCGACCAAGCTGTCGGCGGCCGAGCGCGAAGCCATCGAGGCGCTGGCCGCGGCGTCGCCCGACTCACCGCGCACCCACCTGGGAGTCTGAGATGGCAAACCGTCCATCGACATCAACGTCCGCCGAGCGAGGGGTGTACGTCATCTCGGTGGCGGCCGAGCTGGCCGGCGTGCACCCCCAGACGCTGCGCATCTACGAGCGCCGGGGGCTGCTCGATCCGGCCCGCACGGGCGGCGGGAGCCGTCGCTACAGCCAGCGCGACATCGACCGGTTGCGCCGCATCCACGAGCTCACCGAGGCGGGGTTGAACCTGGCCGGGGTCAAGGCGGTCATGGAGCTGGAGGACGAGGTCGCCCGCCTGCGCCGGCAGCTCAACGACGTGATCGCTGAAGCCCGCGAAGCGGTCGAGCGCGTCCACCGCCAGTACCGGCGCGAGCTGGTGCCGGTAAAGCAGACGCCGGCGCCGTACACCAAGCCCCGCCGCTAGAGAGTTCCCCTCGACCCCTCCAGATGCGAGAGGATCAGGGGATGCGCAAAACGGGTCTACCCCGCCGCGCCGTCGTGCGGGTCCTTCTCGGGCTGGTGGTGGCGTCGGCCACCGCCGTCACCGCCACCGTCTTCCACCGGCCGGATGCGCCGGTCGCCACCATCCCGGCCCACGACGTGCTCGCCACCCTCCCCATCTCCTTCGAGCCCGCCGACGGCGGCTTCGTGTCCCGCGGCCCCGGCTACTCCTTCGCCCTCTCGCCGGCCGGCGCCATGATCGGTGTGCGCGACGGCAGCTTCGGCCTCCGCCCCGCCGGGCCCCTCGCCAACCCCGCCGCCGAGCTGGTCGCGGCTGATCCCCTGGACGCCACGGTGAGCCGGATCATCGGCAACGACCCGGCCCAGTGGCGGGCTGGGTCGCCCACCTACGCCCGGGTGTCGGCCAAGCAGGTGTGGCCGGGCGTCGACATGGTGTGGCACGGCGACCAGCGCCGGCTCCAGCACGACATGGTCGTCGCACCGGGCGTCGACCCGTCGGTGGTGGCCTTCGAGGTCGACGGCGCCCGCTCCCTCACCGTCGATGGCGCCGGCGACCTGGTGGTCGACGTCGGCAGCTCGATCGCCCGTCTCGCCCGTCCTGTCCTGTTCCAGGAGGTGGCCGGCGCCCGGCGACCCGTGGACGGGGCGTTCAATCTGCTCGGCCCGTCGCAGATCGGCTTCACCGTCGGCGCCTACGACCGGAGCCTGCCCCTCGTCATCGACCCCACCCTGCAGACCTCCACCCTGCTCGGGGGCGCCGGCCCCGATGCCGGGTACGCCATCGCCGTCGACACACAGGGCAACACCTACGTCGCTGGCACCACCGAGTCGGGCGACTTCCCGACGAGCTCCCCGCTGCAAACTGCACTCTCGGGTGCGGCCGGCGTGCAATCGGCCGACGCGTTCGTGAGCAAGATCAGCCCTGACGGCAGCAGGCTGATCTGGTCCACCTACCTGGGGGGCGGTGGTCGGGACACCGGCTTCGCCGTCGCCGTGGCCGGCGACGGGTCGGTGTACGTGAGCGGCGTCACCGAGTCGCCCGATTTCCCCGTGGCCCGGGGCGCCCAGACCACCTACGGCGGGGGCACGAGCGACGGCTTCGTCGCCCGCATCGCCGCCAATGGCAGCGGCATCGAGTGGTCGAGCTTCATCGGCGGCGGCGGGACCGACCGGGCACGGGGCATGGCCATCGACTCCACCGGCAACGTCTACCTGACCGGCTCCACCAACTCCGACAACTTCCCGTCGGTCAACGCCCAGCAGCCCGGGCCGTTCCGTCCCGAGGATCTCGACGCCTTCGTTGCCAAGTTCCCGGCGACCGGCGCGCCCCTCACCTTCTCCACCCGCCTCGGCGGCGGCAACGACGACCGGGGCCTGGCCATCGCCGTCGACGCCCAGGGCGCCGTCTACGTCACCGGCGACACCCTGTCGCCCGGGTTCCCCACCGTGCGCCCCATCCAGGCCAGCTCGGGGGGCAGCGCCGGCGGGGTGGCCGGCGCCTTTCCCGATGCCTTCGTCGCCAAGTACAACCCCAACGGCAACGTGCTCGTGTACTCGACCTTCTTGGGCGGGAGCGACTTCGACCAAGGCACGGCGATCACGGTCGACGCCCAGGGCGCGGCGTACGTCGCCGGCAACACGAACTCCCCGAACTTCCCGACCGCCGGCCCGCTCCAGGCCACCAAGAACAACGAACCCGACGCCTTCGTCACCAAGATCGACCCCACCGGGACCGCACTCGTCTACTCCACCTACCTCGGCGGCAGCGGAGCCGACGGCGCCAACGGCATCGCCGTCGACCGCGCCGGCAGCGCCCACGTCGTCGGCACCACGGGCTCGGCCAACTTCGTCTCCGCCAAGGCGACCCAGCCGGCCAAGAGCGGCGGCGACGACGCCTTCTTGGTCAAGCTGGACTCCACCGGCCGCGGCCCGCTGTTCGCCTCGTTCCTCGGCGGCCGGGAGACCGACGCCGGCATGGGCGTGGCCCTCACCTCCCAGGGCGTGGCGCGGGTCCTCGGGCTGACGGCCTCGGCCGACTTCCCGTCGGTGAACCCGGTGCAGGGCGCCAAGCCGCCGGCGTCGGGCGACGCCTTCGTCGCCTCGTTCGAGCTGATCGACCCGCCGGCGCCGCCCACGACGGCGGCGCAGGACCAGGCCGCGCCGGCGGCGGCGTCATCGACGAGCGACGACGCCCACGACCGCCGGGTCCGGACCTACGGCCTGATCTTCCTTGCCCTCCTCGCCGCCGCCACCGCCCAGTCCGTCTACCTCCGCCGGCGGACGCCGGCCCCGGTACCCGGGCGTGGTGCGGGCGGCCGCCCACCGTCACGGCCGGCGGGCAGGACCGGGCCGGCGGCGAAGGCGGGGCCGGCGGCCAGGGCGGGGACGGCCGGGAAGGCTGGGGCGGCGGGGAGGGCTGGGGCGGCCGGGAAGGCTGGGTCGGCCGGGAAGGCTGCGGCCGGGCTCACGGTGCTGGACCAGCCCGCGCCCGAGGCGGCCACCGCCGGCGGCGGATCCGGCGGCACCTCCAACGCCCGGGGTGGGCAGCGGGGCACGTCGGCCCAGAAGAAGGCGGCGGCGTCGAAGAAGGCGGCCGACCGGCGGGCCCGGAAGGAGCAGGCCGCGGCGGCGGCGGCGGCAGCGGCAGCGGCAGCGGCAGCGGCAGCGGCGAGCGAGGCCCAGGTGACGCCGGCGCCGGCGCCCGCGCCGGACAGCGATGCACCGGCGGACGTTGCGGCCGGCGCCGGTCCGGCGGACGCCATCGACGATGGCGGCCCCCCCACCATGGCCACCCCGCCGGTGCCGGCGCCGCCCAAGGCCAGGCCCCATATGCCCGCCATCTCCTCGCTCCTCGAGGAGGACGTGTGGGCGCCGGAGCCGTCGCCGGAGGCGGCGGCGGAGGCGGAGGCGGACAGCGACGCGCCGGGCGCGCCGGCTCCACCCCGCCCGGAGCAGTCCCAAGCCGTGCCCGAGTGGGCGCCGTTCGACACCGGCTCGGTGCCGGCGGTGGGCGACGACGCGCCGCCGCCGCCCCCACCGCCCCAGCCGAGCGCCCCGATCCCACCGGTACCGGCCGAGGAGCTGTCGTTCTGGGATCTCTTCCCCGAGGATCTCCCGCCGGCGAGAACCCCCACCTTCCCGACCGAGAACGTGGTGGAGCACCTCGCCCTCCCCGAGGGTCCCGAGAGCGCGGCCGAGCGCCTGGCCACTCCCGATATCGAAACCGGCCCGGCGCCGGCGCCGGCCGCCCCCTTCGCCGAGGTCGACCCCCTCCAGGTGGCGTCGCCGGAGCACCCGCCCCGCCCGCCGGAGGCCGAAATCGTCATCGCCGACCTCCTCGACGGGCCCCCTCCCACCGGGATTCGGGCGTCGGCCGAGTCGCCGTGGGCACCGCGGCCGGAGGAGGACTTCTTCGTCGACGACCTCCTCGTCCAGCGGCCCGACAGCCCGGACCGGGAGGCGGCGCCGGGCGGCGCGGACGACAGCGACGGCGATGCCGGCGACCTCGCCGGCCCTCGGCCCCGCAGTGACCAGGCCCGGATCGCCGCCGACCGGGCCCGCCGGCGCCGGTCCCGCCGGGGCGGCGGGCGGGGAAATCAGCCCGGATCCTCCTAGACCAGGAATCGTTCGGGGCCGGCGGAGGTTGAGTAGCTTGCTATCAACTTTCCTGATGTGAGGTACGACGCCTGATGCCCCTCAATCCGAACCGCTGGACCCAAAAGACCCAGGAGGCGGTGGCCACTGCCATCGACCTGGCCCGCCAGCGCAGCCACGCCGAGGTCACCCCCGAGCACCTGCTGGCCGCCCTTCTGGCCCAGGAGGACGGGGTCGTGCTGCCAGCCTTGGCCAGAGCCGGCGTGGCCGCTCCCGCCCTGCGCCAGGAGGTCGAAACCGCCCTCTCCAGGCTGGCCCAGGCCTACGGCGGCGGCGAGCCCAGGCTGTCCCGCGAGACCCGCGACGTCATGGACGCCGCCGAGGCCGAGCGCACCCAGTTCGGCGACGAGTACCTGTCCACCGAGCACATCCTCCTCGCCCTGCCGGAGCTGGTAGGTGTGTCCCGGGAAGAACTGCTGGCCGTGCTGCGCGACATCCGGGGCAGCCACCGGGTCACCACCCAGAATCCCGAGGAGAGCTACCAGGCCCTGGAGCGCTTCGGCCGCGACCTCACCGAGGCGGCCCGCGACGGCAAGCTCGACCCCGTCATCGGCCGCGACGAGGAGATCCGCCGTGTCATCCAGGTGCTCAGCCGGCGGACCAAGAACAACCCCGTCCTCATCGGCGAACCGGGTGTGGGCAAGACGGCCATCGTCGAGGGCCTGGCCCGCCGCGTCGCCGAGGGCGACGTACCCGAATCGCTCAAGGGCCGGCGCATCGTCGCCCTCGACCTGGGGTCCATGGTGGCCGGCGCCAAGTACCGCGGCGAGTTCGAGGAGCGGCTGAAGGCCGTCCTCAAGGAGATCACCGACGCCGCCGGCCAGGTCATCACCTTCATCGACGAGCTCCACACCGTGGTCGGCGCCGGCGCCGCCGAAGGGGCGATGGATGCCTCCAACATGCTCAAGCCAATGCTGGCCCGGGGCGAGCTGCGCATGATCGGCGCCACGACACTCGACGAGTACCGCAAGCACATCGAGAAGGACGCCGCCCTCGAGCGCCGCTTCGCACCGGTCGTCGTCGGCGAGCCCTCTGTGGAGGCCAGCATCGCCATCCTGCGGGGCCTGAAGGAGCGCTACGAGGTCCACCACGGCGTGCGCATCCAGGACGCCGCCCTGGTCGCCGCCGGCGTGCTGTCCGACCGCTACATCACCGGTCGGTTCCTGCCCGACAAGGCCATCGACCTGATCGACGAGGCCGCCAGCCGGCTGCGCATCGAGATCGACTCCATGCCGACGGAGATCGACGTGGTCGAGCGCCGCATGCGCCAGCTGGAGATCGAGCACCTCGCCCTGACCCAGGAAACCGACACCGCCAGCCGGGAACGCCTGGGGGCCATCGACAACGAGCTGGCCAACCTGCGCGAGCAGTCCGACGGCATGAAGGCGCACTGGAACCTGGAGCGGGAGCACATCGCCCGCATCCGCCAGCGCAAGGAGGAGCTGGAGACGGTGCGGGCCCAGGTCGAGCGGGAGGAGGACCTGGAGGCCGCCGCCCGTCTGCGCTACGGCCGCATCCCCGAGCTGGAGGCCGAGCTGGAGGCCGCCTCCGCCGCCCTGGCCGAGCTCCAGGCCGACCGGCGCATGCTCAAGGAGGAGGTCGACGCCGAGGATGTGGCCGAGGTCGTCAGCCGCTGGACCGGCATTCCCGTGTCCAAGCTGATGGAGGGCGAGGTGGCCAAGCTCGTCCGCATGGAAGAGGTCCTCCACACCCGCGTCATCGGGCAGGAGGAGGCCGTGTCGGCGGTGGCCAACGCCATCCGCCGCAGCCGGTCGGGCCTGTCCGACCCCCACCGCCCCATCGGCTCCTTCCTCTTCCTCGGCCCGACGGGTGTGGGCAAGACCGAGCTGGCCCGGTCGGTGGCCGACTTCCTGTTCGACGACGAGCGGGCCATGGTCCGCATCGACATGAGCGAGTACCAGGAGAAGCACACCGTTTCCCGGCTGATCGGGGCGCCGCCGGGCTACGTCGGCTACGACGAGGGCGGCCAGCTCACCGAGGCCGTCCGCCGGCGCCCATACGCCGTCGTGCTGCTGGACGAGATCGAGAAGGCCCACCCGGAGGTCTTCAACGTGCTGCTCCAGCTGCTCGACGACGGCCGCCTCACCGACGGCCAGGGCCGCACGGTCGACTTCAGCAACGTCGTGCTCATCATGACGTCGAACCTGCCCGGCGACCCCGCCGGCTTCTTCCGCCCCGAGTTCCTGAACCGGATCGACGAGATCGTGCGGTTCCGGTCGCTCACCGAGGCTGACATCCAGCACATCGTCGTGATCCAGCTCCGCCACCTGGCGGCGCGGCTCGCCGCCCGCCGGCTGGGTTTCGACGTGAGCGACGAGGCCGCGGCGTGGCTGGCCCGCGTGGGCTACGACCCCACCTACGGGGCCCGGCCGCTCAAGCGGGTCATCCAGCGCAAGATCGCCGACCCCCTGGCTCTGGCACTGCTGGAGGGCCGCTACGGCGAGGGCGACACCGTGCACGTCGACGTGGCCGGCGACGAGCTGGCGCTCAAGTAATCCCGTTCTGGCTGCACTGGTGGTCGCATACGACCGTCAGTGCAGCCGAATCGGAGGGGGGTCAGCGCAGGTCGCGCCGCAGGAAGGCGCCGGCGCCGGCGGCGAAGATGACCACCGACAGAACAAGGGGCACGACGACAGCGTCGGGGGCCACGCCCTGGGCCAGCATGTTGCGGCCCAGGTACCAATGCCACGGCGAGACGAGGCGCAGGGGCCGGATGGCGTCGCTGAGCCCGACGAGGCCCTGGAGCAGGTAGCCGACGACGGCGACCACAGTGGCGGAGGAGAGGGCGAGCGCCCGCCGGCCGGTGGCGGCGCCGACGCCGTAGGCGAGCGTGGCATGCAGCAGGGCGATGCCGAAGACCCCCGCCACCGCTCCGGCCAGGCCGCTCGCCGGCACCCCTTCCATCGCGCCGAAGGGGACGGCCAGGACCACGAGAGACACGGCGAAGACCGCGGTCAGGCCTGCGAGCATGGCCACCATGGCCAGGTAGCGCTCGACGACCACGGCGCCCCTGGTCACTGGGTTGGCCAGGAGGAGCTCCAGGGTGCCGTCCTCCTCGCTGCCGGCGATGGCCCGGGCGCCCAGACCGATCCCGAAGACGATGAGGAGCAGAGGCAGCAGGCTCCCGAACAGGCGACCCTGCAGGTAGCCAGGGGGCGACGTGAGGGGGATTGCCGTGTCCATCCCGAACATGGACCGCAGCGCCTCGGGCATCTGCTCGATGACCTCGTTCAGCGACTCCTCGCCCTTGAGCGACGGGTACAGCGAGACGGTGAAGAGGACCAGGGCCACGATGCCGACCGACCACCACAGCAGCGATCGCCGGCGGTCTCGGACCAGGCGGCCGGCGAGGATCACTTCTCGCCCTGGTAGTAGCGGAGGAAGACGTCCTCCAGGTCGGTCTCGTGGCTCACGATGCGCAGGATCTCCAAGCCGGACGCCACCTTGATCACCCCGTCCACCGAGCCCTCCACCACCAGATGGACCACGCCGGCCTCGACCGACACCTCGGTCACCTCGGGGACGGCCCGGAAACGGGCCACGTCGGCCTCACCCACCGGCCCGGCGACGTGCAGTTCGATGCGCTGGCGGGCGTTCTGGCGGAGCTCCTCCACGCCGGCGACGGCCACCAGCCGGCCCTTCCGCACGATGCCGACCCGGGTCGCCAGCGTCTCCACCTCGGGCAGCACGTGGCTGGACAGCAGGACGGTGGCCCCCTCGGCCACGACCTCGCGCACCAGGGCGTTGAACTCGTGCTGGAGCAGGGGGTCGAGCCCCGAGGTCGGCTCGTCGAGCAAGAGCAGCTCGGGCCGGCTCATGAACGCCTGCACCACACCCACCTTGCGCCGGTTGCCGGTGCTCAGCTCACCTACCGGCCGGGTGGGGTCGAGGTCGAAGCGCTCGAGAAGCCCGTCCACCCACGGCCGGTCGACCCCACCCCGGAGGCGGCCGAAGAGGTCGATCACGTCGGTGGCCGTGTAGTCGGGGTCGAGGCGGAGATCGCCCGGCAGGTACCCGATCCGCCGGCGGATGTCGGGGTCGCCCCCGGAGCCGCCCAGCACGACGGCCCGCCCGGCGGTCGGGCGGAGGAAGTCGAGCAGGAGCCGGACGGTGGTGGTCTTGCCCGCCCCGTTGGGCCCGAGGTAGCCGAACACCTCGCCCCGCTCGATGACCAGGTCGACGTCGTCCACCGCCCGGACGGCGCCGAAGTGCTTGGTCAGCCCCTCGGTGCGCACGGCGGCCTGGTTCATGAGCCCCATCTTGTCCGGTCGCGCGAGTGACAGGCTGTTCGGGATGGCCGCACCCGTCTCACCCGTCTCACCCGCCGACGCCGCCGCGCGGCTGCTCGAGCGGGTGACCGCCGGCCTGGCCGAGCGCGAGGCCCGGCCCCAGCAGGTCGAGATGGCCCGGGCCGTGGCCGAGGCCGTGGCCGGTGGCCGGCCGCTCGTCATCCGGGCCGGCACCGGCGTGGGCAAGAGCCTGGCCTACCTGTGCGGCGCCGCCCCCCACCTGCGAGCCGAGGGCAAGCGCATGGTGATCGCCACCGCCACCAAGGCCCTCCAGGACCAGCTGGCCGGCAAGGACATCCCCTCGGTGGCCGCAGTGGAGAAGGGCCTCACCTGGGCCGTGCTCAAGGGCCGCAGCAACTACCTGTGTCGCCAGGCCGCCTCCGAGGCGGGTCGGGACGCCGACGCTCCCATGCTGCCCGGTGTCGACACCAAGGGCATCGGCGCCGAGATCAGGAAGTTGCTGGCGTGGGCTGACGGCAGCAAGACCGGCGATCGGGCCGAGCTCGATTTCGAGCCCCGCCCCCAGGCGTGGTCGTCGGTCAGCGTCGGCTCCGAGGAGTGCCCCGGCGCTCAGGCCTGCCCCAGCGGCGGCAGCTGCTTCGCCGAGGCGGCCTACGAGCGGGCCCGGGAAGCCGACGTGATCGTCGTCAACCTCCACCTCCTCGGCGCCCACGTGGCGACGGGCGGTTTCATCCTGCCCGAGCACGACGTGGTGATCGTGGACGAGGCCCATGAGACCGAGGACGTCCTCTCCGGCGCTCTCGGCGTCACCCTCACCCCCGGGCGGGTGGGGGCTGTCGCCCGCCTCACCCCGGGCAGCGCCATCGTCCGCCACCGCGACAGCCTGGAGCGGGCGCTGACGCCGTTCACCGGCAAGCGGCTGGCCAAGGGCGCCGCCGGCGAGCCGGCGGTGACCGAGGCTCTGGCCGACCTCGCCCAGGTGGTGCGGGAGGAACGCGGCGCCCTGCGCGGGGCGCCCGAGGGCGAGACGCCTGACCAGAAGGCCCGCCGGGAGCGGGCGGCCAAGGCCCTCGACACGCTGGCGGGCGACGTCGACACCGTCCTCGGCGCCGGCGACGACTACGTCACGTGGGTCGAGTCGTCCGGCGCCGGGAACCAGCCCGCGCTGCGGGTGGCGCCGGTCGACGTCGGTGGCGAGCTGGCCAAGGTGCTGTGGGCCTCGGCCACGCCGATCCTGACCTCGGCCACCATCCCCCCGGGCATCTCGGCCCGGCTGGGACTTGCGGGTGCTGCGATGGAACTCGACGTCGGCAGCCCCTTCGACTACCGCAACCAGTCGCTGCTGTACGTCCCCCGCCTCCCCGACGTCCGCAATCCGCGCCACGAGGACGCGGCGCATGAGGAGCTTGAGTTCCTGCTCACCGCCGCCGGCGGGCGGACCCTCGCCCTGTTCACCTCGTGGCGGGCGATGCGGGCGGCCAAGGCGGCCCTGGAAGGGAAGCTGCCGTACACGCTGCTCGCCCAGGACGACCTGCCCAAGCCGGCGCTGATCGAGCATTTCCGCTCCGACGAGTCGTCCTGCCTGTTCGCCACCATGGGTTTCTGGCAGGGGGTCGACGTGCCGGGCGATGCCTGCTCCCTCGTCGTCATCGACCGCCTGCCCTTCGCCCGCCCCGACGACCCGGTGGCGGAGGCCCGGCGGGAGCGGGCCGGCCCCGCCGCCTTCTCCGTGGTCGACGTGCCCCACGCAGCCATCCGGCTGGCCCAGGGCGCCGGCCGCCTGATCCGCAGCGCCACCGACCGGGGCGTCGTCGCCGTCCTCGACCCCCGCCTGGCCGAGGCGTCCTACCGGCCGGCGATCCTCGGCGCCCTCCCGCCCATGCGCCGCACCCGCGACCGGGCCGACGTCACGGCCTTCTTCACCACGACCTGAGCCCGGCGAGCGCCGCTCGACGAGGATAGCCTCCAGCCCGCGTGGAGCTTCGGGTTCATGGGATCGGCGGGCCAGACCCGGAGGGCGTGCTCGCCTGTCCCGCGAACACGTCGGTGGTGTCATGGCGAAGCGAGCCGCTCAGCCGCAGCGTCGTCCGCTGTCCGCCCGGCGACCGGACGGTGCACGTCTACCACTGGAGCCCGCTCACGTCGGGCTCGCGCAGCTTCGCCGTCTGGCCGCTGCTCCTGCCCTTCACGTTGGTGAACGTGGCCGGGTGGATGGCGCCGCCCGGGGACAGCGACCGCCGTCGCATGTTGCACCGCATCGGCGTGGTCTGGGTGGGCCTGGCCACCACGGCGGCCACCGTGGTCTGGTTGCTGGTGGCGGCGCTGGCCGTGTGGCGGGAGGTCAGCGGCGGCGGTCGGGGCCGGGCGCCCGGCGAGGTGTCGGTCCTGTTCTTCACGGCGGCTGCGGCGTCCGCTGCCCTGGCCATGGCCGGCCTGGTCCTCATGGCGACGTACATGGCCCAGGGCTTCGAGCGATTTCGCCCGCCGACCTGGCCCGACCGGCCCAAGCCGTGGCGGTGGCCATGGGGGGCAGGGGCGACCGCCCGCCTCGACGACCTTGCCTTCTTCGACAACGGCGACGAGCACGAGGTGCGGTGGCGCATCCACGTCGGCGTCGCCGCCGTGACCTTCGTTCTCGTCGTCGCCACGGTCTTCGCCGGAGGGACGGAGCGCGCCGGCCACTTCGTCGGCCGTGCCCTCATCGTCGTGGGCGTCCTGCAGGCCCTCGGCGTGGCGCTGGTCGCCGTCGCCGGCCTCCTTCGGAGTGCCGGTGACGACCGCCGGATCACCAGGCGCCTGCTCGGCGCCGCCACTGCGCTGCTCGGTGTCCTCCTGCTCGGCGGGCTCGTCCTGTCCGCCCTCATCACCGTCGCCGGGATCGACGAGGTCACGCCCGGCCCCACAGCCGTCCTCTACGACTGCTACGGCTGGGCCACGCTGGCCGCCATCGGCGGGGCGGTCGCCGTCCTCGTCGTGACCCTGCTCACCCCGGTGGCGGCCGAGAAGGTGGCCGGCCAGGCCGTGCTTCCCACCCTCGACGCCCGCTTCCGCGCCCGACTGGCGACGGTTCTCTCCAACCTCGACCGGATCGTGTGCGCCCTGTCGATCGGCTTCGCCCTCACCACGCTGATCGCGGTGGGTGTGCGCTGGTCGGCGATCTTCGATGACACGTGGCGGCTGACGGCCACGCCGCCGGTGAATGTGGCTCGATCGACGTTCGCGTTCGTCCTGGCCTTCACCATCCTCAACCTGGTCAAGTCCCGCGCCGCTCCGGCCGCGCTGCGCCGTATCGGCAACGTCTGGGACATCCTCACGTTCTGGCCCCGCACGTTCCACCCCTTCGCCGTCAGGCCCTACGCCGAGCGGGCCGTCCCCGAGCTGCAGGAGTTTCTCCGGGCCGCGGCGCGCCGTGACGGCATGGTCGTCGCCGCCCACAGCCAGGGCACCGTGCTGGTCTACGCCGCCGTCCGTCCCTACGTGGCCGGCGGCAGCGCCGTCGGGTCGCCCCTGCCCCCGTTCTCCATGGTCACCTTCGGCTCGCCGCTGCAGACGCTCTACGCCGCCATCTTCCCGCACTACTTCTCTGCGGTGGACTTCGACGCCACTCGAGCCGACATCCCCGGCGGATGGGTCAACTGCTTCCGGTTCACCGATCACGTGGGCCGGGCCGTCTTCGTGCCCGACGGTGTGGCGGTCGCGGACATGGCCGGCGGGGCCGACGTGGCGATCGCCGATGCCCGGGGCGCGGACGGCAAGGTCAACGGTCACAACGACTACTGGCTGGAGCCGGTGGTGCGCGACGCCGTGGGCCGAAGGAGTGTGGACCAATGACGACGGAGCTGCGGCTCGCCCTGGCCATGCGGGGTGGCGTGAGCCTGGCCGTGTGGATCGGCGGGGCGGTGTCGGAGATCGACCTGGCCCGGCGGGCCTCCCCTGACGGGGACGACTTCTGGTCGACGATCCTCCGGGACGCGGCCGGCTACGACCGGGTGGTGGTCGACGTGCTGGCCGGGGCCAGCGCCGGCGGCCTCAACGGCGTGCTCTACGCCGCCAGCCAGGTCTACGACTTCCCCTACGACCGCATGCGCGACGTCTGGCTCGAGGTCGGCGGCATCGACGGTCTGGTCCGCCGTGGGCCGCCGTGGCCGTCGCTCCTCCAGGGCGACGACTACTTCCTCACGACGGTCTACGAAAAGCTGGTCGAGCTGACCTCCCGCCCGCCCGTCGGCGCCACCCTCGGCGGCGGGCCCGAACCGCCGCGGCCTCGGGTCGAGCTCGCCCTGTCGGCGACGGTCATGGAGCCGATCGTCCGCCCCCTCCCGAGCCCGAAGGACGAGCCCCTCTTCGAGCGCCGCCACGGTTCCGGCTTCCGCTTCCGCCAGCCCGAGGAGCGCTGGCTACCGACCGACTTCCCGGCGGCCACCGACGACCGCTTCGGCGACGCGCTGTGGCGGTTGGCCATCGCCGCCCGGTCGACCTCGTCGTTCCCGGTCGCCTTCGAGGGCGCCGAGGTGCGCTCCTCACGCCGCACGACGTTCACCTCGCCGCCAGCGGCGGCCGGGACGGCGACGGGGGCCGGCGTCGAGCTCGACGGCACCTTTCTCGACCGGACGAACGGCGAGCCCTTCATCGTGGCCGACGGGGGGATCCTCGACAACATCCCGATCCAGTGCGCCCTCGACGTGGTCGCCAACGCACCGGCCGAGCGCCGGACCGAACGGTTCCTCGTCTACCTGCAGCCGGGCGCGTCGACGGCGAGTGTCGCGCCCGGCGTCATGGCTGAGGACGAGCGGCGGACCACCCTCGCCGTCCTCCGTGGTGTGGTGGCCGCCCGGGTGGCGGGTGAGACCATCAACACCGATATCGCCGCCATCGAGGCCTACAACGAGGGAATCGAGCGGGCCCGCAACCTCCGCCGGGCCACCTTCGCCGACCTCACCGGCCGCCCGCCCTTCCTGGCCGCGGCGGCCGCCGGCCTGGCCCACTACCGGCGGAGCCGGGCATCGCACGAGGCGTCGGAGATCTTCCGCCTACTCCTCGACCCCGTGGGCGTCCTCGGCGAGGACCAGTTCCCGCAGGAGGTGGCCGGGACACCAGTCGCCGACGAAGACTGGCGGTCGCCCATCGCCCGCTGGCCCCAGCACGACCGCGAGGGCCTGGAGACCGCGCTCGGCCGGCGGCTGCACGCCTCGACCGGCCGGGCCGGCACATCGCTCCTCGCCGCCAGCGGCGAGCTGGGCCCGCTCCTGCGGGTCAACGACCTCCTGATCGAGTGGGCCCGCTGGCTGGAAGGCGCCACCGACCACCTGGCCCCGGGCCAGGCCAAGATCTCGCTCTACCGGATCCGGACGTTCCTCGGCTCCGTCCTCGATCGTTCCCGCCAACTGGCCTGGGTGTCGGCGGCGGCGTCCAGGCGGAGCGACCCGGCAGGTTTTGTGGCCGCAGCCATGGACTCCTTCGACCAGATGGCGCTGGTCGACCCGGCCCTGGCCGACGCCACCATCGAGGCCCTGCGGGACGGGGCCACCGCCCCGCTGGAAGCGGCCTGCCAGCAGGCCATCGCCCGGGTTGACCAGGTCGTGGCGGGCATGAGCGCCGAGGTGGCTGCCGGGTCGAGCGACCCCGGTGCGCCAGAGGAGCTCCTGGCCCGCATTGCGGCCCTTCTGGTCGACGTGGTGGCCCCCCTCGCCGACCTCGCCGTCCCAGCCCCGGCAGACGACGACCACGAGCCCGGCCGCCTCCTTCACCGCGTCCTGGGCACCACGCCGGTGACCGTCGAGGTCCTGGAGGGCCTGGAGGTGCTCTGCCTCCCCGAGTTCGTCTCGGGCCTGCCAGGCCGGCGTCGGGTCGACTTCCGCCGCCTCT
The DNA here is from genome assembly GCA_964479465.1 of uncultured Acidimicrobiales bacterium. Taxonomy (GTDB): domain Bacteria; phylum Actinomycetota; class Acidimicrobiia; order Acidimicrobiales; family AC-14; genus CADCTB01. The sequence goes on from CAYZMG010000001.1 coordinate 70,855, forward strand.
CCACCGCCAACCGCACACCGCTGGCCCGGCATTTCGCCGCCCTGATGGACGCGGCCGGGGAAACTGGCCAGTGGTGGGATCCGGCCGCCGGCCCGGAGGCGCAGAAGGGCATCCACGTCGCACTCAAGCTGGCCGGCAACGAGCTGGCCAACTTCTCGGCGTTCCTTCTCGCCCAGTGGCGGGCCAACGACTGGCTGTGGGGCCGCCTCGACGCGGTGCCGACCCTGATCGACCTTCTCATTCGCCCCCGACGACTGGCCGAGCGCCTGGCCGAGTGCCCCGGCGAGGCCGAGGCGTTGGAGTTCGTCCACGAGCTGGTGGCGCCGTCGAGCCACCCCTGGCGCGCCCGCCTCGACGGCCTGGTCTGGACCCCGGCCCTCGACGACGTCCGCATGGAGGTGCGGTTCCTGCGGGCCTCGCCGGAGGCGTACCGGGACGACCTCGAAACCAGTGCCATCCGCGACGCACTCGTCGCCCGCCGCCAATGGGAGATCCTCGGCCAGGAGATGTCCTTGCCCAAGGAGCCCATGGGCACCGTCCCCGGCACCGACCCGGGTCGCCCGCCGACGCTGGAGGAGGTGGAGGCGTGGGTGGCCGGCTACGGCGTCGGGGCCGAGACGATCCGGGGCAACGAGCGGGCCCCCGAGCTCCTCGACCGCTTCAACGAGCTGGCCACGGCGGCGACCGAGACCGCCCTCCACAACGCCTCGCTCCCGAGCTCGCGCCTGCCTCGACCACCGCGGATCGTGGCCACCGCCATCCGGCGTCTCGGTCCCCGCCTCGGCCGGCGGCTGGCCCGCGGCCTGGTCGTCGTCCCCACCGCAGCCGAAGCCTCCCGCCGCAACGTCCTCCTGGGCCTTGCCGTGGCCGCCCTCCTCGTCCTCGGTGTCCTCGGCTGGTACGTGGACAAGTGGGCGTTCGTCCTGGGCTTCGTGGTCAGCTTCCTGCCCCTCGGCGCGCTGGTCCTCGTCCTCCACCGCACGGCGGTCAAGCTCCTCGGGCCGGAACGGCCGCCGCCCCGTCAGCCCCAGCACTAGTGCTCCGGCGTGGGCGAGGCGGTCCGGGCCTCGGGGTCGGCCAGAGACACCAGCTCCGCCGGCGCCAGCAGGCCGTTGCCACCGGCCTCGTACCAGCGGCCGGCCAGGTTTCCGATGCCGTGGGGCTGTAAGCCCAAAGACCGGTCGAGGTTGCGGATCAGTGCGCCGTGGCTGACCAGCAGCACCTTGTCCCCGCGCCGGCTGGCCGCCGCCGCCCGCAGGAGCGCCGCCCGGGCCCGGTCGGTGAGGTGCGTCCGTGACTCGCCCCCCGGGGTCGACTCGCTGCGGCCCTCGGACCAGTCGGCCAGCGCACCGGGGGCCCGCTCGTTGATCTCGGCCCGGGTCAGGCCTTGCCAGTCGCCGACATCGATCTCCCGTAGATCCGGATCGACCTCGACCGGCAGGCGCAGCGCCTCGGCCAGGATCTCCGCCGTCCGCTGGGCTCTGTGCAGGTTCGAGGCCACCACCCGGGAGAAGTGCCCGGGCTGCAGCCGCGCTGCCGCTTCGAGGGCCTGCGCCTCACCGAGAGGCGACAACGGGGGGTCGGCCTGGCCCTGCCAGCGACCGTCGGCGTTCCAGGTGGACTGGCCGTGACGGAGCAACAGGAGCCGGCGGGGTGATGCGGGCACGCCAGTGAAGGTAGGGGATGGTGGGGCCGACTGAGTTCCTGGCGGGGCGGAACCCAGGGTTGGACCGGCCCCACCATCTCCCTGTTGCGGCTTGGCGGGGTGCCGCAGACCATGTATCGGCGGCACCTCGAAAAGCTTGAGCGCGATCATGGGGAATCGAAGTGGAGGTCCTGGCGCGGAGCGATACACTTCGAGACCGCCCGTAGAACACATCGTGAGGAGGGCGCGTGCCCGGTACCGTGATCGTCGGCACCCAGTGGGGCGACGAGGGCAAGGGCAAGTTGACCGATCTGCTCACCAAGCAGATGCAGGTCGTTGTCCGCTACCAAGGCGGCCACAATGCCGGCCACCGAATCGTCGTCGAAGGGGAAGCATTCGCCCTGCAGCTCGTCCCGAGCGGCATCCTCTACCCGTGGGTCACCCCGGTGATCGGCAACGGGGTGGTGGTCGACCCCGCGGTGCTGGTGGAGGAGGTCGACGGGCTCGAGGCCCGGGGCGTCGACTGCGCCCGCCTCAAGGTGAGCGGCAACGCCCACCTGATCATGCCGTACCACGCCGAGCTCGACCGCCTCACCGAGCGCAAGCTGGGCAAGAACAGCCTGGGCACGACCAAGCGGGGGATCGGGCCGGCGTACGCCGACAAGGCGGCCCGGGTCGGCCTGCGGGTCCAGGATCTGCTCGACCCGAAGATCTTCCGGGAGAAGCTGGAGGTCGTCCTCAAAGAGAAGAACCTGATCCTGGCCAAGATCCACAACCGGCTGCCCCTTTCGGCCGACGACATCTGCGACCTGTACCTGGGCGACCTGCGGACCAGAATCGAGCCGATGATCGCCGACTCTGTCGGGCTGGTCCACGACGCCCTCGAGGAGGGCGCCAACGTGCTCTTCGAAGGCGCCCAGGCCACGTTCCTCGACCTCGACCACGGCACCTATCCGTTCGTCACCTCGTCGAACCCGGTGGCCGGCGGGGCGCTCATCGGCGCCGGCGTGGGTCCCATGCACATCCAGAAGGTCATCGGCGTGGCCAAGGCCTACATCACCCGGGTGGGCGCCGGCCCCTTCCCCACCGAGCTGTTCGACGAGAACGGCGACGCCCTGGTCGACCGGGGCCACGAATACGGCACCAACACCGGCCGGCGCCGGCGCCCGGGCTGGTTCGACGCCGTCATGGTCCGCCAGGCCGTCCGCCTGAACTCCCTCACCGAGCTGGCCGTGACCAAGCTCGACATCCTCGACGCCTTCGACACCCTGAAGGTGTGCGTGGCCTACGAGGCCGACGGCGAGAAGTTCCTGCACCCGCCGTACCACCAATCGGTGCTGCACAAGGTGAAGCCGGTCTACGAGGAGCTGCCCGGCTGGAACACAGATCTCACCAGCGCCACCACCCTCGACGACCTGCCGGCCTAGGCCAAGATCTAACTTCATTTCCTGTCTGACGCCTCCGGGCTGCCGGTGGGGCTGGTCGGCGTGGGGCCGGGCCGGGAGCAATTCGTCCAGTTCACCGATCCGTCGGTCATCTACGCCACCGACGATGACGACGACGACGATGACGATGACGACGACTGGGATCCGCAGGACACCGGCAGCGTCGGCCCCGGCATCCTCGTCATTTAGGTGAGGGTCTGCGTCGTCGGTTCCGGCGCCCGTGAGCACGCGCTCGCCGTCGCCCTCGGGCGAAACGCCGAGGTCGTCGTCACGCCCGGCAACGCCGGCATCCCCGGCTCGGTCGCCCAGCCCCCGGAGGAGGTCGACGCCGACCTCTTCGTGATCGGCCCGGAGACGCCGCTGGTCGAGGGCCTGGCCGACTACCTCCGCGGCGCCGGCCACCTGGTGTTCGGACCTGGCTCCGACGGCGCCCGCCTGGAGGGTTCCAAGGCCTGGATGAAGCAGCTGCTCCGAGAGGCGAGCGTGCCCACCGCCCGCTACGCCGCCTTCACCGAGGTGGAGCCGGCGCTGGCCTTCCTGGGCGACCTCCCCGGTCCGTTCGTGGTGAAGACCGACGGCCTGGCCGCCGGCAAGGGGGTGCTCGTCACCGAGTCCTTCGAGGACGCCGCCGCCGACGTGCGCGCCAAGCTGTCGGGCCAGGCGTTCGGCGACGCCGGCCGGCGGGTGGTGATCGAGGAGTACCTCGACGGCCCCGAGCTCTCGCTCCTCTGCATCTGCGACGGGCAGCGAGCGGTGGCCCTGGCGCCGGCCCAGGACTTCAAGCGCTTGGCCGACGCTGACGCCGGCCCCAATACCGGCGGCATGGGTGCCTACTCGCCGGTCCCCCTGGCCGGCCAGGACGTGGTCGACGAGGTGCTGGAGCGGGCGGTGCACCCGACCCTCACCGCTCTCCAGGCCCGGGGGATCGACTACCGCGGCGTCCTCTACGCCGGCATCATGCTCACCTCCCAGGGGCCGAAGGTGCTGGAGTACAACGTCCGCTTCGGCGACCCCGAGGCCCAGGTCGTCCTCCCCCGCTACGCCGGCAACCTGTCCGAGCTGCTGGAGGAGGCGGCTTCGGGCCGCCTGGAGAGCCAGCCTCAGTTCGACGACCGCGCCGCCGTCACCGTCGTGCTCGCCACCGAGGGCTATCCCCTGCACCCCCGCACCGGCGACGTGATCGATGGCCTGGACGCGGCCGACGCCCTCGACGACGTGCTGGTGTTCCGCGCCGGCGTCGCCCTCGACGGCGCCGGCCGCCTCGTCACCGCCGGCGGCCGGGTGCTGGCCGTCACCGGCATGGGCGGCGACCTCGCCGCCGCCCGCGCCACCGCCTACGACGCCGTGGCCCGCATCTCCTGGTCCGGAATGCAGTACCGCACCGACATCGCCGCCGGCGCCGTCGTCATGGAAGGAACCCGATGAAAGTCCCGTGCTCATGAAAGTCGCGGTGCTGATGGGCTCGCCCAACGACCAGCCCAAGATGGCGCCGGCCACCGCCACGCTGGCCGAGTTCGGCCTCGAGGCCGACGAGCGGGTGATGAGCGCCCATCGCACGCCGGCCGCCGTCGCCGAGTTCGCGACGACGGCCCGCCAGAACGGCTACGCGGCCGTCATCTGCGGTGCCGGCATGGCCGCCCACCTGGCCGGCGCCGTGGCCGCCAACACCACCCTGCCCGTCGTGGGCGTGCCGCTCTCCGGCGGCGCCCTCAACGGGGTCGACGCCCTCTACGCCACCGTCCAGATGCCGAGGGGCATCCCGGTCGCCACCGTCGCCATTGACGGGGCCATGAACGCCGCCCTCCTCGTGGTCCAGATGCTGGCCATCACCGACGCCGGCCTGGCCCGCAAGCTCGACGAGCGCCGCGCATCTTCGTGAGCATCCCCGACGTCCTGGCGTCGCGCTACGCCTCCTCCGGCATGGTGGGGCTGTGGTCGCCGGCCCACAAGGTCGTGCTCGAGCGCCGGCTCTGGGTCGCGGTCCTCCGCGCCCAAAAAGAGCTCGGGGTCGGCGTCCCCGAGGGGGTGATCGAGGCCTACGAGGCGGTCGTCGACGACGTCGATCTGGTGTCGATCGAAGCCCGGGAGCGGGTCACCCGCCACGACGTCAAGGCGCGTATCGAGGAGTTCTGCGCTCTCGCCGGCCACGAGCACATCCATAAAGCGATGACGTCGCGCGACGTCACCGAGAACGTCGAGCAGCTCCAGATCCGCCGGTCGCTGGAGCTCGTGCACGACCGGATGGTGGCCGCAACCGCCCGCCTCGGCCGCCTGGCCGCCGAACACGCCGGCCTCGTCATGGTCGGCCGCTCCCACAACGTCGCCGCCCAGGCCACCACCCTCGGCAAGCGCTTCGCCAGCGCCGGTGAGGAGCTGCTCGTCGCCCTGGCGCGGGTCGACGAGCTGCTGGCCCGCTACCCGCTGCGAGGCATCAGCGGTCCCATGGGCACGGCGCAGGACCAGCTCGACCTCCTGGGCGGCGACGCGGGCAAGCTGGCCACCCTCCAGCACGCGGTCGCCGGCTATCTCGGGTTCGACCGGGCCGTCGGCTCCACCGGCCAGATCTACCCCCGCTCCTTCGACCTCGACGTGGTCTCCGCCCTCGTGCAGGCCGCCGCCGCGCCGTCCTCGCTGGCCACCACCATCCGCCTGATGGCCGGCCACGAGCTCGTCACCGAGGGCTTTGCCGCCGGCCAGGTCGGCTCCTCGGCCATGCCCCACAAGATGAACGCCCGCACCTGCGAGCGCATTTGCGGCCTGACCGTGGTGCTCTCCGGCCATCTGGCCATGGTGACGGGCATGAGCGGGCACCAGTGGAACGAGGGCGACGTATCGGACTCTGTCGTCCGCCGGGTGGCCCTGCCCGGTGCCTTCTTCGCCATCGACGGCCTTTACCAGAGCTTCCTCACAGTGCTCGACGAGCTGGCGCCGTTCCCGGCCGTCATCGAGCGGGAACTGGCGAGGGACCTGCCGTTCCTGGCCACCACCAAGATCCTGCTCGCCGCCCAGCGGGCCGGCGTGGGCCGGGAGCAGGCGCACGGGATCATCAAGGAGCACGCCGTGGCCGCGGCACTGGCCCGGCGGGAAAAGGCCGCCGGCGACGACGACCTCCTGCAGCGCCTGGCCGCCGACGACCGCCTCCGCCTCACCAGCGAGGATCTGGAGGCGACGGTCGCCGACCCCATCACCTTCACCGGCGCCGCCGCCGACCAGGTGGCGGCGTTCGTCCGCAAGACCGAGCGGCTGGCCGAGCACTACCCCAGGGCCGCCAGTTACCGGCCGGAGCCCATTCTGTGAGTATCGCCTCGCAAGCGAAGCTTGCTCGGCGAGGTAATCGCGCTCCAGCCGCCCGGCCGAGCCGGGCGGCCTCCGCCATCTCCTTCTACCGGCAGCCGTGGTGGCCGGCTGCGCCGGCGTGGGCGTCCGCCGGATACCAGCCGGAGCCCATTCTGTGATTGGTAGGTTGCCCCGGTGAACCTCCTCTACTCGGGCAAGGTCCGGGACATCTACGACGCCGGCGACGACCGCCTGCTGATGGTCACGTCCGACCGCATCTCCGCCTTCGACGTGGTCCTCGACCAGCCCATCCCCTACAAGGGCCGGGTCCTTACCGCCCTCACCGCCTTTTGGCTGGACCAGATGGACGACATCGTGCCCAACCACCTGATCTCCGTCGACGGGGCGTCGATGCTGGTGCGCAAGGCAGAGATGCTGCCCATCGAGTGCATCGTCCGGGGCTACCTCTCCGGTTCGGCGTGGAAGGAGTACTCGGAGAAAAGCACCGTCCACGGCATGCCCCTCCCGCCCGGGCTCCGTCAGTCCGAGCAGCTCCCCGACCCCATCTTCACGCCGTCCACCAAGGCGGCGGTGGGGGATCACGACGAGAACATCTCCTTCGACCAGGCGGCAGAGATCGTGGGCAAGGAGGTCGCGGCCGAGGCGGGGGCCATCAGCCTGCGGGTCTACGAACGGGCGGCGGCCCGGGCGGCGGCCGCCGGGATCATCATCGCCGACACCAAGTTCGAGCTGGGCTGGATCGACGGCCGCCTTGCCCTTTGCGACGAGGTCCTCACGCCCGACTCGTCGCGGTTCTGGGAGATGTCGGCCTGGCAGCCGGGCACCACGCCCCCCTCGTTCGACAAGCAGCCGGTACGAGACTGGTTGGAGGCCCAGGACTGGGACAAGCGCCCGCCGGCGCCGGCGCTGCCCCCCGAAGTGGTGGAGGCGACGTCGGAGCGGTACGTGTCCGCCTACGAGCGTCTTACCGGGAGACGCTTCGACCGGTCGGCAGCCGGCGTGGCAAGGTGAATTTCGCCTCGCAACCGAAGGTTGCTCGCCGAGTAGGGGCCGGCTCCGCCGGCGTGGGCGGCCACCGACTGTTCTCATTGTCCGGTGGTCGACCATCCGTGGCAAGGTGACGGCCATGCGATTTCCGGTCCTCGTCGAGGTGCGGCTGCGGCCGGGCATCGCCGACCCCGCAGGTGCCACCATCCAGCGCGCCCTGCCCGCCCTGGGTTTCGACGGCGTGGCTGACGTGCGGGTGGGCAAGGCCATCCGCTTCACCGTCGAGGCCGCCGACGAGGACGCAGCCGCCAAGCTGGTCGACGCGCTGTGCGAGCGCATGTTGGCCAACCCGGTCATCGAGGACACCGAGGTCACCATCGGATGACCACCGTCGGCGTCGTCGTCTTCCCCGGATCCAACTGCGAGCACGACGTGGTCGAAGCCCTGCAGGGCCTCGGCGCCGAGGCCACACTGGTCTGGCACGGTGACCATTCCCTGGGCGACGTCGATGCCGTCGTGCTCCCGGGAGGATTCGCCCACGGCGACTATCTGCGCCCGGGCGCTATCGCCCGTTTCAGCCCGATCATGGCCCCGATTTCGGAGTTCGCCGCCGCCGGCGGTCCCGTCGTGGGCATCTGCAACGGTTTCCAGGTTCTCACCGAGGCGCATCTGCTTCCCGGGGCACTTCAGAAGAACGCCGGCTCCCGATTTGTGTGTGCGCCGGCGGAACTGATCGTCGCCAGCGCACAATCCGCTCTCACCTGCGCCACCGAGGTCGGCGAGGTACTACGGCTGCCGATCAACCACTTCGAGGGCAACTACACGTGTTCGCCCGAGACTCTCGCCGAATTGCAGGCCGAGGACCGCATCGTTCTCCGGTATGTGCAGAACCCGAACGGCTCGATGGACGACATTGCCGGCGTCTGCTCGGCAGGGCGGAACGTCGTCGGCCTCATGCCCCACCCCGAGCGGGCGTGCGATCCGCTGTTGGGCTCGGTGGACGGCCGCCGGCTCCTCGGGTCGTTGCTAGCGGCCGCTGGCAGCCGGGTGGCGGCTTAGTTCTCGCTGGCCCGTTTGATATTGGCCCGGCGCAGCACGGCCGGGTCGACGCCCATGGCCCGCCACGCCGCGTAGGTGATGCCCTTGCGAGCGCCATAGGGAGCGGCGGCGGCCACGAATTCGTCCTCGATCGCTCCCATATCGACCGAGTCGTCCGAACTTGCCAACTCGTTCGTCAGGTTCATTCGCTCCTGCATGAGGTGGAGCCGGGTGAGCGCATCAGCATCAGCCAGCCTCTCCTCGATGACCGCCAGTCGCTTCTGCACCGATTCCGGTGTGCGCTTGCGCCCTCGCTTGGGCTTGTGGGCCTCGAGCGCTTCCAGATAGCGACGTACGGCCCGTCCCTGCTCCCGGCCTTCCGCTAAAGCCGCCTTGTGGGAATCCGACATCGGAGAGCGATTTCTTTTCGTCTTTGCAGGCATCGCCGAATTGTCTACCCCTGGATGATTGATTTCAAGCCAAAGCCTCAATCCGGTAGTTTGCGGGTATGCCGCTTGCCCTTCACCGCGAGCTTGGCCTCACCGACGACGAAGCGGAGGCCATCACCCGCCTCCTCGGCCGGCCGGCCAACGACCTCGAGCTGGCCATGTACGCGGTCATGTGGTCCGAGCACTGCTCCTACAAGTCATCGCGGGTCCACCTCGGCCGCCTCCCCTTCGAGGCGCCGTGGGTGCTCGCCGGCTTCGGTGAGAACGCCGGCGTGGTCGACGTGGGCGACGGGATCGCCGTGGCCCTGCGCATCGAGAGCCACAACCACCCCTCCGCAATCGAGCCCTACCAGGGGGCGGCGACCGGCGTCGGCGGGATCATCCGCGACATCTTCACCATGGGCGCCCGGCCCATCGCCCTCCTCGACTCGCTGCACTTCGGCCCGCTCGACGATCCCCTCGCCGGCGCAAGGAACCGCTGGGTCATGGAGGGCGTCGTCAGCGGCGTCTCCGGCTACGGCAACTCCGTCGGCGTGCCCACCGTCGGCGGCGAACTGTCGATCCGCGACTGCTTCTCGGGCAATCCCCTGGTCAACGTGGCCTGCATCGGCGTGATGCGCCACGAGCGCCTTGTGCTGGCCCGGGCCCAGGGTGTCGGCAACCTGGCGGTGCTGCTCGGGTCGGCCACCGGCCGTGACGGCATCGGCGGCGTGAGCGTGCTGGCCTCGGCGGAGTTCTCCGAGGGTGACGAAGCCAAGCGGCCCAGCGTGCAGGTCGGCGACCCTTTTGAGGAGAAGCGCCTGATCGAGGCCTGCCTGGCCCTCTTCGACAACGACCTCGTCGTCGGCATCCAGGATCTGGGCGGCGCCGGCCTGTGCTGTGCCACCAGCGAGATCGCGGCCAACGGCGGCCTGGGCATGGACGTCGACGTCCGCACCGTCCCCCTGCGGGAGGCGGGCATGGTGCCGGCGGAGATCATGACCAGTGAGTCCCAGGAGCGGATGCTGGCCATCGTCGAGCCCGGTGACCTCGACGCCGTCCTCGACATCTGCCGGCGCTGGGAGGTGCGGGCCACTGTCGTGGGCACCGTCACCACCGGCGACAAGCTCCGCATCCTCGACGGCCCCGGCGGCGAGGTGCTGGCCGACCTGCCGGCGGCCACCCTCCACCACGACGCCCCGAAGTACCGCCGGCCCATGCAGGTCCCGGCCGGCTTCGAGGCCGCCCGGGCCGACGACCCGGCACGGCTGCCGGCGCCGGCCGACTGCGGCCCGACGGTGGTCGACTGGCTGGCCGACACCTCGTGGGTGTCGTCGCAGTACGACCACCAGCTGTTCCTCAATACCGTCGAGGGTCCAGGGGGCGACGCCGCCGTCCTGCGGCTGAAGGCGCCCGGACTGCCGGCATCGCGCCGGGGGCTTGCGCTGACCACGGACAGCAACAGCCGCTGGTGCGCCCTCGACCCCCGCAAGGGCACGGCCCTGCTCGTCGCCGAAGGGGTGCTCAACGTGGCCTGCGCCGGTGCCCGGCCCCTGGCCGTCGTCAACTGCCTGAACTTCGGCAACCCGGAGCACCCCGAGGTCATGTGGCAGCTGTCCGAAGCCATCGACGGCCTGGCGGAGGCCTGCCGGGCCATGGGCGTGCCGGTGGTGGGCGGCAACGTCAGCCTCTACAACTCCTCCGACGGTGTCGACATCGACCCCACCCCCGTCATCGGCGTCCTCGGGGTCATCGACGAGCTGGTCCGCCGCCCCCCGGGCGCCGGCCTGCGCGAGGGCAGCAACATCCTGCAGCTGGGCGAGACCACGTCCACCCCGCTCCAGGGGCCGCTCGGGCCCCCGAGCCTCGCCGGGTCCCGCTGGGCCGAGGCCGCCCACGGCCACCGGGGCGGCGAGCTGCCGGCGGTCGATGCCGGCGGCCACGCCGCGCTGTGCCAGCTCGTGCGCGACCTGGTCGACGGTCAGCTCGTCGACGGCGTGCACGACGTCAGCGACGGTGGCCTCGGCCTGGCCCTGGCCGAGATGGCGGTGCGATCCGAGACCGGGTTCGACGTCGAGGTCGCCCACGGCCACGCCGGCCTCTTCTCCGAGGCCCCGACCAGGGTCATCGCCTGCGTGGCGCCGGCCGCCCTGGCCGAGGTCACCGAGCGGGCCGGCGCCGCCGGCGTCGCCGTGCGGACGCTCGGGACGGCCGGCGGTGACCGCCTCATCGTCCGGGGTCTCCTCGACGTGCCGGTGGCCGAGGCAGTGGCGGCATGGCGGGGCGATCTGCCGGCCAAGCTTCAGCTTGTGGACATCTGATGTTCATCGTGCCGGCAGCCCCGCTCGCGTAGAGTGACCGGGAAGTACGCCGAACCGGCCGGGGGAGATCCGTTGGCTGTTACCGCCCAACAGCACGGCGACGACGGCGCGCTGGTGCGGGCCGTCCAAGCGGGTGATGTCGACGCGTTCGCCGAGCTGTTCCGGCGCCACTACCGGAGCGTGCGCAAGGCGTGCGCCCGTCGCCTGCTCGACCCGAACGAGGCCGAGGAGGTGGCCCAGGCGGCGTTCGTGCGGGCGTTCGAGAAGATCGACCAGTGCCGCGGTGACCGCCACTTCGGGCCGTGGGTCCAGGTCATCGCCCGCTCGCTGTGCATGGACGCCTTCCGGGCCCAGGCGCGCGTGGAGCCTCGGGAGCACCCGCTCACCGGCCGGCGTGACCACCGCCCCAATGAACCGGAGGAGTCGCTCCTCAGCCGGGAGCGCGCCGCCCAGGTGCAGAAAGCGCTCGGCGCCCTCCCCGACCGCCAGCGGCGGGCGGTCATCGCCAGGGACTGGGAGGAGCTCCGCCCGGGTGAGATCGCCGACCGGCTGGGGCTGTCGGTCGGCGCCGTCGATTCGCTCCTGCTCCGGGCCCGGCGCCGGCTCGCCCTCTCGTACCGCCACCTGGCCGGAGAAGGCGCGGCCACGGTGACCACCGCTCCAACTCCTTGATCCCCCCACCCCTGTGGGAAGATGGCCCCGTGGAGGTGGAGGCCACCGAGGCCGACAGCGACGATGACACCCCAAAAGAGGCCTGCGGGGTCTTCGGGGTCTACGCACCCGGTCACCCGGTCGCTCACCTGACGTACCTGGGCCTCTTCGCCCTCCAGCACCGGGGCCAGGAATCGGCGGGCATGGCGGTGAGCGACGGCGACACCCTTACCGTCGTCAAGGACATGGGGCTGGTCTCCAATGTCTTCGACGGCCGGACGCTCGCCCCCCTGAACGGCCACCTGGCTGTCGGCCACGTCCGGTACTCCACGACCGGCGCCAGCACCTGGGGCAACGCCCAGCCCATCTACCGCGAGACCGGCGACGCCGGCTTCGTCCTGGGCCACAACGGAAACCTGACCAACACCGCGGCGCTCACCGAAGAGGCCGGCATCCTGCCCGGCACGGTGACCAGCGACAGCGATGTCGTGGCCGAACTGATCCAGCACGCCATGCAGGCCGCCGGCCCCGGCGCCCGCAGCGACGGCCGCGACCTCGAGCGGGCTCTGGTGGAGGTCCTGCCCAAGCTCCAGGGCGCCTTCTCCCTGGTCCTGATGGACGACTCCCACGTGGTCGGGGTCCGCGACCCCAACGGCTTCCGCCCGCTCTGCCTCGGGCGGCTGGACAACGGCTGGGTGCTGTCGTCAGAGACGACCGGCCTCGACATCGTCGGCGCCCACTTCGTTCGCGAGCTCGACCCCGGCGAGGTCGTCGTCATCGACGCCACCGGCATGCGCTCGATCCGCCCCTTCGACCACCAGCGCATCGAGCCCAAGCTCTGCCTGTTCGAGTTCGTGTACTTCGCCCGGCCCGACAGCCGCCTCTACGGCCAGACGGTCCACACCGCCCGCCAGCACATGGGAGAGGCGCTGGCCGACCAGTCCCCGCTGCCTGCTGACCACGTGACTCCGGAGCGGGAGTGCATGGTGATGCCCGTGCCCGAGTCCGGCATCCCGGCCGCCGAGGGCTACGCCCGGCGCAGCGGGATCCCGTTCGGCCACGGGCTGGTCCGCAACCGCTACATCGGGCGCACCTTCATCGCCCCCGGCCAGGACCAACGCGCCCAGAGCGTCCGGATGAAGTTCAACCCCATTCGGGAGAACATCGCTGGCAAGCGCCTGGTGGTGATCGACGATTCCATCGTGCGGGGCACCAGCACCCGGGCCGTCGTCGCCATGCTCCGGGAGGCCGGCGCGGCCGAGATCCACCTGCGCATCTCCTCGCCGCCCTACCGCTGGCCCTGCTACTTCGGCATGGACACCGGCACCCGGGGCGAGTTGATCGCCGCCAACCTCACCGTGTCGGAGGTCCGCGACTACCTGGGCTGCGACAGCCTGGCCTACCTCGAGCTCGACCGGCTGGTGACGGCTACCGGCGTGGCCAGCCGGGGCTTCTGCGACGCCTGCCTGACCGGGAACTACCCGTTGCCGGTACCCCGGCCCCGCGTCGACGACGAGCTGCCCGAGGTCGATCTCGTGCATCCAAGTGGATAGTCATCCCAGTGGGTGAGACCTACGCCGGCGCCGGCGTCGACATCGGGGCCGGCGAGGAGGCCGTCGAGCGGATCAAGGCCGCGGTGCGCTCGACGTTCCGCCCCGAGGTCATCGGCGACGTGGGCGGCTTCGGCGGCCTGTTCGCCTTCGACCCGACCCGCTACGTCCGCCCGGTCCTCGTCGCCGGCACCGACGGCGTCGGCACCAAGGCGGTCATCGCCCGGCTGGCCAACCGGTTCGACACCATCGGCATCGACCTGGTGGCCATGTCCGTCGATGACATCGCCGCCCAGGGCGCCGAGCCCCTGTTCTTCCTGGACTGCATCAGCGCCGGCCGCCTCGACCCCGAGCAGATGGAGCACATCGTGGCCGGCGTGGCCCACGGGTGCAAAGAGGCGGGCTGCGCCCTCATCGGCGGGGAGATGGCCGAGCTGCCGGGCATGCTCGAGCCGGGTCACTTCGACCTCGTCGGCTTCGCGGTGGGCGTGGTCGAGCGCGACCGCCTCATCACCGGCGCCGACATCTCCCCTGGCGACCGGCTCATCGGCCTCCCGTCGCCCGGCCTGCGCTGCAACGGGTACTCCCTTGCCCGCCGGGTCCTCCTCGACCTCGCCGGGCGTCCCCTCGACGGGCCGGCGTGGCCCAAGGCCCACCACTCCCTGGGCGAGGAGCTACTGCGGCCGTCGGTGATCTACGCGCCGGCGCTGGTCAAGCTGTGCCATTCGGTGGAGGTGAAGGGGCTGGCCCACATCACCGGTGGCGGCATCCCCGGCAACCTGGTGCGGGTCCTGCCCGACAACTGCGGGGCCATCGTCCAGCGGGGCAAGTGGGACGTCCCGGAGATCTTCAACCAGATCCAGGCCGCGGGCGACATCGGGCCCGACGAGATGGCCAAGGTGTTCAACCTCGGCATCGGCATGGTCGCCGTGGTCGCCCCTCGCGACGCCTACCGGACGCACGACATCCTGCGCGACGCCGGCCACGACTCCGTCGACATCGGCGAGATCGTCGAGGGCGACCGGCGGGTCCTGCTCAAGCTCTGACGATTCGGTTACGGGGCCCGAGCGCCCCCGGCCGGATGTGCCATCCTCCCGAGGGCCGCGGCACGGCGGACGCGGGTATCCGGCGCCGAGGGCGGAGGCGACCCGACGACGACGAACGTCCCGCCCCTCAGAGCGGCCTCCCACTCGATGATCTGGAAAACGCAGAGGAGCGCAGGATCAGACGAGGTGAGGCGGCGAGCATCGACGGCGACCGAGAGGTTCCCCTGCCCGACGACGAGATCCCACAGCAGGTCGACCAACATCGGGGAGCCGGAATCGTCGAGGACGCCCCCGAGCGCCACGACCACCGTCGCCTGTTTCCGGCTGATATCGATCGAGAGCACCTGGGAAGCGGTCGCAGGAGCGTCGCCCGGTCCCCTGGGACGGAGCCGGTCGTGATTCACCACTGTCGTCTCCCGTTCCTGCGCTCGCGCCTAGGGAGCCTGGTGATACCTGGGGAATCGGAAGCGGTAGTGGACGACAATTGGTCGGCCTCCCTTCGCCGCCCTGAACGCCCCGTCCCCGTCCCAGCCCCGGGACAGCGCCCCAAGGTGCAATATGCGGCCTCTCTGGACGACCCTTCTCCCCGACACCCTCGCGCACGGCGGCTGCTCAGGCCATGCGGGAGGTCACTTGAATCGGCATGCGTATCGGTACGTATGCTGCCCGCATCTATGGCCCGGCGTCCGCCTGCGGCGTCGAGGGCGACTGGGAGTTCGGCGGGACGATCCCCCGCTCGATGGCGTAGCGCGCCAACTCGACGTGGTTGCGGAGTCCCAGCTTTTTCATGGCGCGGGCACGATGTGTCTCCACGGTCCGCCGGCTGATGAACAGCAGGGCGGCGACTTCGGCGTTGGTCCGGCCCCCGGCGGCGAGCCGGAGGACGTCTCGCTCGCGGACGGTGAGCATGTCCTCCGGTTCTTGCTGCTGGTCCGGCCCGCGCACGTAGGCGTCGACGGCGCGATCGGAGAACGGCGGACTGAGGTAACGGGCGCCCGTCGCCACCGTCCGAATCCCTCGCGCCAGCTCCCCGGCCGGCGCCTGCTTGAGGGCGTAGCCGGCTGCGCCGCGGCGCATGGCCTCGACGACGTACGCCTCGCTCTCGTGCATGCTGAGGATGAGCACCGCCGGGGGGTCAGCGCGGCGGGCCAGCTGGCCCGTCACCTCGAGTCCGCCCGCCCCCGGCATCATGAGGTCGAGCACCACGACGTCCGGTTGAAGACGCTCGACCAGGTCCATGACCTCCGCGCCGTCGCCCGCCTGGCCCACCACATCGAAGTCTGGATCGGACGCGAGCAGAGCGCTGACGCCCTCCCGCACGACGGCGTGATCGTCCGCAAGCACGATCCGGATGACCATGTGACCCGCCTCTAGTCCGCCGGTAGCTCGGCAACCACTGTGGTGCCCCGACCGACGGTTGAGGTCACCGAGATGCGACCGGCGGTCGATCGGGCGCGCTCCTCCATGCCCGCCAGGCCACTGCTCTGGCCAACCGGGACGGCGCCGACCAAGAAGCCACGGCCGCCGTCGACGACCTCCACCCGCAGCAGCCCGTCCTCGAGGGTACATGCAACCGCCGCACGGTCGACACCGGCATGGCGCGCCACGTTGGTGAGCGCTTCCTGGACGATGCGGTACGCGGCCGTCTCCAACTCGCTCCGCAGCCGTCCGTCCAGGCCGGAGCACTGGAGCGCGACATGGACGCCCGTCTGGTCGCGATAGCGCTCCGTGAGCCAACTCAGGGCGGGCTGCAGCCCCAGATCGTCGAGGATGGCGGGGCGAAGGTCGAGGGAGAGGTCGTGTACGCGGTGCAACAGCTCGACGGCGAGCTCCCGGGCGCGCTCCAGCCGGCTGGCGGCCTCCTCAGACGAGAGGCGGTCATGGTCTTCGAGCGTCAGCTTGAGGCCCGTGAGGGTCTGGCCGATCTCGTCGTGCAGCTCCCGGGCGATGCGCCGGCGCTCGCGCTCCTGGGCCTCGACGACCATGCGGGAGTGCCGCTCGAGGCGCTCGCGGAGCCGCCGCTCGCGATCGCGAGCGGCTTGCAGCTCGTCCTCCACCTTGGCGTGCCCGATGGCATCGGCCAGGACGTTGGCCACGGCGCGCAGGAAATAGATGTCGTCGGGGCTGAATCGCCGGGCGTGGGAGGCGTTCGCTCCGAGCACGCCATAGGGGCGGGGGTCGCCGCGAATGACGACGTTGATCACGGCGGCCACGTTGTGGTCGGTGAGCAGCGGCGGAACCGTGAACCGGGTCTCCCGTCGCAAGTCCTCGACGACGACCGGTGACTGGGATTCGAGTGTGTACCCCGCGGGCGACTCTCGGGCGGCCGGCACGGACGCGAGGCCTTCGAGGTCAGCGTCCCACCCCACCCCCGCCCGAAGGATCAGGACGTCGCACACCGGGGAGAGCTCGAAGACCTCGACCCGTTCGACGTCAAGGATCCGGGCCACGGCCTGAACCGCCGACTTCATGAGCGAGGAAAGGTCCCGGTCGACGAGCGCCTGGCGGCCCAGCTCGGCCACGACTTCCTGCTGGCAGGCGCGGCTGTCGAGCTCGGCGCCCGATTGGTCAAGCTCGCTCACGTCGCCCTACGTCGTGCAGGAGCTGCCGCAGAGGCCCGTACCACCCCTGCTTGCCATCAGAGGGAAGGAGCATCCGACGGGTCACCGATCTGCGCCGCGTGCCGCCATTCGCGGATCACATCAACTCCTTCCGCTGGGCACTCCCGCGGAGGCCACCAAGTAGACATCCTCGCCCGTCGTCAGGATGTCGTCAAAGGTGAACCGGTCCTGAACGGCCTCACATGGCTCGGGTACGTCCTCGTTACGTCGCGATTACGGGGTGGCGCGTAGGGTCGAGCTCGGGTGGGCAGCCCTGCCGTCAAGGCGCTAGCTAGCGACGAGGAGAGAGACATGGCGCACACGAGGTGGCGCAAGGCTGTCGGGACCGCGGTGGCCATGGGACTGCTGGCGGCCGCCTGCGGCAGCGGGGACTCCGACGACGCGGCCGGCGGCCGGAAGGCCGAACCGGGCGCCGGCACCTGGAAGCCGTGGTTGCTCTCCTCGCCCTCGGAGATCCCTGTTCCGCCGCCGCCGGCCAAGGGCTCCGACCAGGAGAAGGCCGAGGACCAGGAGATCAAGGACCTGGCCGCCAAGCGCACCCCTGAGGTGAAGGACATCGTGCGCAAGTGGACCGCCGAGGGGGCGCCGGTCAGCACGCCGTGGGTGGAGATGAACCTGGAGTTCGTCGCCGCCCGGGAGAAGGACCCGCCGCTGTCGTCGCGGGGATACGCGCTGATGAGCGTTGCCGTGTACGACGCCATGGTGGCCACCTGGCACTACAAGTACCAGTACAACCGCGACGCCCCTGATCTGGGTGAGCGGCTGGCCGACCCGGGCCCCGACCCCTCCTACCCGTCCGAGCACGCCGCCATCGCCGGCGCCGCCTCGCGGGTGCTCGCATACCTGTTCCCCGAGCGGCCGGCGCTGCGCTTGGACGAGAGTGCCGACCAGGCCGCCGACTCCCGGGTGATGGCCGGCGCCAACCGGCGCAGCGACGTCGACGCCGGCCTCGAGCTCGGCCACAAGGTGGCCGAGAAGATCATCGCCTTCGCCAAGGCCGACGGCGCGGAGAATCCGTGCAACAAGCGGGCCCCCGGCGGGCCGCCCCGGTACTGGACCCCGCCGCCAGGCAGCGTCGCCAACCCGGTGCAGCCCTGCGCCGGCGAGTGGAAGCCGTGGGCCATGAGCTCGGGCAGCCAGTTCCGCCCCGGGCCACCCCCTGCGTTCGGGTCCCCCGAGTTTCTTGCTCAGGCCCGCGAGGTGGTCGCAGTCAAGAGTTCGCTGACCGAGGAGCAGAAGAAGGCGGCCACGTTCTGGGCCGGCGGCCAGGGCACACCGCTGCCCGCCGGCGTGTGGATCAACGTGCTGCTGGCCTACCTGCGTGACCGGGTGCCGACCGAGCCCCAGGCCGAGCGCACCCTGGCCCTGGCCACGGTGGCCATGTCCGACGCCGGCATCGCTTCATGGGACGCCAAGTACGCCTACTGGGACCCCCGGCCCCAGAACGGCATACGCGACAGCGGCATCGACAGGAACTGGGAGCCCTTCATCGAAACGCCGTTCTTCCCGTCGTACATCTCCGGCCATGCCACCTACTCCGGCGCCGCCGCCGAGGTGATGACCTACCTTTTCCCGGAGGATGCGGCCGAGTTCAACGCCAAGGCGGCCGAGGCGTCCAACTCCCGGCTGTGGGGCGGAATCCACTGGCGGGCCGACAACGAGGTGGGGGAGGCCGTGGGCCGCAAGGTCGGCGCCCTGGTGGTCGAGCGGGCCAAGACCGACGGAGGCGGGACGGGCTGAGCGCGGCCGGCGCCGGAGCTAGAAGGCGCGGGGTGTGAGGACGGCGCCGTCGGCGAGCATGCCGGCGGTGCCGGCGCCACCCCAGACGATCAGCTGCTGGCCGGTCCACACCATGGCGTGGTGCTGGCGGGCGGGGAGGGGGCCGGGGGCCATGGCGACCCAGGCGTCGTCGAAGGGGTTGTAGAGGGCGCCGTCACCCTGCACGGCGGAGTCGAACCCGCCCCAGACCAGCATCTCCCGCCCGGTCCAGACGGCCCGGTGGGCGCCCCGGCCGCCCAGGGGCGAGGGGGCGATCGGAGCCCAGGAGTTGGAGGAGAGGTCGTAGGCGGCGCCGTCGCCGTAGAAGCACGGGGTGCAGGCGTCGGAGCGTCCGTAGCCACCCCAGACCAGGAGCTGGTTGCCGGTCCAGACACCGGCGGCGTTGTCCCGAGCCTCCAACGAGGCCGGCGGCGCGGCCATGGCCGACCAACCGTTCGTCGCCGGGCTGTAGACCGCGCCGTCGGCGAAGTAGCGCCCGCCCTCGGCCGCCTCCGAGGAGCCCCCCCAAACCAGCATGCGGTCGGTGGTGGCGACGGCCCGGTGGCCGAGCCGGGGCGCCAGCGGGGGGACGGGCAGGGGATCCCAGGTGTCGGCCACGGGGTCGTAGGCGGCGCCGTCGCCCAGGGCGGCGCCGCTGAGCGACGCTCCGCCCCAAACCACCATCCGGTTCTGGAGGAACACGGCCGTGTGGCCGTGGCGGGGCTCGATCGGGGCCGGCGCCATCGGCGTCCACGCCTTGGCGATGGGGTCGTAGACGGCACCGTCGCCCAGCGCGCACAGCCCGTCGCAGCCTTCCCGGGGCCCCAGCCCGCCGAAGACGATCATCCTGGTGCCGGTCCAGACCGCGCTCTGGCCCCGCCGGGGGCCGAGCGACGCCGGCGCCAGCGGCGCCCACCGGCCCGTGGCCAGGTCGTAGGAGGCGCCGTCGCCCAGGACGCCGGCCTCGCCGGTCCCGCCCCACACGATCATGGCGTTGCGGGTCCAGACCACTGAGGGCTCGCTACGGCCGGCGATGCCGGCGTCGGCCAGCGCCACCCAGGCGCCGGCGGCCGGCGGACGGGGGTCGTCGCCGTCGGTCGGCGGCACGACCACCACCAGGGCGACGGCGCCCAACACCGCGAGGAGCGGCCAGAGAAGCCAGCGGGCGGCGGCCCGGAGGCTACGCGCGGAGGGCGAGGATGGCTCCGTCGTCATGGTTGGCCTCGGCGCCGGCGCCCTCGCCGTGGGGCCCGTGGCCGCCCCAGATGAGCACTTGGTTCCCGGCCAACACCATGGCCTGGCCCTGCCGGGGCAGCAGCGGGCTCTGGGGCAGCGCGGCCCAGCTGTCGGACTCGGGGTTGTACGTGGCGCCGTCGTTCAGCTCGGTGGTGTTGAACCCGCCCCAAACGAGCATCTCCCGACCGGTCCACACCGCCCGGTGGGCGCCCCGGCCGCTTAGGGGGCCGGGCGACATCAGGGTCCAGGTATCGGCGGCCAGGTCGTAGATGGCCCCGTCCTCGTGGTTGCACGGGTTACAGGTGGCGTTGCGGCTGTAGCCGCCCCACACCAGCATCTTCTCGCCGGTCCAGACGCTGCTGAAGGTGTCCCGCCCGCCGCCCTCCCGGGTCTCGGGGAACGCTGCCATGGGCTTCCACGCGTTCTCCGCCGGGCTGTAGATGGCCCCGTCGGCGAAGTGCTTCCCCGCCTGCCCCTCCCCCGACGAACCGCCCCAGACGAGCATCCGGTGGGCGGAGGCCACGGTGCGGTGGGCGATGCGGGCCTCGAGCGGCGCCGGCGGCAGGACGGTCCAGGCGTCGGCCGCCGGATCGTAGGACGCTCCATCGGCGGTCGGCTTGCCTCCTTCGACCGCCCCGCCCCAGACCACCATCCGGTCCTGCACCCACACTGCGGAGTGCCCGCTGCGGCCGGCGATGGGCGCCGGCGCCATCGGCGACCAATTGTCGGTGGCGGGGTCGTAGGCGGCCCCGTCACTGAGCGCGCAAGCCGGCTGGCAGCCGGCGCCCCGGGCCAGCCCGCCGAAGACGATCATCTTCGACCCGGTCCACACCGCCGAGGCGTTGGTTCTTCCGGCCAGCGGGGACGGCGCCAGCGGTTTCCAGGTGTTGGCGGGCAGCTCCAGCATGGCGCCGTCGTTGGCCGGCCCGCCGGAGGGGCTACCGCCCCAGACGATCATGCTCCGGCCCGTCGACACGAAGGCCATGCCGGTACGAGAGGCCAGGCCGGCGTCGGGCAGGGGCGTCCACGCCGCCGAAACCGTGCCGTCGCCTCCGTCGTCGCCGCCCGACGGGCGCAGGAACACCACGCCGGCGATCACCAGGGCCAGGACGACCCCGATCAGTAGGCCCCGGCGCCTCGGCCCCGAGCGCTCGGCCTTGGGGGCGAACGCGGTGACCGCCTCCTTCTTGGCACTGCCGGCGTGCTCCTCGCAGGCGACGCCCATCGCGGTGCGGACGGCGCAATCGGTGCAGACCGGGGTGCCGCAGGTGCGACAGCTCAGGTTGGTCTCGACGTTATGAGGCGTGCAGGTAGCCATGGCCCGCATCATCGCACCGCCGGGCCGTCGCGGGCCGGGCTACTCCTCCATGAGGGATCGGGCGGCGGCGGCAACGTCGGCGGCGGTGATCGACAGGGCCCGCTCCAGCCCGATCTCGAACGGCATGGCGGGCACGTCGGGCATGGCCAGCCGGCGGACGGGGGCGTCGAGGTCGTAGAACGCCTCCTGGGAGACGGTGGCCGCCACCTCGGCGCCGACCCCGAAGCTCACGTTGTCCTCGTGGACGACCAGCACCCGCCCGGTCCGCACCGCCGAGGCCAGGATGGTCGTGGTGTCCAGGGGCGAGATGGTGCGCAGGTCGATGACCTCCACCGAGTAGTCCTCCTCGGCGAGCATCTCCGCCGCCTCCAGCGACAGGTGCCGGTGCAGGCCGTAGGTGACGAGCGTCATGTCGTCGCCGGGACGGGCCACGTCGGCCAGGCCGATAGGCACCCGCCACGGGCCGCCGGGGACGAGGCCGGTGATCTTGCGGTAGGTCTTCTTGTGCTCCAGGAAGAGCACCGGGTCGGGGTCCTCGATGGCGCTGCGCAGGAGGCCGGCGATGTCGGCCGGCGTCGAGGGTGCCACCACCTTGAGGCCGGCCACGTGGGCGTAGAACGCCTCAACGGCCTGGGAGTGGTACGGGCCCCGGTGACCACCGCCGCCCCAGGGAGTTCGGACGACGAGCGGCACGCTGAAGTCTCCGTTCGACCGGTAGTGGATCTTGGCCGCCTCGCTCACCAACTGGTCGAACGTCGAGTGCATGAAGTCGGCGAACTGGATCTCGGCGACCGGCCGCATACCGGCCAGGGCCAGCCCAACGCCGATGCCGACGATCGAGGACTCGGCCAGCGGCGTGTCGATGACCCGCGCGTCGCCGTAGGCGTCCTGGAGGCCGCGGGTGGCCCGGAACACCCCGCCCAGCACGCCAACGTCTTCACCGAGCACGACAACCCGCTCGTCCTCGGCCATGACGTCGTGGAGCGTCTCGCGAACAGCGTCGAGGTTGCTTCTCTCCACGCCCCCCGGCGGCACGGCAGGCGCCCGTGGCGGTCGTTCCGGCCGGGGACGGGCGTAGACCCGGCTCGACGCTGTCGCCGGCTCGGGCGGGGCGGCGGCCTCGGCCTGACGCGCTGCCTCGTTGACTTCATCCCGGGCCGCCTGCTCGATGCGGGCGACCTCCTCAGCCGTCAGCAATCCCTGCTCCAGCACGTACCGCTCGAGCCGGGGCAGCGGATCGCGCCTACGGGCCGCCTTGACCTCCTCGCGGGAGCGGTAGACCCGGTCATCGTCGTCGGTGGTGTGGGGCATGAGCCGGTAGGTCTTGGCTTCGACGATCGTCGGGCCCTTGCCCGCCCGGGCCCGGGTCACGGCGGCCTGGGTGGCGGCGTAGACGTCGAGGATGTCGTTGCCGTCGACCACAACCCCGTCGAACCCGTAGGCCGCCGCCCGGTCGGCCACGTCGGGCACGGCCGACTGCTTTCGCATCCCGACCGAGATGGCATAGCCATTGTTCTCGCACACGAAGACCGCCGGCAGCCGGTGGATGCCGGCGAAGTTCAGAGCCTCGTGGAAGTCACCCTTCGACGAGGCCGCTTCGCCGAACCAGGTGACCGTGACCTTGTCGTCGCCCCGGAGGCTGGACGCCAGGGCCAGGCCGGCGGCGTGGGGGAACTGGGTGCCGATGGGCGAGGAGCCGGTGATGATCCCGAGGCGCTTGGCGCCCCAGTGGTTCGGCATCTGGCGGCCGCCCGAGTTCGGGTCGTCGCCCTTGGCCAGCACGGCCAGGAAAACCTCATACGGCGTCATGCCCAGAGTCAGGACCACGCCGACGTCGCGGTAGTAGGGCAGGGCCAGGTCGTGGCCGGGCCGCAGCGCCCACGCCGAGCCCACCTGGGCCGCTTCCTGCCCCTCGGCGGGGATGTAGAAGCGGGCCTTTCCCGTCCGGGTGAGGTTCCAGGCCTTCTGGTCGACCAGCCGGGTCAGCAGCACCGTGCGGTACATGCCGACCACGTCGTCGGCGGACAGGCCCAGCTGGACGTGACGGGCCGGAGGTACCGCCCGGGCCGGGGCCCGATCGTGGATGACTTTGGCCATCGCTGGACCTACGCCGGCGGGCGGATCTGGTGGACGGCGGACAGGGCGGCGATGCGGTTCTCGGCCCGCCGGTCGGCGGCCTCCGCGGTCGTCACCCCGTCGACCTCGGCCGCCTGCAGGACCGAGGTGACGGTGTCGTAGATGCGCCGGACGGCGGCGAGCGCCAGGTCCGGGTGGTAGCCGCCGGGCGCCAGCTCCTCGGCGATGTTGATCAGCCCGCCGGCGTTGACGACGAAATCAGGGGCGTAGAGAACCCCGGCCTGGGCCAGCAGCCCGGCCGAGGCCGTATCCGCCAGCTGGTTGTTAGCCGAGCCCACCACCGCCGCGCACCGTAGCTCGGGAATCGTCGCCGCGCTGAGAACCCCGCCCATGGCGCACGGCGCGTAGATCTCGCAGTCGGTGGCGTGGATCTTCTCGACGGCCACGGCTTCGGCGCCAAAGCGGGCGGTGGCCCACTCGACGGCGGCCGGGGTGGTGTCGGCGACGGTCATCCGGGCGCCCTCCTCGGCCAGATGGCCCAGCAGGGCCCGGCCCACCTTGCCGACGCCGGCCACCGCCACGTGGCGGCCGGCGAGCGACGTGTCGCCCCAGAGGTGGCGGGCCACCGCCTTCATGGCCCACAGCACGCCGTAGCCGGTGGCGGTCGACGGGTCGCCGGAGCCGCCCAGCTCCCGGCTCACACCGGTCACGAAGCGGGTCTCCCGCCGGACGAGGTCCATGTCGTCCTGGGTGGTGCCGATGTCCTCGGCGGTCAGGTAGCGGCCGCCCAGGGCATCCACGTGGCGGGCGTAGGCCCGCAGCAGCACCTCGGTCTTGTCCCGGATGGGGTCGCCGAAGATGACCGCTTTGCCCCCGCCGAGGTCGAGGCCGGCGGCGGCGGCCTTGTACGTCATGCCGCGCGCCAGCCGCAGGACGTCCTCCAGGCCCTCCGCCTCCGACGCGTAGGGGTAGAACCGGGTGCCACCGAGCGCCGGCCCCAGGCGCGTGGAGTGGACGGCGATGATGGCCCGCAGGCCCGAGCTCCGGTCGTGACAGAACACGACCTGCTCGTAGTCGTCGCCCCCGATGCGTTCGAAGACGTCCACCGGTGCAACGCTACTGGCCCTACCGGACGACGAGCGTCGCCACCTGGTGGGTCTCGTGGAGCTGGCAGTAGATCTTGAAGGTGCCCGGGTGCCGGGCCTGGAACTTCTTCTCGGCCCCACCCGGGGGGATCTCGTCCTGGATGCCATAGCCCTCGATGCTGAAGCCGTGGACTGCGCTCGTGGGGTTGGCGATGGCCAGCGTGACGTTGTCGTCCTTGTCGACCGTGATCGTCGTGGGCTCGAACACGGCGCCGGACGGTCCCGAGGAGACGGCGATCTGGCGTTCGACGTCCGGGTGGCCGCCACAGCCGGACAGGGCGAGAGCGGCCCCCAGTAGGGTCGCTGGAAGGAAACGGCGGAAAGTGGGCACGTGGTCGGGACCGGTGTCGATCCGGTGACCTCGCGCTTTTCAGGCGCGCGCTCTACCAACTGAGCTACCCGACCAAGATTCGAAAAAACCAAACTGCGCGGTCCTGACGAGATTTGAACTCGCGACCTCCGCCTTGACAGGGCGGCGTGCACTCCAAGCTGCACCACAGGACCCTGCGATGACAATCAGCAACACTAGGTCACCTTCAGCTCGCCCGTCATACGCGTTCGGCGACGAGCGATCACCAGAACCGCCAGCGCCAGCCCGTAAGACACCCGGCCGATGGCGACTGCGTGCTGGGAGTCGAGGAGGACGGCGAAGAAGTACGGGTAGCCAGCCGCGGCGACGGCCGACCAGGCGGGCCTGGCAGCCACTGTCGCCACCGCCAGCAGGGTGACGGCGTACCAGGGCTGGACGGGCGTCACCGCCAGGAGCAGGGCACCCAGGAGGAGGGCGCATCCTTGCGGCACCTCCGGCCGGCGCAGCAGCACCCAACCGGCCGCCCCGGCCAGGCCGGCGGCGGCGAGAGTGGCGGTGAGGGCCGGCGGCAGGCCGAGGAGGCCGGCGAGCAGGTAGCGGCCGCCCTCGCCGTAGCGCTCCTCCTCCAGGTAGCCCGGGAGGTAACCGAGGACGTCGAGGCCGGCGGTGGCCACATGCGGCAGGTAGGCCAGGGCCACGACGGCGGCGAAGGCGCCTGTCAGGCGGACGAGCGCGCGACGCCCGGTGAAGGCGGCGACGAACGCCAGCCCCACCACCGCCGGGTACAGCTTCACCAGGAAGGCGGCTCCGAGCAGGGCGCCGGCCCACGCCGGCCGGCGCCGGGCGGCGGTCAGCAGAGCCAGGACGACGAACAGGGCGGCCAGGCCGTCGACGTGGGCGTTGTTGACCACCTCCACCACGGCCACCGGCGAGAGGGCGTAGAGCGCGGTCCACCGCTCGTCGCGCTTCCATGCCCGCAGGACCGCCGGCAGGAGGGCGACCAGGGCCATGTCGCCGACGAGGCCGGCGATCTGCCACGCCTTGTGCCGGGCCTCGATCCCGGCCACCTGGTAGACGGCGGTGAACCACGCCTCGGCCACCGGTGGGTAGATGGTGCGCACGGTGGGGCGGTTGATGCGGGTGCAACCGGGATCGCGTTGGAGCTGGGCACAGCCCTCGGCGCCGGGCCACAGCCACTCCTCCCGCAGGTCGCTCAGGTGCGTCGAGCTCGGGGTGTAGCGGTAGGGGCTGGTGCCCGAGACCTGCACCCGGCCGTCCCAGGCGTAGCGGTAGAGGTCGTCGGAGAGGATGGGCTGGCCGGCAAGGGCGACCAGGCGCAGGACGAAGGCCACGGCGACGATCGCCGGCACCGCCACCCGCTTGGGCAGGCGCAGGGCGCAGACCACGCCGGCCCCCCAGACGACGGCCCACGCAGCCAGGCGGACGAGCAAGGCCCAGCGGTCGTTCCGGAGCGGCTCGGCGGTGACGAAGCTCAGGCACAGGCCGGCGCCGGCCAGGGCGGCGACGGCGAAGCCCGCCGCCGCCTTAGGCCTGCTGGGTGGCACGGGCGAAGTCGGCCATGCCGGCGGCGAAGTCGACCTCGGCCACAAAGCCCAGGAGCTCGGCGGCGAGCGCCGGCGAGGCCACGATGTGGCGGACGTCGCCCAATCGCCACCTGCCGGTGACGACCGGTTCGGGGCCGGCGCCGGCCAGAGCGGCGGCCAGGTCGCCGACGGTGTGGGGGGTCCCGCTGGCGATGTTGCAGGCGACGAGCCCATCGACCGGGGCGGTGAGGGCGGCCACGTTGGCCCGGGCCACGTCGGTCACGTGGACGAAGTCCCGGGTCTGGCCGCCGTCCTCGAAGACCTCCGGGGCCCGACCGGCGGCGACGGCGCTGCGGAAGATCGACGCCACGCCGGCATACGGCGTGTCCCGGGGCATCCGGGAGCCATAGACGTTGTGGTAGCGAAGGGCGACGGCGGTGGCGCCGGCCTCCCGGGCCCAGAGGGCGCACAGGTGCTCCTGGTGGAGCTTGGTGGCGGCGTAGACGTTGCGGGGGTCGACGGGCGCCGACTCGTCGATCGTGTCCCACGAAGCCCGGCTCCCGCACCCGGCCACTGGGCAGGCGGGGTCAAAGCGGCCCGCCGCCAGGTCGCCGGGAGTGCGGGGCCCCGGGCGCACGTCGCCATGGGTGGGACACCGGTACCGGCCCTCGCCGTAGACCACCATGCTGCTGGCCACGACCAGCCGCCCGGTGAACTGGCGCCGCCACAGCGCCTCCAGGAGGCGGGCCGTGCCGAGGTCGTTGTCGGTGACGTACCCGCTCACGTCGCCGAAGTCGACGCCCAGGCCGACCTTGGCCGCCTGGTGGCACACGGCGTCAACGCCGGCCACTGCGGCCGGGGCCACGCCCGGCTCGGCCAGGTCGGCCACCATCAGCTCGGCCCGTGGGTCGAGGTAGTCCGGCACGCCGGCGTGGGCCGCAAGGTTGTCGACGACTCGCACGTCGGCCCCGCCGGCCAGCAGCTCGTCGACGACGTGGGACCCGATGAAGCCGGCGCCACCGGTGATGAGAACTCTCATGCGAGTGGCAGGCGGATGGTGAATCGGCAGCCCTGACCCTCGTTCCGCACCGTGATGTCGCCCCGGTGGGCCTCGACCAGGCCCCGGGCGACGGCCAGCCCGAGGCCGGCGCCACCGTCGCCCGGCGTGCGGGCGGCGTCGCCCCGGTAGGCCAGCTCGAAGACCCGGGGCAGGTCGGGGTCGGGGATGCCGCCACAGCCGTCCCGCACCGACACCAGCGCCGCGGCCCGGTCGTCGTCCAGCGCCGCCTCCACCCACACCGTGCCGCCGCGAGGCGTGTGGCGGATGGCGTTGTCGAGCAGGTTGCGGACCACCCGGGCCATCTCGGGGATGGACAGCTCCACCACCGGCGTCGGCGACGCCACGTCCCCCCGCAGGTGCACGCCCTTGGTGGTGGCGGCCAGGGACACGCCGGCCACCGCGTCGGATACCAGCTCGTCGAGGGCGATCTTCTCCATCTCCAGGTGGAGGGCGCCGGCCTGGATGCGGGACAGCTCGAAAAGGTCGCCGACCAGGCCGGCCAACCGGTCGGTCTCCCGGCCCATGGTCCGGTAGTAGCGGGCCACGGTCTCGGGGTCGGTCACCACGCCGTCCTCCAAGGCCTCCACCATGGCCCGGATGCCCGACAGCGGCGTGCGCAGGTCGTGCGACACCCAGGCCACCAGCTGGCGCCGGCTGTCCTCGGCGGCGGCGGCCTGCTCCCGGGTCTCGGCCAGGCGGGTCAGGGCCGCCTCCAGCTCGGCGGAGAGGCGCCGCAGCTCGCTCGGCCCGCCGGCCGCCGCGCCGGGCACCACGGCGGCCCCGTCGTCGCCGATGCGCTGGGCCAGGTCGCCCAGGCGCTGGCTGGCCCTCGCCACCCGCTCACCGAGCGCCAGCGCAGTCACGAGGCCGACCGTCGCCGCGGCCACCGTCACGACGAGCAGGGCCCGCAGGTCGTGAGTGGAGATGAACATGGTCGCCGCCGTCCCCACCAGGGCGACGGTGACGGCCAGGACCGGAGTGAGGGCGGCCACGCTGGCCTGCACCGCCAGCGTGGCGTGACGCAGGACCCGCAGGAGCAGGGCGGCGACGGCGGCGGCCACTGCCGCCGACCCGAGCGCCCATCCCAGCAGGACGCTGGTGTCCTTGGCGCCCATGCTGGCGTCGGCGGCGAGCAGGGTGGCAGCCAGAATGCCGGCGGCGGTTACGGCGCCGAGCAGGAACCAACGTCGACCCTTCACGCGGCTTCGCCGCCGTGAATATCCATGGAGCGGCCTCCCGGGCCGCTCATGGCTCGAACCGGTAGCCGACGCCCCACACCGTGCACACGTGGCGGGGGTCAGCCGGGTCGGGCTCGACCTTCTCCCGCAGCCGGCGCACGTGGACGGTCACCGTCGAAGTGTCCCCGTAGGCGAACCCCCACACCTGCTCCAGGAGCTGCTCCCGGCGGAACGCCCGCCGGGGGTGGCGCATCAAGTGCACGAGGAGGTCGAACTCCCGCGACGTGAGCGCCACCAGCTGACCGTCACGCCGGGCTTCGTGGGCGACGGTGTCGACTTCGAGGGCGCCGGCCCTCAGCGTCGTCGGCTGCTCGCCGGCGGTCGCCACCGCCCCTCCCGCCCGCCGGAGCACGGCTTTGATCCGCGCCGTGAGCTCACGGGGCGAGAACGGCTTGGACACATAGTCGTCCGCCCCCAGCTCGAGGCCCACGATGCGGTCGGCCTCCTCGCCGCGGGCCGTCAGCATGATCACCGGCACCGGCGCCGCAGCCCGCAGCCGCCGGCAGACCTCGAACCCGTCGAGTGAGGGGATCATGAGGTCGAGCACGACCAGCTCGGGTGGATCGGCCAGTGCGCGCTCCAGGGCCACGGCGCCGTCGTAGGCCACGTCGACCACGAAACCCTCACGCTCCAAGTAGCGGGTCACCACCTCGGAGATGGTCAGGTCGTCCTCCACCACCAGGATGCGCGGTGGTGAGACAGTGGAGGCCACGGGTCGATTGTGCCCCAGCCCCATCCGCTCGGACCGGTGGCGGCGGAGAGTTCACAGAATCGTCAGCACTTCGGTCGCGGTTCGCAAGCACCTACCGGGGAGACTCCCTCCATGCCCCACGTCGTCATCCCCGTCCTCAACGAGGCCGGGGCCCTCCCGGACCTCCTGGCCGCCATGCCGCCGGGCTACACCGCTGTCGTCGCCGACAACGGTTCCACCGACGGCTCGGGTGACATCGCCCGGCTCATGGGCGCCGTCGTGGTCGACCAGCCGGTGCGGGGCTTCGGCGCCGCCTGCTGGGCCGGTTTGCTGGCTGCCGAGCCGGAGGACGGAGTCGTGTGCTTCATGGACGGAGACGGCTCGCTCGATCCCGGCGACCTCCCGGGCATTGCCGCACCGGTGCTCGCCGGCGCGTGCGACCTGATGCTCGGCGCCCGCCGGCCCACCGCCGCCGGCGTCTGGCCGCTCCATGCCCGTGTCGCCAACCGCTTCCTGGCCTTCGAGATCGGGCGCCGTACCGGTCACAAGCTGGTCGACATCGGCCCCATGCGAGCGGCCCGGCGTGACGATCTGCTCGCCCTCGGCATCGAAGACCGGCGCTTCGGCTGGCCGCTGGAGATGGTGCTGCGCGCCGCCGCCGCCGGCTGGCGCATCGACGAGCTGCCCATCCCCTACGCGCCTCGCACCGGCAAGTCCAAGGTCACCGGAACGGTCAAGGGAACGATGCGGGCGGTGCGGGACATGAGCCGGGTGCTGGCGACGGTATGAACCTTCTCGTCATGGCCAAGGCACCGGTCGCCGGCCGGGTCAAGACGCGACTGTGCCCGCCGTGCACGCCGGCGGAGGCAGCGGCGATCGCCGAGGCCGCGCTGGCCGACACGCTGGCCGCAGTGGCCGCATGCGGCGCCGGCCGGCGCATCGTCGCCCTCGCCGGCGCTCCCGGGCCGTGGCTCCCGGCCGGCTTCGAGGTCATCCCACAGGTCGACGGTGGGTTCGACCGCCGGCTGGCCGCGGCCTGGTCGGCGGCCGGGGGTGCCGGCGTGCAGATCGGCATGGACACCCCCCAGGTCACGCCCGCCCTCCTCGACGGCGCACTGGCGGCGCTCGACGACACCTCCGCCGCGCTCGGCCTCGCCGTCGATGGCGGGTGGTGGGCCATCGGCCTGCGCCGGCCCGACCCCCAGGTCTTCACCGGCGTTTCCATGAGCACGGAAACGACAGGGGCTGCGCAGCACACCCGCCTCCTCGACCTCGGGCTGTCGGTGACCATGCTGCCGGCGCTGGTGGACCTCGACACCGTGGCCGACCTTCCTGCGGTCACCCAGTCCGGGTCGGCCATCCGCACCGCGGCGCAGGCTCGGAGAATAGGCATGCTCCCCGGCACGGCGGCCGTGCGATGACGGCGCTCATCGAGAGCCCCGTCGTCCTCCGGGCCCACACCGGCGAGACGCTCGAGCTCGACCTCGGCCGCTGGCACGATCCCGCGACCGAGGAGGAGGCCGACCTGCTCGAGACGGTCGGCGGCCCGGTGATCGACCTCGGCTGCGGGCCCGGCCGCCTCGTCGTCCGCCTGGCCTCGCAGCGGGTGCCGGCGCTGGGCGTCGACTCGTCGCCGTCGGCCATCGCCCTGGCCCGCATGCGGGGCGCGACGGTCCTCCAGCGCGACATCTTCGGCCCCCTGCCGGGCGAAGGGCGCTGGGGCACCGCCCTGCTCTTCGACGGCAACGTCGGCATCGGCGGCGACCCCACCCGGCTCCTGCGGCGCTGCCGCCAGCTCACCGGCGGCGGGGGCGAGGTGGTGGCCGAGGTCCAGCCCCCGGGCACGGGCTGGCGCCGGCTTACCGCCTGGTTCGAACGAGAGGGCCGGCGCAGCGAGTCCTTTGCCTGGGCCGTCGTCGGCGCCGACGCCATCGCCGGCCTGGCCCGCAGAGCCGGCTTCGAGGTTGACGCCCTGACACCCACGCCCTCCGGCCGCTGGTTCGCCCGCCTCCAGGCGACACAGTTCACATGACCGTGCGGCTGCCGGAGCCGCTGCAGCGCCTGACGACCGACCCCGACGCGCCGCTCCGTCAGGGCGCCTACCGCTCCGCACTACGAGACGAGCGGCTCGCCGCCATCCTCGGCGCCTCGCTCGGCATCCTCTTCTCGATCTGCTTCGTCACCGGGCTGTACTCCCACATCCAGCAGAACCCGGTGTCGTGGCTGCCCATCCGGCCCCGTCCCGCCGGCCTCTACCGGTTCACCCAGGGCCTGCACGTGGCCGCCGGGATCGCGTCGGTCCCCGTGCTCATCGCCAAGCTTTGGGTGGTCTGGCCCCGGTTCGTGTCGTTCCCCGTGGCCCGGCGGCTCAGCGGGCTGGTCGAGCGCATCGGCCTTTTCCCGCTGGTCGCCGGCGGCATCTTCATGACGTTCTCGGGCGTGGCCAACATCGCCCAGTGGTACCCGTGGCGGTTCTCCTTCACCGCCTCGCACTACTGGATGGCCTGGGTCACCATGGGCTCGATCGTCGCCCATGGCGGGGCCAAGTGGGCCATCGCCCGGCGCAGCCTGGCCCGCTCGTCCCGCCGGCCGGCGCTGGCCGAGGCCGACCCCGAACTGGGCACGACGGCCGAGCCGCCCGCCGGCGCCGGCCTGACCCGACGCGGCCTGCTCGCCACCGTTGCCGCCGCCTCCGGCATCCTCACACTCACGACGATCGGCCAGACCGTCCGCCCGTTGCGGCGCTTCGGCCTGCTGGCCCCCCGTGACCCGGCCACCGGCCCCCAGGGCCGCCCCGTGAACCGGGGCGCAGTCAACGCCGGCGTGGTCGACCTGGCCCAGTCGCCGTCCTACCGGCTGGAGGTCACGGGCCGGGTCGCCCGCCCGCTGTCGCTCGACCTCGCCGGCCTGCGGGCCCTGCCGGCCCACGCCACGGTCCTGCCCATCGCCTGCGTGGAGGGGTGGAGCTTCTCGGCGCCGTGGAGCGGCGTCCGCATCCGGGACCTGCTGGCGATGGCCGGCGCCGAGCCCGGCCGGACCATCCTCATCGAGTCGCTGGAGCCCCAGGGCGCCTACCGCACGTCGACCCTCAACCCGGACCAGGCCGGCGACCGGGACACCCTCCTCGCCCTGACCCTCGACGGCGAGACCCTCGCCCTCGACCACGGCTTCCCCTGCCGGCTCATCGCCCCCAACCGCCCCGGCGTCCTCCAGACCAAGTGGGTCAGCAAGGTCGTGGTCCTGTGAGCGCCGAGCCCGGCCGCGGCAGGTTCTGGATCTCCGCCGCAGTGGGCTGGGCGGTCATCGGCTGGGGGGTCTACGGCATCTTCTCGAACAGCCTCGACACCCGGCCGGCGAACCTGGCCAAGTTCGTGGTCGGCGGTGCGCTCCTGCACGACCTTCTCGTCGCGCCAGTGGTCATCCTGGCCGGCGTGCTCATCGCCCGCGCCGTCCCCGCTCGGGCCCGAGGCCCGGTGCAGGCCGCGCTGGTGGTCAGCGGAATCGTGGCCGTCTTCGCCTGGCCCCTGCTGCGGGCCTACGGGCTGGCGGCCAACAACCCGACGTCGCTCCCCCACAACTACGGGCTCAACCTCGTGGTCGTGCTGGGCGTGGTGTGGGCGGTGGCCGCTGCCGCCGTCGTCCTCAAGTTCAGGGACTGAGCTACCGACAATCGCGAGGACGACCCAACGCCGGGGCGGGATGCGGAGGCACACGGTGGACGACGGACTGCGCGAGCCCGCAAAGGTGACGCGTCTGCTGGGGTGGCTCACTGCGAGCCTGCTGGTCGCGGGTGCAGTGTCGGCGGGAGCGGTCGGCGCCAACAGCGATGCCGCCGACCGTCGGGTGGTGACCGCCGCCGGCGCCGGCCTCGCCGGCGTAGACGCGCCGACGACGACGACCGAGCTGGTCCCGCCGCCGACGACGGCGGCTCCGGTCGTCTCGACGACGGCCGCCGTCGCGCCCACGACCACGGCGGCGCCGCCGACCACGGCACCCCGTCCCACCACCACGACGACAAAGGCGCCGGCCCCCACGACGACCAAGGCCGCCGGCGTCAGCCTGACCGTGGTCAACCAGCACCCCTTCGCCGTGAAGCTGACCGTGAACGGACGAAGCTTCACGCTCGCCCCCGGCCAGCAGTCGGGACCGGTGGCCATCACCATGGCCGCCGGCGGCAACGATGTCGTCGAGGTCACGCTCGTGCAGGAGCCCTCGTGCGGGACGGGCGACGCCGGCGGCTACTTCCCGAAGCCGGGCAACTACACGATGATCGTCACGGCCAGCCCCGGCCTCTGCCAGCCCGGCATGCCCGGCCCGGTCATCAAGGTCACGCCGGCGTAGGTCAGCATCCGGCGACAGAAGGACGGCCGCCGACGTTTGGTCAATTGGGGGGGCTATAGCGCCGCCGATTGACCAAACGCTCGTGCCGACCGCTCCCCGGCGGCCTCGTCACCGCCCAACTATGGACGCCGGCGCGCCGAAGGGGCCGGAACCCGTAGGTCCCGGCCCCTGCGAGCGCTGGGGAACTAGCTGGCGGGGGAGGCGGCGGCGACCAGGCGGACGACACCCAGGGGGATGCCTTCCTTGAAGTCGCTGACGCCGAAGGTGGCGTTCAGCGCGCCGGCGCCGGTAGCCGTGAGCTTGGCGACGGTGCCCTGCAGGACCACGTCGGAGCCCTCCATGCTGACCTTGACGTCGGTGCCGTCGAGGCTGAGCACCGGGATGCCGAACGTGCCGCCGGAGGAGGCGGTGAGGATCGAGTTGCCCGGGTCGACCACGAAATCGGTGAGGTCGATGGACGTGTTGCCCTTGCTGAAGCGGAGGCCGCTGGCCTCGTGCAGCACGGTGCCGGCGATGTAGCCCGGCTTGTAGCCGAGGTCGGAGTGGATGGCGGCGAAGCCGCCGGTGATCGGGAAGGACACCGTCGACGTGGCGCTGTCGAACGTGGCCGAGCCGATGGGGGCGACGGCCACGCCGAGGGACCCCAGGGCCTTGGCGGTGCCGGCGTCAAGGGTCACGTTGGTGGCCTTGCCGTCCAGGCGGGAAATGCGGGCGGTCTTGTCGGCGACGGCGTCGTAGGTCGTGGCGTCGCCCTTGGCCACCAGGCGAACAGTGCCCAGGGGGATGCCGGCCTTGAGGGCCGAGACGTTGAACGCCTGGTTCAGGGCGCCGGCTGCGGTGTCGGTGAGCTTGGCGACGGTGCCCTGCAAGACCACGTTGGAGCCCTCCATGCTGACCGCGACGTTGGTGCCGTCGAGAGTCAGGAGGGGGACCTTCGGAGTCCCGCCGACGGTGCCGTAGAGGACGGAGTTGCCGGGATCGACCACGAAGTCCCCCAGCTCGACCTTGGTGGAGCCGGCGGAGAGGCTGAAGCCGCTTCCCTCGTGGGCGATGGAGCCCTGGATGTATCCGGGCTTGACGTTCAGGTCGCTGTGAATCTCGGCGTAGCCGGAGGTGATCGGAAAGGTGATCGTCGAGGTTGACGCCTCGAAAGTGGCGCTTCCGCTCGGGGCCAGGGCGACGCCGAGGGACTTCAGCGCCTCTGCGGTGCCGGCGTCGATCTTCACCGACGTCCCGATTCCCGAGAGGCTGGGAATGGCCGTGACCGTGTTCGTGCCGGCATCAGAGGCATTCGAAGTCGACGCGTTGTCGTCGCCGCAGGCCACGCCGGTCAGAGCGAGGGCCCCGGCGAGCGCGGCGATGGACGCCTTTGTCTTGAAGGACATTGTTCTCTCTTTCTTTCGCTGACCCGCGAAATGTTGGGAACGGGCTCAGGGGGTTTCCGTTGTCTGTTCTACGGATCAACCCCAACGCCCGTATGAAAGAACGTGGAGCGGGATTCGCGCCCCGACTACCGGAGGGCGTCCGCCGGCAGATGCTCTGTGAGGTCGACTTCGAAGTCGCCGCCGGCGTCCTCGCTCAGCCGCATCACGGCACGACTCGACGCCCACAGCCGCGCCAGGAGCGGGTCGACGGGCTGCGGGCGGCCGTTGTCGGCGACCCGGAGGCCGACGTCGAGGCTGAGGCGCCGGCTGCGGTCGGGGCCCTCAGGATCGAGAAGCTGGCCGATGGTGACGCCAAGACAGAGGGCGAGGCCGAACAGCTCGTCCACGGTGACGTTGCGGGTCCGACCCTCCACTGCGCTCACCGTCGAGCGCCCCCACCCGTGGTTCAAGGAGGTCATCTGGGCGGCGAGGCCGTCCTGGGTCAGCTGGCGCAGGAGTCGGTAGGCCCGCAGGTTGGCGGCGAGCGCGTCCGATGGACGCCCCAGACCTACCGCTGGCTGCCCGGCGTTCCTGACATATGGCCCTCGAGCAGTGGGCCGGCGGTGTTCCACGCTGTGCTTCCTTTCGGATCTCTTGGGATGACCGCCGGCCCGGCCACTGCTCGACCGGGTCCCAGGAGTGTAATCAGCGTGACTGATGTCAGATCGAACGAGCTGTGAACTTTCGGTTACTTCGCCAGGACGTTGATGGCCTGGGCCCAGAGGACGAACTTGTTGGTCGCCAGCTCCCGGATGGTGTCGATCCCGAAGGCAGCCTTGAGGTGCTCGGCGTCGCTCTCGGATACGCCCTGGAGCGCGGAGACGGGCGCCGTGGCCAGGTCGGCGAAGTCGGCGTTCTCGTAGGCCTTGTCCAGGAACTTGGCGAGGTCTGCCATGAGGTTCTCCTCCGGGAGTGGTTGGGTACGCCGGCACCGTACCCCGCCGCCCGCCGGCAGCGGGACGTAGCATCCTGGCGACCAAGGGGGTTCGGCCATGGCCAGTCCCAACCTGTACCGCCGGCTCGTTCCAGATGCGCCGCCGTACCGGCGCACGGACGGCGACGTCTTCGCCACCCCGGAGGATGAGCGCCGGGCCCAGCTGGCGTCCCGCCTGACGCCACGCGTCGCCAAGCCCGGACTCCAACGGCCGAGCCTGGTCTCGTCGTGGCGGGGCGCCATAGAGGAGGTCCTGTTCGCCTTCCCGACCTACGGCGTGGCCAGTCCCGAGCTGTCCGCCGGCTACCGGTCGGTCATCGCCGCCATGCGCCCGGGGACGCGGTTCGTCGTGGTCCACCACGAGTCGAGGCGGTTCGACGTGGCCGAGTGGTTCGAGGACGCCGGCCACCCCCCCGGCAACATCACCTACGTCCCGCTGCCCGACTACGTCACCTTCACCGACTGGGCCGAGGACGCCTACGTCGCCCTGCTCGACGGCGAGGACGGTACGGCGTACCTGATGGAGCCGTGGGAGTTCCCCCGGGCCGGCGACGCCCTGATCTCGGAGTCGGTGCAGGAGCATGTCAGCCTCCGCTCCGCCCAAGCCCCGCTCATCTTCCAGGGCGGGAACTGCCTCATCGGCGACGGCTTCTGGCTGCTCGGCAAGGACTACTTCGCCGACAGCGTCGCCCTCGTGGAGGGCCGGAACGCACCGGTGACCGTCCCGCCGGGCACGACGACGGCGGAGTTCGTCACCCGCCTCTTCGCCGACTATGTCGACGCCGGCCGGGAGCTGATCGTGGTCGGCACCGAGCGACCGATCCCCCTGCGGGAGTTCTACGGCACCCGCGAGGACGACGTCTTCTACCTCGACATCGCCGGCGACGGCGTCGGCACCTACCAGCCCATCTTCCACATCGACATGTTCATTACCGTGCTGGGGCCCGACGCCGTGCTCGTGGGCAGCCCCGCGCTGGGCGACGAGCTCCTGGGCAGGCGGTCGCCGTTCGCTCTCCACGACGTCTACGACGGCATTGCCGGCCGGCTGGCGAAGACCGGTATGGAGGTGCACAGGAACCCCCTGATCCACCGCCCGCAGATCGGCTCGTACTTCTCCGTGGTCGAGCTCCGCTTCATGGCCAACCAGCCGGGGAACGAGGCGCTGCTCGATGCCGTCAACGATCTCCTCGCCCTCGGGGCCCGGGAGCACGACATCGCCCGGGCCCGCACGTGGCACCACATCACCTGGAACAACTGCCTGGTGGAGAGCGCCGCCGGCCTGGGCCAACACGTGTACCTGCCGACCTACGGCCACTTCCCCAACGAGGAGCTGGAACCCATCGACGCCGAGATGAAAGCGCTCTGGGAACGGTTGGGCTTCGACGTCCACATGCTCGCGGACTTCAACGCCTTCGCACGGCGCCAAGGTGTGGTCCACTGCATCAAGAAATACTTACGACGTGGTGAGTGACGGCACGCAGCACAGGAGGAACAGATGCCGGATGGCGCAGGGAAGAAGGCTCACAGCGAGCCGCACATCGAGCGCCTCCCCCGCAAGGCGTATGAGAAGGAGCTGTTCCGGCTCCAGGCCGAGACGGTCAAGCTCCAGGAGTGGGTCCGCCAGGAGGGCGCCCGCCTCGTGGTCATCTTTGAGGGGCGCGACGCCGCCGGAAAGGGCAGTGCCATCAAGCGCCTGACCCAGTACCTCAACCCCCGGGTGGCGCGCATCGTCGCCCTGCCGGCACCCACCGACCGCCAGCAGAGCCGCTGGTACTTCCAGCGCTACGTGGAGCACCTGCCCTCGGCCGGCGAGATCGTGATCTTCGACCGGAGCTGGTACAACCGGGGCGGCGTCGAACGGGTCATGGGGTACTGCACGCCGGACGAGTACCGGCGCTTCCTCCACCAGTGCCCGATCTTCGAGCGGCTCCTCGTCGAGGACGGCATCCTGCTGCGCAAGTACTGGTTCTCGGTCAGCCCGGAGGAGCAGGAGCGCCGCTTCCGCCGCCGGCTCGAGGATCCCATGCGCCGGTGGAAGCTCTCGCCGCTCGACCTGGAGTCCCTGAGCCGGTGGGACGAGTACTCCCGGGCCAAGGACGAGATGTTCGTCCACACCGACATCCCGGAGACGCCATGGCACGTCGTCGAGAGCGACGACAAGCGCCGCGGCCGCGTCAACATGATCGCCCACCTGCTCTCGTCTCTGCCCTACTACGACGTCGCACGCATCCCGCTGGCCCTGCCACCCCGATCCAAGCGTGCCGGGTATGAGCGGCCGGACCGATCGACGCAGCAGTACGTTCCCGACCACGCCGCTGAGCTGCTCAAGACACAAGGGGGATCCAAATGAAGAAGTCCAACCTGGCGCTCATCCAGGCCCGGTACGAGGCCGTCAACGCCCACGACCTCGACCGCTTCCAGAGCTTCTACGCCGACAGAGTGGTCTGGAGAGACCCGGCCACCGCCCGGCCGGCCAAGGGCCCGCGGGCGGTTCGCCGCCGGCTGGAGACGTGGATCGGTGCCGTCCCCAACCTCAAGTGGAACCTCGACGAGCTCTTCGGCGAGGGCGACCGCCTTTGCGCCCAGTTCACCTTCACCGGCACCCACCGGGGCCCGCTGCTTGACGGTCGGGGCAACGAGCTCGCTCCGGGCCGCAAGGGGCTGCGCATCCGGGGAGCCGGCGTGTACGTCATCGACGCCGGCAAGATCGTGGACTCCTCTATCTACTTCGACCTCGGCGCCTTCGGAGTCCCGGCTACGGCGTAGTGGCGCAGCGAAGGCGAGCCCCGGCGACGGTGCCCTACCTCGAGGCGGCTAGAGCCCTCCGGTAAGCAGGAGAACCAGCAGGATGATGAGGAGCACCCCGCCCAGACCGATGCCGCCCGTGCGGTACCTCCCGCCGCCATAGCCAAAACCCCCTGCCAGAACCAAGACGATGAGCACGATCAGCAGGATGGTGAGCATGGTGATGGTGTTCCCCCCAACGGAGGCGACAAACCGACGGGCACGGGCCGGCCTGGCAGGATCACGGGGGGCACGCGATCGTGTCGATCCAAAGCTCCGGCGTCCGTCCGGTGAGGAGAGCAGACGTGGACCTGGACGAGTACGCCCGCATGGCACGAGCCGAGAACCGCCACTGGTGGTACCGGGCCACCCGGGCACTGCTGGCGGAGGCCTTCGCCCCGCTCATCCCCGTGGGGTCGCGAGTTCTCGACGCCGGGTGCGGCACCGGCGCAACCGGCGCGTGGATGGCCGAACGCCACGAGGTGGTCGGGGTCGACTCGGAGCCCGTCGCGGTCAGACTGTACGCCGACCAGCATCCTGCGACGCGGCTGGTCAACGCCGACATCAGCACCCTTCCACTGCGCGACGCTTCCGTGGACGCGGTCCTCTGCGTCACTGTCCTGTGCCACCGCGCCATCACCGATCCGGAAGCGAGTGTCGCAGAGCTGGTCCGCGTGATGCGCCCTGGCGGCGTGATCTGCGTGCTTGAGCCCGGCATCCGGCGGTTGCGACGAGCCCACGATCGCGCTGTCCATGTCGAACGGCGCTTCGCCGTCGGAGACATGCGCGCCTTGCTGGAGCACAACGGGTGCCGGGTGCTGCGTGCATCCGGGGCGTACTCCTTCCTCGTCCCAGCCGCCGCGCTGAAGGCAGTGATGGAGCGCGGTCGGTCGGCAAGCGACCTGGAGGGCCAGGGAGGGGCGCTGGGAACGGTGCTGGGTGGCGCGGCCAGGGTGGAGCGGCTTTGGCTGCGACGGCACGGGATCCCCGCCGGACTGTCGGTGTGGGCCGTCGCCACCAAGGCGAGCTGACCGCCGGCCCGTAGCGGATGCGCCGGCGCTCAATCACCGGCGCTGCCCGACCTCATCGGGGCCGGCCGCTGCGGGTCCGGACCGGTCCGCCAGAGGTCGCACACCCCCAGCTTGGCGACGAGGTAGCTGTGGGCACGCACTGCGGCGATCACACGCTCCGGTTCCAGCTCCGGTGTGTAGTCGTGGCCGATGCAGGTGTACCGGATCGTCTGGTTCCTCAACGCGGCCCCGACTGCGGCCAGGCCCTCCTCCCCGAACTCGAACGAGTCCGGGTAGTGGTAACGCGTGGGGTTTCGAAGATCGGCGGCGAGGTAGTAGAAGCCGGCGTCAAGGTGGAGGATCAGCACGTTGCGGTCAGGGCCGACGTGCCGGCGGATCTCCTCGGCCGCCAGCGTGGTACGACGCCAGTCGCCGGGCGGGGCCAGTGCGCCCTGGAAATGTCCGGTGCGCATCACCTCGAAGTCCCGCGCCGCGGATGCCTCCAGGTAGACGGCCAGACCAAACCATGTCACCGCGAACCCGAGGGCGCATGCTCCGAGAGCGGTGACCGCCTCGGGCCGAACCCGCCGCAGGGGCTGGAGAATCACGCTTGCGGATCCGATCAGCAGGGCCAGGGGCAGAGGAACCACCCACGGCATGTGGTCCGCTCGCGGGAAAGCCAAGACCGCTGCGGCGAGGCAGAAGAGGAGGACCATGACAAGGCGGCCCCGGACGATTGACCGGGATCGAACGACGGCGATCAGGCCCAGCGCGCCGGCGAGTGGAACGAGTCCGTAGCTGCCGAAGTTCCGGATCTCCAAGGTCGACGCATGGGCCACTCCGTCGATGAGCCGGCGCAGGAAGTAGCCGTACGGCACCGGGGCATCGATGAGCTGGGGGCCATCGCGGAGCTGGCGCACGAAGTCGCCACCGGCATCCTGTAGCAGCACCGGCACCAGGCCGGCGAGCACGGTAAGCAGGCACGCGCCCGATGCGGTCAGTCCCGAGACCGCGAAGTCACGGAAGGCCACGCGTCTCTGAATGAGCGGTACGGCCATGGATCCAGCGGTGGCGACGATCGCTGCAGCCCCGATGTTGTACTTAGTCAGCGCACATGCGCCGGCTGCCACCCCCACAGCCGCGGCCAAGCGGACGAGTCGCCGGGACTTCTCGGGACCGGGGAGATCCTTCAGCGCCTCGTCCCAGTGGAGCACGAGGGCTGCGGTGACCGACGCGAAGGTGATGACGAGGGTGTTGTAGAGGCTGGAGGGCGTCGGTAGCGCGAACAGCAGGAGCGCGACCAGCAGGAGAAGCCGAGCTCGGCGGCCGGCGAACAGCATCCGGGCGATGAACAGGTTTGCAGTGGCCGTTACTCCGAAGGCCACGGCCATGAGCGCCTTCAGCACGACGACGTTGACGCCGAAGATCGCCGCGGCACCGACGCCGGCGAAGAGGGCGAGAGGCGTCGGGAAGTACCGGATGTCGGTGTAGAGCACCTCGCCACGGAGCATCAGGTCGACGAGATGCAGGTTCCACGCTTCGTCTGCTCTGTTCACGCCGGCGAGCATCAGAGAGAGGAACGCCACCAACGTGGCGATGCCGAAGACCAGCACCGGGCCGGCGTGACGCCGCCACCGGCTCGGACGCGACGCCGGACCGGCCGCCATTCAGGAGACTGGCTGACGCAGCACTACCACTCGCCACCAGAGGACGAGGAGCTCCCAGACCGTGCGGGCGATGTGGGGGATGCGGAAGAACTGCGATCTCCCGACCGGGCGCGCATAGTGGTGGACCGGCGTCTCCACGATGCGTGCGCCGGCGATCCTGCCCTTGTAGACCATTTCGGCGCAGACCGCCCCGCTGCTGCTGCCCAGCTGGAGGCGCTCCAACAGGTCCCGGCGGATCAGCCTGAAATCACAGTCGGTATCGGTAATGCCGACGCGGAAGAGGAGCCGGACGAG
Organism: uncultured Acidimicrobiales bacterium; assembly: GCA_964479465.1. GTDB lineage: Bacteria > Actinomycetota > Acidimicrobiia > Acidimicrobiales > AC-14 > CADCTB01. The sequence continues at coordinate 112,714 of CAYZMG010000001.1, forward strand.
TCGGTGGTACGCCTCGCCGATCACCTTCCGGAACCATGCGTCCTGCCGGGTGACCTTCCACCCCTGGACCCAGTCCACGTCCTCGGCCGCCAACGCAAGAAGCGTGGTCACCTCGTCGGCGTCGTACTGGCCGTCGCCGTCGGTATAGAAGACCCACTCGAACCGGGCGGCCCCGAATCCGGACCGCAGGGCGGCGCCGTAGCCCCGGTTCCGGCTGTGGCGGACGACCCGTAGCTCGGCGACCGCCGTTTCCAGCTGGGTCAGGACCTCATCCGAGCCGTCCGTCGACCCGTCGTCGACCACGACGATCTCGAACGGGAGGCCGCTGCGAGCGAGTGCGGCGTGCAGGCGCTGGACCATGGAACCGATCGTGGCCGCGTCGTTGAAGCAGGGAAGGACCCCCGAAACCGAGTGGACCGCCGGGTGGGAGAGCTCGGCGCGCCATGCATCGGGATCGACCTGGGTCATGGCCGCTCCACCGTGGCCGCCAAAGCCTCCGCAACGGCGTCGACTTCGCTCTCCGTCATGAACGGGTTACAGGGAAGGCTCACGCACTCCCGGGCCCAACCCTGCGCCACGACGCACGCATCTCGGGCGAAGCGCCGGTAGGGCGCATAATCCGGTACCGCATTGGGATAGTGAACCTCCGACGGCACGCCGAGCGTCGCCCGGAAGGCCGCCCGGTGCGGGGTCCGCGCCACGCACAGGTGGAAGACATGGTCAGGATGAGGATCCTGCCATTGCAGGTGGGGTGAGGCCTTGCGATACCGACCGGCGATCTCCCGTCGCCTGGCGTTGCCCGCAGCCAGCCCGCCGAGCCGAACCCTGAGTACGGCGGCCTCGATCTCCGACATCCGGGCGTTCATGGCCACGCGGACGCACTCGTCACGGGAGACGAACCCGTGGGCTCTCAGGAGCCTCAGCTCCGTGGCGACGGTGTCATCGTCGGTGACCACGGCACCTCCGTCTCCAACCCCACCGAGGTTCTTCGTCGGATAGAAGCTGTAGGCCACCGCCGCACTGGGGGAGCTTGGCACGGCGCCATGCGCTTGCGCAGCATCCTCGACGACGGGCACACCCAGCGCCGGGACGTCGCAGGGGCGACCGAAGAGGTGGACGGGTATGACGGCTCGTGTCCGTGCCGTCACTGCCTTGGCCGCCGCCGCCGGATCCATGGTTGCGGTGTCCGCCAGCACATCGACGAAGACTGGGACGGCTCCGATGCTGCAGACGGCGGCGGCTGACGGGACGGCGGTAAAAGCGGGGAGGATCACCTCATCGCCGGGCCCAACGCCAACGGCGGTCAGACTCAGGGCCAGCGCCGCGGCACCCGAAGAGACCGCGACACAGTGCCGCTGGCCGGTGAAGCTGGCGAACTCGGCTTCGAAAGCCTCGACCTCGGGGCCGAGGACATACCGGCCTGAAGCGAGCACCCTGCTCACCGCCTCGAGCAGCGCTCCGCGCTCCTGGCCCGCCTGCCGGCTCAGGTCGACGAAAGATAGCAAGGCAGGCGCTCGCGGTAGAACTCGACGGCACCTACCAGCCCCTCCCGTAACGACACCTGGGGCCGCCACCCCAGCACGCGAGCCGCCTTCGAAGAGTCGCCGAAGTAGCTGCCGATGTCGATCTGGGCCCGGTCGTGTGGCCAGGGCACCGACACGATCCGGCCTCGTCCGACGACATCGACCACTTCCTCGGCGATGAACCGTAGAGGGAGTGGCCTGTCGTGGCTGATGTTGAACACCTCGCCGACCGCGGCGGGGCTCACGGCCGCAGCCAGGAAAGCTTCCACGGCGTCATCGACGTAGAGGCAATCCCGGATCTGGTGCCCCTTCCCGAACAGCGTGAGCGGTTGGTCCTCGAGTGCCATCCGGATGAACGCCGGCAACACGCCTTGACGGTCGTCGTCGATCCGCTGGCGCGGCCCGTAGACGTTGCAAAGGCGCAACGAGCACGCCCGAAGGCCGTGCATGCGCTGGTAGACGAGGTGCAGCTGCTCGCCAGCCAGCTTGGTGACGCCGTTCACGTCATGCGGATTGCACGGATGGGTCTCATCGACCGGGAGCGAGCGGGGCCGCCCGTACACGAGCCTGGTGGACGCGTGCACGACGACGCAGCCCGGAGCCAAGAGGCGCAACGTCTCGAGGAACTCCAAGTGGCTGCGCACGTTCATGTCCAGGTCGAAAACCGGTCGCTCCATCGCATCGATGTGACTCACCTGGCCGGCGAGGTTGAAGACGAAGCGCGCTGCGGTCACCGCCTCGGCCACCGCGCCACGGTCGCCGATGTCGGCGTCGACGACCTGGATCGGGCGAGCCGCGCCCGACAGGTTCGCCGGATTGGCCCCGTGGGTGGGCACGCCGGCATCGATGACGGTGACCTCGGCCCCCGCTGCGGCCAGCGCCAGGCTCAGGTTGGACCCGATGAACCCGAGTCCTCCGGTGACCACGCATTTCGTGCCCCCGAAGCGGCGACGGTCGATCATGGCTGGCGTTCGACGCCTCGCCGGCATCGCCAGCAGCTGGGCGCCCGGCGGCGCGCGGGATTCCCGGCAACCGAAGGAGGATACGTTGCCAGTTCCAACTGTGAGACGCTCGCTAGGTGAGGACCGTGAAATGGAGTGAAAGGTACCCAAGCACAACTACGTATGTGGCGGAGCCGGCCAATCCAACCGTGTTCTGGCGCGGTCCTGACGACCGTTCATAGCCGATGTCACCTTAAAGTCTGCTGAAATGACGAGCAGGGAGCCGGGTACCCAGGACCGGGGAGGGCTTGCGGTGCTGATCGTGGAGGACGACCCCAAGCTCGGCCCGCTCATCGAACGGGGACTCGCCCGGGTCGGTTTCGCCCCCAGCCTGCTCGGAACCGGCGGGGGTGCCCTGGACGCGGCCCTGGCCCAGCGGATCGCGGCGATCGTTCTCGATATCGCGCTTCCGGACACGTCCGGGCTCGAGGTGTGCAGAATCCTGCGTGAGCGGGGTGACGCCACCCCGATCCTCATGCTGACCGCCGCGTCACGCGTGTCCGATCGGGTGCTCGGACTGAACACTGGTGCCGACGACTACATGGTCAAGCCCTTCGCCTTCGACGAGTTGGTGGCCCGACTGGACGCCCTCGTCCGGCGGCATCTCACGGCCGCCTCCTCGCAGGTGGTGACGGTCGGCGATCTCGAGGTGGATCCCCATCGCAACGAGGTGCGACGGGCCGGCGCCGTCATTCCCCTCCGCCCCCAGGAGTTCCGGGTCCTCATGGTGCTCGCCACCCACGCCGGGACGACCGTCAGCCAAAGGACCCTGACCAGCGAGGCTTGGGACTGGGCCTTCGAGCCCGCCTCCAACGTTCTCGAGGTGTACATCGCCAACCTCCGAGCAAAGATTGACCGGCCGTACGGTCGCCATTCGCTCCGGACGATCCGCGGCTTCGGCTACATGCTCACCGATGACTGATCGGCGCCGGACGGGCCTTCGCTTCTACCTGTGCCTGACGTTCACTTCGATCATCGCCGTTCTCATGATCGGTCAGGCTGCGTACCTCACCTACACGACCACGCAGGAGTCGAGGAAGGCCCAGCAGCGGGTGCTACGGCTGGACGCCGAACGCCTGGCCATCAGACTGGTGGCCAACGGGCCCGTCCCGGCGACGATGACCGAGCTGAGGGCCGAGGGCGTCTTTCGGCGGGAGACAACGCTCCGCCAGTTCTTCACCCACGACGGGACACTCCTGGAGTCGTCGGATCTCCTGCAGGACGACGAGCCGCTGCTGAACGCCGAACGGGTACGAACGATCTCGGGCGCGGGTGCCACGCTGTGGATCGACTGGAGGGAGGGACGCAGCCCTGCCTACGCCGTCGCCGCCCAAACCTCGCCCCCTGTCGTCGTCGTCGCCATGGCCCCGACCGACTGGGCGGCTCTCCAGCGCGATCGCGTCCTGCGCTTCGAGCTCGTCGTCATCCCTCTCAGCATCTGCATCGGCGCAGCACTCGCCTGGCTCGCCATCGGCGAGCAGCTCCGCCGCCTTCGCTCCATCGTGCGCGCCGCGGAAGGCGCCGCTGCGGGAGACCTCCCGACGCCCCAGCCCACCGGGCCCAAGGACGAGCTCTTCGCCATCTCGACGGCCCTCACGGAGATCACGAGTTCGCTTCGTAGCGCCTTGGACTACCAGCAGCGGTTCGCGGCCCAAGCGGCACATGAGCTCCAGGGCCCCCTCGCCATCATGAAGGCCGAGTCAGACTTGGCGCTCTCGTCCTCGTCCCTGATGGAGACGCGGAGAGCGCTCACCAGCATCGGTGAGGAAACCGACAAGCTCGCTGTACTCGTCCAGGACCTCCTTGCCTTCGGCCAGTCGACGATGGCATCCATACCGATCGAGGAGGTGACGACGACGGATGTCGTGGCGTCGGCCACGGTGCCCCTCATCGGGCTGGCATCGGACCACGCGGTGGACCTCCGCATCGAGGTCGAGCCGGCTTCACTGCACGTGTCGCGAGTCGGGATCGAGCACGCCGTACGCAATCTCGTCGAGAACGCGATAAGTGCCGCACCCTACGGCTCGGTGGTACGCGTGTCCGGGTACCAGGAGAACTCCTCGTGGCACCTCACCGTCGAGGACGCCGGCCCGGGCGTCGCCGCCGCCTTGAAGGATCAGATCTTCGAGCCCTTCGTCGGCGCACGAGAAGGGGGGCACGGCCTCGGCCTGTCCTTCGTCAAGCTCATCGCCGAAGCACACCAGGGCAAGGCGACCATGGATCGCCTTGACGACGGGACCACCCGGTTCTCCCTTGTGATCCCCATGACCGCCGCCGGGACCTCCAGCTCATCGTGAGACCGGTGCGAGGGTCGGGTTATTGAGGAAGTACTCGTCCCGAGGCATCAGGTCATGGTTGAGGCCGGTGTCGTCGACCGGCGCCGGCGGGCCACCGTCTCGCACCACGACAGGCTCGATCGTCGCCAGATACTCCTCGATGGACTGCGCCTGCGCCGGCGGGAACCATCGGTCGGGCTCCAGCGCCGCGAGCCGGCCGAGCATCGTTGCTCGATCGAACACCAACGGGCTTTCGCTGGCCAGGTAGAACCGGGCGCCGTGGTAGTTGGCGACGGTGAACTCGAGGACATGTGGGAACACGTCGGTAACGCTGTTGAGGACCCGTGCGGTCGGAGCCCATCCGCTCAGGATCCCGCCGGTGGCCATCCGGCTGCGGACGAGGTCGTAGAACTCGACCGAATAGAGGCTTCCGCTGAAGGCGCTTTGCGGCCGCACTGCATCGACGGTCACCACGTCGAAAGGCTCGTCCGCGCTCAGCAGGAACTTCCGTCCGTCGCCGACCTGGATGTCGACACGGGGGTCGTTCAGGAGACGATCGCTCTCCTCGGCGCCGCGCTGGGCCAGCACCTCCTGCAGCTCGACCGCGCCACCACAGATCTCCACCACGTCGATGTTCTCCACTCGCCGGTCTCCGGACATCCCGTACGGCGTCGCTCCGATCCCCAGCCCGACGGCCAGGACGTCTTGGGGAGACGGGTGCATCAGGGTCGGGACCAGGCCGATCAACACATGGAAGTCATCGAACGGGTATCCGTTCTGCGACGCCGCGTTTATGTGAAGAAGGTCTTCCCCTCCGACGGTCTTGAGCGCCGTCACGCACGCCCTGTCCTCGGCCAAGGCGAAGGTGCTCTGGTCCTCGGCGCCGTGGAGGTAAGCCCACAGGCGGGCGTTCGAGGGAAAGGCGGCGACGAGCCCGGCGATGAGCCCGACGGCACCGAGGCCCAGAGCCGCCCGCCGCAAAGGTGATGCTGCCAGGGCCGCGGCGGCGATCCCGGGCACGACCAGCAGGCCAGCCAGAAGCCGCAGGGTCCCGGACGTGCCCAACCGGTCGAGGAGCACGAACCCGACGAGCAGAACGCCCGTGACGTTGCCGGCGATGTTGGCAAACAGCAGTGTGCCGGTGCGCCGGCCGAGCGTGTCGACCCGCTCGCTGACCAGCGCCTGCATGAACGGGAAGGACATTCCCATGGCGAACACCGGAAGCCCCATGATGAGGAGAGGGCCGGCGAGATTGACCATCCCGAGCCGCACGATCTCCTCGGTCGAGTCGAGCCGGTAGACGCCGTTGGTGTAGCCGTCGATGGCGAAGTGACGGTCGAATGGCCCGCCAAGCCCGAGCCGGGCAGGGACATCGATGAGCACGAGCAGGCCGAGCAGCGCCGTCACTCCGACCGCGTACTGCATGGCGAGGAACCACCGGTCCGGTCGGGCGGTCCGCCGGACCAGGCGCGACGCGACGGCTGCGCCCGCACCGAACAGGAGGAGGTACAGGCTCAGAAGGTGGCCGAAAGTGTAGGAGTTCGTCCGCATCAAGGCGTCGATGACTCGGAAGAAGACGATCTCCATTCCGAGGGCAACGGCGCCGGTGAGCCCGTACAGGCCGAGCCATTTCCAGGGAGGCGTCGGCGCCGGCCGCGGGACCGGGTCGGCCCCTGCGGCGCCGGCCGGCGCCGGCGTGGCCGTTCTCCAGAGGGTGAGGATCAGACCCGCAGCAAGGAGGTTCAGCGACCCCGCCAGACGCACCGCGCCAAGGAAGCCGAGGTTGCCGAGCAAGAGCCATCCGCTGACGCCGGCGCCGACGCCGGCGCCGATGGTGTTGACGGCATAGAGACGGCCCACCATCGGCGCCGCCTCGTCGATCCTTTCCACCAGGCCGCGGGCGACCAGCGGCAGCGACAGGCCCATGAGCGTCGTGGGCACGATGAGAAGAGCGAAGTTGAACGCGAACGCCGACAGGGTCCCGTCGACGAAAGAGACCGACGATCGGTACAGGTCGTAGAAGAGCCAGATGCTGAACCAGGCGAAGGCCCCGATTGCGGCGTTGGCGGCTGCGAAGGCCAGGAGCGACCGCCGCGCGCCGAGTCGATCCGCAATCACCCCGCCGAGCAGGCTTCCCAGTCCCAGGCCGGCGAGGAAGGCCGAGACGACGGTGGTGATCGAGAACAGGTCCACGCCGGCATGGAGCGAGATGACGCGCTGCCAGACGACCTGGAGCGTCAGCGCCGAGAAGCCGGTGCTGGCGAAGACGATGAGCAGGACGAGCTTGGACGATCGGCGCAACAAGGCGTCACTGTGACACGACCGAGTTCGTACACGCGGGCGCGATGGCACACTTCTCCGGTGACAGAGGGGAGGTCGCTGCTGTGCCCGACGCTGATCGGGCGTGACCGGGAGGTCGGAACGGTCCGAGACATCGTCGAGGCACGTACCACGGCGCGCGTGGCGACGGTCGTGGGTGAGGCCGGCGTCGGCAAGTCGGCGCTGGTGGCGGCGGCGATCGCCGGCTCCTCCCGCCGCACGTTCGCCGGCCGCGCCACGCCGGGTGGCCTCGCCTTGCGGGCGCTGGCCGAGGTGGCGGTCGCAGCCGTTGTCGCCGGCGCCCGTGTCGACGACCGCGAGTTGGGCCCCTTGCGCGCCGGCCTGGGCGCCCTGCTCCCCGGCACGGTCGACGCGACGCTCGACGGTGCCACCTTCCCACTCGTCGCCGCCGAAGCCCTGCTGTGCCTGATCGCCACGCTCGACGTGCCCGTTACCCTCGTCCTCGACGACCTGCATTGGGCCGACGCCGAATCGCTGGAAGCCCTCGAACGGATCTGCGACCGAGTGGCGACACGAGCAGTCACCGTGCTGCTCGTCACCCGCCCCGGGTGCCCGGCTGAAAGGCTGGCCCGACGGGTGGCGTCGCGCCGGCTCGGCCCCCTGGTCGACCTTCGCTCTCTGAATCGTACCGACGCCGTCGCCATGGCGGAGCGGTGCCTGGGCGCGACGGTGCCGGACGGCCTCCCATCGCTGATCGACGGGGCCGGCGGCAACCCGTTCCTGATCGAGGAGCTCCTCCGCTCGGCGTCGGACGTCGGCGCCCTCGTCCACGACGGGCACGCCTGGTCGTTCGATCCCGGGACGCCGGTTGCACCCCCGTCCACACTCGCCGAGTCCGTCGCCCTGCGGCTGGATCAGCTTCCGGGCGACGCCGGCCATCTGCTGTCCGTCGCCGCTTCACTCGGCGAGGGCCAGCCCATGGCGGCCGTACTCGCTGCGGCCTCGGTGGGCCCAGACGACGAGCGCCGGCTGCTCGACGCCATCCGAGCCGGGATCGCCTCGCAGCTCCTCGACCCGGCGAGCGCTGACATCCGCTTCCGTCACGCCCTTACCGCTGAGGCCGCCGCCGCCGCACTGCTCCCCCATGAGCGCATGGTCGCCGCCGGCAAGGCGCTGGACGCCCTCACCTCTCCCGGCACCGTCACCGCGCAAAAACCCGCCCTCCTCGCCGGCCTCGCGGAGCGGGCCGGCCGAAGGGACGCCGCGGCACAGTGGTGGCTCGACGACGCCCGTCAGCACGCACGGGGCGCGGCGACCGGAGCCGCCATAGCAAGCGTCGAACGAGCCCTGGCCCTCGCCGAGGATGCGTCCTTGCGCGCAGAGGCACGCATCGAGCACGTCGAGCTGCTCGCGCTCGCCGGCCGCTCACGCGACGCCGTCGCCGCCGCCGATGTTGCCGCCGCGACCCCGAACCTCACGTCTGACGGTGGCGTTCGCCTGGACATGGCGCGCGCCCGCTGCATGGAGACCGGCCCGGCGCGCCAGGCCGCCATGCGTCGCGCTCTCGACGCGGCGGCCGGGTCGGACCGGGAGCCCAAGGTCGAGGCGACCGCCGCGCTCCTCGCCGTCGAGCAAGGTGACCACGAGTCCGCCGCCGCCCACGCCACGAGGGCCCTCCAGCTTTCCTCGGCCGACCCTACCGCCCGGTGCCAGGCCCTGGAGGTGCTCGGACGCGTCGCACGCAGCCGCGACCTCGACCAGGCCGCCGCCTACTTCAGCGAGGCGGCGGCGACGGCCGAAGCCCACGGCCTCGCGCTATGGCGGGCGCGGGCGCTGCACGAGCGCGCCACGATCACCCAGCTGCGAGACGTCGACACCGCCGACCTCGAGCTGGCCCGCCTCGCCGCTCTCGACGCCGGCGCGCCGGGCCTGATCGCCACGATCGACTTCCACCTCGCGGCCGTGCTCGCCACCCGGTTCGACGCCGGGCCGGCGCTGCTTGCCGCACGTCGCTTCCTCGACCTGGGATCGGCCGTCGGCGGCCAAGCGGACCGGGCTTGGGGATGGACGCTGGTCGGGTACGCCAACGTCGTCGCCGGGAGGCACTCGAACGCCGAGGCGGCCCTCGCCGAAGCGGCGCGACTGGGACGTGAGGACCTCGAGGTCGGCACACTCAACGCGTTCTTCCGCTCCGGGCTCACGCACCTGCTCGGCGGCGACCCGTCCGCTGCCGTCGACGGCTACCAGCAGGCCATGCGTGCGCTGGCCGCGACGCCCACCCCGTCGTCGCTGCCCCCGTGGTACCTCGGTCCTCTGCTCTGCACGGTGCTCGACCGAGACGGCGCGACGTACCGGCGCCTCGCTGACCGGCCTGGCCTTCAGCTGACCGCCACTATCCGAGGCACCTGGCTGATGGCCGAGGCCGTAGCCGCCGGCAACCGTGGGGCGACGTCCGGCGCGACCGAACTCGCGGCGCAGGCCGCTCATGTGTGGGCGGACCGCCCGGGACTCGACGCGCACCGTCACATCGCCCAGTGGCTCGCCGCCCCGGCGGCCCACGCGTGCGGGTGGGGGCAGCCCGACACGTGGCTGTTCGAGGCAGAGGCATGGGCCCGCGAGCACGGCTTCTCCGCCATCGCCGACTCCTGCCGCTCGCGACTCCGCATGATCGGCGCGCCCCTCAAACGGCGACGAGGAACCACCGCCGTCCCCGTCGAGCTCGAGCGGCAGGGCATCACCAGCCGGGAGATCGACGTCCTCGCCCTGGTCGGCGCCGGCCTCACCAATGCCGCCATCGCCGAGCGGCTCCACCTGTCGCCCGGAACGGTCAAGGGCTATGTCAGTCACCTCCTCGCCAAGGCCGCTGCCCCCAACCGGGCCGCGCTGGCCCGCATTGCCGCCCGCCACGGATTGGACCGGGAGCCGGCGGGCTAAAAACCCCCCGTTCGGCAGGTGTGCGAAGCGCGAGTTCCCCCGAGAATGCCCTTCGTAGGACACACCGAACCGAACGAGAGGAGCCTCACATGTCAGCAACCGAGAACACCGCCCTGGTCCAGAAGCTGGTCGGCGCTTTCCGGACCGGCGACCTGGCCACCGTCGCGAGCTGCTTCTCGCCCGACGCCGTCTGGGACTTCCCGGGGCGTTCGGTCGTGAGCGGCACGTTCAAGGGCCCCGACGAGATCGTCGCCTTCCTCGCCCGTTCCTACGAGCTGTCGGGCGCCACGCTCGCCGTCGATCTGATCGACGTCACCGCCAGCGACCGCGGCGCCACCCAGGTGCAATGGGTCAGCGCCGACCACGCCGGCAAGTCAATGCGCGCCGTCGAACTGTTGCACCACGAGATGAGTGGCGGTGTCATCGTGCGCACATGGCACCGCAGCGACGAAGGCGCTATCGCCGGCTTCTTCGGCGACGGCGGAGGCCTGCGATGACTGATCGCCGGCCCGCAAGGGACGCACTCGATACCGGGGCTCGTCCGGCTCAGCCCTTGCGGTAGAGGCGCGTGGTCAGGGGGGCGAACACGACGGTCAGCGCGGCAGCCACTCCCAGGGAGATGGCGACGTCCCTGCCTCGTGCGTTGCCCGCCATCAGGCCCCGAGAGGCGTCGGCGAGGATCGAGATCGGGTTGATCTCGACGAAGGCCTCGAGCGGCCCCGGGAGGGTCTCTGGCTCCACGAAGACGTTCGACAGGAACGTGAGCGGGAAGATGCCCATGAAGCCGGCGTTCAGCACCGCGCTCGGCGTGCGCAGCAGCAGCCCGATGGTGGTGAAGACCCAGGACAGGCCGAAGGAGAAGGTGACCACCAGGGCGAGCGCGGCGACCGCGCCCCCGACGCCGGCGCCGGGCCGGAAGCCCAGGATGACGCCGACGACGATGATCACGGTGCCGGCGATCACGTACCGGACGGTGTCGCCCAGCATCGACCCGAGCAGCGGCGCCGGCCGCCAGATCGGCAGCGAGCGGAACCGGTCGACCACGCCCTTGGTCAGGTCGGTGTTCAGGGCCACGCCAGAATAGACGGTGGTGAAAAGCACCGACATGACCAGGATGCCGGGCAGTAGGTAATCCCGGTACTCACCGGTCGAGCCGGAGATGGCGCCGCCGAAGATGTAGGTGAACATCACGACGAACATCACCGGCGTGATGGTCACGTCGAGGAGCTGCTCGGGGACGTGCTTGACCTTGAGCATTCCCCGCCAGGCGAAGGTGAGGGCGGCCGAGAGCGGGCCGGCCGCTGGCGGACGGGGGGTCGAGGAGATCGCCCGGCGGACCGCAGCCTCGTCGGCGTCGGTCGATAGGGCGGACTCGGTGGCGCTCATACAGCCTCCTCCTTGTCGATCGGGCCGGCCTCGGCGTCAGCGGGACGGCCGGTGAGAGCCAGGAAGACCTCGTCGAGGGTCGGCTGGCCCAGCGAGAAGGCGGCGATGCCGATGCCGGCGCGGGCCAGCTCGGCGACCACCTCGGCTCCGCGCCCGGCATCCGGGCAGGCGGCCGACAGCGCAGCAGGGTCGGGCTGCCGGGTGACGTCGCCCAGGGCCAGGTCGAGCACCTCCTCGGCCTGGGGCCGCTGCTGCGGGTCGAGCAGACGCACCTGGAGCGTCCCCGAACCGACGGAGGCCTTGAGCTGGCCGGGTGTGCCCTCGGCGATCACCTTGCCGTGGTCGATCACCGCGATCCCCTCGCACAGCTGGTCAGCCTCCTCGAGGTACTGGGTGCAGAGCAGGATCGTCGTTCCCTCGGCCACCAGCGCCCGCACGATGTCCCACACCTGATTGCGCGACCGCGGGTCGAGGCCGGTCGTCGGCTCGTCGAGGAACATCAGCGCCGGCGTCACCACGATGCTGGCCGCGACGTCGAGCCGGCGCCGCATGCCCCCCGAGTAGTGCTTGACCAGCTTGGTGGCCGACTCCGCCAGCCCGAAGGCGTCGAGCAGCTCGCCGGCCCGCGCCTTGGCGGCCGGCCATCTGAGGCCGAGCAGGCGCCCAAGCAAGATCAGGTTCTCCCGCCCGGTGAGATCCTCGTCGACCGATGCCAGCTGGCCAGTCAGGGACACGGCGGCGCGGACGGCGTCCCCCTCCGTCACGATGTCGTGGCCGAGGACCCGCGCGCTGCCGCCGTCGGGTTGGATCAAGGTGGCCAGCATCCGGATTGTCGTCGTCTTCCCGGCGCCGTTGGGCCCGAGGACGCCGTACACCGCGCCGCGGCGCACGGCCAGGTCGACGCCATCGACGGCGCGAATCCCGCCGTAGGACTTCACGAGGCCGGTCGCCTCGATTGCCAGCGCCTGGTCCGTCATGACACCAGCATCACACGTCTCCAGGGCCGGCGACCGCGACTTACGCGAAGCGCCGCGTGAGAGCGAGAGCTACCCGAGCCTCTCCGCCAGGCGCAGCGCCAGGGCCACGAGGGTCCGGACGGGGTTGGCCGCGGAGCTGAACGGCATCACCGACATGTCGCACACGTGGAGACCTCCGGCGCCGATGACTTGCAGGTCCTCATCGACGACCGAGGACGAGGTGATCGGCCTGTCGTGGGCCGCCCGGTAGGGCATGCGCATCGTGCCCGTTGCGTGGTGCACGGTCCCCCAGCCGAACCCCTTCCCTTTCTCGCCGTACCGGGCTCCGTCGTGGGAACGGGCACTGACGCCGTCGATCTCGAACTGGGAGAAGATCCGGTCGGTCACGCCGTTCAGCAGGTCGAAGATGTCGGCCGCCGACCCCATGTGCCACCCGGCGAGGGCCGGAAGTCGCGAGTCCTTGAGACGGTCGACATGGCTGAGGTTCCCGAACCTGATCTCGGGCACGTACTCGAACGGGGGCGCGGGCTTGATCTCGTTGTCGTCGTCGAGGCAGTTCCCGAAGCTGAACTTGATGTCGACGCGTGACGGCCCTTGCTGGTCGGTGGTGGAGAATGCGGCGGGGTTGTTCCGGTTCGGGTCGTTGGGGTCGTTGTCGCGCAGGTGCCAGTACTCGTGGTTGATGTTCATCTCCACGTTGAACGGGAATCCGATCCGGTCGCCGTCCCGCAGGCCTCGCGAGTAGAAGATGATCTTCGCGTGGGCGGTCTTCGGTACGGGGACGTCGCCGATGCCGGTCACGAAAGTCACCATCTCGTCGGTGGTCGGGTGGTCGGTCAGGCCCCGCCCCACCAGCTCCCTCACACTCGAAGGCAGCTGCTCGTACATGCTCGAGCGCCGCATCAGCTTGGGCGTCTCGATGGACCCGCCGGCCAGGACGACGGTAGGCGCGACGAACGTGCGGGCGGCCGACGTCACCGTATTCCGGCAGACGAGCTCGTAACCGTCGCCTCGGCGGCGGACGTCCTCCACGAAGTGGTTCAGCAACATATGGAGGCCGGGACCGTCCCCATGCTTGGCACCGGGCGTGAGGCCCACCTGATTGATGAGCAGCTCGGCCGTGTTGAACACGCCGGTCGGCTCGATCGAGAACTCGCTCGCGGGGACGCCTTCGGCCGTGAGGTAGGGCTGATGGAGCGCGCGCGGCGTTTGGTGGATCGAGAAGTCCTGCACCAGGTCGCTCCGCCGGAGCTTCTCGACGACCGCGGCGGCGGTCGTCCCCATGGACCGCGACTCGTTCATGGTCTCGC
>CAYZMG010000001.1:126410-172111 GCA_964479465.1 uncultured Acidimicrobiales bacterium
GAAGACCACCTTGGAGGTCCTGTCTTACCCTGGGCGGGAAGAACTCCAGCTCCCAGGGTTGAATGGTCGGGATGAGGCCCGACCAGAAGATGGATCGCCCGCCCAGGTTGAGCTGCGGCTTCTCGCCGATGAAGTGGGCGGTACCCGGATTGCCGCTCTGCCAGAAGGTGTCGCAGCCGAAGTGCCGAGCCAAGCTGGAGTTCGGGAACCGGCACATGTTGTAGACGTGGGTTGGGAAGACGAACGACCCCGCTTCGAGCAGCAGGATCCTCTTCGTCCCCCCGAGCTTCTCGGCCAGCGCGTCGGCTAGGACGCCGCCTCCCACCCCTGATCCGACCACGATGATGTCGAAGTCGTCTCTCGGACCGATGTATTGCAGGAACAACCGCTCCTGCGCCGCGCTGAGAGCTGAGACCAGGTTGACGTAGGTCGCGGCACTGAACATGGCTACCTCCCGGGCGAACGTCGACCGGCCAAGTTGTACACGGTGGAGGGTTGCAACCCACACGGTGGTGACGGTGGTCCGCAACCAACTCCTCGCCTCGCCATTGCTCGACTCGTCCAGCACGAGCACCGGCGGATCACGAGAAGATCGCCGCGAGCGAGAGCCTTGACGCATTCCCAGCGAGTAGGCGCCGGCCCGGCGATCGGCCGCAGACGCGAGGCGACGAGGTCCAGCGCTTCGTCGACCCGCTGCTGCTCGATACCGGCGGCCAGGATGCGGAGGCGACTCTCGGTAGTCTCGATATTGCCATGACGGGCCGACCCGGCTTTGAGTCAGTTGGTTTGGCCGAGCTCATGGCTGCACTGTCGTTGGGTATCGATCTCGGGTTCGGTCAGCCGATGGAGCACGTAGTGCGCCAGTGCTTGATCGCAGTCCGGCTTGCCGAGCGGCTGGGGTTGCACGACGACATCCGCTCGGTCGTGTACTACACGGCACTGCTGACGAACGTCGGGTGCCACACGGACGCCCACGAGCAGGCGAAGTGGTTCGGGGACGACATTGCCTTGAAGGGCGACAAGTACGTCCACGGCGTGCAGGGTCCCCGTGCCGCCGTGGCAGGGTTGCGACGGCTAGGTGCGGGCCATCCGGTCATGCATCGCTTCCGGGTGGGACTGAACTTCGCGCTGTCAGGCCACCGGGATCTGGACGGCATGGTCGCCCGCCACTCGGCGATGGCCCAGTCGCTGGCGGCGGAGATCGGTCTCCCGGAAGCGGTCCAAGTGGCAGTGGGCGCGTCGTACGAGCAGTGGAACGGGAAGGGGTGGCCCGGCAGGCTCACTGGGGAGGCGATCCCGATCGCTGCGCGAGTGTCTCAGCTCGCCGAGTTCGTCGAGGTCGCCCACCGCTCCGGCGGCGTCAGTGGCGCCGTGGCCCTTGCACGCCGGCTCGCTGGCAGCCAGTTCGATCCGCACATCGCGGCACGTTTCGCTGCCGAGGCGGCCGGCATCCTCGGAGATCTCGCCGGCACCAGCGCGTGGAACGACGTGATCGCATCGGAGCCGACCCTTAGCCACCCGCTCTCGGCGAGTGAGCTCGATGCGGCGCTCGCCGCGATCGCGGACTTCATCGACCTCAAGTCACCATTCATGCTCGGACACGCCCGCGGTGTTGCTCAACTCGTCGATGGCGCTGCCGCCCAGCTCTCCTTTGACGGGGAGACCGCCAGCACACGCCTGACGGGCGGCGTCACCCAGCGGCGAGGGCGTCGCCATGTGGCAGCATTGGCCGGCGGTACTCGTCGCTGGCTCGGAGGCCGTTCTTGTTGGTGACGCGATCGTTGGGAACCGACTACCTCGTCGTGGGCGCGGGGGCGATGGGCGTGGCTTTCACGGACGCGCTGATCGACCACGCGGATGTGCATGTGACCCTCGTCGACCGTCGCTACGCGGCGGGCGGGCACTGGCTGGACGCGTATCCGTTCGTCCAGTTGCATCAGGCATCCGTGTTCTACGGTGTCGCGTCGACCGTCCTGGGAACCGGCGCCTTGCAGCTGAGCGGGCCGGAGGCAGGGCTTCAGGAACGGGCGAGTCAGCCGGAGATCCAGGCGTATTACAACGACATCTTGCACCGCCGCTTCATCGGGTCGGGTCGAGTCACCTTCCTCGGGGCAAGCGAATACCACGTAGAGGGCTCGTCCCATCTCGTGACGTCCCGGGTTACGGGTGAGACCGTCCAGGTGGACGTGCGGCGCCGGGTCGTCGATGCCACGTACCTGTCGCCGACGATTCCCGCGACGACGCCGCCCCCGTTCGATGTTGCCGATGACGTCCACGTCGCGGCCATCAACGAGCTCGCCAGGTTGACCGCGGCGCCGAGCAGCTACGTGATCGTCGGTTCCGGCAAGACTGCAACCGACGGGATCGTGTGGCTGTTGGTCAACGGTGTGGCGCCGGACCGCATCGTCTGGGTGCGCCCGCGCGATCCGTGGATGCTCGATCGCGCCGTCGTCCAGCCCGACCCGGTGGTGGGGCTCGGGCTCGCTGCGGACACCATGGAAGCGGCCGCCTCAGCCGAGTCGCTCGACGACCTCTTCCTGCGCCTCGAAGCGGCCGGCGTGATGCTCCGGATCGACAAAGACGTCATCCCCACGATGGCCAAGACCCCGACCCTGGCCACCTGGGAGCTCCAACTCCTCCGCAGCATCGAGAACGTCGTTCGTCTCGGACACATCAAGCACGTGACTCGTCGCGAGATCGTCCTCGACCACGGCTCGGTCCCACTGGCGCCGGGCTCGCTTCTGGTGCACTGCGCCGCCTCCGGGCTGCAGTACCCACCGGTGGTTCCCATCTGGGGCCCCGACAAGATCCGGCTCCAGACGATCCGGGCCGGCTTCCCGTGCTTCTGCGCGGCTCTGGCAGGTTATGTGGAAGCAACGCGCGACGATGACCGGGAGCGCAACCGGTTGTGTCCGCCCAACACCCTCTCCGACAGCCCCGCCAGTTGGGCGCGGATGCAGGTCCGCGGAACCATCGCCGCGCGCACCTACGGCGCTGAGCCGGACATCGCGGCCTGGGCGAACCGCTGCGCGCTGAACCCTGCGCGCATCGAACCCCCGCAACGCGACGAGCCCGCCGTGCAGGCCGCCGCCGCCCGTCTGGCTGACCATTCGGAGCGCGGCCTCACACGGATGGCCGAGCTCGCCCAGGAGCCACTGCCACGCTTCGAGCGGCGGCTGCAGAAACGGTCGTCAGATTGACGTGGCCGTTGCGACTTCTTGGTTCTCAGTGAGGCGCGTCACCTCGCAGACCTGGGCCCGCAAGGGCGAGCTGCCGCTGATCGGGTCGCTCGGTGTCTGGCTGAGCACCAGGTTGAGGTTGGCGCTACCCGGACCGAAGGGCGGGTAGCCGGGCAGGTCGAGCTCTTTGCACGGTTCGAACCAGCCGTGCTGTCCGCTGACGACGTTCGGGGCGAGAGTCCCGTTGAACACCGCTCGGGCCCGGACGGCGCCCTTGGGGGTCTTGATCTCGACCCAGTCCCCTTCGGCGATGCCGCGCCCGGCTGCGGTGTCCGGGTGGAGCTCCATCAGCGGATCCGGGACGTGGCGGCGCAGGCTGGCGACCTGGCGGTGTTGGGTCTCGCAGAAGTGCAGCGCCTTGGTGCAGGTGAGCACGAGCGGGAACTCCTCGGCGAGGTCGGGACGTGATCGGGGGCTCAGCGCCGGCTCGGTGAAGGTGGGGACCGGTGGCTGACCGATGTCGAGGAAGCCTTCCACGTACAGCTCGATCCTTCCCGTGGGCGTGGTGAACCCGGCCGGTATACCGTCGTCGCCGGCCACGGCGTACTTCCGGTGGCGGGTGTCGAGCGGTACGCGGACACCCCCTGGGTTGGCGCGGAGCTGCTGGAGTGTGACCCCGCTCGGCGCGAGCTGGTGCGCCCAGCCGGCGTCGACACTTCCGTCGAAGAAGTGCTCGTCGAGCCCGAGCCGGGTGGCGAGGTCAAAGATGACGTCGATGTCCGGGCGGGCCTCACCCACCGACGGCACCAGCGGGGCGCGCAGCTGAACCAGTGACTGTGCCTCCTGCGAGATCTCGAAGCCGACCATCAGCCCCTCGGCCTCGAAGGCACCCGTCACCGGCAGAACGATGTCGGCCTGTTCGGCAGTCGGGGTCATGAACAGGTCGAGGTGGACGTGGAAGTCGAGCGTCTGCAGCGCCTCCCGGCCGCGGGCGCTGTCGCCGTGGGCCATCAGGAGGTTGGACCCGAAACTCACGAGCGCACGGGGCCGGTAGGGACTGCCTTCGAGCGCCGCGGTGTAAAAGTCCTCGCCGGTGACGAACCCGAAGCGGGCCGGGCCGAACGGACGCTCGCTGAGACCGATCGCCTTTGCCCGTTGTACCGGCTGGAGCAGCTCCAACCCGGTTATCGGATTCGTGGGCACGGGCGTGAACAACACGTTGCCGCCGGGGGCGTCGAAGCAACCGGTCAGCGCGTAGAGCACGTTGATCGCTCGGATGATCTGGGTCGTGCCGCTGTGCTGTTCGAGGCCGCTCCAGGTATAGAACGCCACCGGTCGGTGATCCCACAGAACCTGGGCAGCGCGCTCGATCTCGGCGGCGGGAACTCCCGTGAGGTCTTCCGCCACGGCCGGCTGAAAGGCGCGGCAATGCTCGGCGACGAGATCGAACGCCGGCCGGCACCCCACCATGCCGTCGCTCGTAGAAATCTCGACCGCCCCGGTCAGGGCGAGCCGGTCGTGGTCCTCGACCTCAGTGCCGCCCGCCGCCGGATCGACGACGATCGGCAGGCAGGCAACCGCGTCCCACGCGACGTAGTGAGAGGCCGCGGCGTCGGCAGACAGCTCATTGGCGCGCAGCAACCGGCCCGTGTCGCCGCGCACCAGGAGCGGGCCGTTCGTCCAGCGGCGCACGAATTCCCCGTCGTACCAGCCCCGCTCGATCATCACGTTGGTAATCGCCAGCGCCAGCGCAGCGTCGGTCCCCGGACGGACCCGCAACCACGGATCGGCCTTGGTCCCGAGCCCGGTCCGTCGCGGATCGACGACGATGAGCTTCGCTCCGCGGCTCAGCGCCGCCCGGGTCGCGGTGGCGTGGGCAAGCCGTGAGACCGACGGGTTGTAGCCCCAGAACAGAATGCACTCGGCGCGATCAAGGTCGGGCATGTATTCGCCGGGTACCGACGCCCCGTAGGTGTACAGCGACGCGAGGTAACGGCCCCAGCCGCACAGCTCCATCGACGCCACGAGATTCGGGCTGCCGAACGAGCGCTGAAGCCGCTGGATCCACTCGACGCAGTCGACGATCGCCGACGTCGACGGCGACACCGAACTGAACACCACCGACTCCGGACCGTGGTCACGTGCCAGCGCCCGAAGGCGGCCGGAGATGGCCTCGAGCGCCTCGTCCCAGCTGATGCGACGCCAGCCCGGGTCGGCCGAACCCTTGGCGTTGGTGCGCCGCATCGGGTACCGGAGCCGTTCCGGGTGGGCGGTGATTGCGGGGGCTTCCTTGCCCTTGACGCACAGCACTTTCCCGGTCGGGTGCGACGGATCACGATTCAACGTGAACGTCCCGTTTGACACCGTCGCCCGCGCACCGCAACGCGACACACACAAGGGGCAGTACGTCGCCACCTCGGTCGAAGTCGATGCCTCAGCCATGGCTTCCCTCCACGAGCGTCTCGCGAACCAGCGTAGGCGGCATGCAGACCCGGGTCGAGGGCTCGTCAGGCCTCACGCGCTTCAGTCGCGACCGCGGCTGGCCCTGTTTGGGGGTCTCCGTCCTGACGTTTGCTCCTCCGGCCATGGGCGGTAGGGCCGTTGGACCCAACCGCTGCGTGATTGAATGAGCGCGCCACCGACAGGAGGTAGGGGTCATGAGGGTCCGTGTCGCAGCCGTCGCTCTCGTACTGCTGGCTGCTGCTTGTGGGGGGAACGGGAGCGAGTCGCCCAGTCAGGCAGAACCAACTCCACTTCCCGATGATCAGCAAACACTCACCGTTGCGACGCCGGGTGACGTGTTTATCACCAGGGACAGAATTTTCTTGGGGATCTGGCCCGACAACGCGAACGTCTGCGAGACGCTCGTCGGTCTCGGCTACGACTTCCAGCCAACGCCATTGCTGGCGACACGGTGGAGCTACACGGGAAACAACACGTACCGCTTCGAGCTCCGGCGCGACGTTCGATTCCACAACGGTGCTCCGTTCAACGCCGAGGCTGTCCGCCACAGCGTCGAACGGGTGGTTGAGAAGCGGCAGACGCTGAATACCTTCGTCGGCGCGGGCGCCGCCAAAGTGGTCGACGAGTACACCGTCGACATCACGACGACGCAGACGAACCTCCGCCTTCCCGAGCAGATCGCCCACCCGTTCTTCAGCATCGTTGCCACCGGCACCGATCCTGCCGAACAGCCGGTCTGCACTGGTCCGTTCCAGTTCGGTAGCTACGCCCCGAATGACAGGTTGGTGGTCAACCGGAACGACGCGTACTGGGGCTCGGAGAAGCCGAAGCTTCGACAGATCACGTTCCGCTTCATCCCCGACCAGAACACCCGGCGCCTAGCGCTCGAGTCGGGCGAGGTCGACCTCATGTGGTTCCTGGCGCCCCAGCAGTCGGCGAGCGTGAGTGGACGGCCGGGACTGGAGGCGGCCCCCGCGCCACCGGGTGCCGTCGTGGATATCTCCCTCAACCTCCACGGCGAAGCTCCCCACACCCTGCTCCAGGACATCGACATCCGCAAAGCCCTGGCCATGAGCCTCGATGCCAACGCTTTGGCCGAACAGCAGTGGCAGGGCAATGCACAGGTCGTCGCCGGGGTGAGCCCCCCGGCCGTGCTCGGGCCCGCCGCCTCGGTGGTCCGGCCGCTCACGCCGAACCTCGCCGAGGCCGAGCGCCTTCTGGAGGCCCGCGGGTGGAGGAAGGGGTCGGATGGCATACGGGAGAAGGAGGGCCGCAAGCTCTCGCTCGTCGGCGTGTCTCAGTTCGACTTCGAGCCCGAGAGTCTGCAGTTCCTTCAGGCGCAGGCCAGACGAGCCGGCATCGACCTGAGGCTGGAGAGGTCACCCGACGCCGCCGCCTACTCCTCCAAGATCAATTCCGGGGCGTGGGACGTCGATGTCAACTACTTCAACCAGAACGACGCCAACCCGGTCCGGATCCCGGCCCAGTTCTGGTACAGCAAGGTGGCCAACGCTCGCACCAGGCTCACCAACCCTGGGCCGAAGTTCGACGGGCTGGTCGACGAAGCGCTCGCGGCCCCGGACCTGGCGACCGCCCAGCGGAAGGCGGCCGAGGCCATCAATGTCCTCGTGAACGAAGAGTGGGCGGCGATCGCCCTCACGAACTTTCCGCAGATCTACGCCCACCGGACCAGCGTCGCCGGCTTCCGAGCTCATCCCTCGGTGAACCACCAGCCCTGGACGGGCGTCTTCCGAACGGGCACGCCTTAGCCGCCAACGTCGCCACGCGGCCGCTGGAGCGTCGGTGACGCGCTATGCCGCCCGGCGGCTGGTCTCTGTCGTGCTGGCCCTGTTGGGGGTCTCCGTCCTGACGTTTACTCTGGGCGTCCTGGCGCCCGGTGACCCCGCGGAGGTCGTTCTGTCGCGGTCCCTCGGCCAGCCGCCCACTGACGAGCAGCTCGCGGCCATGCGGCACGAGCTCGGCACCGACCGGCCCATACCCGTCCAGTACCTGCACTGGCTGAGCGGGGCGGTCCGGGGCGACTTCGGGGACTCCTGGCTGCGCGGCGTGCGGGTGCAGGACGCGATGGTGGAGCGGATTCCCCGCACCGTCATCCTGGCCCTGAGCGCGGCCGGCCTGTCGCTCCTACTCGGGATCCCCTTGGGCGTCGTGGCCGCAACCCGTCGAAACACGATCATCGACCATCTCTCACGAGTTGGGGCCCTCTTCGGCGCCTCGCTCCCGAGCTTCTTCATCGCCTACCTGCTCATCTACCTCTTCGCCGTCAGGTTCCACGTCGTACCCGTCTTCGGGTTCGGGTCGGCCGCCCATCTCGTGCTGCCGGCGGTGACGCTGGCTCTCGGCCCCGCTGCCGTCCTGGCTCGGTTCACCCGCTCCACCGTCTTGGAGGTTCTGGGGGAGGACTACGTACGCACGGCGGCGGCCAAGGGGGCTCGGGCTACAGCGGTCCTGTTCCACCATGCACTGCGCAACGCCCTCATTCCCGTCGTCACCATCGCAGGATTGTCGGTCGGACACCTGCTCGGAGGATCGCTCATCGTGGAATGGGTCTTCGCCTGGCCCGGAATGGGCGATCTCGCCGTCTCGGCCATCCAGGACCGTGACTATCCCCTCGTCCAGGGGTTCGTCCTCTTCGCAGCGTCCGTGTATCTCGTGGTCAACCTCGTCGTCGACCTCAGCTACGCGTATCTCGATCCGCGGGTGCGCCTGGAGGGGCGGCAGGGATGACGGTCGTCTGGGACGACGCCGTCGTCCCGTCGGCCAGACCGGCGGGGATCGCCCACAAGCTGCTCCGCGATCCAGCGGCCCGGGTGGGCTTGGCCTTGGTCACTGTGTTCGTCGTGATGGCCGTCTTTGGACCGATCCTCGCCCCCCATGACCCGCTAGAGGTCACCGTCGATCGGCTCCAACCGCCTTCGGTCCACCATCCTCTCGGTACCGACGGGCTTGGGCGCGACCTGCTCAGCCGGCTCCTGACTGGTGCCCGGCTGTCGCTCGGCACTGCACTCCTGGCATCGCTCCTGGTCACGCTCATTGGGGTGGTGCTGGGCACGTTGGCCGGCTTCTACGGGGGGTTCGTCGACCGGCTGTTGATGCGGACGGTCGACGTCGTCCTCGCCGTGCCCGGACTGGTGCTGGCACTAGCCGTCACCGGCCTGTTCCGACCGAGTCTCACCGCAGTCATGCTGGGACTCGTGACGATCTGGTGGGCGGGCTACGCCAGGGTCGTTCGTGGTCTGGTTCTCACCATGCGTGAGCGCCCATTCGTGGAAGCCGCCCGGTCTGCCGGGGCTTCCGGGGGGCGGATCATGCTTCGGCACGTGCTCCCGAATGTGGTCTCACCGGTGGTCGTCCTTGCGACCCTGGAGATGGGCCAGCTGATCCTGGCGGTCTCCGGGCTGACGTTCCTCGGGCTCGGGGCTCCACCGCCTACACCGGAATGGGGGGCCATGCTCAACGAGGGGCGCATCTACTTCCTTTCTGATCCGCACGTCGTGTTCATCCCCGGCCTCGCCATCAGCCTGGCCGTCCTCGGCTTCAACCTTCTGGGCGACGGCATCCGCGACGCGCTGGACCCCCGCCTCCAAGTCGCCATCCGAGCGCCCCGAGGGCGCCGCGCTGCATCGACGAGGGTCGGCGTCGCAGACCGACGATGACGGCTCGATCAAGGTCCCGCGGGCACGGGATCCGCTGCATCGGGCCGAGCAGAGCGGGCCTTCAGGTGGTTGACGCCGAACGTGACGAGAACCCCGCCGGCGACCAGGGCCGCGCTCTGCTCCACGCCCTTCAGCGGCGACCGTCCGGTCACCATGTACCCGGCCGTCAGGCCGCCGAGGGCGAGGGCGAGCAACCCCAGCGCGATTGACGCGGCGCCGGTCAGAGTCAGCTTGCGGCGTAGCAGCCGGACGCTCTTGTGCAGCTTGGCGAGCTTGACCGCCTTCGACAGCTTCAGGGCCTTGAATGCCTTGACGACGATGAGCAGGCGCAGCGCCGGCGCAACCGCAAGGGCAAGAGGCACCAGCGGCGAAGAAGCGACGACGACGAGCACCTCGAGTCGGTGCCCGCTCGCCCATGCGAGGCGGTCGTCGACGACTGCGAGCATGATGGCGACCTCGACGACGAAGGTCAGCCAGACGGCCCAGTGGCCGACGGCCTCCACGGTGTGCCAGGTGCCTGTCGAATGTGACAGGCCGAGGGCCACCAGCGGCAGGACCGCGATGGCGGCGATGATGACTGGTGCCCTGAGGCGCTTCTCCCACGCCGCGGCGCGTTGGTTGTTGCTCGGGTGGACGGCCATGCTCGATTCCAGGTGTGGGGGCGGGACACCGAACGCCGGCGAGCGACGGGTCAAGAACGGCCGTGACTCTAACTACCCAGGGGGATCTTCAGCACCTGGCCGGGAAAGATCAGGTCGGAACGAGGATGGGGTTGCCGACGAGATCGAAGGCACGCGGCTGATCGATGCGGATGGTCATCAAGAGTCCTCGAAGACTGGAGCGCCTACGAGCATCCTACGCCGAGCCCGCCACACGAGCGCTTCCTTCCGGGTTCGAAACTGGGACAGATCGTCCCGAGACGTCGGGACGCCCGCCTCATGACTTCGGGACACCTCCTCCATCAGCATGCGCAGCAGTTGCCGCAAGAGCGGCGCACGCAACGAGAGGAGCGATAGATGGCTGGCACACTCTCCCGCAGGCTGACTGCAATGGTGGTATGGGGCGCCGCAGCGGCGTCGTTGATGGGAGCGGTTGCGACACCGGCCGGGGCGATCCCGCAAGAGCCCCTGGACCCGTGCGTCCGCTTCCCGAGCAGGTGTGCGCCGGTCGAGCTCGAGCCCCAGCCCTCGGGCAACCCGGTCGGAAGTCTGGAGCGGGTCGCCCAGTGGCCGGTGGGCGGGATCCTGGTGCGGGGCTGGGCGTCGGACCCGAACACCACATCCTCGATCGATGTGCAGATCGCAGTCGACGGTGCGGCTGTTCGCACGCTGACCGCCGATCTGTACCGTGCGGACCAGGGTGGGGCCCGGGGCTTCGAGACTGTCGTGAACGCGACGGCCGGCCCGCACAACGTCTGTGTCACGGCGATCAACGTCGGGAGCGGTGCCAACACCCAGATCGGGTGCCGGGTCATGGACAAGATCGTCAACTTCGAGATCGACTCCATCGACTACCGGTTGGCCCAGGCGAGCATCGAATCCCGCGTGGTGGAGGGCGTGTACAGCACGACGGTGCGCAACGGCACCTCCGTGCAGCAGACGTCGGAGATCAGCGGCACGAACTCGGTCTCGGAGTCGGCGGGCTGGTCCGACTCCCTCGGTTTCAAGGTGGGCGTCTCCGCAGGAGTCACCGTCGGCGTTCCGGTCTTCGTCAACAACGAGATCCGCGTCTCGGCCGAGGCCACCAAGTCCTTCACGTGGAACGGCAGCCAGAGCTGGGCTGCCGGCTGGTCATGGAAGCAGCCGCTGGTCATCCCGGCGTACACCGAGGTGCGGGCCGTCGTCACCGTCGCCAAGTCGACGATCACTGTGCCGTACACGCTCACCGGGCGGTACGTCTATGAGAGCGGCAGCCGCTTCTCTGGGACTCTCGACGGCACCTTCCGCGGTGTCAACAGCCACGACCTGACGGTCACCCTCTCGGGCACCAACTACGCCCAGCCGTCAGCCACGATCACCAAGATGCAGTTCGCCTGACCGCTCCCCACAACGCACTCCGGAAGGCCTCGGTCCACGCCTCGGACCGGGGCCTTCCTCGCGACTACATCGGTGCTGCGATCCGGAACCCCACCGCGGCGATACCCTTGCTGCGTCTGTCGCAAGGGGGGCGAATCGGTTGGAGCCAGCGCCGGCGGGGGGGCAATGGCGGCGCCGGCTCGCCGGCGCCGGCGGGGTCGTGTGCCTGATCGCGACCGGCCTCAACCTCGCTTTGCTCGCGCTCAACTGGGACACTCGGACGCCGGGGGGCTTCACCTCCGGGCCCGTCGAAATCGTCACCGCAATCGCCTACGCCGGGATCGCTGGCGTCGGAATCGCCATGGTCGGCCGGCGCCCGGAGGACAGGGCCGGATGGGTCTTCCTCCTCAGCGGTGTGACACTCGCGATGGCTGCGTTCGCAGGCGAGTACGCCACCTACGGCGTGCTCACCGAACCCGGCTCCCTCCCTGGCGTCCCGGTGGTGGCCTGGGCTGGGGCCTGGGGCTGGTGGTTGGGCGCAGGTGTAGGGCTCACGTTCGGGCTGATGCTGTACCCCACGGGGTCACTGCCCTCACCTCGGTGGAAGCTCGCCGCCGAGGCCGCAACCGTCAACCTGGTCGTGCTGACCCTGCTTCACGCGCTGGCTCCCGGTCCGCTCGATGGCGAGTACTCCGTGGTCGACAACCCCTTCGGGGCGGGCAGCCTGTCGACGCTGGTGACGCTTCGCGACCTGGCATGGGTCCTCATCACCCTGAATGGGGCCGTAGCGATCGCCGCGCTGTTCCGGCGGGCGAGCGCGGCGGAACCCGAGGAGCGCCTTCAGCTGTACTGGTTGATAGTTCCTGCCGCTGCCGCAGCGGTGGCTGCTCCTCTCTGGGGCATCGGATCCTCGGACGAGCGCCTCACGTCAGGTCTCTATGCGGCGGTTCTGCTCGCGGTCTTCGGAGCACCGCTGGTAGTGGCTGCAGCGATGGGCCGTGCGGCGAGGTTGAGGAAGTCGGTCCAGCGTCTTGTGCTGGCCCGGGAGGACGAGCGGGGTCGCATTCGCCGGGACCTGCACGATGGCCTGGGCCCTACGCTGGCGGGCATGGCCCTTCAACTCGACGTGGCCAGGAGCTTGGTGCGCGACGATCCGGCTATGGCCGAGGAGGTGCTCCAGAAGCTCGGGGGGCACGTCACCGGGGCGATCGCCGACGTCCGCCGGCTCGTGGACGACCTGCGGCCGCCTGTTCTCGACGAGCTCGGCCTGCTGTCAGCTATTCGTGAGGCTACGTCGTACCTCAGCCGACGCGATCCCTCAGGTGGCCTCGACATAACGGTCCGAACGACCGGCAACCTGGGCCGGCTTCCGCCCGCCATCGAGATCACCGCGTTCCGTATCGTGATGGAAGCCGTAACCAACGCCGCCCGTCATGCCGAAGCGTCCCACTGCGTCGTGCACCTTTCACTCGACGGCGTCCTCGACGTACAGGTCGAAGACGACGGGCGTGGGCTCGCACCCGATCACCTACCGGGGGCCGGCCTCTGCTCCATGAGGGAGCGCGCCGCCGAGATCGGCGGGACGTGTGCAGTTGAACCACGGGCGGGGGGCGGGACGATCGTTCGCGCATCGCTCCCCGTCGTTCCGTCGTGAGCGAGCCACCGGTGCGAGTGGTCGTGGCCGACGACCACCCGGTCTTCCGTGACGGCCTGCGGCTGGCCGTCCAGGCCGCGCCGGGCCTCGAGCTCGTAGGCGAGGTGAGCAACGGCGCGGACGCTGTTGCTGCTGTCGGCGAGCTCCGGCCCGACGTCGTGCTCATGGACCTCCAGATGCCCGGCCTCAACGGGGTCGAAGCGACCCGGCAGATCGTCGCCGCCCACCCCGAGACCGCGGTCGTGGTCCTGACGCTGCTCGACGACGACGAGTGGGTGCTGGCCGCGCTGGAGGCCGGCGCACGCGGCTACCTCTTGAAGGAGTCATCCCGGTCGGACATCGTCCACGCCGTCGAGTCCGCGGCGCGGAACCAGGCCGTGTTCGGCTCCGGGGCGGCCCAGCGCGTGCTCCGCCAAGCGGCCACCGGGGGCTTGAGCCGCTCACCGGGGAACGTCGCGTTCCCGCAGCTGACCAACCGCGAGCTCGAGGTCCTCGATCTGGTCGCCAGCGGTCTCAGCAACCCGGCGATCGCCCGGCGGCTCTTCCTGAGCGCCAAGACGGTACGCAACCACGTGTCCAACATCCTCACAAAGATCCACGCCGGCGACCGGTCGGAAGCGATCGTGCGGGCGCGGGAGGCGGGCCTCGGGGGGCGGCCCAGCCCGGGGCTCTAAGGGAGGAAGTCGCACCCAGCGGAGCTGATCTCCATCGTGTTCTGAGCGTCACTGGTGCCGGTGAAGCTGACGCCGAGGGTCACACCGATACCCCAACGCACTTCTGGACGCCCGGGCACGGCGAAGCGCAGCATCTGGAACGACGTCGGCGAGTGATCCAGCCCGTCGTGGTTGGCAATTCGGGTCTCCCCGTCGAAGACGTGGACGTTCGTAATCGAGGCTTGGGTAGCGAGGCACCTGAGCCGGACGAGCGCCGAGTCAATCGCCAGCCGGTTGTCCTTGAATATCACGGGCGTCGGGACACCGAAATGGAGCCAGTTGGTGGTCGACGGCTTGCCGACGAGCCGAATGAAGAAGCCGGCGCGCCACTCACTCTTCATGCGGTCCGGGTACTCGACACTGACATCGTGCCCGTGAGTCCACATCGCCATTTCGAGAGCCATGCGTTCGCGCCTCCGTGAGTTGTCTGATACGTCTGGTCAAGACTCGCCGAGCGTGTCCTGGGCCAGCTTCCGGATCACTGGCGTTTCCCCTGCGGACGCCAACTGGTCGAGCCGATCTCGCAGCTGGGGCGTCACGGGTCCGCTGAGGGACTTGATCACCAGCTTCTTCACACTGATGTCGGCGTCGTCGATCAGATGCTCGGCCACGCGATTCCGACTGGTCTCCGGCAAGTTGGCCAGCGCCGAAGCTGACGCGATCCTGAGGAGGGGCTGCGAGCTGTCAGCGGCCTCGGCGACAACCGCCTCGGACTGCGATCCGGGAATGAGGCTGGCGGCGTAGACGGCCTTCGTCGCCAGCATCACGTCGGAGCCGCGAGCAAGGGTCTGAAGGTGGTTCACCGCGCTCGGGTCCAACAACTGAGCGATCGCCTCATAGTCGGGCTCGTCACTGCTCAGCAACGCATGCAGCTCCTCGAGAGTGATTGGCATCTCGGTCCTCGCCTAGGGATTGATGGACAGGTTGCTGCTCGACATCGTGGTTCGTTCCGATGCCACGAGGTCTGGCGGCGGGTTGGTGATGTTGCCCGTCCCCCCACCCGTCATGAGCCGGTCGAACAGGCGTGCGCCGGGACTGTCGCAATGCGACAGTCCCAGGTTGTGGCCGATCTCGTGACCCAGCGTCCATCGGCTGGCCCCGCTCGCCACCACCGATCCGGGCTGCCCGGCTGGGTCGGTGGCGCATCCGTTCAACGGAGGGTTCGTGGCCTGGACGAAGTAGATGCACAGATCGTTCGGGCCGGCGTTGTTCCGGTTGGCGAACAGGGTGTTCTGCTCGGCGGTCGTGGTGCCGGCGCACGTGCCCACGTCGACCACGTTCAGGTCGGGCAAGTTGAGAGTCTCGTCGCTCGCCCTCACGACGCGGAAGCCGGCGGGCTCATAGACCTGCCGCATCCCGTCGAGCATCTGGTCGATCGTGAACGTGGTCGGGGCGACGAGGGTCTTGAAGTGGACTCGAACGGTCTCGAGCAGCTTGAAGTCACACCCCGCAGACGCGAACTCCAGGGTGTTCTGCGCATCGGTGGTCCCATTGAACCGAACGCCGATCGAGATGCCGATCCCCCAGCGCACATCGGGCTTGCCGGCGATGTTGAAACGGCTGAAGCCGAAGGCATTCGGCGACAAGCTCAACCCGTCATGGGCGGCGATGCGGTTCTCTCCGTCGTAGACATGCACCGACGTCACCGCCGCCGATGTCGATCCAGCGCGTAAGCGGAGCATGACCGAATCGCTCATCAATCGCTTGCCCTTGACGATGACGGGTGTCGGGACCGCAAAGTGAAGCCAGTTCGTGCTGCCCGGGTTGCCCACGAGGCGGGGGTAGAACCCAGCTCGCCAGACGCTCTTCATCCTCGCCGGGTACTCGATCTTGACGGTGTGCCCGTGCATCCAAGCGGCATACTCGATCATCGCGGGAGCGTAGATCGTTTCGCTACGTAGCCGCGGGCAAACGACTTGGTGGTGATTGTTACCAACCTGTTGAAGTTCAGGAACCGTCATCCAATCGCAACTCTTCCGCGACCTGTCCGCGGTGTTACGAACCCCATGCTGGCGCAGTGACGACTCGTCGGACCACGACTGGGCGCAGGGTCCTTCAATCGCCGACGCGCCTCTTCCTGCCTGAAACGCCTGGTCGCGGCTCAGCGACGCAAGTATCGATCTGAGTCGCGGGTCAGGCCCGGGGCACGATCCCGGGCTGGTGACCCGAAGTCCCAGCGGCGTTGAAGCCGGCGGTGGGCATCAGGTGCCGATTGACTTCAGGAGTCCCGTCGTCGCCGATGCCGCTCGCATGTGGCGGATTGCCCATGACACCCCTGAGCTCGACACCAATTCCCCCTATGCCTACCTGCTCGTCTGTAGCCACTTCGCGTCGACCTCCCTGGTCGCCGAGGAGCCCGGCGCACCCGATCTGGTCGGCTTCGTCTCCGCGTACCGCCTTCCCGACGACCCCGACGTGCTCTTCGTGTGGCAGGTCGCGGTGAACGCCGCCCGCCGGCGTCGGAACGTGGGACTACGCATGCTGACCCGGCTGCTCGACCAGCCCGCCAATCGTGGCGTGCGTCACGTCCAAGCCACCGTCACGCCGTCCAACCACGCGTCCGGCCGCCTCTTCCGGTCGTTTGCAGCGGCGGTCGCCGCACCCTGCGCCACCGCCGAGCAGTACCAAGCGGATCTCTTCCCGGATGGCCATGAAGCCGAGGTGGCCTACCGGGTGGGTCCAATCCCATGACAAGGAGTGTCGTTCCGCAGTGATTTTCAGCAACCGACTCGAGTCGGAGGTCAGGTCGTACTGTCGTTCCTGGCCCGCAACATTCAGCCGCGCCGAAGGCTCCCTTCTCTACGACGACGAGGGGGTTGAGTACGTCGACTTCTTCAGCGGCGCCGGCGCGCTCAACTACGGCCACAACCACCCGCGGCTCAAGGCCGCCCTGATCGATTACATCGCCGGAGACGGGGTGACTCACAGCCTCGACATGGCGACGGAGGCGAAGGAGGCGTTTCTCGAGCGGTTCGAGACGGTGATCCTTCGGCCCCGCGGGCTCGACTACAAGGTGCAGTTCCCTGGGCCGGCGGGGACCACGGCGGTCGAGGCTGCGCTCAAGCTCGCCCGCAAGGTCACCGGGCGCCAGCGGGTGGTGGCCTTCACCAACTCCTTCCACGGAATGACGCTCGGCTCCCTGTCGATCACGGGGAACTCGATGAAGCGCGACGGCGCCGGTCTCATGCTCAGCGCCGGCGCCAGCATGCCCTTCGACGGGTACCTGGGGGAGGACCTCGACACGACCCAGGTGATCGAGGCGTACCTCCAGGACAGCGGAAGCGGGCTCGACCACCCCGCCGCCGTCGTCGTCGAGACGGTCCAGGCCGAAGGTGGGATCAACGTGGCCAGCCACGACTGGCTGCGGCGGCTGGCAGATGTGTGCCGCCGCCACGAGGTGCTCCTCGTCGTCGATGATGTCCAGATGGGCTGCGGACGTGCCGGCCCGTTCTTCAGTTTCGAGCCGGCGGGGATCATTCCGGACATCGTCTGCCTCTCGAAGTCGTTGTCGGGCTACGGCCTGCCTTTCGCCCTCACGCTCTTCCGGCCCGGGCTCGACGTGTGGGAGCCCGGGGAGCACAACGGCACCTTCCGGGGCCTCAACCCGGCGTTCGTCACTGCTACGGAGGCCCTGAGTTTCTGGGAGGACGACCGGCTCTCCAGGTCTGTCGCCAGTAAGGGCGCACGGGTGTCCGCGGTGCTCGAAGCCCTCCGGACGGCGTACCCGGAGCTGGAAGGGACCGAGCGCGGTCGTGGCTTGATCCACGGCCTGGCGTGTGCCGACGCCGGCGTCGTCGAGGGGGTCGTGACTGCCGCCTTCGAACGAGGGCTCATAATGGAGACGTCGGGATGTGAGAGCAATGTGCTCAAGGTCCTGCCTGCCCTCAACATCGACGAGGATCACCTCGAGCGGGGGCTGCTGATCCTCGACGAGGCCATCGCCGCGGCTCTCCACGTGGAGCGAAGGTTGGCGCCGGGCGATGTTTCGGAGGTAGTGGCATGATCCTGCGCCACCTCGACGAGATCGCCGGCACCGAGCGCGACGTGCGTGCGGCGACGTTTCGCAGCCGGCGCCTCCTCCTGGCCGGCGACGGTATCGGCTTCTCGTTTCACGACACGCTTCTCCACGCCGGCACGACGACCTCGATGTGGTACCGCCACCACGTCGAGGCGGTGTACTGCATCGAGGGGGAAGGGCTGCTTACCAACCGGGAGACCGGCGATTCCCACCGGGTCGGGCCCGGGACGCTCTACTGCCTGGACGGACACGAGCGACATGAGCTGCGCGCCGACACGAATCTTCGGATGATATGCGTGTTCAGCCCGCCCCTCACCGGCGGGGAGGTCCACGAGGACGACGGCTCCTACCCCCTTCTGACCACACCGCCGGCAGCGGAGGCCAGGGCATGACAATGACGAACACGACCGATCGCTACCCGTCGCGGGTCGGGTCCCGGCCTGCGCTCCTCGACCGCCAGGATCCGGTTGTCTGGGGCGGGACCGAGGGAGGGCCGCTCGACCATGGGCAGCTTGACCGCTTCGACCGTGACGGCCTACTCCTGATGGACAGCCTGTTCGACGCTGCCGAGGTCGAGCAGTTCCTCGCGGCGGCCGAGGGCATCGCCCGGCGCCCCGACGTGCGGCAGTCCGAGCGCACGATCATCGAGCCGAAGAGTGAACGGGTGCGGTCCGTGTTCGAGGTCCACCGCCTCGAGGACACCATGCGCCGGCTGGCCGGAGACGAGCGGCTCGCCGGCGCCGCCCGACAGATCCTCGGTAGCGACGTCTATCTGCACCAGAGCCGGGTGAACTTCAAGCCGGCGATCCACGGGCAGGGCTTCTTCTGGCACTCCGACTTCGAGACCTGGCACACCGAGGATGGCATGCCCCGCATGCGGGCGATCAGCTTCTCCGTCGCCCTCACCCGGAACCTTCCGCACAACGGTCCCCTGCTCGTGATCCCGGGGTCGCACCGCACCTTCGTCAGCTGCGTGGGCGAGACGCCGGATGACAACTACAAGGAATCCCTACGCGCCCAGGAGATCGGTACCCCGGACAGTGACAGTCTCCGGGTTCTCTCGGAGCGGGCCGGTGGTGAGCTGGCGGCGCAGATCGGTCCGGCCGGATCTGTCGTCGCCTTCGACTGCAACGCCATGCACGGGTCCAACAGCAACATCACCACGTACCCGAGGAGCAACGTGTTCTTCGTCTACAACAGCGTCGAGAACACTCTCGTCGACCCGTTCTCGGCCGCGAGGCCACGCCCCGACTTCATCGCGGCACGAGATTTCACTCCCATCTGAGCGGTAGCGTGCAGCAGGCCTCTCCAGTGGCGGCAATTGGGAGGCGATCCCGCATGAGCCGACCGGTGGGGCGGGCACCAAGTGGGGTGGCACCCATCAGGAAATCATCGGCTACGGGGATCTCGTCCAGCCCCGGCCCAAGGGCCCGCCGGTCGACTGGTTCGTGATCGGGGCTGGCCCGCCACTTCAGCCTCTACGTCAATGCCGTCGAGGACGGCCGGAACCTCGGCCGTCAGTATGCCGACCGCCTCGGCAAGGTCAAGGTCGGGTCCGCCAGCATCACCTTTCGGGGCCTTGAGGACATCGACTTCGACACCCTTCGCCTGCTCGCGGCCCACGCCCACCGCGTCATACTGGATCGATGCGTCAGGTGATCCGCCTGCCCGTGCCGAAAGTCCGCCCGGAAGTCGAGGCGCGCCGCAAGGCCGGTGCCGACATCTTGCGGCCCTACCGAGGGCGCTATGTGGGTCAGAAGGACGAGCGAGTTCTGATCGACGCTGACAACCCGTACGACGTTGTGAACTGGCTAGGCGAGCACGGGATCGACGGAGCGACGGTGTTCCGCGTGCCCCTCGACCCGACGGTCGACATCCTCACAGCGGTATGGCCGGCCGGCCTTCCGACTGCTGGGGAGCGATGAGCGAGCCGGAAACGACCGCGGCGAGCGCTCGCCGGGAGTGGTACTGGCGAGTGATCCAGGCCGATCCCGAGCGCAAGCAACGGCTCGAACGCAACGTCGAACTCGCCCGAACCGACCCTGGTGTACCCGACGACATGGATGAGATCGCTCGGCTGCTCGGCGAAGACTTGGCACAGTAGTCCTGCACCTTGCCCGCCGAGTGGGAGCTTCGTGGCTTCGGCCCGTGCATCGTCGGACTGGATCGCCACCCAACCCCAGAGCGAGTGGCGCAAGCCGGTCAATCGATGGGTTCGTGGCCTCCGTTCTGACCCCTTCGGGGGAGCCGAACGCGAGTCAGCTCTCGACCGGCCGGGCTGGTCCGGCTGGTTCGCTGAGATACCGGGTGCGGGCAACACCCTGGTGGCCGTAGTCGCGTACTACCGGATCAGCGAGGTCGAGCCCGTCATTCGCTGCCTCGCCATTGAGTCCCTTCCTCGGAACAGAGGCTGAGGACGATCGCGTCCGCTCCTTCGACCGGCTTCACGAGGCGCGCCGAGCGTCAATCTTGGTCCTCCTCGGCCGGCGGAGGTTCGGTTACCTCCGAGAGCGCGTCGTCGAAGATGCGGCCGAGGAGGTCGGCGGCCTCGCGGTCGGCCTCGGGGAGGAAGTGTGAGTAGACGTTCAATGTCGTGGATGCGTTGCGGTGGCCGAGACGGCCGGCGACGGTACGGACGTCGACGCCCTCCGACAGCAGCCTGGTGGCGACGTAATGGCGGAGGTCGTGCATGCGCACGCCCTTGATCCCGGCCTTGCGGCACAAGCGGGCGAAGGCCCGGCTGACCGAGTCGGGGTACCAGCACTCAGAGCCGTCGACCTCGTTGCTGAACACGAAGGCCCGGCAGTCCAGATCGTGCTCACACAGCCGGGCGCGCTCCTCAGCCCGGGCACGGTGTGCGGTCATGGCCGCCACCGTGGTCCGGTCGAGGGACACCCGGCGAGCGGCGTGGGTCTTGGTGTCCTTCTCCACCAGCCCGTCGTTGCCGAGGACGATCCCTCGCGAGATCCACACGGTCCGTTTGTCGAGGTCGAGGTCGGGCCACCGCAGCGCGATCAGTTCGCTGCGACGGGCCCCGGTGGCGGCGGCCAGGAGGGCGCGGTGGAGGATGCCGTGGGCCCGACGGATCGTTGCCGGCGCCAGCGGGCGGCCGGCGCGCCCGCCCTTCTCCCGCAGGCCACGGTAGAAGCGGTCGATGTCGGCGGCGCCGAGCTTGGACAGGGGCACGTTGCCGAGGAACGGGCGCAGGTTGCGGTTCCTAACGCCCGCGTTTCCCGGGCGCCCTTGGGCGAGTAGCCCGGGCCGGCCAGCGCGAACCACTCCTCCAGCAGCTCGCCGACGGTGGCGTTGGTGTGGTTGTGCGCCCCCCGGTCGTTGTCGGCCAACATGGCGGTGAGCGCCCGTGGGCCTCCCGACACTTGCCGCCGCGGACGGTCTTGGTGACCCAGCGCTTGCGGCCGCTCACGACGTCGCGACCGGCGTAGACCCGCAGCTCCCAGGAGCTGCCCCGCTGCCGCACCGCAGGCCAGACCTGCTCTGAACTGCGGTTTTCCGGCGCCCCCAACGGGATTCGAACCCGTGCTGCCGCCTTGAAAGAGCGGTGTCCTGGGCCGCTAGACGATGGGGGCCGGTCCCTGCGGGACCCTCATCGTAGCTGCCACTCGGTGCCCTCGGCGGTGTCGCGCACTTCGACGCCGGCGGCGAGCAGGCGATCCCGCACGCTGTCGGCGTCGGCCCAGCGGCCGCCGGCGCGGGCCTGGCGGCGGGCGTCGAGCAGGGCGTCGACGAGAGGGCCCACCGCCTCCCGGGGGTCACGCAGGCCGACCTCGGCCGCTTCGCCCAGGCGGACGATCATCGCCCTGAGGCCCGCCCGGCCGCGATCCATCAGGTCGGACTGCGTCGTGTCGTTCGACCAGTCGCACAGCAGGTCGTCGAGCTCGAGGGCGACCTTGACCGCCGCCGGCGCATCGCCGGCCCCCAGCGCGGCGTCGAAGGCCTGCTCGAATCGGGCGATGTCGGCGATAAGCGGATCGGTGCCGGCGCCACCCGCCGCAGCCGGCGTGACAACGACAGCCGGCGCCGGCTCGCCCGGCGCCGCACCCGCCAGCTCGGCGATGGGCAGCGTGGTGCCCGTCGCCAGCGCGGTCATGCGCCCCCGCCGGCGCACGGTCACCGCGCCCAGACCGGCCACCGTGGCTGTCCCGGCGTCGAGATCCAGGATGCACGCCGTGTGCTCATCGACGCCCAGGATGAACACGTCGTCGGGGAGCATGGCCTCGAGGAGGGTGAGCCGGCGCTCGCCCATGTAGCAGTAGCGGGTGTCGTGGTTGCCGCCCTCGGCGTTGTTGAAGTGGGGGACGACGACCGCCGGCACGCCGGCCTCGGCCAAGAGGTCCATGCCTTCCAGCCACCGCACCCGGTCGCCCACCTTGTAGATCTCATAGACCGGCAGGGCGAACGGCCCGAGGGTGCAGGCCGCGGCGCTGGCGAAGGTGACGCAGCCGCCGGCGCGCAGCTTCTGGTTCAGCACCGCCGGCACCTGGCTCCCCGACCACTGGGCCAAGGCGTACGACGGGCTCCCGGGGCCGGCGAACACGTACACCGCCTCGCGCAGCCGGGCCAGGGTGGTCTCGTACGCCAGCGGGTCGGCCCCCTCGGCGTCGCGGAACGACGCCACCACGAGCTCGCGCTGCACGCTGCCTTTGAAATAGGCCAGGGCCTTGGACGAGATGTCGTCGGCGTTCTCCTGGAAGCCGAACGGGGTGTCGAGCATGACAGCCGTCCCCGGGCCGACCCGGTCGAGCAGGTCCCGGTGGACCTTGCTCATCGTCGGGCTGGTCTCGCCGGAGCCCATGATGACCAGCAGCCGTGCCATCGTCGTCATCTTAGACCGCTCCATGCATTTTTAGAAACTTGCATGCAGGAGGTCGGCGAGCTCGACCGGGTGCTGGGCGTGGAGGTCGTGGTCGCCGGGCGAGAACCACTCGACCCGGACCTGCCCGGCCAGCTCTTCGGCGATGCCCCGCTTCTGCTGCGCCCACTCGTCGCCCGTGTCGGCCATCACCAGGAGTACGGGGACGTCGAGCTTCGGGATGACGATCGACGGCCTGTGCTCCCACAGCGACCGGAGGATGCGCAAGTGGTTGTCGAGGCTCAACCAGGGGCGGACCGTGCCGTCGGGCCGGTGCTCGAAGTTGGCCATGCTGGCCTCGATCGCCCAGTCCGACCACGAGGGATGGGCATGGCGCATCCAGCCCTCGATCCTCGCCGCCGGCGTCCCGACCAGCGGCGGGGGCGCCAATGCGACCTTGCAGCGCTCCCACTCCGGGAACTGGCGGGCCAGCTCCAGGGCGCCACCGTCGATCCCCGCCACCCCGGCCACCCGCTCGGGTGCGCGGGCGGCCAGGTCGACCACGATGTTCCCGCCCGTCGACTGGCCAGCCAGCACCGCGGCGTCGAACCCAACCGCGTCGAGCACCCGGAGCAGGTCGGAGCCCATGGTGGCGAAGTCGTAGCCGTGGTCGGGCTTGTCGCTGCGGCCGTGACCCCGGAGGTCGACGGTGGCGACGGGATGGCCCAGCTCGTGCAGGCGCGCCGCCGAGCCCTGCCACAGGCGACGGTTCGAGGACAGCCCGTGGACCAGCAGGAACCCGACGCCGGCGCCGCCGGCCCGGATGTCGCACTCGAGCGCCACCCCCTCGTCGACCTGGACCCTCATCGGGGCGGCACCGGATGGGGGACGACGTTGGCGGCGACGATCCCGGGGGTGACGATGAACAGCTCGGGGCCGGCGGGGTCGACGGTGACCCGGCTCCAGTGGACCTCGCGCTCGCCGAAGTTCTCCAGGCGGGTGACGTTCTCGATCGGCCTGCCGCTACCGGAGCTGACCAGGGCCTTGTCGACCCGGAAGAGGTGGGTGTCCCCGTGGACGAGGAGGACGGGCTTGCCGTACAGGATCGCCTCCCGCTCGATGTTGCGCAGGAACGGGGTGTGGACGTTGTGCACACCCACCCGGTACAGGTCGAAGTTCGGGTCGGCCTGGAAGAAAACGACGATCCCCCGGCTGGCGGCCGCCGCTTCGAACCCGGCCCGGACCCACGCCGCGCCGGCGTCGGAGCGTGCCGCAGCTTCGGCGTCGCCCTCCGGGCTGCGACCGGTCCCGTTGCTGCTCCCGACCTGGTGGACGGCGACGAAGGTGACGTCGCTGACGGAGACCCGGGAGTTCTCGGGGTACTCGGCGCTCTGGCGGGTGACGGTGAGGGTGCGCCGGCCGAGGGACTGGTCGGTGGGGAAGAACAGCCGCCTGACCCGCCCGAGTCGCTCCAGCGGGTCGGCGCCGGCCCCCTCGCAGTCGGTCCACTCGTTGTCGCCCGGCGTGTACACGACCGGCATGGCGAAGCGGCCGAGGGCGGCAAGGCTGGTGTTCAGGGCCGCGTCGGTGCAGGCCACGTTGGAGATGTCGCCCACGTGCAGGACCAGCGCCGGCGCCTCGGCGTTGATGGCGTCGATCAGGCGGTCGAACTTGGGAACGTCCTCGGGCGTGTAGGGGTAATCGCCGATGACCGCGAACTGGAAGCGGTCGCCGGCGGAGGCCGGCGCCCCGGCGCCGCCGGACGAGCACGCGGCGAGAGCGAGCGCCGCCACCAGCCCGAGCACCACCCGCATCCGCATGACCCGAAGGTAGGCCACGCCGGCCGGCATCTACGCTCGGGGGGGTGATCGCCGCCCTGGCCTCGGCCGCCGCCGGCTACCTGATCGGCACGGTTCCCTGTGCCGACACGGCCGCCCGCATCGCCACCGGAGGCCAGACCGACCTGCGCGACGCCGGCACCGGCAACCCCGGAGCGGTCAACGCAATGGGTGTCCTGGGGCCGGCGTGGGGCTGGGGGATCCTCGCCGCCGACGCGGCCAAGGGGGCGCTGGCCTGCGCCGCCGGCCGGCGCCTGGCCGGCGCCAGCGGGGCCCACGTGGCCGGCGCCGCCGCCGTCGTCGGCCACTGCCTGCCGGTCTGGAACGGCTTCCGCGGTGGGAAGGGCGTCGC
The DNA here is from genome assembly GCA_964479465.1 of uncultured Acidimicrobiales bacterium. Taxonomy (GTDB): domain Bacteria; phylum Actinomycetota; class Acidimicrobiia; order Acidimicrobiales; family AC-14; genus CADCTB01. The sequence continues at coordinate 151,130 of CAYZMG010000001.1, forward strand.
CGTCAGCCTCGGTCAGTGCGCGGCCACGTTCCCGGCTTACCTGCCCTTCGACCTCGGCGTGGCCTGGGCGGTGGGCAAGTTCACGGGCCGCACGCTGCCGGGGACGGCGGTGGCGTCGGCCACCTGGGTCACCGCCGGCGTGCTGTGGTGGCGGAAGGGGTGGCCCAACGGCTGGGGGCCGGCGCCGACCGCCGCCCTCCCCGTCTCGGCCGCTCTCAGCAGCGCGGTGATCATGTACAAGTTCCTGACGGCCGACATCAGGCCGTGATCGGCACGAAGTCTTGATCGGCACGAAGTCTTGATCGGCACGAAGTCTTGATCGGCACGAAGTCTTGATCGGCATAGTGACGGACTCGAACTCCCAGATCCCGCCCGAACTGGCCGACCGGTACGGCGTCGAGGTCGTCCCCCTCTCGGTCACGATCGACGGCGAGGAGTACCTGGAAGGCGTCGACCTCGACGCCGGCGAGTTCTACGCCCGGTTCCAGAGCCGGCGTCCCGTGGTCTCGACCGCCCAGCCCAGCCCCGGCCGCTTCGCCGAGGCCTACGAGGCGGTCGCCGCGAGCGGCGCCACCCAGATCCTGTCCATCCACATCGGCTCATCGGTGTCAGGCACGGTGAACTCGGCCCGCCTGGCCAGCCAGGTCGCACCGGTTCCCGTCCGCATCGTCGACACCGGCACCGCCTCCTTCGCCGTCTCCCTGTGCCTGTGGGAGGCGGCGGAGGCGATCGCAGCAGGAGCGACACTCGAAGAGGCGGCGGCGGCGGCGGAAGGGGTGGGCGCCACCGTCGGGAACGTGTTCGTGGTCGGGGCGCTCGACCTGGCCCGGGCCGGCGGCCGCCTGGCCGCCGACGTGCCGGCGTCGTCGAGCACCATCCCGGTGCTCACCCTGGCCGGCGGAGTGATGCGCGAGGTCGGCCGCTGCCGCGACTCGGAGGAGGCCGCCGAGGTCATGGCCGGGTTCATCCGGGCCGGCGGCGTGTCGCTCCGCGTCGGAGTCGGCGTCTCCGATGCGGGCACGGTGCCCCTGGTCGAGGCCTTGGAGGAGCGGCTGCGGAAGGCGCAGGAGGTCTGCGAGGTGGTCCGCTACGTGATCGGGCCCAGCGTCGGGGCCCACACCGGCCCGGGGACCGTCGGGGCCATGTTTTCCTCCCGCCAGTAGCGCGTTCGCCCCTTCGTTGTCCGGATGTTGTCCATCCGTAGAGATTGGTTTGGCTTCAGTGCGCCAGGATCACGCGATGACAGATACGTCCGAGCGCCGACTGCAGCCCGTTGGGGCCGGGGTAGGCGGATCCACAACGACGGCGCGGCGGTGGCGGACCGACCATGCGGCGCCGGCCCGTAAGCCCAACCCGGGTTCGGCGACCACCGGCCCCAACGTCCTCGTCGTGGACGACGACGCCGACGTCCGGATGTTGCTCACGATGTACCTGGCCTTGGACGGGTTCCACGCCCAGGAAGCCGAAGACGCGAGCTCGGCCCTGGATGCCATCCGTCGCCACCGGCCCGACATGGTGCTACTCGACGTGATGATGCCCGGCCGGGACGGTCTCGACCTCCTCGCCGAGCTGCGCCGCGCCGGCGACATCCCGGTGATCATGGTGACGGCGCGGGGCGAGGAGGCCGACCGGGTGATGGGGCTGCGCCTCGGCGCCGATGACTACATCGTGAAGCCGTTCTCCCCCGCGGAGCTCGTGGCCCGGATCACCGCCGTCCTCCGACGCAAGGGGGGCACCGAGCATCCGCCGAAGCTGGAGTTCGACGGCCTCAGCCTCGACATCGAGAGCCGCAAGCTGACGGTCCGCGGCCGAGCTGTCTCGACGACGACCAAGGAATTCGACCTGCTGGCCTTCCTGGCGTCATCGCCCTCACACGTGTTCACGCGAGGCGAGCTGCTGGACAAGGTCTGGGGCTCTTCCGCTGAGTGGCAGGACCCCGGCACGGTTACCGAGCACGTTCGGCGTGTCCGTCACCTGATCGAGGACGACCCGGCCCATCCGCAACGGATCCGGACCGTGCGAGGCGTCGGCTACAGCTTCGAGCCCTGAGCCGCTGTAGGCAGCGGCTCTCTTCGACGCGGGCAAAAACCCCGCGGTCGAACAGGCGTTCCGAGGGTTGGGTGAGCGTTGGGTGCGGGTGGAGTGGGGGTTGTTGTCCCCCTACCACTCTTCGGGCGAGCGTCAAAACAGCTCGGCGGAAGCCACCAGAAAGGGTAGCCCGATGCCTCACTCCGAGTTTCCCCCCAGCGTCGCCATTCGAAGCCAGCGGGCCGTGCTCGCGTGCAAGCGTCTGATCGATGTGGCCGGGAGCCTGGTCGCGATCGTGCTCACCATCCCCGTGATGGCAGCCGTCGCAGTGGCCCTGCTGATCAGCGACGGCCGGCCCATTCTGTTCCGTCAGGCACGGGTGGGCCGGGGCGGGAGGACCTTCACGATCCTCAAGTTCCGAACGATGGTAAAGGGCGCCGAGAGGATGCTCGGAGAGCTCCAGAGCCAGAACGAGCGCCAGGGCCCCCTCTTCAAGCTGACCCACGACCCGCGGGTCACCAGGCTGGGTCGCTTCCTCCGCAACTCGAGCATCGACGAGCTGCCCCAACTGCTGAATGTACTCAGGGGCGACATGAGCCTGGTGGGCCCCCGGCCGGCGCTGCCCACCGAGACCGCCCAGTTCGGTACGGAGCTGCGGGTTACCCGCCAGCGGGTCCGTCCCGGCATCACGGGCCTCTGGCAGATCAAGGCCCGAGACAGCGCGAGCTTCGAGGAGTACGAGCGCCTCGACTGCGAGTACGTCGAGGCCCTGACCGTGCGGCGTGACCTCGCCATCCTGGCGCTGACACTGCCCGCGGTGATCGGCCGCCGCCGTCTCACCGGCTCGCCGGCGCACCTCCCCGAGGTGGGGACCAGCCTCGCCCCGTGGCAGGCAACCGCCCTCTACGGGCGACACCTGGTCGACGCGCAACACGGGCTGACCGTGCAGGCGCAGGGGCAGGACTGAATGGGACCGCTTCTCATCCTTCGTTCCCACAGACAGCGGAAGCGCCTCCCGCAGCGGGTCCTCATCGTCGTGCAGAACCTCCCCGTCCCTCTCGACCGACGCGTCTGGCTGGAATGCCAAGCCCTTCGCGGCGCCGGCTACGGGGTCTCGGTGATCTGTCCCATGGGGCCCGGTGACCCGCCCTTCGAGGTGCTCGACGGCGTACGGATCCACAAGTACCCGCCGCCGCCCGCCGCCGAGGGCGTGCGCGGCTACCTGTACGAATTCGCCTACTGCTGGCTACGGACGGCCCGGTTGGCCGTCAGGGAGTACCGGCGAGCCGGCTTCGGCGTCATCCAGGCGTGCAACCCGCCGGACACGTACTTCGCCCTAGCCGCTCTCTTCCGACCCCTCGGTGTGCGGTTCGTGTTCGACCACCACGACCTGTGCCCGGAGATCTACACGGCCCGGTTCGGCACACACGGCAATCTGCTCCTCCGGACCCTGAAACTGCTGGAGCGCGCCACCTTCCGGCTCGCCGACCACGTCATCTCCACAAACGAGTCCTACCGCGACATCGCCATCAGCCGTGGTGGCCGGCGACCGGAAACGGTCACTGTCGTCCGCTCCGGGCCCGACCTCCGGCGGCTGACCCGGGTGGCGCCCGTTCCGGAGCTGAAAGCCGGGAAGCCGTTCCTGTGCAGCTACCTCGGCATCATGGGACCTCAGGACGGGGTCGACGCAGTGCTCGATGCCGCGCACGTCATCGTCCACGAGATGGGCCGCCGCGACTGCCACTTTGCCATCCTCGGCTTCGGCGACTGCCTCGAGGAACTCCAGACCCAGGCCCACCACGACGGGCTGGACGATTTCGTCACCTTCACCGGACGAGTCGGCGATGACGAAGTTCGCGAGTACCTGTCGACGGCAGACGTCGGCCTGTCGCCCGACCCGAAGAACGCGTTCAACGACCTCTCGACCATGAACAAGACCGTCGAGTACATGGCGTTCGGGCTGCCGGTGGTGGCCTTCGACCTGAAGGAGACCCACGTCTCGGCCGCCGGCGCCGCGACCTACGTACGAGATGGCGATGTCGCCGCCTACGCCAAGGAGATCGTCAGCCTGCTCGACGACCCCGAGCGGCGGGCGGCCATGGGCCGGACGGGCCGGCAGCGGGTGGTCGAGGCCCTGGCATGGGAGCACCAGGCGCCGATCTACGTCGCCGTGTACCGGGAACTGCTCGGCCCCATACCGCAGCTGCCCAGTTTGCTGGCGCCGGCGGCGGCCAGCGCGCCGCCGGCGGGCGAGATCGATCCGAGGGCGGCATGAGCGACGTCGCTCGCCGGGCGAGGGATGGTCCACATGACGTGGTGGTGGTCGGGGCCGGGATCGTCGGTCTGGCCACGGCCTACAAGCTGCTGCAGGCCCGGCCGGACATCGACATCGCCATCGTCGACAAGGAGGACAGGGTCGCCGCCCACCAGACGGGCCACAACTCCGGCGTCCTGCATTCCGGCGTCTACTACCGTCCCGGGTCCCTGAAGGCGCGGCTCTGCCGGCAGGGCAAGGCGGAGCTGGAGGAGTTCGCGGCCACGCATGGGGTGCCCGTGGAACGGTGCGGCAAGCTGATCGTTGCCACCCACGCAGGCGAGTTCGACCGGCTGGCGGCGTTGAAGGAAGGGGCGGAGGCCAACGGTGTGGCGGGCGCCACACTGCTGGGCCCGGCAGGACTCCGTGACGTGGAGCCGCATGCCGCCGGCGCCCGGGCCCTCCACGTGCCCGAGACGGCGGTCGTCGACTTCGAGCGCATCGCCCAGGCCCTGGCCGGGGAGGTCGTCGAAAGGGGCGGAACGCTCCTCCTGGGTCAGCCCGTCGAGGGGCTCGGATCACGCAATGGCGTCATGACGTTACGGACCGGCGCCGGCGAGCTACGGACGCGCCACGTGATCACGTGCGCCGGCCTCCAATCGGATCGCGTGCTGCGCACAGGCCCACCCGCCGACACGCGGGTGCTGCCTTTCCGGGGCGACTACTACACCCTCCGTGCCGAGGCCGCCCACCTGGTGCGGGCCCTCATCTATCCCGTGCCCGACCCGGCGCTGCCGTTCCTCGGCGTGCATCTCACCCGAAGGATCGACGGTGCGGTTTGGGCCGGGCCGAACGCGGTCCTGGCCCTCGCGCGAGAGGGGTACCGGCGGACCGACGTCGACCTCGGCGACGTCGCCTCCACCATGGGGTACGCCGGCTTCTGGCGGCTGGCACGACGCCACTGGCGGCTGGGTGCCGCAGAGGTCTGGCGGGATGTGGTCACGCGTGCCTACGCCCGCCAGATCCGCCGCTACCTGCCGGCGATCAGCGCCTCGGACCTCAGTTTCGGCCCGAGCGGCGTGCGCGCGCAGGCGGTACGGCGCGACGGTCGGCTCGTGGACGACTTCTCCATCGTGGGCACCCCCGATGTGATCGAGGTCAGGAACGCTCCCTCGCCGGCCGCCACCTCGTCGCTGGCCATCGGCGCCCACATATCGACCCTTGCACTGCGAGAGTTCTCACTCTGACGTGAGAGAGACACATTTGCCACAAGTTGTCCTTCCGTTGGTGGTGCGTTGGCTTGGGCGGCGGACTCTGTTGTCCATGGAGTCACACAAGAAGCGGCGCCTGAGCGAAGCCCAAGTGGCAGCTCGGTTGTGGGAGGCGAGGGAGGGAAGCCAGGAAGCCTGGGACGACCTCGTCGACTTCTTCGGCGGGCTCATCTGGTCTGTCGCACGGTCTCATGGGTTGAACCCGTCGGATGCCGCAGACGTGGCCCAGGTGACGTGGCTACGGCTGGTCGAGCACCTCGACGGCGTCAAGGAGCCCGAGCGGCTGGCGGCGTGGCTAGCGACCACCACGCGGCGTGAGTGCCTCCGCGTTCTCCGTTCGGCGAGCCGGAGCGTGCCCCTCCCGAGCGACGATGTCTTGTTCGATTCCGTCGACCGCTCGGCCCGGGCCGTCGACACCCAGCTGCTGGCCCATGAGCGGGACCGAGCCGTCGTGGACGCCTTCCGGCGACTCCCGGATCGCTACCAGGTGCTCCTCGGCATGCTCAACGCCGACCCGCCGATCAAGTACGTGGAGGTCGCAGAGATCCTCCACATCCCGATCGGCAGCATTGGCCCGACCCGTCAGCGGGCACTCGCCTGCCTGCGTCAGCGGCTTGAGGAGGCCGAGAGGAGTGGGGCCGAACTCGTCGGCAGCGGTGGGCGGCGGTGACTTCCCTGCCCGTCCTGGACTGCCCGGTCTGCGACACGGAACTACCCGAGCCGTTCTATGCGATCTCGGGAATCCCGGTCCACTGCAACGTCCTTTGGCCGTCGGCGGCCGAAGCGGTCCAAGCGCCGCAGGGCGACATGCTCCTCTCAAGGTGCAGTCGGTGCGGCCTGATTCACAACGTCTCCTTCGACCCCCGGCTCGTCGAGTACGCACCGGGATACGAGAACTCCCTGCACTGCTCGCCCCGATTCCAGGACTATGCCCGGGACCTCGTCGACCATCTCGTCGAGAGGTACGGCCTCCGTGGCAGGCTTGTCGCCGAGATCGGGTGTGGGCGGGGCGAGTTCCTCTCGATGTTGCATGAACAGGGCGGCGCCCTGGGGTTGGGCTTCGATCCCAGTCACGACGGGAACGGTGGGCCGGGCTTCGAGGTGGTTCGTGAGATCTACGCACCGTCGGTCCACGGCGCCTTGCCCGCCGACCTGGTCTGCGTCCGCCACGTGCTCGAACACGTCGCTCATCCAAGGCAGCTGCTCGCCGATGTCCGGGAGGGGCTGGGCGCCGGCAGCCACGCCGCGGTCTACGTCGAAGTGCCCGACGCCACGTACACCTTCCGGGACCTCGGCATCTGGGATCTCATCTACGAGCACTGCTCGTACTTCTCCACCCCGGCGATGGACGCACTGCTACGCCGGACCGGGTACCGGCCCGATCGGTCGTGGACCGAGTTCGGGGGCCAGTTCCTCTGCGTGGAGGCGGAGGCGGCCGCCGAGCCGTCGGCGCCGGCCGGCAGCGGCCACGCTCTGGAAAGTGACGTTCGCGCCTTCCCTGCGCGCGCAAGCGAGAAGATCGACCGCTGGAACAGCCTGCTCGACCAGCTCGTGGGCTCCGGCCGCCGGGTGGCGGTCTGGGGCGCGGGGTCCAAAGGGACGACGTTCCTGAACCTGCTCGAGGCCGGCCGCGACGTCGAGCAGGTGGTCGACATCAACCCCCGCAAGGCGGGCCGGCACATCCCCGGGACGGGCCAGCGGGTCGTGACGCCCGACGAGATGGAGCCTCCCGATGTGGTCATCGTGATGAACCCGGAGTACCGGGTGGAGATCGGCGACCTTCTCGGCGCACGGGCAATCTCGGCTGAGTTGCTCGTCGCCTAGTGGGTTCCCGACGCGGCCCCTGGCAGCCATGTATCAAAACGGGTTCGCCGGCCTCAGCAGGGTATGACCGAGCACGCCGTCACCTCGTCGACCGCCGGTCCCGCCGTCGGTCGCCGGTAGGCCGACGTGGACCTTCCTGCGCTCCTGGGTGTTCTCCGCCGGCAATGGCACGTCGTCGCGATCGTCGTGGTCCTGACGGTCGCCGGGGCGGCGGCGGCCTCGTTCATCATCCCGCCGAGCTATCGCGCGTCGGGCACGATGATCCTGCTGTCGCCGGCTCCGGGTGACGGCAGCAACCCCTTCGCCCAGGCGGGGTCGGGGGTCGCCGCTGAAGCCCTTCTCAGCTCCGTGAACAGCCAGTCCTTCGCCATCAGGGCCAGGGACGCAGGGATCGGCAAGGACTTCGACGTCGAGATCAGCGCGCGGGGCGGGGGCGTCATCCTGGTGCTGGCGACGGACTCCGAGGCCGCGGCCACCGCCATGGGCGACTTCCACAGGCTCACGGAGCTGCTCGGTCAGGAGCTGCTGGACGTCCAGAAGCGCGGGGGAGCGACTGCCGCCTTCATTACCGCCCAGATCCTCAGCTCCCCCATCGAGGCGACACCCCTCATGGGGAGCAAGTACCGGATCATGATCGTCATCGTCATCTTCGGGTCCGCGGTCGCGTGCGCTCTCGCGATGGCGCTGGAGAGCATCGCCGCCGGCAAGGAGCGGCGCCGGGCGCCGGAACCCCACCTCCGGCGCTTCACCGATCAGGCGCCGCCGCAAGCCCCGGTTCCGAGCAACCCCTACCCGCAGCAGTACCCGCCGCAGCAGTACCCGCCGCAGCCCTACCCTCCGCAGGCCTACCCCCCGCAGGCCTACCCCTCGCAGGCCTACCCGCAGCAACAGCCCTACCCGCCGGCGGCGTACGGGGGGCAGCCCTACCCTCCGCAACCCTCCTCACCTGCGCCCGACGCTACGCAACCCTCCACACCTGCGCCCGACCCTGCGCCGCGCCCCGTCCAGCGGGCCGCCCTCGAGGTCGGCGCGCCGGCGGCGCCGCCGGTCGGCACGACCGCCAAACGGTCCCTCAGGCCCGCCGCTCAGCCGGATGCCATCCGTCGAGCCAGGTCGACCAGCCCGACGGGCACGGCGAACGGGGCCGGCCCGGCCACGCCGGCCCGACGGGCCGCCCAGCCGGCGCCCAAAGCCGCCGCTTCGCGGCCCACCCGGGCCAAGCGGCTGCATCCCGACAGCGAGGACTGAGCCCGTGCTCACGACCGAGCGGCCGCCGCCGCCGCCCCCGGCGCGGGCCGGGTGGCGCCCCACCGGGCTGCTGGTGGCCGCCGCGATCGCCGCCATCGCCCTGGCGGTCGCCGGCGCCGTCCTGGTCGATCCGTTGGTGCCGCTCCTGCTGCTGATGGTGGGCTTCACGGCCTGGGTGCTCCTGCGTCCGGGGAGCGACGTCGTGACGCTGCTCACGGTCCTCGTCGTGATGCTCTTCGCCATCCCCAGCCGGTTGGTGCTGGGACCGCTCAAGAGCGCGGGGTCGCCGGCGCTGCTGTTCGGGCTCGGGTGCTTCGTCCTCTGGATGGGCGGCCGCATCCTCCCTTCCTCACAGGCCAGTCCGGGGCGTCAGCCGGTCCGGATCGCCCTTTTCGTCTTCGGTGCGGTCAACCTGGCCAGCCTCGCCGCCGCCCAGCTGCGGCCGCTGGGCGACATCGAGGCGCGTGCCGCGGACCGCGGCCTCATGCTGACGATGTCCATGCTGGGCGTGGGGCTCCTCGCCTGCGACGGCATCCCGAATCGCGCCAGGTTCGACACCTTGATCCGGAGGCTTATCGTGGCCGGCGCTGCGCTGGCGATGGCCGGCATCATCACTGGGGCATTCGGGATCGACCCGGCCGGGCACATCAGGGTTCCGGGCCTCACGGCCCTCAACGGCGCCGAGGTCTTCGCCGAGAAGCGTTCGGACTTCCGGCGGGTGGCGGCCACCACCGCCCACGCGATCGAGTTCTCCGTCGTCCTCGCCATGCTGCTCCCACTCGCCATCCAGCAGGGCTTCAACGCCACGAGCCGGAAGCTGGCCTGGTGGGGGGCGGCGGCGATCATCGCCGCCGGGATCCCGCTGTCGCTGGCCCGCTCCGGGGTGATCGGCATCCTCGCCGTCGCCATCATGATCCTCCCGTCGATGCCCCGGGAGCGCCGCCGGATCGCCTATGCGGCAGGATTGGGATACCTCGTCGCCATGCGCCTGCTGTTCCCCGGCGTCCTCGGCACGATCAAGGCACTGTTCGTCTACGCCGGCGTCGACCCGAGCGTCACCGGTCGCACGAACGACTACGCGTACGTCGGCGCCTTTCTCGCCGAGTCGCCCGTGCTCGGTCGGGGCTTCGGCACCTTCGTGCCGACGGAGTACGAGTTCATCGACAACCAGTACCTCGTCACGATCGTGGAAGCCGGCCTGCTGGGGCTCTGCGCGCTCCTCGGCCTCCTGCTCGTCGGCATGGGAGCCGCGCGCGGGGCCCGCCGGCGGAGCACCGACGGACCGACCCGTGACACCGCGCAAGCCCTGGCCGCCGGGATCCTTGTCGCCCTCCTTACGAGCGCCACGTTCGACTTCTTCGGGTTCGGCACGGCACGCGCCCTGCTCTGCCTGCTCCTCGGTTGCGCGGGCGCCCTCTGGAGGTTCGAACGACAAGCCGAGCAGGAGCGAATGGAGGTGGCGGTATGAAGGGAATCGCGTCCGTCGTGCGCGGCTGGGCCGGCGAGGTCCTGGGGTTCGCCCGGGCGAGCACGTCGCCAAGGTGCTTCCTGCAGATCATGCGCGTGCGCCTGAGCAAGAGCAAGGTGGGGTGGCTCGTCTGCCCGCAGCCGATAGAGAGCCGGATCACGCCGAGAGGTTTCGGCGGGCCGGTGTGGCTGCGCAGCCACACCACCGACATCTCCGTGCTCGGCGAGCTCGTCGGTTCCGACGCGTACGGCCCTCTCGTGCGCGCCATGGGCACCCTCGACGATCGGCCGCGCACCATCGTCGACCTCGGCGCCAACACCGGTTTGGCCGCCCGCTGGATTCACGCGTCCTTCCCAGGCGCCCGGCTGGTGTGCGTCGAGCCCGAGCCGGGCAACGTCGCCATGCTCCGTCGCAACCTCGCCGAGGTGCCCGCCGCCATGGTCGTCCCGGCGTGCGTCGGCGGACGCGAGCGCCTGGTGAGCCTGGCCACCACCAACGGCGAGTTCGGCTTCGCCATGCACGACGACGGCGAGGGCGACGTGGCCGTCGTCACCATGGAGCGCGTCCTGGTCGAGGCCGGCGTCGATGCCATCGACATCCTGAAGTGCGACATCGAGGGTGCGGAGCTCGAGCTGTTCGAGGACTGCTCGAGCTGGATCAACCGGGTGCGGATCGCGGTCGTCGAGTGCCACGACGGGCTGACGGCCGAGGGGCTCCAGGCGATCCTGCACCGCAACGGTGGAGACTTCACCATCGTCGACCGCCGGAGAACCGCCGACTTCGACTGCGAAGTCGTCACGCTGGTGGCTCGATGAGCGGGCCGGGCGGGGCGCCGCTCCCCCGTGTGCTCTACAGCTTCCCGCACCCGCTCGGGCGGCCGGGAATCGGTACCACCGCGCTCTGGCAGGTTCGGTCGCTCGTCGCTCTGGGCGTGCCGGTCACTGTCTGGACAACGAGCCTGGCCGTCGCCGGCGACGACCTGGGGCCGGTGCACGAGACCCTTCGGGTGGCGGGCCGGCGGATCCCACACCGGGCCATGGGCGTCGACCGGGCGCTCCACTTCCACGACCGCATGGTCGCCCACCACGTGGCGAGGCACGCCGATCGATACGACGTGGTGCACTGCTGGCCTTCGGCCACCCTGCACACCGCCGGCGCGGCCGGGCGGGCCGGCGTGCCGGTGCTGCGCGAGGTGCCGAACACCCATACCGCCAACGCCTACGAGGTGGCCGAGCGCGTCCACCGAGCGCTCGATGTCCCGTTCGCTCCCAACGCCTCGCACCGGAGCGACGCGAGCCGCCTCGGCCATGAGCTGGCCGAGTACGACGCTGTCGACCTCCTGCTCGTTCCATCCGATCACGTCCGTGACACGTTCCTGGTCCGAGGGTGCGATCCGGCCAGACTCACCCGGCACCAGTACGGCTTCGACCCAAGCCGCTTCCGACCGGCGACCGAAGCGGCTCGGACCGATCCCGCATTCACCGCCCTCTTTCTCGGCTCCTGCGAGCCGAGAAAGGGACTGCACCTGGCGCTGCGGGCGTGGATCGATTCCGGCGCCGCCGACGTCGGACACCTGCTCGTCTGTGGCCGGTTCGTCCCCGGCTACCGGGAGCACCTTGCCCCGCTGCTCGCCCACCCCAGCGTCGAGGTGGTGCCCCCGCGCTCCGCCGTCGAGACGCTGCTGCAGCGGAGCGACGTGCTGATGCTGCCTTCCCTCGAAGAGGGAAGCGCCCTCGTGACCTACGAGGCCCAGGGCTGCGGATGCGCCCTCCTCGTCTCCGACGCCGCCGGCGCCGTCGTCACCCACGGCGTGAACGGCCTGGTGCACCCGGCCGGCGACCTCGCCGTGCTCACCGAGCAGCTGCGCAGGGTCGCCACCGAGCCGGTTCTGACCGCCCACCTGCGGGCAGGGGCGTTGGATGCGGCGCGGACGCTGTCCTGGGCCGACGCCGGCCGGCGGCTGCTCGACATCTACCGGACCGTGGCGTCGGCCCCGCGCACACCTCAGCCGGCCGGCGCCTCGGGGGTGGCGGGATGAAGATCGGGGAACGCCAGCTCGTACGGCATCAGGAACGCGGCAAGGAACTCCTCGTCGAGCACCGCCCAGCCGGGTTCGCCCGTGAGGTTCGTCAGTTGCGACTCGTGGGCGCGCAGGGCCAGCTGCTTGGTGCCGAGGAAGCCCGTGGTGGCGACGATCTCCGCCGGCGGCCATCGCCGGCGGTCGAGCAGGCCGCGGAGGAACGAGCGAGGGTGCAGCGACGCCCACGGGCCGCCGGGGTCGGCGTCCCACGGACCGTGCACCCAGAACCAGACGGGGTACTCCAGCACACGGGGGACACGGTCCCGGGCATTCAGGGCCAGATCGAGCGCCCGGCGGAGGGCCTGGTGATCCGGGTGCCAGTCACGGCCCGAGGGCACGAGCACCTCGTCGGGGACCATGTCGTCGAGGTGGACGGCGATCTCGCCGGCCAGCTCGTCCAGATGGGCGGCGAGGGTGTCGTCCTGAAAGCCGAGTTGCACCACGGCGGCCTCGTCGACACCCAGTGCGGCGCACGCGGCCACCACCTCGCGACTCCGGCGGCGGGCCAACTCGTCCGGCCCGATGACGGCCGACCGGTGGGAGCTGCGGCCGTCCGCCGCCACCAGGACCCTGACCGGCGTCGAAGCCGCGCGCTTGCGGGCGATGGTCGCACCGCAGCCGATCGTCTCGTCGTCGGGATGCGGTGCCAGGACCAGACAGGACGCGGCTGCAGCTCGGTCAGTGACGTCGGTACCGCGCCGGATGGTGCGCCGGCGCCACCGGTCGCGGCCGTCCCGCTCGACGGACCGCAGCGCCCGTCGTGCTGCATTGCCGATGGCCACAGCCGGATTCAACCACGCAGGAGAACCTCACGATGACCGATGTCGCGCACAAGCTCAGAGATCACCTGCACAGCCTGTTCCCGCCGACCGTGCACGCGGGGCCGGCCATGGGGCTGCGCATCGGTCGAGCCGAGGCGAGCGCGGACTACCAACTCGGCACGAACGAGTTGCCCGTTCAGATCGCCATTGCCGACACGCTCGCCGCCGGCGACGTGTTCTTCGACGTCGGCGCCAACGTCGGGTTCTTCTCGCTCCTCGCCGGCCGGATCGTCGGCCCGTCAGGGGCGGTCCTTGCCTTCGAGCCGGTGCCGGCGAACGCCGCACGCATTCGGGCCAACGCCCGTCGCAACGGGCTGGCCAACATCGACGTCCTGGAGGTCGCGCTCTCCGATGCCGCCGGCACCACCACGTTGCTGCTCGCCGCCCACCCCGGAGGAGCGGCCGTGGCCTCCGCCGGCGCGCCGCCCGACGCCATCGGCTCCATCGACGTGACGACCGCCACGGTCGACGACCTGATCGACGCCGGCCGCGTGCGCCCGCCGACCCTGGTGAAGATCGACGTCGAGGGAGCAGAGTCCGAAGTCCTCGAGGGAATGGAGAGGACGTTGCGCGCCCACCGACCGGTCGTCATCTGCGAGATCGACGGCGAGGAGCCCGGTGCGCTGGCGGCCAAGCGCAGCCGCATCCTCGGCCTCCTCCGCGCCGCCGGGTACACGATCGAAGATCTCTCTCCGTCCTACCCAGGGAGCGCCTGGCGCGTCGAGCACGTCGTGGCCCGGCCGGCGGGAGGGGGTATGAGATGACCGATCTCGTCGTGAGTGCCTCGACTCGCTGCCGCGACCGCTACACCGGCGTCTCGCCGGCCGGCACGGTCGTCGGCTCGGTGGCAGCTGATGGCACCCATCGCAGAGGGGTCGACGTCGAGGGCCGGATCGGCATCGACAACGGCGCCCTCCGGTTCCGCCCCCTCGAGACACCTGGATGGGGCCGGGAGGGGATCGCCTACGGGCCATTCGACCCGGTGCCCGGTCTCGCCTTCTCGACGCTCGTGCTGAACGGCCACAACGCCTCCCAGACCTTCTACTTCCCCGAGTCGCCGGGCGCCCGGGCCCGCCGCATCGTGGCCGAACTGCTCCACGTGCGGTCGCGGCGCCAGCACCACTACGAGAACATGGCGGTCGGATTCTTCGACGAGCCCGGCACCACCGATCCCCTCAAGGCCGGGCCCAGCTTCGTGATGCACGCCGCCACCGAGGACAACGGCGAGCTATGGGTGTCCCACGGCGGTCGACCGGCGCGGATCGCGCGCGGCATCCAGAACCTGCCTTTCGTTTTCGTGGTCGCCCTCAGGCAACAGGGCGCCGCCTTCTACCTCGCGTCGCTGCCCGGTGCGGTCGGTGGCGGGCCCTACCCGATGCTCCGACCGGTGGGCATCGACCCCGCGTCGGTGACCACCCCCCTGTTCGCCGGGATACAGCAACGGATCCTGGGCGAGGTGGGGTACCGGGTCGACACGCGGATCTACGGCACCGACGTGGCCGCCGTCGAAGGCTGGGCTGAATGGTTCGGCACGGCCGTCGCCGCCGACCGCCTGACAGGGGCCGGCGAGCGGCTCGATGCCGTGGCTCCCGATGCCGGCGGGGCGTGGCACGTCGACGGTGACATGGTGCGGACCGCCGCCGGCGCCCGCCCGGGAACGGCCGGCGAACCCTCTGCCGCCCGCGCCGGCGTGGAAGCCCCGGTCGGCCTCCTCCACGCCGTCGTCCATGCCGGCCGGTCCGGGTGCACGGCCGAGCTCCGCTGGCGCATCGCCGGCGACGGCGCCCACCTCGCGGTGGTCCTCGGCCCCCGGGGCTGTGAGATCGTGGCCCGGGACGCCGCCGGCACGAGCCGCCCGCTGGCGGCGGACGCCGGGCTGACGCTCCGGGCGGGCGCTACCCGGGCCGTGCAGGTGCTCGACGACGGCGCCCGTGTCGCAGTGCACATCGACGGCCGTCTCCTCGGCGGGACGTGGCCAGTGGTGCCCGCCGGCGGCTTCGACGCCGGCCACGACGTGGGGTTCTTCGTCGGCGGCGACGTCGCCGTCCGCGACTTCGAGGCCCATCCTCGCGAGGTGGCGCTTCCGGGAGTGCTCGACTGCGGCGCGCCGTGGGCCCCGCCGGCCTCGGGGACACCGTGGCACGAGCGGTTCGACGCGATGTCGCCCGACCTGGACGGAACGTCCACCCCCTCGGGCGGCCGGCGCTGGACGAGGGTCGAGGGCGTCGGGGCGGTCGAGCTGCTCGGGGACCACGCCCGGGTCCGGGCCGACCGAGCGCACCCGTTCCCTGACCGGGCCGTGTTCACCGTTCCCTGGGACGATCCGGACCACGCCCGCCTGGAGCTCGACATGACGGTCCCCGGTGGGGCCAAGGGCGAGGGCCACAACGGCCGCTGCGGGGTGGTCTTCTGGCAGGACCCGGAGAACTACCTGATCGTGAACGTCTTCGTGGACGATGTCTTCGCCGGCGCGTCGATCTCGACCTTTTACCATCTCGACGGCCACGAGGACATGTACGACGCCGTCTGGACCCTCGTGCGAGGCGTCGAGTGGGGGCGGCGATGCACGCTCTGGGCGACCTTCGACGGGGAGCGGTTCCTGTCTGGGATCGACGGTGAGCCCTGCCTGGTCCGTGCCCTGTCCGACGTCTATCCCGGCACGCCGCGACTGCGTATCGAGCGGGTGGGCATCATCGTCAACGAGGAGTGGGGGAACGACACCGGCACGGTGCTGCACCGCTTCTCGGCCGCCGGCGGGGTGGCCTGATGCGAACCGATCTCCTCGAGCTCCTGCGCTGCCCGCGCAGCGGCGGCCGATTCACCTTGGAGGCGCTCGAGCGTGACGGTGACGACGTGGAGGCCGGCGTCCTGCGCAGCGACGCCGGCGCCTTCCCAATCGTGGCCGGCATCCCGGTGCTGCGAGGGGGCGACGAGGGGATCGTCGATCTTCTCCTCAGCGGTGACGCAGCGACGGCCACCGCGCTCGCCATCGTCCGTCACACCGATCTGTCGCGGCTCGACGCGCTGGTTCCCCTCCTCCTCGACCTCCGCCCCACGCGGCCTGTAGGCCGGCGCCTCCTCGCCTACCGGGACAGGGCCGTCGCCCGCCGGGCGGCCGCCGCGCTGGCCGCCGCCGCCGCCGGCTCACCGGAGCCGTTGCTCCGGCTGACGTACCTGGAGGGCCGGCGGCCCAACCCCGAGGGGTACCGCTACTTCCGCTACCGCCTGGGCCTGCCCCGCCATCTGGTGGCGCTGGGCGCGGTCGCCGCCGCCAGGCCGGGCACCGGGCCGGTCGTGGAGGTCGGGTGCGGCGCCGGGCACCTGGCGGGCCAGTTCCAGTCCATGCTGGCCCCTCGGCGGCTCATCGCCGTCGAGCGCGACCTGGACCTTCTCTGGATCGCCCGCCGCCACCTGGCCCCCGCGGTGGACCACCTCTGCGCCGATGCCACGTCGCTGCCGTTGCCGACGGAGTCGTGCTCCCTCGCCGTCGCGGTCGACGTTCTTTCCTTCGTGGAGGCCAAGGCGACGGCGTGTCGTGAGCTGCGCCGCGTCATCGAGCCCGGCGGTGGCGTCGTCCTGTCTTCGCTGATCAACGCCACGGCCACCCACGAGTTCGCGGGCTCGCCCCTACCGGTCCAGGCCTGGCGGCGCCTGGTCACCGCCGGAGCCGTGCTGCCGGCCGATGACACGGCCACCGACCACCTCGCCCTCGCCGACCAGACGGTGCTCGACGCCTATCTCGAGGGATCGGCGGCGCCGGGGCGCAGCGACGAGGCGGAAGTCCTCGACAGGGCCCGGACGATCACTCTGCTCGCCGGCCACGCGGCGACGGCCGGCGCCGGTCTCCCCCTTCGCGGCTGGCCGCATGCCATCGGCCGCCTGGGCACCCATCCCGTCCTGCACCGGGTGCCGGGTGAAGACGGGTCAATGGTGCGGTACCGCCGCGAGTACCCGTCGGCCGGCTTCGTCCGCGACAACCCCGACCTCGAGCGATACCTGCCCAGGAAGCTCACCGTGGGCCGAGGCTCGATCGACGAGGCCCGCGCCGGCGGATCCCCTGTCGCGCTCGCCGACGCCGTCGCCAGCGTCGCTGTCCTCGGCTACCCGGAGGGGTGGCCGGAGGACCCCTGGTCGACCTGAGGGCCGGGGCCGACCACGCCGGCCCCCGGACGCATCTCCCTGACCGCGATCTTCACCTCGCCGCCGATGTGGCGCCAGTGCGGGAGGGCCCAGTGACGCAGCACGGCCGCTGCCGTCCGGGCGCGCGTCGCCGGCCGAAGGGGCGCCTCGCCGGCCCGCACCAGCAGCTCGCGGACGAGCCGGGCGTTGGGGAGAACGGGCCGCGCCGAGCGCCGGTCCGGCACGTACCAGGCGGCGTGGGCCTTGAACGACGGGTTGGCGGCGATCGACCGGCGGTCGTGGTACCGGCGCAGGAACAGCCGCTCGGGGACCTGGTGGAACTCGCCGGCCAACGCCAGCTCGGCGAGCACGGCGATGTCGGCGAGCGGGAACGACCCGATGCCTCGTGTGCTGCGGAGGCGCTCGGTCCGGATGACGCCGAAGACGGGGTGCCACTCCACCCGGTGACGCAGCAGCTGCGCCAGTCGGTCGACGGGGTCGGCGCCACGGAGATCAAGATCGTCATCGTCGAGGTCGCCCATCGGTTGCCCATCGGCGTCGATGAGCGTGGTCCGGGGAAAGGCCAACACCGCTGAGGGAGAAAGCTCGAGCTCGTCGACGCAGCGCCGGAGGAACGCCGGCCCGCAGACGTCGTCGTCGGCCGCCCATTTGAACAACGGTGCCCGGGCCAGCTCCAGCACACGGTTGTAGTTCCACGCCGCCCCGCGGTTCACCGGAGCGCGTTCGTAGCGGATCCGCGGATCGGCGCCGGCCGCGGCCGTGGCGATCGCCTCCGTGGCGTCGTCGGACCCGTTGTCCGAGATCACCAGCTCGAGGTCGTCGAGATCCTGGGCGAGCACCGAGTCGATGGCCTGGCGGAGGTACCGAGCCCCGTTGTAGGTCGGCATGCCGACCGACACGCGCGGAGTCATGTCGCGCCGACCGTACCAGCCCCCGCACGCGACCGAGCCCCCCGTGAGGGAGGCTCGGTGCGTGAGTTCTGACCGGTTGGTCGCCCGGGGCTCAGCTCACCGGCTGGCCGGCGTTGGGACCGTCGTGCCAGACGTTCCCGGTGCGGGTGGCGTTGCCGCACTGGGCCCAGGGGCCCCAGTACCCGCCCCGGGGGAAGTAGGCGGTGCTGAACCGGTTGTTGAGGTAGCGGACGTTGGTGTAGCCGTTCATCTCACCGCAGTAGGCGGTGAACCCGCCCCCTCCCAGCAGGTTGTTCTCCACCAGGATGTCGCCGCCGCTGTAGCTGCCGATCATGATGGCGGCGTTGCCACCGTCGACGTTCATCATGCAGGTGTTGTGGCGGATGGTGATGTTGTTGCCGCTGGTGATCTGGACGCAGTCCTGGTGGGCGCCCTGGGGGATGAAGTTGGTGAAGGAGTGGAAGTAGTTGTCCTCGATGACGACGTTGCCGTTGGCGCGGGGCCCCTCACCGAAGTGGTGGACGTTGCAGCGACGAATCGTGTAGTTGTGGTGGTTGATCACTTCGGCACCGTTGGTGTTCCCGGTCCCGTCGATCTCGCAGTCCTCGACGACCAGGCCGGTCTTCTGCAGGACCGTGATGGCCGTGCCCCCGGGGTTGCGGAGCCGGACGTTGCGGACGGTGACGTTGTTGTGGTTGACCTGGATGCTCCCGTTGATGTCGAGGTTCTGGATGACCTGACCGTCGAAGGAGGTGGTGACGCTGCCTGACGGCGACAGCGAGCTTCCGGGGAGGACACCGGTGCAGGAGGCGTCGGGGAAGGCCGGGTAGGCCGGGCACCGGCTACTGCCTGTTCCACCCGAGGGCGGAACGGTGGTCGGCGGCGGCGCCACCGTGGTGGTGGTCGTCGGCGCCACCGTGGTGGTTGTGGTCGGTGCCACCGTTGTGGTGGTGGTCGGGGCCACTGTGGTCGGGGTCGGTGCCACTGTCGTGGGGGTAGGCGCAACCGTGGTCGGGGTCGGCGCCACCGTGGTCGGGGTCGGGGCGGCGGTGGTGGGGGTCGGCCGCCCTGTCTGCAGGACCTCGATCCCCGAGATGAACGGGTCCTCGACCACCGAGGTGAATGCCAGGTTCAGCTTGCCGTCCTTGACGGTCTGGTTGAACTCGACCACCAGGGCCGTGAACCGGCCCACCCGGGCGACGACGTCGAGGCTGCTCACCTTCCGGGCGCCCTCGGCGTTGACGTGGAACACGCGCCGGCCGGCGGTGGAGAACACCGGCTCGGCGAAGTGCAGCCGCACCTTGTAGGTGGCCGAGGCGGGGACGGCGATGGTGTAGCCGGTCATGCCCCACCGGTGCTTGCGGTACAGGTCGTCCGCCGTGGTACCGGCGACGTCGCCGCTGAACGGGCCGGCGGCCGAGCCGCCCTGGTAGTCACGATCGGCGGAGAAGACGACGCCGTCCGGGCCGGAGACGCTGCTCCAGCCCCCGGCGCTCACCCGGTAGGCGAACGGGGTGGCAGCCTGCGCACCGCTCCAGGGAGCGGTGAACCCGACTGCGAGAACGGATACGGCTACGGCCGCGCCCAAAACTCGGGCCGGGCGGGGAAGTCTACGACGTGTGCCAGACGGCAGGCCGCGCTCGTTCAACATGCGAAACATCCCTTTCGAGAGAGTGAATGCCGTGTCCGTTACGGCGATTCGGTCGTAGACACTCAATCGGCACGGCTTGAGCTTCTCTTGAGGAAGAGATCAAGTGAGGACCAACTGCGGCGCGAAACGTAGTGTGGCAGGCGGTGGGTCCTCACGCGTCGCCGGCCCGATGAGCACCCTCCCAGGCGACTGGTCGAGCCTGGTCGTCTTCTGTGCCGCCACCTCGTGGGAGGGGAACCGCTTCCCGGACCAGCACATGGCGGAACGCCTCGCTGGTTTCGCGCCGGTCCTGTACGTCGACCCACCCCTGTCGGTCCTGGCGCCCTGGCGGGATCCCGCCCTCGCCCACGGGCTGCGAGGCCCCCGCCTGCGGCTGATCCAGCCCGGGCTCGCCCGGCTGACGCCCATCGGGCCGCCCGGCCGAGGCCGGGCCGGCCTGCGCAGCGTGGCTGACGCCGCCACACGGCAGGCGCTCCGGCTGGCGCTACGGCGTCTCGGCCACCCTCGAGTTCACGCCGTGATCGCGGCGTCCTTCGCTCCGGTCTTCGGCGTCTGCGGCGAGGGCCGGCGGGTGCTCTACAGCACCGACGACTTCGTCGCCGGCGCCGAGCTGGTCAAAGTCGCCCGCGACTCTCTGATCCGCCAGGAGGCCCGGCAGCTGGCGACGGTCGATACCGTCGTCGTCTGCTCACCCGGCCTCCTCGACCGCTACCGATCCATGGGACTGGACCCCGTCCTCGTTCCGAACGGATGTGACGCCGAGCTCTTCGCGACCAGCGACGAGGCCCCGTGGCCCCCCGACGTCGACCTTCCCCCGCCGGTCGCCGGATTCGTCGGCCATCTCACCGACCGCATCGACGCCACATTGCTCGAGGCGGTCGCGGCGCGGGGACGCTCGCTGCTGCTCGTGGGCCCGCCGTCGCCGTCGTTCGACACGTCGCGGCTCGACCACCTGCTGGCCATGCCGAACGTGCGGGCGGTGGGACGGAAGGCGTTCACCGAGCTCCCCTCCTACCTGCGGGCCATCGACGTCGGGCTGCTGCCCTACGGGGACAGCGCCTTCAACCGGGCCAGCTTCCCGCTGAAGGTGCTCGAGTACCTCGCCGCCGGCCGCGCTTCGGTCTCGACCGGCCTGCCGGCCGTGCGGTGGCTCGACACCGACCTCATCGACATCGGCGACTCGCCGGGATGTTTCGCCGACGCCGTCGAGCTGGCGCTGGAGCGGCCGCGGACGCTTGGGCTCATCGCCGCCCGGCAGGCGTTCGCCCGGCGGCACAGCTGGTACG
>CAYZMG010000002.1:0-2417 GCA_964479465.1 uncultured Acidimicrobiales bacterium
GGCGGCTCTCCGCGGTGCTTCCTCCCGACGAGGGCGCCCTGGTCGAGCGGGCCCTCATGGCGGCCCGAGACGAGCTGTTCCGCGCCGGCGAGGGCGATCCCGCTCCTTGCACGCTCCCCGACATGCCCTCCAGGCCCGACAGCGTGAGCTGGGCCGATGCCTTCGTGGCTATGGCCGAGCGCTCGCTGGGCGCCGGCGCCGCCCGGCGCCCCCACCACGAGCGCCACATGGTCCTGCTCCATGTCGGTTCCGAGGCCGAGGGGGCCACCGGGGCCCACCTGCACCTGGGCCCGGGCCTGAGCGAGGGCCTGCGCCGCTTCGTGGGCTGCGATGCCCGCATCCGCCCCGTCCTCGAGGCCGGGGGCAAGGCGGTCAGCGTGGGCCGGGCCTTCCGCACCGTGCCCGAGCGCACCCGGATGGTCATCGAGGAGAGAGACCGGGGCTGTCGGGTGCCGGGCTGTGACCGCAGCCGCTGGCTGCATATCCACCATATGCAGCACTGGGAGGACGGCGGGACGACGGACACCCCGAACCTGCTGGCATTGTGCCGCAAACATCATCGATTGCACCACCTCGGCCATTTGGGCATCAGCGGCAACGCCGATGATCCCGCCGGCGTCGTCTTCACCGACTACCGGGGCTACCGGCTGGACAGCTGCGGTCGGCCCGTGCCACCGCGCCGGCCGGTGGAGGCCGCGGCTCGTGACGTCGGCATCCCGGCCGGGGCGTGGTCGCACCCCAGCGGTGAGCGCCTCGACCCCGGGGCGGTCTCCTTCCACGAGCCCGCGGCCTGACGCGCCAAGCCCAGGCTGCGGGCAAGGTCCGGTCCGCCGGCGCCGACGGGGCCGGCGGACGGTTCCTGCACGGTGAGTCTTCGATCTCGACGTGGACGGCGGCCATGCCGGGCGGTGCGTCCCCTCCTCCGGCAGCAAGTCATGGTCGGCCCAGGGCGCCGTCTGAGAAACGGTTGGGCTCGCCTTTCGCTGGTGGACGGAATCAAGCGTTTCCGCCCGGTGGCGCAGCGCGGAGTCGTAGCATCAGTACATGGGCGTCGTGCGCCGGGTCGACCAACTCCTGCGTCCTCCGGGACACGTTCCTCTCGGGACACCTCGACAACAGGCCCACCTGGCGCGGTGGTGGCGCTGGTACGGCGTCGCGGCAGCAGTGGCGCTTGTCGCCATCATCATCTCGCTCGTGGTCGGGGTCGGGGTGAATGTAGCGATGTCGTGTTTACCGATTGCGCTGGGCATCCAGGCTTTGGGGGGCTGGCGAGTCACGCACCCCCCGCCGGAACCGCGCTGACGTAAGTACGACCGGCAGGAAGTGCCGTTCTCGGTCGGTCGTGGTTCCCTGACTGCAAGACGAAATGTCGCGCCGATGCGGGACATAAGCGGAGGACGCCGGCGACGGTCACGCTGTGGCGTGAGCCGTCGCCGGCAAGTTCCCAAACTGATCGGCGTTCCGGGTCAGGGTGACGATGGCGGCCACGGTGATAAAGGCCACGACCACGAGCGCAATGCCGCCCGCCGCCGGGTAATCGCCCCACTCGTCTCGCCGGCCGACCTCGGCCTCGATGCCGGCAATCAACACCGGAATGGCGAGCAGTTGGGCTGCGGCCAGTACTGCGAGCAGCCTGCCGCGACCCGGGCCGGCGGCGACGCCGACGAGCGCGAAGCCGGCGCCGAGGAGCGTCATCCACACCGGCAACGCCCATGCCGCTATGAGCGCCACCGCACAGCCCAGGCCACTCACTACCAGACCGGCCATTCGCAGTCGCGGCCGGTTCCCCTCGCGGCTGGCGACGGCAACGATGAGGACGGTGGACACCGCGCCGAGCAGCAGGGCGACGGTGAACAGGGCGTAGACCACCCCCCAACTGTCACCGCTCTCCATCGTCACCGTGCTGATCCCGTAACCGGCGACGCCAAGCCAGGCGCAACCCCCGAGGACGCTCACCCTTCGCATCGTCGTGTTCCGGCCTGCTATCCGAGGTCGGCGCAGGCGATCTTGGGACCGCCCGCGGTGCCCGTTGCGGGCACGACCTGATGGATGACGACCGACTGGGCCTCGGGGCGCGCCACCCAGTCCACGGCACCGAACCCCCTGGCCACACCACCCCGGTTCGCGGTGACGCCGGCAAACGGGTCGCCCGACGACGAGAACCACAGCTCGTTCGGCGGTGCACCGACGCCGGCCGGCTCATCCTTGTAATGAGACCCGCCGGCCCCAAGGCTGCAGGGCTGGTTGTGAAGGTGGGCGGCATACACCAGCCCGGGATCGAGGCCCCAGAGGACGACCCTCCCCGACGTACCGTCCCACGTGCGCTGCAGGACGGCGACACCATCGACATCGAGGCCGAGGCCGTCCCCTGCGGGAAGGGTGACGAACCGACCGACGTTCGTCGCCGCCTCGGCCGG
>CAYZMG010000002.1:2427-20526 GCA_964479465.1 uncultured Acidimicrobiales bacterium
ACCGTGGCCAGCGCCCCGACGGCGAGAAGGGACTTCCTGACCCGCCCCGCGGGCCGGACTCCGTACTTGCTCATGTCGCTCTCCTTGTCGCAGCGGCGGTTCCGCCACGAATGCCCCTACAGACGCATCACCCGTCGCCGCGGGTGACGCCGGCGGGAGGGTCGGCGAAGAAATCTCCTCAGCCGTAGGCTCCGCACGTGACGGCGCCTTCCATCGGCGAACGTATCGCCGAGGCTTTGCGCGACGCGTGTCACCCGCGGGTGCCCCTCAACACGTCTGTCTGCCCGATGGCCCTGGGCGCGCTGAGCTGGATGGTGGAAGTCCCCGCCCTCCTCGGCGTCCCGGCACTTCCGCTGCCGGCGGTGGCAACCACCGACATCGACCGGATGCTCGTGGACCTCTTCGAGCGCGAGGGCCGGTCGCTGGTGCGCCTGGCCCGGCTGTTCGTGGACGATCGAAACGCAGCCGAGGATCTGGTGCAGGAGGCCTTCATCCGCTTGGCTCGGTCGGCCAGCCGGATCAAGGACGACGCCAAGGCCGCTGCCTACCTACGGTCGATCGTGCTCAACCTGGCCCGGGACCACAACCGCCGTGGACTGGTGTCCCTCCGCCACCGCCTACCCCTCGACGACGAGCGGGCCCAGGAAGTCGACGAGCTCGTGCTGCGCGAGGACCAGCGCCAGATCCTCGAAGCGTTGCGCGATCTTCCCCACCGCCAGCGCGACTGCCTCGTGCTGCGGTACTACCAGGAGCTCGGCATCGACGACATCGCGGAGACGCTCTCCATCTCCCGCAACTCGGTCAAGACCCATCTTCAGCGGGGCCTGGCGGCCATGGAGTCACGCCTGGGCGACCTACGGACGGGATCAGGATGAGCGTGCTCGAAGAGCGTCTTCACGATGCCTTGCTGCACGGGGCCCACGCCCTCGACGAGAGCGGCGACCTCTTCGCCCGCGTTCGCCTCAGCATCGAAGACGACCGTCGAATCCGACGCCAGCACCGACGCATGGCCGGGGTAGGGGCGTGCGTCGCCGGCGCCGTCGCCGCACTGGTCTTCGCCTTCACCGACAATCGACAAGGAGAGTTGCTCATGGACTGGTGGGTTCTCGAACTGTTCACCAACGTCCTGCTCGTCGCGGTCGCCCTGTGGCTGGGACCGCTCATCAAGCGGTTCGGCAAGAGCTATGCGGCCGACGTCTTCCGGGCCAATCCCCGGACCGGCAAGAGCTTCATCGTCCTCACCGACATCGCGTACTACCTGATCTTCTTCTCCTACGTGTTGTTCACCATGAGCTTCCAGCTCAAGGGTGGTTGGGGCCAGACCGTGGGCGGGTCACAGCTCCAGCACGAGGTCGCCCGTATCGGCGGGATCCTGCTGATCCTCGGCGTGCTCCACGGCCTGAACCTCATCGCCCTGCCGGTCATGGGACGGCTGCTCACCATGAACCGTCGCCTGGACGAGGAGACACCGGCCACGCCGCCGGCACCTCCGCCGGCGCCCGTGCCGTGATCCTGCTCATTCTCGCCGTCCTGGTGCTGATCGCGCTGGGTGGTGCGGGCCTTCTCGGCATCGGCATCCTCAGTGACGACAGCCGGGGAGAACGCACGGGGTTCCTCGCCGTGCTCTCCGCTCCCCTGATCCTGCTCATAGGCGCCGTCCTGCTGGCGGTCCTCGTCCTCGGCGTGGGCGGACGGCAGTCGGGTGACCACGAGCCGGCCGCCGAACCGGCCACCACCGTGGCGGCCCGGCCGACCCCAGGGACTCAGGCACCGCCAGCCGCACGGGTGCAGGGTGGAAGGACCATCCCGGTGGTCGTGATGCACGCCGCGGACACGGACCGCTTCCTGCCCTACCAGCCGGTGAGCGGGCTTGTCCCCGACGCGGTGGTGCGGGTGCAGGTCGACGGCTTCGACTGGCACGAGCGGGGCACAGTCCGGCAGTGCGTCGTCGAGCTCGGCCACCAGACGGCGTGCGGCGAGCCCTTCCCGGTCCAGTTCGACGGTGACGGAAGGGCCGATTTCCAGTTCGCTGTCCGCGGCGACATCGCCGCCGGCGCCTGCCGGATCGGTCAGCCCACATGCCTCCTGCGCGTGGCCGGCGAATCGGGCGACCGCCAGGTGTCGGTGCAGACCGTGCTGGTCGACGTGCTCACGCCGGGCCAAGTGCGGATCGAGCCCGGCGGGCCACTGGCCGACGGCCAGATCGTCGACGTCATCGTGTCGGGGTTCCCACCCGGAGCGACGGCCAGCGCC
Source organism: uncultured Acidimicrobiales bacterium (assembly GCA_964479465.1). Lineage (GTDB taxonomy): Bacteria > Actinomycetota > Acidimicrobiia > Acidimicrobiales > AC-14 > CADCTB01. The sequence goes on from CAYZMG010000002.1 coordinate 4,681, forward strand.
GTCCTCTGTGCCCCTCCGGAGCTTTACGACGCCCGGCGCTGCGGGCTGCCCGACCCGACCTCCACGTTTGCCATCGACCCCGGCGGCGTGGGGAGGACCACGCTGACGGTGGCCGCCGGGCGACTCGGCTCTGAGGCCGCCCTCTGCGGCCCCCGGCGGGTATGCGGCGTGGCGGTCGTGGTCGGTGGGGGGTTCGTCGCCGCGCCGGTGACGCCCGTGCGGTTCTCCCTCGGGCCGGGGGTGGCGTACGACGGCGGTCGGGTCCTCTTGGGCGTCGTGGCGGCGTTGGCGCTGATCGCAGCCGCCCTCGTCATCGCCCGGCGGACGGACTGGACGAAGCCCACCGAGGCGGCGACCCCAGAACTCGACAGCTCCGATCTCCGGACCGGGCAGAGCCTCGACGACCTTTTCGGCACTGAGGAGCAGCTGGACGAGCGTGACCCCATTCTCTGGTGACCACGGTGTTGCGATTCGAACTCACTAGCTGACCCGCACGGGGTCAGTCGGTGTGCTTGCTCGTTCAGCCGGGGCGGAAGGGCCGGAGGCCGTCGTCGGGTGTCGAGAGCGGCTCGCTCAGGCCGAGGTCGGCGGCCAAGGCGTTCCACGCGTCGCGGTTCCAGCCGGCGAGGGCCTGCTGGATCTCGCCGTCGTCGCCGACGAGGAACATGCTGGGGACGGCCTCCAGGCCGTAGGCGGCGGACACCGAATACGGTGCCCCCTGGCTCAGCGCCGGCACCCGCTGGTTGTTGGCCTCGTTGTACGCGGTGATCGCCGCCGGCGGGTCCTCGCCGATGGCGATGACACGGGCGCCGCCTTCGGAAAGCTTGGTCAGCATGGGGGCGACCATCTTGCAGACCGGGCAGCTGGTCTTGAAGAACGCGAGGACCGTCAGGCCCTCGGTCCACGGGTCGGTGACCTCGTCGCCGCCTTCGACGGCGGGGAGGGTGAACGATGGGGCCTTGTCACCAACGCTGAGCATGACACCGATGGTAGGTGAAGGGAGCAGTACCCTCTGCGCACATGGCCTCCAAGAAGAAGCGGACACCGCCGCGCCCCAAGTCAGGGTCCCGGCCGCCCGCCAAGCGCCCCGGGCAGCCCGGCGCCGGCCAACGGCCGGCGGCGGCCGGCCAGGCAAAGGCGCCGGCGGCGGCAACCGGCGCGGCCAAGGCCGCGCCCGCATCCAAGCCGGCCCCCAAGGCGCCCCGCGAGCGCACCGGACCGACCCGCGCCGAGCGCCTGGCCGCGGCCGAGGCCGCCCGCCGGCGCAAAGCCGCCCGCAACCGGGCCCTCATCGCCGGCGGGCTGGTCGCCGTGCTCGCCCTGCTGACCATCACGATCATCAACAGCCGGCGCTCGAACCAGCGGATCGTCTCGGCCCTGGAGTCCAGCGGCAACTGCGAGTACGACACCCGTAATGACTCCGACCGCGGCCTCGGCAACAACCACGTCAACGGGGACGTCGTCTACGAGGTCAACCCGCCCTCCGGTGGCAACCACAACCCCTCTCCGTCCCCGCCCGGCATCTTCACCGTCGACAACACCCCGCCCGACGCCCAGATCGTGCACTCGCTGGAGCACGGCTATGTGACCATCTGGCACCGGCCCGACGTGGACACGGCCACCCTCGACGGCCTGAAGGGCGTCTTTGACAAGTACCCACGAGACGTCCTGCTGGTGCCGAGGGCGTCGCTGGAGCAGCCGGTCGCCGCCACCGCCTGGCACCGCCGGCTCCTGTGCGAGCGGTCCGACACCGAGGCGTTGGAGCGGTTCGTCAAGGAGTACCGCAACAAGGGCCCGGAGAAAATCGAACACTGATCCGTGGGAAGCTGACGCCGATGGACGGGATACGACGACGGGTGTGGGTAGTTTCGGCGGTCCTCGTCTGCCTGGTGGCGGCGGGCTGCTCCGACAACGGCCCGAGCGAGATGGAGAGAACGGCGGCGTCGATCGTGGCTGCGGTGTCGGCCACCACCGCTCCGACCACCACCATCGAGCGGCCGAGCACGACCACGCCGGCCACGACGCCGGCGACGACATCGGCGCCCACCCGGGTCACGACGGCCGGCGCTCCCGCAGCGCCGCCCCCCGGTCTCGGCACCGGCGCCCGCGGCCCCGAGGTGGCCGCCCTGGAGCAGCGCCTCCAGGCCCTGCTCTACGACGTGGGCAAGGTCGACGATCTTTACGACCAGAACACCGCCTACGGCGTCATGGCCTTCCAGAAGGTCCACGGAATGGCCCGCACCGGTCGGGCCACCGACGACGTCATCGCTGCGGTGGCGACGGCCACGCAGCCCCCGCCCCTCGTCCCCGACGGCGGCGAGAACCGGGTGGAGATCGACATTCCCCGCCAGGTCTTGTTCCTCTACAAGTCGAACACACTTCAGAAGATCGTCACCATCTCCAGTGGGAACAACCAGCGCTTCTGCTCGGAGGGCTGGTGCCGGCGAGCGGTGACCCCCGGCGGCTCCTTCGGCTTCTACCGCCAGGGCCGGGGGTGGGAGACAGGCCCACTCGGCTCGCTCTACAACCCCATCTACTTCAACGGCGGCATCGCCGTCCACGGGTCACGCTCGGTGCCGGCGCAGCCGGCGTCGCACGGTTGCATCCGCATCCCGATGGGCGTGGCCGAGTGGTTCCCGAGCGCGGTGCACATCGGCATGCCGGTCCACGTGGTCGGCGTCGACGGCCAGCCCCCGAGGCCGGCGGCGCCGGCGACCACGCCGGTCACCCAGCCCGAAGCCCCGATCATCACCCCGCCGCCGGCGCCGCCCACCACCGTCGGCCTGCTCGACGCACTACTGAAGCCGCCCACCAGCCCGTAGGTCGCCCGGGCGGCCTACTCCGGAGATTCGGAGTAACCGGCGTAGCCGGTGGACTCGAGTTCCTCGGCCAGCTCCGGGCCTCCAGAGGCCACGACACGGCCGTTGCGCAGCACCGAGACCTTGTCGGGGCGCAGCTCCCGCAGCAGGCGGTTGTAGTGGGTGATGACCAGCACGCCGAGCCCGACCTCGTTGGTGATGAGCTCGACCCGCTGGGAGACGGCCTTCAGGGCGTCGACGTCGAGGCCGGAGTCGATCTCGTCGAGGATGGCGACCTTGGGCGCCAGCACCGCCAGCTGGAGGGTCTCGTTGCGCTTCTTCTCCCCCCCGGACAGGTCGACGTTCAGGGGCCGGGCGAGCAGGCTCGCACTCATGCCGATGCGGCCCGCCTCGGCCGACACCAGCTCGGCGACCTCGACCGCCGTGCGGCCTCTGGGCGCCATGGCTGCGGCCATGGCGTCGGCCAGCGACACGCCGGGCACCTCGGTGGGGTACTGCATCGCCAGGAAGAGCCCGGCCTGGGCCCGCTCCCACGTGGGCATGCCGAGCAGCTCGACGCCGTCGAGGGTCACACTGCCTTCGTAGACCTCGTAGCCGGGGCCGCCCATGATGACGTTGGCGAGGGTGGACTTGCCCGACCCGTTCGGGCCCATGACCGCGTGGACCTGCCCGCTGGCCACCTCGAGGTCGACGCCCCGCAAGATCTCCTTGCCCTCGACGCCGGCCCGTAGACCTGTGACTCGAAGCACGCTCACGATTCCTTGACCTCGACGATCACGTCGTCACCTTCCACCCGCACGTCGTAGACCGGTACAGGGACGGTGGCCGGGAGCGACTGCGGTTCGCCGGTGACGAGGGAGAAGGTGCTGCCGTGCTTCCAGCACTCGATCTCCTTCTCGTCGGGCCAGACCTCGCCCTCGGCGAGGGAGAAGTCGGCGTGACTGCAGCGGTCGCCGATGGCGTAGAAGTCATCGTCGATGCGCACCACGCAGATGCGGGCCTTGCCGATGTCGAAGCGCTTCGCCGTGCCGGGGGCGACGTCGTCGACCTTGCACAGGCGCTGGGTGGTCACCGGCATCAGCTGGCCCTCTCGGCGAGCCGGCGGACCAGGGTGGCCCGGAGGCCGGCGATGGCCTCCGACGCCGGCAGGCGGTCGAGCACCTCGCCGAAGAAGCCCAGGATTATGAGCCGCTCGGCCACCTCGGGCGGGATACCCCGGCTCTCCAGGTAGTAGCGCTGCTCGTCGTCGATCGGCCCCACCGCCGACGCGTGGCTGCACACCACGTCGTTGGTCTCGATCTCGAGGTTGGGCACCGACTCGGCGCCGGCCCCCTCGGAGAGCACCAGGTTGCGGTTGGTCTGGTAGGCGTTGGTGCCCCGGGCCTCTTTCCCGACCCGGATCAGGCCGGAGTACACCGAGCGGGCGCTGCCGGAGACGGCGCCCTTGAACAGCAGGTCGCTGGTGGTCTTCGGGGCGATGTGGTCCTGGATGGTGCGGAAGTCGTGCATCCGGGACTCATCCGCGAAGTAGACCGCGGTCAGGAAGCTGGTGCCGCCCTTGCCGTCGATGCGGGAGTCGGTGCGGACCCGGGCGTAGTCCCCGCCGAGGGCGACGACGGAGCTCTGGAGGGTGGCGTCGCGCCCTACCCGGCTGGCCTGGTAGCCGACCTGGAACACCCGGGACCCGAGGTCCTGGACGTTGAGGTAGCGGAGGCGGGCGGCGTCGCCCACGTCGAGATCGACCACCGGGTCGGAGAAGGCGACCACGTCGGACGACGACTGGTGCTCGATGACGGTGGCGTCGCTGTTGTCGCCGGCCTCGACGATGGTGCGCGAGAAGGAGGCGATGCCGTCGCCGTCGAGGTGGTGGACGATCAGGATCGGCCGCTCGACGACCAGGCCCCGGGGGATGCGCACGACGGTGGCGCCCGGGAGGAAGGCGGAGTTCAGCTCGGTGAAGGCGTCGGCCACGGCCGTCCGTCCGAGCAGGTCGTCGCCGTCGTCCAGGGTGGCGGCGTCGGCCACGACCAGACCCTTGGCCGCCATTGCCGGGTCGACCTCGATCCGGGCCACGCGGCCGTTGTGCACGACGACGAGGGCGGCCCGCTCGCCCGTCCCTTCGGGGATGTTCGCCACCTCGCCGGCACCTGCCGGGGCGTCGACCGCCGGCCGGTAGGCGTCGAGGTCGAGCTCGGAGATGCGGCTGTACCGCCAGATCTCCTCGCTGGGATCAGGTAGCGAGCCGGCGGCGAAGCGCTCGGCCGCGGCCAGCCGTCGGGCCCGCAACCAGTCGGGCCCGCCCAGAGTGGCGGCGGCATCGGGGCTGAATGTCTTCAGGGGGATTCCTTCTCGCGGGTCTGAGGCCGACGGACGGCCTCCCCGGAGAGTCTAGAAGGACTCCGCCGTCAGCCCTGACCGGGCGTGAGGGCCTCGGCCGTTTCGGGCGCCCGGGAGTCGGGCCGTACCTTGTAGCCGGCGGCTTGGTCGACCAGCCGGCCGACCTCGGCGCCGTCGATGGTCTCCTTCTCCAGCAGGGCCCGGGCCACGAGGTCGAGGCCGCCACGGAGCTGGCCGAGCACCTCGCGGGCGCGGTCCTCCTGCTTGCGGAGGATCTGCTCGACCTCCTCGTCGACGACGCGCGCCGTCTCGTCGCTGTAGTCGCGGTTGTGCATGAGGTCCTCGCCGAGGAAGACCATGCCCTGGCTGCCCCAGGCCATGGGGCCGACGCGGTCGCTCATGCCCCACTCGCGGACCATCTTGCGGGCCAGCTCGGTGCAGCCGACGAGGTCGTTGTTGGCGCCGGTGGAGCGGTTGCCGAACACGAGCTCTTCGGCGATGCGCCCGCCCAGGCGTACGACGAGGGAGTCCTCGATGTAGGGCTGGGTGTAGATGTGGCGCTCCTCGACCGGGAGCTGGTGGGTGACGCCGAGGGCCATGCCCGAGGGCAGGATCGTGACCTTGTGCACGGGGTCGGCGTGCTCCAGGGCATACGCCAGCACGGCGTGACCGCCCTCGTGGTAGGCGATGACCTCTTTTTCGTTGTTGGAGAGGGCCATGGACTCCCGGCGCTGGCCCATGAGGATGCGGTCCCGGGCCGCCTCGAAGTCGTCCATGTGGACGTCCTTGGCCCCCCGGCGCACGGCGTGGCGGGCGGCCTCGTTGACCAGGTTGGCCAGGTCGGCGCCGCTCATGCCGGGCGTGCCCCGGGCGATGATCGAGAGGTCAATGTCGGTCGCCATGCGCTTGTCTTTGCAGTGGACCTGGAGGATGGGCAGGCGCTCCTCGAGGTCGGGGAGGGGGACGACGATCTGGCGGTCGAAGCGGCCCGGGCGCAGCAGGGCGGGGTCGAGGATGTCGGGGCGGTTGGTGGCCGCCATCATCACCACGCCCTCGGTGGACTCGAAGCCGTCCATCTCCGAGAGCATCTGGTTCAGCGTCTGCTCGCGCTCGTCGTGGCCGCCGCCGAGGCCGGCGCCGCGCTTGCGGCCGATTGAGTCGACCTCGTCCACGAAGATGATGCAGGGCGCCTGCTTGCGGGCGGTCTGGAAGAGGTCGCGGACACGGGCGGCGCCTACGCCGACGAACATCTCCATGAAGTCCGAGCCGGTGATCGACATGAACGGCACGCCGGCCTCGCCGGCCACCGCCCGGGCGATGAGGGTCTTGCCGGTGCCGGGAGGGCCGACGAGCAGCACGCCCTTGGGGATGCGGGCGCCGATGTCGCGGAACTTGCCCGGGGTCTTCAGGAAGTCGACGACCTCACGGATCTCCTGCTTGACGCCTTCGTAGCCGGCGACGTCGGCGAAGGTGGTCTTCGGCTTCTCGGTGGTGTACACCTTGGCCTTCGACCGGCCGATCGACATGATGCCGGCCATCTGGCCCTGGGCCCGGCGGCCCATCCACCACCAGAACAGGATCAGCAGGCTGATGGGCAGGAGCCACACCAAAGCGGTGGCGAGCAGGTTGGAGCTCGGGGCCTGGTAGCCCTCGGTGACGCCCCTCTCCCGCAGCAGGGTGTAGTCCTGGTCAGGGATGCGGGCGGGGGCGGTGGTGGTGAAGTCGCCCTTGTCGTCCTTGAACTCCCCCGAGATGCGCGAGGTCTCGTTGTCGACATCGATGCTGGCCACTTCGCCGGCCCGGACGCGCTCAAGGAAATTGGTGTAGGAGATCTTCTCGCTGTCCGAGCGGTTCATCGCCGGCGCCGCCAGCAGGGCGAGGAGGGCGACGCCGATGAGCACCCAGACCACGGGCCGTGGCCAACTGGTACCGGTGCCGGGTACGTTCGGGGTGCCGGGCGGTCCCTTGCGTGCGCCGCTAGGGTCGGGAGGCGGGGGAGTCATTGCCGACCATGGTAGGCCCCGGAGGCTGTGTAACGGGGCCACCGGGGCCGAAGCATCCGCGCCCGGGTGCTGGTCGGCGGGTAGCTTGCCTGAGATGTTCCGCCAGCCCCTGTGCGCCCGCCCGGGGTGTGGTGCGCCCGCCACCGCGGTCCTCACCTTCCAGTACGCCACGCGCACGGTGTGGATTCTGGACCAGGGTGAGCACGACCCCGCCTCGATCGACCTGTGCGCGCCTCACGCCGACCGCACGTCGCCGCCGAGAGGCTGGACGGCGCACGACCGCCGGGCCGGCATGTCGACGTCGGTCGCCTCCTAACCCTCCCGAACACTCCCTACTCTGGGGCCCGTGGAGCCTCAGCCCGTCCTTCCGCCGCCGCCGCCGCCGGCGCCCCGCCCGCCCCGGTGGGGGCTGGGCGACTTCCTCGTGGGCGTCTTCGGCGGCTACGCCCTCGCCAGCCTGGTCGCCTCCCTCTGGTACGCCGTCTCGGGCGACGACGAGCTGAACCTGGCCGGTCAGGCCGTCAGCCAGATGGGCTTGTGGACAGGGATGGTCGGGGCCGCGGTCATCGCCAGCCGCCGCAAGGGCGCCGGCACGTTGGCCGAGGACTTCGGCCTCAAGGGGAAGTGGTCTGACATCGGCCTGGGCGTGCTCGTGGCCGTCGCCGTACAGCTCCTCGTGCTGCCGGGGATTGCCTACCTGATGCGGCCGCTGCTCGGTGAGCCTGAGGTGTCGGGGCCGGTGCAGGATCTTCTGGACAGGTCCCAGGGGCTGGCGTTCGCGGGGCTGATCCTGTCGGTGGCGGTCGGGGCGCCGATCGTCGAGGAGCTGTTCTTCCGCGGCCTGCTGCTGAGGTCGCTCCAGCGGCGGGTGCCCGACTGGGCCGCTGTCGCCACCTCTGCGGTCGCCTTCGGGATCGCCCACGGCAGCGCCCTGCCCGTCGACGCAGTGCTGTTGGTCATGACCAGCCTTACGGTGTTCGGCGCCATCCTGGCCGTCATGGCCATCCGCACGGGCCGGCTGGGCCCGAGCATCGTGACCCACGCCGCCTTCAACCTCTTCACCTTGCTCTACCTGACATTCACCGGCTGATCAGGCCGGCAATCAGCCGGGAATCGTTGGTACTGCGGACCGTCTGTCGGTCGTGGTGGTGGTCTCGGGCACCTCTTCGACCACCGTGGTGCTCGTCGTGGTGGTCGTCGTGGCCGGCGCCGTCGTGGTGGAGGTGGTGTCCGGCGGGGCCACGGCATTGGGAACGGGCTTGCCCTCGTCCGGCGGGGCCTCGGCCTCCGGGCTGTTCAGCACGTGGACCCGGGTGCCGGCGGGCACCTCGTTGTAGAACGTCGGCGCGGCGTACATCGGGATGCGGATGCAGCCGTGGGACGCCGGGTAGGCGGGCACGGAGGGCGAACCGTGGATGGCGATCCCGCCGTTGAAGTACATGGGCCACCAGAGCTCACCGAGCGGTGCCACTTCCAGGCCGGCGGCCTTGCGCCCGATCCGGAAGGAGCCGCCGGGCGTCACCGCCACGCTGCACTCACCGTCGACGCAGTAGTGCTCGTTATTGCCGGTGGACACCGGCAGGATGCGGGCCAGCGACCCGCCCACCCAGTGGAACATGACCTGGCGAGCGACATCGATCTCGATGCGGGTGGGGGCGCCGCCGGGCAGCATGGGGCCGGGCGGGGAGGCCTCGGCCAGCGCGGCCTGCGTCTGCGGCCCGTCCTCGCCATCGACGATGAGCCCCTCGACCTTCTGGAAGGCCATGAGCGAGTAGGTGGTGCGCGCGCCCCACTTGCCGTCCGGGGTGCCGACGTCGTAGCCCAGTTCCGCCAGCCGCTCCTGCAGCTTGAGGACAGTTGGGATGGACGCGTTCATGGCTGCCGCCGGCGCCTCGGTCGTGGTGGTCGTCGCCTCGGTGGTCGTGGTGGTGCTGCTGGTGGTCGTCTCGAAGGGGATGGTCGCGAACGTCGAGGCCGTCGTCGCCGACGCGGACTGGGACTTGGCGGAGCCGCCGCCCTCTGCGGATGAGCACGCCACCATGGTCAGTGTCAGCGCCAGCCCGGCCGCTGCGAGGCCTCTCGGCCGCCTTTCGATACCCATAACCGCCTTTGACTCTGCGAGGGCGGACATCGTTCCACACTTTTTCCACCCTGGTCGACAGATCCTCAAGTCTGGGGGTGGATGTGCCGATACCTCTTCTGCCTTGGGAGGCTCTTTCTAGAGGGGGTTCGCGATGACCTGTCCGACCTGTCGTTCGACCACGTTGGTGGAAATCGGACTTCACGTCCATGACCAGTTGGTCACCATGCACTCGTGCTCCACGTGCGAGAACCGCTGGTGGGACCGGGGCGGCGAGCGGGTCAGCCTGCCCTCCGTCCTCGAGCTCGTCGCCGCGAAGTAAGCAGACCGCGATCCCTGCCTCCGGGCGGGGATGACAAGATGGGGGCCATGCCAGGTTCCCGGTCGACGGTCGACGCCGTGCGGCAGCGAGTCGTTGAGTCGGCCAGAACCAAGCTGACGACGAAGCCCTCAGTGGAGACGGTCATCACTTTCGGGGTGGTGGCGGCTGCCGTCATCTTCACCTTCGCCCAGCTGCAGCCCAATCTGATCTTCGCCGACACGACGCCGGCGGGCGGTGACACCGGCTCCCATGTCTGGGGCCCGGATTTCCTCAAGAACCACCTTCTGCCCAAGGGCCGGCTCACCGGCTGGGCGCCCGACTGGTACGCCGGCTTCCCGGCCTACCAGTTCTATTTCCCGCTGCCGGCGCTCGTCATCGCCCTGCTGAGCTTCATCCTCCCCTACGAGGTGGCCTTCAAGCTCATCACCATCACCGGCATCGTGACCCTGCCGGTGGCGGTGTGGGCCTTCGGGCGCCTGTCTGGCATGCGCTTCCCGGGGCCCGCCGTCCTGGCGGTGGCCAGCGTGCCGTTCCTCTTCGACCGGGGCTTCACCATCTACGGCGGGAACATCCCGTCCACGCTCGCCGGCGAGTTCTCCTTCTCGATCAGCCTCTCCCTGGCCATGCTGTTCCTGGGGGTGGTGGCCCGGGGCCTCGACACCGGCAAGCACCGGGCGCTCGCCGGCGTGCTGCTGGCGGTCACCGGCCTCACCCACCTCCTGCCGACGATCTTCGCCGTCGTCGGCGCCTGCCTCCTGTACCTGCTGCGGCCGGGCCGGCGCCGGCTGGGCTTCCTGGCCGCCGTGCTCGGGGTCGGGGCGCTGCTGGCCGCCTTCTGGTCGGTACCCTTCGCCTTCCGGCTCCCCTATGCCAACAACATGGGCTGGGAGAAACTCACCGAGTACGGCAAGAACCTCTTCCCGGAGAACATCCGGTGGGTCTGCCTCCTGGCTCTCGCCGGGGCGGTGTTCAGCGTGGTCAACCGGCGGCGCACCGGGCTGTTCCTCCTCGGCATGGCCACCCTCGCCGGCGCCCTCTTCATTGTCGCCCCCCAGGGCCGGCTTTGGAACGCCCGCATCCTGCCCTTCTGGTACCTGTCCCTCTACCTCCTGATGGGCGTGGCCGTGACCGAGCTGGGGCCGGCCATCGGCCGTTGGCTGGCCGCCGACCCCGAACGGCCCTCGCCGCTGGGCCGGCTGCTCACCCCGGTGGGCGCGGCCCTGGCTGCCTGGATGGTCGTCGGCCTGCCGCTCGGCGTGCTGCCGGCCTGGCTGCCCGCGCCGGCGACCACCGACAGCAGCTTCATCCCCTCGTGGGCCAAGTGGAACTATTCGGGCTACGAGCGCAAGGCCGCCTACCCGGAGTACAAGGCCATCGTCGACACGATGGCCGACGTGGGGCGCACCAACGGGTGCGGCCGCGCCCATTGGGAGTACGAGTCGGGCCTCGACCGCTTCGGCACGCCCATGGCGCTCATGCTGCTCCCGTACTGGACCGACGGCTGCATCGGCTCCATGGAGGGCCTCTACTTCGAGTCCTCGGCGACGGTGCCCTACCACTTCTTGTCGGCGGCGGAGCTGTCGAACGCACCGTCGAACCCGATGCGTGACCTGCCGTACCCGACGATGAGCATTCCCGACGGCGTGCGCCACCTCCAGATGCTCGGCTCCCGCTACTACATGGCCTTCTCGCCCGAGGCCGTCGCCCAGGCCAACACCCATCCCGACCTCACCCAGGTGGCCACCACCGGGCGGTGGATCATCTACGAGGTGCGCGGCTCGGAGCTGGTGTCGCCTCTGAGCTTCGAACCCGCGGTGGTGACCGGCCCGGTGAAGGGCGAGGTGCCCTGGCTCAACATGAGCGTCAACTGGTACACCGACTTCTCCGCCCACGACGTCTTCTTGGCCGCGTCCGGGCCGAAGGAGTGGCAGCGGGTGGAGGCCCACAAGGTGGACTCGGACCTGAAGACCGCCGGGTCGCATGTCACTGTCGACCAGCCCGAGCGCCGGCCCGTCGCCCCCGCGCAGGTCAGCAACATCACTTCCGACGACAACGACATCAGCTTCGACGTCGACCAAATCGGAAAGCCGGTCCTGGTGAAGGCGTCGTACTTCCCCAGCTGGCGGGCCAAGGGGGCCAAGGGCCCCTACCGGGTGACGCCCAACCTCATGGTCGTGATCCCGACCTCCAACCACGTGAAGCTCCACTACGGGTTCACGCCGGCCGAAGGGCTTGGCTACCTGATGACCCTCGGCGGCATCGCCCTGGCCGTGCTGTTCTTCAGGCAGGGCCCGGTTCGCTTCGACGACCCCAGCGACGACACCGAGCCCGTCGTGTCTCTCGGGGAGCTGGGTGGTTCGCCGCCGCCGATACCGCCTCGGCCTCCGGTCGCGGTACCCGACCGGGGGAGCTGAGCTCCGTAGCTCGGCCGTCATCGTGGATCTGAGCGAGGCCCCCGCCTCCATGCGCACCGAAGGCCAGTCGGGCACGCCGGCCCGGGCCGGCGTGCCCTGGCTGGCCATAGGAACCGGCGTCGTCTTGTTCCTCGCCGTCGTGGTGCGGTTCGTCACCGTGTCGCCCCTGTGGCTCGACGAGGCCCAGACGGTCGGCATCGCCCGGTTGCCGCTGGGCGACCTGGCCGAGGGGCTCCGCCACGACGGGTCGCCGCCGCTCTTCTACGCCATCCTCCACTTCTGGATGCGGGTCTTCGGTGACGGCGACGTCTCCGTCCGCTTCCTGTCCGGCCTATCCGGCGTCGCCGCCCTCCCCCTGACCTGGTTGGCCGGGCGCCGCCTCGGGGGGCGGACGGTCGCGTGGTCGGCCCTCATACTGGTGGCCGCTTCGCCGTTCGCCGTCCGTTATTCCACTGAGGCCCGCCAGTACTCCCTCGTGGTCATGCTGGTCCTCGTGGGCTACCTGGCCGTCACCGAGCTGCTCCAGCGTCCGGGCTCCAGGCGGGCGCTGGTCGCCGCCGGCGTGGTCACCGGGGCGCTGATGTTGACCCACTACTGGGCGCTCTACCTCCTGTTCGTCACCGGCGTCACGCTGGGTGTCGTCGCCCGCCGAGGGCCCTCGCCCGCCCGGGACGGTGCCCGCCGCGGACTGGCCGCCATGGCCGTGGGATCGCTCGCCTTCGTGCCCTGGATCCCCTCGTTCCTCTACCAGGCCCGACACACCGGGACGCCCTGGGGCGGCGCCGGCCGGCTGCGCTCGATGGTCGACACGGTCTTCCATTTCTCGGGCGGCTACTGGGACCCGGGGCTCGTCGTCGGCCTGGCCACGTGCGGCCTCATCGGGCTGGCTCTTTTCGCCCGGCCGATCGACTACCGCCACCTCGAGTTCGACCTCCACACCCGCCCGGGTGGCCGGCACCTGGCGGTCGTCGGTTTCGGCACGCTGGCGGTGGCAATCATCGCCACGGTCCTCGGCCGGTCCGCCTTCGCCGTCCGCTATGCCTCGGTGATGTTCCCGATGGTGGTCCTGCTCGCCGCCCTCGGGACCCGTGTCCTGCTCGACCCCCGCATCCGCCATGGCCTCATGGCCGCGGTCGTGATCACCGGTTTCTGGGGCATCGCCCCCAACGTCCTCGGCGACCGGACCTCGGCGGCCCGGGTGGCGGCGGCGCTACAGGCCGGAGTGGAGCCGGGCGATGTCGTCGCCTACTGCCCCGACCAGCTCGGGCCCTCGGTGAGCCGGCTCCTGCCGGACGACCTGGGCGCGGCCCACCTCACCTTCCCCCGGGCGGCGGCGCCGCAGCTCGTCGACTGGGTGGACTACGCCACCATCAACGAGGCCGCACAGCCGGAGCCCTTCGCCCAGATGCTGCTGGAGCGGGCGGGGCCGGCGAACACGGTGTGGGTCGTCTGGGCACCGGGCTACCGCACGTTCGAGACCAAGTGCGAGGGTCTATTGGCCAATCTGGACCTGGAGCGCCGGCAGAACACCCGGCCGGTCAGGCTGCCCAAGAACTTCGAGAAGCCAGCGCTCATCCGCTTCCCGCCACAAACTGTCGCCGGCTGATCGACTTCGCAACCGGAGGTTGCTCGGACCTTTACCGGTCCTTCCAGAGGTAGATGCGCAGTTTGAACAGGTTGGCCATGGTCCGGGGGATGCGCGTGACGATCGAGCTGCGCGACGGCCGTAGCTCCTGGACGATCACCGGGACCTCGCCGGACTTCAGGCCCGCCCGCTCGGCCCGAAGGATGAGCTCGGTGTCGAACAGGTCGGTGCCGAAGCGGCACAGCTCCGCCAGGGGAATGAGGGGCTGGCGGCGCAGGACCTTCATACCGTGGGTGTCCGAGACGCTGAGCCCGAAGCCGACCTTCAGGATGGTGGAGAACACCAGGGTGACCATCCTGCGTGGCCATGGGCGGGTGTCGAGTGCCCCCTCGCCCCGCTTCGAGCCCACGACGACCGCCGGCCCGTCGGGCGCCTCGATGAGGGCGACGGCCCGGTCGAGAAAGCCGAGGTCGAAGTAGTCGACGTCGAAGAAGGCGACGATCTCGCCCTCGGCGGCGAGGAAGCCCATGCGCAGAGCCCTGCCGTAATCCGGGGCCCCCAGCGACAGCACCCGCAGCTCCGGGATGTCCGGAGTCAGGGCCTTGACCACCTCAGCCGTGTCGTCGGTGGAGCCGTTCTCGACCACCACGATCTCGAAGGGGCCCCGCGACCGCATACCTTCGGCGACCTCCCGCACGGCCGGGCCGATGAAGGCTGCCTCGTCGTGGGCGGGCATGACGACTGAGATCAAGCGGGGGACCCGTGGCTCACGCCCCTCATCCTGGCCCAACTATGGTCACCGGGGTGCCCATGCTCGATTCCATCTTCAAGGCCTACGACATCCGAGGCGTCGTACCGGACCAACTCGACGCCGGCATCGCCCGCGCCGTTGGTGCCGCTTTCGCCCGGTTCACCGGCGCCGCGAGGGTCCTCGTGGGGCGCGACATGCGGCCCTCTGGCGTCGAGCTGACCGCCGCCTTCGCTGAGGGCGCCACCTCTCAGGGGGTCGACGTCGTCGACCTGGGCCTCATCTCCACCGACCTGGCCTACTACGCCGCCGGCTCCCTCGACGCCCCGGCCGCCATATTCACCGCTTCCCACAACCCGGCGAAGTACAACGGGATCAAGCTGTGCCTGGCCGGCGCCAAGCCCGTGGGGCAGGACACCGGCCTGGCCGACATCAAGGAAATGGTCACTGACTTTCAGAACGGCGGGGGTGTGCCCGACGGCGATACCAAGGGCACCGTCTCAGAGCAGAACCTCCTCGACTCCTACGCCGCACACGTCCGGTCCTTCGTCGACGTCGACTCTCTGCGCCCGCTCAAGGTGGTGGCCGACACCGCCAACGGGATGGGCGGACTCGTCGCCCCCGCCGTGTTCGATGGCCTGCCGTATGACCTGGAGATCATGTTCGGTGAGCTCGACGGCACGTTCCCGAACCACCCGGCCGACCCCATCAACCCGGAGAACCTGAAGGCCCTGCAGGCCCGGGTGCTGGAGGTGGGCGCCGATGTCGGCCTGGCCTTCGACGGCGATGCCGACCGGGTGTTCCTCATCGACGAGAAGGCCCAGCCCATCTCGGGCTCGACGACCACGGCCTTCGTGGCCAAGTCGATCCTGGCCAAGAACTCTGTCGAAGCGGTCATGTACAACCTGATCTGCTCGAAGTCGGTCCCGGAGATCATCACCGAGAACGGTGGCAAGCCCATCCGTACCCGTGTCGGGCACTCCTTCATCAAGTCGGTGATGGCCGACACCGGCGCCATCTTCGGCGGGGAGCACTCCGGCCACTACTACTTCCGGGACAACTACCGGGCCGACTCCGGCCTGATCGCCGCCATGCTGGTGCTGGAGGAGCTGTCACGGGTCACCGATCCGCTGTCCGAACTGCGCAAGCCCCTCGAGCGGTACGCCGCCTCCGGTGAGGTCAACGTGGAGGTCGACGACCCAGCGGGTACCGTGGAGCGCGTGTCGGAGGCCTACGGCGAGGCTGATCAGGAACGGGTCGACGGTCTGACGGTCGATCTCGGCGATTGGTGGTTCAACCTGCGGCCCTCGAACACCGAGCCGCTCTTGCGGCTGAATCTCGAGTCGCCCGATGAGGCTTCTTGCGAGGAGCACCTCTCCGAGGTGCTGGCATTGATGAAAGAGACGACATGATTAAAAGGACAGCCTGATGGCGCTCGACCCGATGCTGCTGGAGATACTCGCCTGCCCCGAGGACAAAGGGCCGTTGCTGTACTTCTCCGACGAGGACTCCCTCTACAACCCGCGACTGCGCCGGCG
>CAYZMG010000002.1:20536-77298 GCA_964479465.1 uncultured Acidimicrobiales bacterium
TCCGCGACGGGATCCCCGTGATGCTGATCGACGAGGCCGAGACCGTCTCCGATGCGGAACACGACCGGTTGACGGCCAAGGCCGACGGCGAGGGTATCCGCCCCAGTTTCGAGGCGGGATGACCCAGGTGGACGGCGCAGTGCTCGACAGCGAGGGCATGCTCGACGCCGCCTACGCGCTGCCGGAGCAGATGGCCGTGGCTCGAGACGAGGCCCGTGGCCTCGACGGCCTGCCCGACCGGGAGGACATCGCCCAGGTCGTGGTGCTGGGCATGGGCGGCAGCGGCATCGCCGGCGACGTGCTCATGGCCGCCGCCGGCCCGTACATGCCCGTGCCCGTGCTGGTCTTCCGCAGCTATCACGTGCCGGCATTCGTCGATGAGTCCACCCTCGTCTTCGCCATCTCCTTCTCCGGCGACACCGAGGAGACCATCGAGGCCACGACCGCCGCCGCCCTCCAGGGCGCCCGGGTGGTCGCCGTCACCCGCGGCGGCGAGCTAGGCCACCTGGCGGACTCGTGGGGGGTGCCGGTCGTCGGCGTTCCCGAGGACATCCCCCAGCCCCGGGCCGGCCTGGGCGCCCTGTCCATCCCGCCGCTGGTCGTGCTGGAGGACATCGGGCTCTTCCCCGGCGCCACCTACTGGATAGACGCCGCCATCGAGCAGCTGAGGACCCGCCGCGACCAGCTGGCCCGGCCTGGGAACATGGGCGAGCACCTGTCTCGCCGGATCGGCCGGACCATGCCCCTGATCCACGGCGGCGGGGGCCTCGGCGCAGTCGCCGCCCAGCGTTGGAAGACCGACATCAACGAGAACGCCAAGTGCCCGGCCTTCTGGAACACCCAGTCCGAGCTGTGCCACAACGAGGTCTCCGGCTGGGGCCAGCACGGCGACGTCACGCGCCAGATGTTCACGCTCGTCAATCTGCGTCATGATTTCGAGCACCCCCAGGTGATGCACCGGTTCAAGATCACCGCTGACCTCCTCGACGAGGTCGTTTCCTCCGTGGAGACGGTCGAGGCCCAGGGCGAGGGCGAGCTGGCCCAGCTGCTCGACCTGATCCTGGTGGGCAACGTCACCTCGCTGCACATGGCCTTCCAGGAAGGCATCGACCCCGGGCCCATCCCGGCGCAGGAACAGATCAAGGACGCCCTTGCCACCGCGGCGGGCGAAGACGAAGGAGCATCTGAATGACAGACGGCGTGCAGTACGACATCGCGGACCCGGCCCTCGCCGAGCTTGGCCGCCAGCGCATCGCCTGGGCCGACAGCCACATGCCCGTCCTGGCCAGCATCCGGGAGCGCTTCGCCAAGGAGCGCCCCTTGGAGGGCATCACCATCGGTGCCTGCCTGCACATCACCACCGAGACGGCGAACCTGCTGCGGACACTGAAGGCCGGCGGCGCCACCGTCGTCGCCTGCGCATCCAATCCGCTGTCGACCCAGGACGACGTCGCTGCGTCGCTCGCCCTTGACGAGGGGATTGCCACCTACTCGATCAAGGGCGAAGACACCGAGACCTACTTCCGCCACATCGACGCCGTCCTCGACGCCCGTCCCCAGATGACCATGGACGACGGCTGCGATCTGGTCTCGCGCCTGCACCGGGAGCGCCCCGATCAGGTCAGCGAGGTCCTCGCCGGCACCGAGGAGACCACCACCGGCGTCATCCGCCTGCGGGCTATGGAGGCCGACTCGGCCCTCAAGTTTCCGATCGTCGCCGTCAACGACGCTGACACCAAGCACATGTTCGACAACCGCTACGGCACCGGGCAGTCGACCCTCGACGGGATCATCCGGGCAACGAACGTGCTGCTGGCCGGCAAGACCATGGTCGTCGCCGGCTACGGCTACTGCGGCAAGGGTCTGTCCGAGCGGGCGCGGGGCATGGGCGCCAACGTGGTCATCACCGAGGTCGACCCTCTGCGGGCCCTCGAGGCCGTCATGGACGGCTTCCGGGTTATGCCCATGAGCGAGGCGGCCCGCATCGGCGACATCTTCGTCACCGTCACCGGCGACCGTGACGTGCTGCGGGCCGAGCACTTCCAGGTGATGAAGGACGGCGCCATCTGCGCCAACTCCGGCCACTTCGACATCGAGATCGACCTCGAGGCTCTGGCCAAGCTGTCGACCGAGCGCCGCATGGCCCGGGCCATGGCCGAGGAGTTCCTGGTCGACGGCAAGCGCATCCTGATCATCGCCGAGGGCCGCCTGGTGAACCTAGGTGCCGCCGAGGGTCACCCTGCGGCGGTGATGGACATGAGCTTCGCCAACCAGGCCCTGGCCGCCGAGTGGATCCTCGCCCAGAAGGGCTCCCTCGAGCCCAAGGTGTACCTCGTGCCCAAGGACATCGACGCCGAGATCGCCCGTCTCAAGCTGGAGACCATGGGCGTGGAGATAGACGTCCTCACCCCCGAGCAGGTCGAGTACCTCTCGTCCTGGACGGTCGGCACCTAGTTTCTGCCCCTCTCCGTTCTGGCTGCACTGACGGTCGTATGCGCACGTCACTGCAGCCAGAACAATGGGGTGTCGCAGCCCCTTCGTAGCCTCTGGGCATGTTTCTGCCCACGAGCTGCCCGGTATGCGGCGCCCAGGGGCCGGCGCCCTGCCCCGGCTGTGCCGCCGAGCTGCGGCCGGCGCCGGCCCTGCCCGCCCCAGCGGGGCTCGACAGCTGCGCCGCCTTGCTGACCTACGCCGGCGCCGGCCGGGAGCTGGTCGCCCGGCTGAAGTACCGCAACGCCCGGGGCTCGGTGCCGTTCCTGGCGCGGGGCATGGCGGCGATCGCCCCCCACGACGTCGATCTCGTCACGTGGGCGCCCACCACGCCGGCCCGGCTCCGCCGGCGGGGGTTCGACCAGGCCCGGTTGCTGGCCCGAGCCGTCGCCCGTCAGCTGGGTGTCCCGTGCCGGCCGGTGCTGCGCCGGCGCCCGGGACCGGCCCAGACGGGGCGCGACGCCCTCACCCGCCACTCCGGCCCTGGGTTCGCCGGCGTGAGGGGTGTCCAGGGCCGGCGGGTGTTGCTGGTGGACGACGTGGTGACCACCGGGGCGACGGTTGCCGCCGCGTCACGAGCGCTCAGGGAGGCGGGGGCCACCGAGGTCCACGTGGTCGCCGCCGCTCGGACCCCGCCCAGCCGGCGCCACGTAGACTCGGAGAAGGCAAAGCAGAGGAGCCGTTCTTGGAAGTGACGATTCGAGGCCGCAACGTGGAGGTCACCGACCGATTGCGCGCCGCCACCGAGGAGAAGATCGGACGGCTGTCCCGCCACCACGATGGGTGGGAGCACGCCGAGGTCAACTTCTTTGAGGAGCGCAACCCCCGGATCTCGGCCAAGGAGGTCTGCGAGGCGACGCTGCGGGGCCACGGCCGCATCATCCGGGCCAAGGCTGCGTCCACCGACTCTCTCGGTTCCCTCGACCGGGTGGTCGACAAGCTGGAGCACCAGATCGAGAAGCTCAAGAGCCGGCTGATCAGCCGGTCGCATCCCAAACGGCACCAGATAGAATCAGGGGTACCCGACGAGGGCGACGCCGAGCCCGTAGAGGGTGGCCCTCCGCGGATCGTCAAGACCAAGCAGTTCGACATCAAGCCGATGACCCCGGAGGAGGCGGCCCTGCAGATGGACGTGCTGGGGCACGACTTCTACTTCTTCACCAACGCCGATAGCGGCGTCGCCGCGGTCGTCTACCGCCGCAACGACGGTGATGTCGGTCTCATCGACGGCAGTTAGTAGTGGTTCACAGGTGACGCAGCCCGGCGCCGGCGGATCCGAGCCGATCCGGGTCGTCATCTCCGACGACCACGACTTGTTCCGGCGCGGCCTGAAGATGGTTCTCGAGGCTGAGGAGGACATCGAGGTCGTCGCCGAGGCTGCCGACGGGCAGGAGGCTGTGACTCGGGTCGAGGAGCTGGCGCCGGACGTGGTGCTGATGGATGTCCGGATGCCCCGCATGGGCGGCATCGAGGCCACCCGGCTCATCCGCCAGCTCTTCCCGACGACGCGGATCATCGTCCTCACCGTCAGCGACGAGGAGGACGACATCTACGGCGCGGTGAAGGCCGGCGCCAACGGCTACCTCCTGAAGGAGGTATCGATCGAGGAGGTCGCTGACGCGGTGCGGGCGGTGTTCGCCGGCCAGAGCCTCATCTCCCCGTCGCTGGCGTCGAAGCTCCTCGCCGAGTTCTCCGGTCATCCGAAGGTGGTCGAGGACCCGGTCACGAGTTCCGTGCGGCTGACCGAGCGGGAGGTCGCCGTTCTGAAGCTCGTCGCCCTGGGCAATGACAACGCCGAGATCGCCGGCCAGCTCGGCGTCTCGGAGAGCACTGTGCGCAACCACGTGGCCAACATCCTCACCAAGCTTCAGCTGCGGTCCCAGATAGAACCTGCCACCTGACCTTGGCGAACTTCAAGGCACTGCGGAAGGCACGGCCGACGCCGGCCGGCACCTATACGGAGTGGCGGTGGCCGCCCTCCACCTCCTTCGCCCGCACCCTGCTCGCCGGCTACCGGAGCTTCGAGCACGTGCTGGTGCCCGAGGTCGACCCTGGCCCGGAGTCCACCTACTTCTGGGCCCACCAGTTCCGCATGATCGGCGGCGAGGGTGGCTACATCGGCTTGCAGACCAAGGGCAACCGGGTCGATGGCAGCCTGGGCAAGATGGCGATCTTCTCCATATGGAACGCCGTCGAGGCCGAGGGCCCGTCCACCCGCTTCACCGGCGAGGGTGAGGGGTGGAGCTGCCGCATCCCCTACCGGTGGGAGGCCGGCAAGGCCTACGGCCTCAAGGTGGCCACGGTCGGCGGTGGCTGGTGGGCGGCCAAGGTGCGCGACGAGGCAACCGGCGAGATCAGCGAGATCGGCGGCATCCGGGTACCCGAGACATGGCGACTCCTCGACTCGTGGTCGGTCATGTGGACCGAGTACTACGGCCCGCCGCTGAATTCCTGCAGCGACCTGCCCTACTCGCGGGTCGTCTTCGGCACGCCGGTGGCCAACGACGGGGAGACCAGGCCGGCGGGCTCACACAGCCACATCGGCGATGGCACGTGCGAGACGTCGAACATCGAGCCGGTGCCGAACGGCGTCCGCCACGAAATGGGCCGGCCGAGCTAAGAAGCAGGCACCGGACGGGCGGCGACCAGCACGATGTCGCCCAGCCAGCCCATGGGGACCTTGGGATCGACCACTTTCGAGGCCGCGGCGGCCGCCTTCGCCAGGGCGCCGTGGCTGGGCCCGGCCCGGTGGGCGATGTAGGACAGGTGAAAGGACCGGGGCACGACGGTCCACTCCACCATGTCGAACCCCGCTTCGCGGAGAACGGCCTCGAGCGTGCGGGGGGTGAAGTAGAAGAGGTGGGACCGGATGAACCACGGCCACTCCCCCTTGCGCACCCGGGCGTGGAGGCCGGCGGCGTTCACCGTCGAGAGGATCAGCAGGCCCTCGTCGTCGAGCAGTGGGCGCAGCGCCTTGAGGGCGGATACCGGGTCGACGAGGTGCTCGAGCACGTCGAACATGGCCACCACGTCGGCGCTGCCCTCGGGTTCGTCCAGCGACTCGATCGTCCCCTGGCGTAGGTTGACGCCGAACCGCTTGCGGCCTTGCTGGACCGCCCACGCCGACGGCTCCACGCCCCGCGCCTCCCAGCCGTGCTCCTTGGCCACGCTGAGGAACAGCCCGACGTTGGCTCCGATCTCCAGCAGGCGCCGGCCTCGCACCGGGTGGCCGGCCATCGCCGTGGCGAACCATGCGAACACCTCGCGCCGCGACGGCTCCTCGTCGAGGTAGGTGGGATCGACGACGTCGGCGTAGTTGGCCAGGATCTCGTCGGGCTCGATGGGCGCCACCGCGCTGAGCAGGCCGCAGTCGCGGCACTGGATGATGTCGTCATGGGCCGACAGGCCGTCGGTGGTGCAGGCGAACTCCTCGACCGGCGGCCGGCCGGACGCGTTGGCCGGGTAGACGAGGACGTGCTCCTTCCCGCCGCAGAGCACGCAGGCGTGGATGACCGGCGGGCCGGCGGGGACCGTGACCGGTTGGGACCGGCGGGGTGGCACCACGGGCGAGCGCTGGCCCCGGCGCCCCCGCTTGGCCACTGCGACGGTGCAGTACCTGATGCTCTCGGCCACGTACTGCATCGAGCGCCGGATGGAGATCGACGACGACTCCTCGGTGTAGCGGGTCGGGATGGGCACCTCGACCACCCGCTGGCCGGTGGTGACTGCGTCGATCAGCAGCTGGGAGTCGAAGGCGAAGTCGTCGGAGTAGCGAAGGAACGGCAGCGAGAGCAGGCACTCGCGGGTGTAGGCCCGCAAGCCACTGTGGGTCTCGGTGAAGCGCGATCCGAGGAGGAGGTTCTCGACGGTGGTGCTCACCCGGTTCCCGAGGTAGCGGTACAGCGGCATGCCGCCGCCCCGGGGGTCGCCGAGGCCGGCGAAGCGCGACCCGAAGGTCATGTCGGCGTCGCCGGCGAGGATCGGTGCGGTGAGTAGCGGGACGGCGGCAGGATCGTACTGATAGTCGGGGTGCACCATGACCACGATGTCGGCGCCGTCGCGCAGGGCCTCGGTGTAGCAGGTCTTCTGGTTGCCCCCGTATCCCCGGTTGACCGTGTGGACGACCACTTGGATGCCCAGGGCGCGAGCGATCGTGACCGTCTGGTCGGGGCTGGCGTCGTCGACGAGGATGACCTTGTCGGCCGCGCCTGGCGGGAGGGCGGCCACCGTCTTGGCCAGCGTGCGCTCGGCGCAGTAGGCGGGAAGGGTGACCACGATCTTGGGCCGCTTTGTCACGGCGTGCCCGCCGGCGGTCGCACTCGTTCGGCCACCACGATGTCGTCCTTGTCGAACCGGATCTCGAACTCCGAGGTCAGGAGCTGGCTCAGCAGGGCCTTGTCGTCGGTGTTCAGCAACGTGCGGTCCAGCGCGAGCCACCTGACGTCGGCCGGGTCGTGGAGATTCTCGCCGTCGACGCCCCAGTTGATTGGCTTCCACGGCACCGGGTACTCGTAGATGCTAACCCGCCGCGACAGGTGGGGCACCAGGTAGTAGATGGCGCTGACTGATGCCCCCTCGGGAACCATGTCGACCGCCGCCTGCTTGGACTCCCGTCGGGGATCGGCGCCCTGCGCCCAGAGTCCGCTGTGGTACTTCACGCTGATGGGCGAAGGCCCCCACGCCACCGTGGAGGCCAGGGAGGTGGCGAGAAGCAGGCCGACGAAGAACCGCTTCAGCGACGCCGTGCTGCTCAGGTTGGCGACCGCCTCGACCGTGGCCAGGATGATGCCGGTCAGCACCAACGCCGCGTAGTGGTAGCGGATCTCGCGCTGGTACGGGAAGGTCGACAGCACGTTGATGGCCAGCATGGGGCCGGCGATGAGGAGCGTTGAGATAGACCCGAAGCACAGGAACGCCACCGGGGTGAACATCATCCGGTAGTAGTCCATGCGGTCCGGGAGGGTAGCGGTGTCGAACGCCCGGCCAGGGTGGACGACCACGTTCTTGGCCACCTCGAGGGGCGAGGAGCCGAACTCGCCGAAGAATGTGTCGTAGAAGGCCTTGATGCCGTTGACATGGGGGAGGATCACCCTGGTCACGAGAACGAACCACAGTGCCGACGCGCCGGCCACGATGGCGCCGATGCGGCGGTCGCCCCAGCGCACGATGAGCACGCCGAGGACAGCCATCGACAGGGCGACGTCCTCCTTGCAGGCCACTGCCAGCACCGCGGCCAGGGCGAACCACTTCCAACGCCCGGTGCGCGCCGCCCAGTAGGCGAACAGGAAGGGAGCGATGGCCAGCGCGTCGGGGTGGAAGTACTCCCAGACCAGGAACTGGTAGGTGGGGTTGAGCAGGAGGACGCCGGCCAGGCCCACCGCCAGCCACCGGTCGTGCAGGCGGTCCCGGGCCAGCAGGTAGATGGCGATGGCGCCCGATGCCTGGGCCGCCACCTGCACGAACAGGAGGAACTCCGGACCGGCGCCGAGCCAGTAGAACGGCGCCAGGAGGACGAGGGCGTAGTTCCCGTGGAACCCCCAGAAGTGGAGGCCCCGGATGGTCATGAAGGGTTCCTTGAACTGGGAGAGGAGCCAGACCACCTGGTCGTAGACGCCGAGGTCGAAGCCGAACGTGGCGAAGCGGGTGTGACGCTCCCAGCCGAGGCGGAGGAAGATCAGCGACCAGACGACGATCATGGCGCCGAGGGTCCATCGCACCGGGTCCCGGCGCTTCAGCCACTGGACGAGCGCATCGAAGTCGACCTGATCAGCCGGCACGTCCGCATGCGGCGTCCGGGGGGGTGCGGGGAGAACCACGGCCGACATTGTGTCGTGCCGGCACCGCCAAGGGATGACGGGTTTCACGCCGGCGCGGCTCCGCCGCAAGGAGAACATGTGCCGGCGGGAAGGGCGAGAGCCCCGCAAGGGGCTCACGCATTTCTCGCCGGTAGACTCGGTGCCATGTCGATTCTGACCAAGGTCCTGCGCGCCGGCGAGGGCAAGAAGTTGAAAGCCCTGCAGACGTTGGTGCCCGACATCAATGCCCTCGAGCCGGAGATCCAGGCCCTCTCCGACGACGCTCTGAAGCACAAGACCGTCGAGTTCCGGGAGCGGCTGGCCAATGTGGCGCCCGAGGACGTCGACGATGCCCTGAATGACCTGCTGCTCGAGGCCTACGCCGTGACCCGGGAGGCCGCTCGCAGGGTCATCGGTCAGCGCCATTACGACGCGCAGCTCATGGGCGGCGCCGCCCTGCACTTCGGCTGGATCGCCGAGATGAAGACCGGTGAGGGCAAGACCCTCGTCTCCACCCTGCCCGTCTATCTGAATGGCCTCTCGGGCCGGGGCGTCCACGTCATCACCGTCAACGACTACCTGGCCAAGCGCGACTCGGAGTGGATGGGCCGCATCCACAAGTGGCTGGGCCTCGATGTCGGGCTCATCATCGCCGACAACCAGGATCCCGCCCACAAGCGGGAGATGTACGCCTGCGACGTCACCTACGGCACCAACAACGAGTTCGGGTTCGACTACCTCCGCGACAACATGGCCATGTCGAAGGACCAGATGGTGCAGCGGGGCCATAGCTTCGCCATCGTCGACGAGGTCGACTCGATCCTGGTCGACGAGGCCCGGACGCCCCTCATCATCAGCGGCCAGGTCCAGGATGCGGCAGCGCTGTACTACAAGTTCGCCGGCATCGTCCGCACGCTGACCCGCGACATGGATTACGAGGTCGACGAGGAAAAGCGCACTGTGGTTCCGCTCGAGGCCGGAATCGAGAAGGTCGAGAAGGCCCTCGGGGTCGAGAACCTCTACGACGAGCTTTCGTCCAACTACGTCCACCAGCTTCTGGCCGCTCTCCGAGCCAAGGAGCTGTACAAGCGCGACGTCGACTACGTCGTGCAGCACGGCGAGGTGAAGATCGTCGACGAGTTCACCGGCCGCATCCTCGAAGGCCGGCGCTGGTCCGAGGGTCTCCACCAGGCCATGGAGGCCAAGGAGCGGGTCCGGATCAAGTCCGAGAACCAGACGCTCGCCACCATCACCCTCCAGAACTACTTCCGCATGTACAAGAAGTTGGCAGGCATGACGGGCACGGCCGAGACCGAGGCCGCCGAGTTCGCCCACACCTACGACCTGGCCGTGGTGCCGATCCCGACCCACCGGAAGATGGTCCGGGTGGACCAGGCCGACCTCGTCTACAAGAGCGAGGAGGCCAAGTTCGGCGCCGTCGTCGACGACCTCGTCGAGCGGTACGAGACCGGGCAGCCGGTGCTGGTCGGCACCGTCTCGGTCGAGAAGTCCGAGCGCCTGTCACGCCTGCTCGACAAGCGGGGGGTGGCCCACGCGGTGCTGAACGCCAAGCACCACGAGCGGGAGGCCATGATCGTGGCCCAGGCCGGGCGCCTCCACACGGTCACCGTGGCCACCAACATGGCCGGTCGGGGCGTCGACATCATCCTCGGCGGCTACGCCGAGGGCATGGCCGAGCTCGACGTGCTGGCCGAGGGGCTGCTGCTCGACTCCGAGGAAGGTCAGGCCCGCAAGGCCGAGCTCCTGCCCAAGTACTCCGAGGAGTGTGCAGCCGAGGGCGAGAAGGTGCGCGACCTGGGTGGTCTGTACGTGCTGGGCACCGAGCGCCACGAGAGCCGGCGCATCGACAACCAGCTCCGGGGCCGGGCCGGTCGCCAGGGCGACCCCGGTGAGAGCCGCTTCTACCTCTCACTGGAAGACGACCTGATGCGCCTGTTCGCCACCGGCGCCATGAGCTGGGTGATGGGCAAGGCCCTCCCCGACGACGTCCCCATCGAGGCCAAGATGGTCACCAAGGCCATCGAGAAGGCCCAGTCCACCGTGGAGTCCCGCAACGCCGAGATCCGCAAGGACGTCCTCAAGTACGACGAGGTCATGAACCAGCAGCGCAAGGTCGTGTACCGGCGCCGGCAGGCCATCATCGACGGCGCCGACCTGCGCGAGGAGGCGCTGGAGCACCTCCAGACGGTCATCGGTCGCGAGGTCGACATCTTCTGCCCCAACGACTTCTCCGAGGACTGGAACCTGGAGAATCTGGTCCACGACGTCAGCGCCTACTACCCGACCGTCTTCACCGTGGACGAGCTTTCCGAGGCCAAGAGCCCCCAACAGGTGCGTGAGAGCCTGGTCAACGAGGCCGTCCAGTACTACGAGCAGCGCGAAGAGTCGCTCGGGGCCGAGGTCATGCGGGAGATCGAGCGCCGGGTGATGCTCTCGATCATCGACCAGCGCTGGCGGGAGCATCTCTATGAGATGGACTACCTCCAGGAAGGCATCAACCTGCGGGCCATGGGCCAGCGCGACCCGCTCACCGAGTGGCAGCGCGAGGGCTACAACATGTTCACCCAGATGATCGCCTCCATCTCGGACGACTTCATCCGCTACGTCATGCACCTCGACGTGGTGGTGGAGAACCAGCCCCAGCCCGAGCTGCGCAACGTCCAGTACTCGGCCCCGGAGGACCCCTCGGGCGACGCCACCGGCATGGCGGCTGCGGCTGCCCGCCAGGCGTCCCAGGAGGGGGCGGAGGCGCCGCCGGCCCCCGCCGAGGAGGTCACCCACGCCCCCGTGGTCAAGTCCGAGCACGAGAAGCTCGGACGCAACCAGCCCTGCTGGTGCGGGAGCGGCAAGAAGTTCAAGCTCTGTCACGGGAAGTGAACGCCGGCGCCCCGGGCGCCGGCCCCGAAGGGGATCATGCGCGACCTGACTGCTGATCTCGCCGAGCTTCACCGCCGGCTCTCCGAGTCGGCAAAGGATCTGGAGCTCGACGCCAAGCGGGCGCGCCTGGCCGAACTCGAGACCAAGGCATCCGATCCCTCGCTGTGGGACGACCCGAACCAGGCGCGCAAGGTGACGTCCGAGCTGGCACTGATGAAGGACGACATCGACCTGCTCGAGGGGCTCGAGGCGCGCCTCTCCGACGTGGAAGTGCTCTTCGAGCTCAGCCGTGAGGAGGCCGACGACTCGGTCGAGGCCGAGGTGGAGGGCGGGCTGGCGGCACTCATCAAGGAGTTCGACAAGCTGGAGCTGCGGTCGCTGTACTCGGGGGAGCACGACGAGCGCGACGCCGTGTGTGAGGTGCACTCCGGCGCCGGCGGCACCGATGCCCAGGACTGGGCCGAGATGCTGCTGCGCATGTACCTGCGGTGGGCGGAGCGGCGCGGGCTCAGCGTCGAGCTGGAGGAGGTGACGGCCGGCCAGGAGGCAGGGATCACGTCGGCCACGCTCATCGTGCGAGGCCGCTTCGCCTACGGGCTGCTCGTGGGAGAGAAGGGCGTCCACCGGCTCGTGCGCATCTCCCCGTTCGACTCCCAGGCCCGCCGCCACACCGCCTTCGCCTCGTTCGAGGCCGTGCCCTTCCTGGACGAGGCGTCCGAGGAGGTGGTGATCGACGAGAAGGATCTGCGCATCGACACCTATCGGTCCTCCGGCGCCGGCGGTCAGCACGTCAACGTCACCGATTCGGCGGTGCGCATCACCCACATCCCCACCAACATCGTCGTGTCCTGCCAGAATCAGCGCAGCCAGCACCAGAACAAGGACGTGGCCATGAAGATCCTGGCCGCCAAGCTGGCGGAGAAGGCCAGGGAGGAGCGCCGGGACGAACTGGCCGCCATCGCCGGCGAGCAGCGAGAGGTCACCTGGGGCAGCCAGATCCGCTCCTACGTCCTCCAGCCCTACCAGATGGTCAAGGATCTGCGCACTGGTCACGAGTCCGGCAACGTCAGCGCCGTCCTCGACGGCGACCTCGACGGCTTCATGGAGGCCTACCTGCGCTGGCGGAAGCGTCCGAGCGAGTGACGGAAAGACCTCCCAGCGTGCTCATATATGTCCGCAGTACTGGCGGCGCGCATCGAGCGTCGTTACCATTGGCCTTCGTGCTTCCTGCCAGCTGGCGTGGGGCCCCGGGGGGGGAGTCGCACCGACCCATGATCCGAGTGTCGACGTGATCCGACTTCGCGACGTCAACAAGACGTACAAGGGGAACGTCGTCGCCCTGCGCGACGTCTCGCTCGACATCGCCAAGCAGGAGTTCGTCTTCGTCGTCGGGCCCACGGGCTCCGGCAAGTCGACGCTCATCCGCCTCCTCATCAAGGAGGAGAAGCCCGACAGCGGTCGCATCTGGGTGGCGGGCAAGGACATCGGCCAGCTCAGCTCGTGGAAGGTGCCGCTGCTGCGGCGCAACATCGGCTGTGTTTTCCAGGACTTCAAGCTGCTGCCGAGCAAGACGGCCTATGAGAACGTGGCCTTCGCCCTCGAGGTGATCGGCCGCCCGCCGCACGTCATCAAGCAGCAGGTGCCGCAGGTCCTCGACCTGGTCGGCCTCACCAAGAAGCGCGACCACTTCCCCAACGAGATGTCCGGCGGTGAGCAGCAGCGGGTATCTATCGCCCGGGCCTTCGTGAACCGGCCCCTCATCCTGCTGGCCGACGAGCCCACGGGAAACCTCGACCCCAGCACCTCTGTCGGCATCATGCGCCTGCTCGACCGGATCAACCGCACCGGCACCACCGTGGTGATGTCGACGCACGACTCCAGCATCGTGGACACCATGCGCCGGCGGGTGGTCGAGCTCGACCGCGGCGTCATCGTGCGGGACCAGGCCCGTGGTGTGTACGGAGCCTTTACGTGATCCTGCTCCGGGCACCCGGGTCCTTCGGACCGCGCCCCTCGCTGCCGGCGGGGGCCCCTACCCCGCCGGCGAGCCAGACCCTGTGGAGTGTCTCCTAGTTGGCTGTCAACCTCGAGTACGTCTTCCGCGAGACCGTTTCGAACCTGAAGCGCAACGTGTCCATGGCCTCGGCCGCCCTCCTCACCGTTGCGGTGTCGCTGACCCTCGTCGGTGGTGCCCTGCTGGTGAAGCGGGGGGTCGACCGGGCGACGGTGCAGTGGAAGGGAAACGTCGAGCTTTCGATCTTCATGAAGGCCGACGCATCGGCGCCTGAGTCCGAAGCCATCGACCGCCAGCTGAAGAGCATGCCGGAGGTCAGGAGCTACCGGTACGTCAGCAAGCCGGAGGCGTTCGAGGAGTTCAAGCAGATTTTCGCCAACGAGCCCGACGTGCGGGAGAGCCTCACCGTCGAGCAGATCCCGCCGTCGTACCGGGTGGTGCCGCGCGAGGCCGAGCAGACCAAGATCATCGGCCAGCGCTTCGAGGACACCGCCGGCGTCTTCCGCGTGAGCTACGCCAAGGAGGAGGTCGACGCCCTGGTGTCGGTCACCAACTTCCTCCAGATCATGCTGTGGGGCATCGCCGCCGTGCTGCTGGCGGCGGCGTCGCTGCTGATCCTGAACACCATCCGCATGGCGATCTTTGCCCGCCGGCGTGAGGTGGCGGTGATGAAGTTGGTGGGTGCCACCAACTGGTTCATCCGCATCCCGTTCATGCTGGAGGGGATGCTCCAGGGCCTCGCCGGGGCCACGATGGCCTTCGGGGTGGTCTGGATCGGGCGTGATCTGGTGCAGGACCGAATCTCCGGCGCCAACAACGATGTTCAGCTTTTCAAGCAGTTCCTCGTCACCGGGGCTGACGTCACGGGCACGGGAATCCTTCTCCTGATGGTGGGTGTGGTGGTGGGCACGGTTGGTTCGGCGCTGGCGGTCAGCCGGTTCCTCGACGTTTAAAGGCACGACGGCGCGGCGCCGACTGAATTCACGGGGTTTGGCCTGTTGCAGGAGTGGCTGGTGTGACTAGCGTGGCCAAAGTGAGCGGGAGGAGGCGTGGTGAGGTCGCGCTGGCCGTGACGCTCGTCATCGCCGCCCTCGCCTTCGGCGGCGGCGCCGGCGCCCAGACCTCGGCGGACAAGAGCAAAATTGATCAGGAGATCGACGCCACCAAGAAACAGGTCGACACTGCATCGGCTGAGGAGCAGCGCCTGCTCGGCCTCATCGAGGCGTCGACGGCCCGCAAGACCGCCCTCGACGCCAAAGTGGCTGGCTTCGACAGCCAGATCGCCACGGTCCAGCGCCAGCTCGACACCGCCCAGTCCAAGCTGGCCGCACTGGAAGCCCAGCAGCGGGCGACAGAGGTTCGCCTCGACGAGGCCAAGCAGGCACTGCTCCTGGCCAAGGAGGAACTCGGCCGCCAGGCCATAGCCGCCTACACCGGCCAGTCCGAGGCCGCCAGCTACGCCTCCATGCTCCTCAAGGCCAACAGCCTTGGTGACCTGGCGTCGAAGCGCTCCTACATGCGGGCCGTGGTCGGCTCCCAGACCGAGGCCATTGCCGCCACCGAGCGGCTGCGCGACGAGGTCGGCGACCTCGGCAAGCAGCTCGACGCGTCGAAGTCGGAGGCCCAGGGTCAGCGCGACGTCGTCGCCGGCCAGCGGGCCGGCCTGCAGGCCAGTCGCGACGCCCAGGCCGCGGCGCGCGCCGAGGTGGCGGCCGAGATCGCCCAGACCGATGAGCTCAAGGGCGAGGTCGTCGCCCGCAAGGTGGAGTTCGAAGCCCACCTCGAGTCTCTCGAAGAAGAGTCGGCGGCCATCGCCGAGACGCTGCGCCGGCGCCAGGCCGAAGCGGAGGCCGCCGCCGCAGCAGCGGCGGCCCGGGCCGCCACCAGCACCACCACTCCGGCGGCGGCCACGCCGAGCGGCGGTAGTCCCGGGACCACCGCGGCCGCGGCGCCCACCAAGGCACCCGGCCGGCTCCTGACCCCGGTCCCCGGGGCGCCGATCACCTCCCCGTACGGGTACCGGATCCACCCCATCTACGGGACCTCCCGCCTGCATACCGGCATCGACTACGGCGCCAGCTCGGGCACGCCGATCCGGGCCTCGGCCGACGGCGTGGTGGTCAGCGCCAGCTGGTTCGGCGGATACGGCAACGCCACCATCATCGACCACGGCGGCGGCATCGCCACCCTGGTCGGCCACCAGTCGTCCATGTCTGTGTCGGCGGGCCAGAAGGTGACCCAGGGCCAGACCATCGGCCGGGTGGGCTGCACCGGCGACTGCACGGGCCCCCACGTCCACTTCGAAGTCCGGGTCAACGGAGACCCGGTGAATCCGGCGAACTACTTCTGATCAGCCCCGCTGGCGGAGGCGCAGGATGGGCGCCGGCGGCGGGCCGATCCATTCCTCGATCAGCTGCTGGCCCCGCTCCGCCCACTCCTCGGCGGTGAGGGCGTAGCGGATGTGGTCCTCCCACCTACCGTTGATCGCCAGGTAGCGGACGGCGATCCCCTCGTCGCGCAGCTCGAGCTTCTCGACCACTCGTCTGCTGGCGGTGTTGCGGGGGATGATGGCGACCTGGAGGCGGTGCAGGCGGAGATCCTCGAAGGCGAAGCGGGCGACCGTGACCAGCGACTCGGGGACGTACCCGTTGCCGGCTTGGGCCTCGTCGATCCAGTAGCCGACGTAGGTGTTCTGGAACGGGCCCCGCTGGACGCCCGACAGGTTGATCTCGCCGGCCAGGGCCCACGCCTCCCCATGCGCTCGATGGCCGGCGCTGCTCACGAAGATGCCGAACCCGTACCCGGTGCCGAGCTGCCACTCCCGCTCCCGGGCGCCGCAGCGGGCGTTGAAGGCCGGCTTGCTCTCGGTGTCGTCGGGCTGGCCCGGCGGCGGCTTCGGCTCCCATTTCAGCAGCCAGTTCCGGTTGCGCTGGCGGACCTCGCGCCAGCCGTCGAAGTCGCCGAGGACCAAGGGCCGGAGGAGGACGCGCTTGGCGCGTAGCTGGGTGGGAAGGGGGCCGGGGGCCACGGCGGCGACTCTATCTACGCAAGCTAAGAACCAAGCCGTCGAGGATGTCGGCCTCGCTGACCAGGCACTCTGCGAGCTCGAAGTAGCGCATGATGGCGCAGACGATGATCGCCCCACCGACGATCACGTCGGCCCGGGCCTCCTCCAAGCCCGGGTTGTACAGGCGCCGGCGCCGGCTCTCGGTGGCGAGCGTGCGGAACACGTCCTCCGCCGCGGCCCGGGTGAGGACGAAGTGGTGGATGCGGTCGCGGTCGTAGTCGGCCAGGCCCAGCTCGACGGCGGCCATGGTCGTCACCGTGCCGGCCAGCC
Source organism: uncultured Acidimicrobiales bacterium (assembly GCA_964479465.1). Classification (GTDB taxonomy): domain Bacteria; phylum Actinomycetota; class Acidimicrobiia; order Acidimicrobiales; family AC-14; genus CADCTB01. The sequence goes on from CAYZMG010000002.1 coordinate 37,071, forward strand.
CGACGAACCGCCGCGCTTCGGCCACCGACGGGATGACCCGGGCCACGTCGTCGAGGTGGCCGCGCACGACGTCGAAGGCCTGGCTGAGCTCCTCCGGCGCCGGCGGGTCCGTGTGAAGGAACTTCTCGGTGATCCGGACGCAGCCGATGTCGGTCGACAGCACGCCGTCGGGGTCGCCGGAGGAGCCGACGGCGAACTCGGTGGATCCGCCGCCGATGTCGACGACGAGGAACGGGCCGTCGTCGGCGTGAAGCTTGGACGTGGCGCCGAGAAACGACAGCCGGGCCTCCTCGTCGCCTGCCAGCAGCTCGGGGGTGGCGCCGACGGCGGCGGTGGCGGCGGCGAAGAAGTCGTCCCGGTTGGAGGCGTCGCGGGCGGCCGAGGTGGCGGTCATCCGCACCCGATCGACGCCGTGCTGGTCGAGGACCGTGCGGTACTCCTCCAGGACGGCCACTGTCCGGGCGATGGCTTCGTCGGCCAGCCGGCCGGTGGCGTCGACTCCCTGGCCCAGCCGGGTGATGCGCATGAGCCGTTCCATGGCCTTGCCCGAACTGTCGGCCACCAGCAGGCGGGTGGAGTTGGTGCCGCAGTCGATGCCGGCAAATGTCGTCACTGACGCACCATCCTTCGGATGGCGCCCAGTGAATGCTTGCTGGACCGGCCTCCCGGGCCGGTCATGAGAGGTGTTCCTCCACCCACCGTCCGACGGGGTCGTCGCCGCCGGCCAGGTGCCAGGCATAGTGGGCATGCAGGCACTTCACGCCCTTGCGGGTGCCGGCCACGCCGCCCGAGGGCCTGGGGCCCTGGTGGTCCGCCGGCAGGGCGGCGTCGCGCTCGGCCGCGTAGCGGGCATGGGCCGCGGCGACCTCCGCCGGGTCGGTGGCGGCCTCGGCGGCCCGCACGCCACCGGCGGCCTCGAGGTGGCTCACCGTCCGGCGGAGGTCGTCGTCGACCAGCCAGTAGCGCGTGGGCATGGGTGTGCCGTCGGCCATCAGGGGCGCGTTGCGGATCACGACCGGCCGGCCGTCGGGGCGGCGGACGACCACGTCGAAGTCGCCCTGTGGCTTGCGGCCGAGGAGGAGAGTCACCACAGAGACGTCATCCAAGGCGGGCGACCAGCTCTTGGGCGAACCGGGGACCGGTGGCGTCGTCGTCGTGCTTGAGGAACACATAGGCGTCGCGGTCCTCGGCCGCCACCTTGGCCAGCCGCTCGGCCCACAGGTCGAGGTCGGCCGGCGTGTAGTCGGCCCGGCGCAAGCGGATGTAGGCCACTGGTCCCACGGACGGGATGGCGCCGGCGGGCCGCTCGGCGGTGTCGCTGACGGCCAGGGTGGCGCCGCCGGCGTCGAGGCGGTCGAGCACGTCGGCGCGTTCCCACGCCGGCCCGAGCTCGAACGCACCCCCGCCGAGGGGCTCGAGGATGCGGCCCAGCCGGTCGAGGTCGGGTTGCTGGTGGGGGAGGGAGACGAGGACCGGCCCACGGTTGGCGGCCAGGGGCGCGATGGCGGTGAGGAAGGTGCGCACCCGGTCCTCCACGCCGTCGAGGTCGCGCCGGTGGGAGATGCCCATGTGGGCCTTGCAGGCGAAGCGAAAGCCTGCGGGCACGGTGGCGACCCACTTGGTGAGGGCCGCGGCGGTCGGGAGCCGCCGGTACGTGGCATGGGCTTCAACGGTGGCGAACGCAGAGGCGTAGGCGCCGAGCATGCGGGCCGGCGACGTTTTCTCCGGATAGAACGATCCCACCCACGCCGGGTACGACCACCCGCTGGTCCCCACTCGAACGACGCCCACCTGCTCAGGGTAGGCCGCTCTGTGTACATGGCGGCTCTCCGCCGACTAGAAGATCGAGGTGATGCGATCCCAGAGTGACTGGGATTCCTTGGGCGCCGGCGCGGGCGCCGGCGCCGGCACCACCGTGGTCGCCGTCGGCTGGGGCAGCAGGAAGTAGGACTCCTCGCCCGGCTTGACCAGGTTGTACTGGCGAGCCAGCCGCTCGATCTCCTCGTCGGAGCGGAGCTGGTCAACCCGGGCCTGAAGCGAGCGGTTCTCGGCGACGAGGGCTGCCTCCTGGGCCCGCAGCTCGGTGCGCTGCTCGCGCTGGTGGCGCCAGGCCTGGGCCGGGAACACCGCCAGGGCCAGGACCCCCACCAGCGCCAGGGCGGCGAAGATCAGCCCGGCCCGGTGCTTCACGTCAACTGCTCCCCGACCGGCGGGCGAGGGCGGCGCCGCCCCGGAAGGCCGCCGACTCGCCCAGATCCTGCTCGATGCGCAGCAGCTGGTTGTACTTGGCCACCCTCTCGGAGCGGGCAGGGGCGCCGGTCTTGATCTGGCCGCAGTTGGTGGCTACCGCGAGGTCGGAGATGGTGGTGTCCTCCGTCTCGCCCGACCGGTGCGACATCACCGCGCCGTAGCCGGCGCCGGTGGCCAGGGCGACAGTGTCGAGGGTCTCGGTGAGGGTGCCGACCTGGTTGGGCTTGACCAGGATGGCGTTGGCCACGGCGGCGTCGATCCCCTGTTGGAGGCGGACGACGGCGGTGACGAACAGGTCGTCGCCCACCAGCTGCACCCGCGTGCCGGCGGCCCGGGTCAGGGCGGCCCACCCGTCCCAGTCGTCCTCGGACATGCCGTCCTCGATGGAGACGATGGGGTGGCGGTCGACGAGGTCGACCAGCCAGCCGGCGAACTCCTCGGATCCCAGGGTGCGGCCCTCGCCGGCCAGGCCGTAGGTGCCGGCGCCGGAGTCGTAGAACTCGGTGGCGGCCACGTCGAGGGCCAGGGCGATCTGCTCGCCGGGCGTGTAGCCGGCGGCCTCGATGGCCTCGACCAGGATGCGCACCCCGTCCTCGTTGGAGCCCAGGTTGGGGGCGAAGCCGCCCTCGTCGCCCACCGCGGTGGACAGGCCCCGGTCGTCGAGAAGCCCGGCCAGCGCGTGGTAGGTCTCGACGCCCCAGCGCAGCCCCTCGGAGAAGGAGGCGGCGCCCACCGGCACGAGCATGAACTCCTGCACGTCGAGGTTGTTGGGGGCGTGGGCGCCGCCGTTGAGCACGTTGAGCATGGGCATGGGCAGCACGTGGGCGTTGGTGCCGCCGACGTGGCGGTAGAGAGGCAGGTCGAGCTCGTCGGCTGCGGCCCGGGCGACGGCCAGGGAGACGCCGAGGACGGCGTTGGCGCCCAGGCGGCCCTTGTTGTCGGTGCCGTCGAGGGCGACGAGCTGGGCGTCGACCCCCCGCTGGTCCAGGGCCTCCCAGCCGGTCAGCACGTCGGCGATCTCCCTGTTGACCGCCCCGACCGGCCCCGTGACGCCTTTGCCCGCCCACTCCGGCCCTCCGTCGCGCAGCTCGACGGCCTCATGGGCCCCGGTGCTCTTGCCGGAGGGGACCGCCGCCCGGCCGCGGGCGCCGCTCACGAGCGCAACTTCGACCTCGACGGTGGGGAAGCCCCGCGAATCGAGGATCTGGCGGCCGGTGACCCGTTCGATACTGCTCACTTGTCTGCCTGACTCTCTCGGAGGTGTTGCTGCTGTTGTTGGTGGGGACAAAGTTAGCGGACGCCGCCCGAAGGGCGGTTCATTGGGGTAAGACAGACCTGCCCCTTGCCGTGAGCCTCAGAAGGTCGGTCGCCTGAACGTCTTCGACTTCCTTGTCATTGCCGCCGTGGCCTCGGCCGCCATCGGCGGCTTCCAGATGGGCTTCCTGGCCCGCGTGGCGTCGTGGATCGGGCTGGGCGCCGGCATCTACGCCGCCATGCGCCTCTCGCCGGTCGTGCTCGACCAGTACACGGGTGGCCAGCCGGAGACGCGTTTGCTGGTGGCACTCGGCCTCTTCCTGGTGATCAGCACCGCCGGTGCCAGCTTCGGCGCGGTGGCGGGCCACAGCATCCGCCGTCTCATCCCGCCGGGGACCGGGCTGCGGACCGCCGACCGGACGGCCGGCGCCGTTATCGGCGGGCTCGGCGGCGTGGTGCTGGTCTGGCTGCTGGTCCCCATCCTGGCTGCGGTGCCGGGCGTGGTCTCGGAGGTGGCACGGAACTCCTCCATCGCCCGCACCATCGACCGCCTGGGGCCGGACACCCCACAGGCCCTCCAGGACATCCGCCGCCAGGTCAGCGACTTCAACTTCCCGGAAGTCTTCTCCCGGCTGGGACCGTCGCCCGACGCCGGCCCCCCGCCCGGCGAGGTCGCCCTGCCCGCCGCGGTGCGCGACCGGGTCGCCATCTCCACGGTGAAGGTCTACGGCACGGCCTGCGGGCGGGTGCTCAACGGCAGCGGCTTCTCGCCGGCCGCCAACACCATCGTCACCAACGCCCACGTCGTGGCGGGTGTCAACCGGCCCACAGTGCTGCGCACCGACGGCCGGCGGCTCCCCGCCACCGTCGTGGCCTTCGATCCGAACCGGGATCTCGCCGTCCTGCGGGTCAGCGGGCTCGACCGCCCCGCCCTGCCCGTGGGCGACGCCGAGGTGGGCGACGAGGGGGCCGTCTACGGCCATCCGCGCGGCCAGGACGAGCTGGCCATCATCCCCGCCCGCGTCGAGACCCAGGTGAACGCCCAGGGCTTCGACCTCTACGGCGAGACCCGCATCCGCCGCGAGGTGCTCGTGCTGGCCGCCGCCCTGGCGCCGGGCGACTCGGGTGGGGCGCTGGTCGACACCGGGGGCAACGTCATCGGCGTGGCCTTCGCCGTGGCTCCCGACCGCCCTGCCACCGCCTACGCCCTGTCGAGCAACGAGCTCAGGACGGTGCTGGCCCAGCCGCGCGACGACCAGGTCAGCACCGGCCCCTGCATACGCAGTTAGCCCTCCGGCCGTACGGCACTACGCTGGGGTCATGGCGAGATTTGGCGCTGTCATCACGGCGATGGTCACGCCGTTCGACGGCGAGGGGGCGCTCGACCTCGACGTCGCCGCCCAGCTCGCCCGCTGGCTAGCCGACCACGGCAGTGACGGCCTGGTCGTCGCCGGCACCACCGGCGAGGGCTCGACCCTCACTGACGACGAGAAGCTCGACCTGTGGCGGGCGGTGGCCGAGGCCGTCACCATCCCGGTGATCGCCAACACGGGCAGCAACGACACCGCTCACTCCGTCCACCTCACCCGCCAGGCCGCCGGCCTCGGCGTCGCCGGCGTGCTGGCCGTGACTCCGTACTACAACCGGCCCTCCCAGACCGGCCTGGAGGCCCACTTCCGGGCCGTGGCCGAAGCCACCGAGCTGCCGGTCGTGCTCTACGACATCCCGGTGCGCAGTGGTCGCAAGATCGCCCACGAGGTCATGGTGCGCCTGGCCCAGGAGGTCCCCAACATGGCCGGCGTGAAGGATGCGGCGGCCGACGTGGCCGCCACCGCCCGCCTCGTCGCCGCCGTCCCCGGCTCCTTCGAGGTCTACAGCGGCAACGACGACCACACCCTGGCGCTGCTGGCACTCGGCGCGGTCGGCGTCGTCGGCGTGGCCACCCACTGGGTCGGCCTGGAGATGGCGGAGATGATCGCCGCCGCCGCCAAGGGTGACCTGGCCCACGCCCGAGAGATCAACGGCCGCCTGCTCGAGTCCTTCCTGTTCGAGACCGGCGACGCCGCCCCAAACCCCATCCCGGCCAAGGCCATGATGCGCACCCTGGGAGTGCCGGTCGGCGAATGCCGCCTGCCCATGGGGCCGGCGCCGGCAGGCCTGGAGGACCGAGCCCGAGAGGTCTACGCACACCTGCATGGCTAAATCCGCCCCGAACGGCGCAGTACGAATCACATTCCTCGGCGGCCTGGGCGAGATCGGGCGCAACTGCGCCTGCATCGAGCAGGACGGCCGCATCATGATCCTCGACTGCGGGCTCATGTTCCCCGACGCCGAGATGCCGGGCGTCGACCTCGTCCTTCCCGACTTCACCTGGCTGCGCCAGAACGCCTCCCGAGTCGAGGGTTGCATCCTCACCCACGGCCACGAGGATCACATCGGCGCCCTCGGCTTCCTGCTCCGGGACATGTCCTTCCCCATCTACGGCTCGGCTCTGAGCCTCGGCCTGGCCAAGAACCGCATCGACGAGGCCGGCATGCTCGGCCGGACCAAGCTCATCCCCGTCGCCGACAACGAGCGCCGGCGCATCGGCCCCTTCGACTGCGAATTCATCCCCGTCACCCACTCGGTGCCCCACGGGTTCGCCACCGCGTTCCACACCCCCCAGGGCGTGATCCTGCACTCGGGCGACTTCAAGCTCGACCTCACGCCGGTCGACGGCCGGGTCACCGACCTGGCCCGCATCGGCGCCATCGCCAAGGAGCCCGGCGTCCGGCTCCTGCTCTCGGACTCCACCAACGCCGAGGAGCCGGGTCACACCGTCAGCGAGCGCAACGTCGGCAGGGTGCTGCGCGAGCTGTTCGCGGCCAACGCCGGCAAGCGCATCATCACCGCCTGTTTCGCCAGCCACATCCACCGGGTCCAGCAGATCGCCGACGCCGCCGTGGCCAACGGGCGCACGATCGCCACGCTCGGCCGGTCGATGATGAAGAACGTGGCCCTGGCCCGGGAGATGGGCCTGCTCCACATCCCCGATGCTTCCCTGGTCGACATCGAGAAGATCGACCAGTTCCCGCCGGGCAAGGTGTGCGTGATCTCCACCGGCTCCCAGGGCGAGCCCATGTCGGCCCTCTCGCTCATGGCCGCCGGCGAGAACAAGTGGATCAAGCTGACCGAGGACGACGTTGTGATCCTCAGCGCCCACGCCATCCCCGGCAACGAGTACAGCGTGAACAAGGTGATCGACGGCCTGTACCGCCTGGGTGCCGAGGTGGTGCACTCGGGCATGGCCGACGTCCACGTCACCGGCCACGCCATGCAGGGCGAGCTCAAGACGCTGCTCTCCATCGTCAAGCCCGAGCACTTCATCCCCGTGCACGGCGAGTTCCGCCACCTCACCCACCACGCCCGCCTGGCCATGGAAATGGGTGTCCCCGTGGCCAACGTGCTCCTGGCTGAGGACGGCGATGTCGTCGAGCTGACCGAGAAGGGCCTGGATTTCGTCGACACGGTGCCTTCGGGCTACCTCTACGTCGACGGGATCGTCGGCGACGTCGGCCACGGCGTGCTTCGCGACCGCAAGGTGCTGGCCGAGGAAGGCGTGATCGTGGTGGTCGTCGCCGTCGACGCCACCTCTGGCGAGGTCCTCACCGGCCCGGAGATCATCACCCGGGGATGGATCCACGCCCCCGAGGCCGAGGATCTGCTCGAAGAGGCCCGCCAGCGGGTCACCGAGTCGCTGGAGGCGGCGGCCGCCGCCGGCCACACCGACTACGAGACGCTGAAGCGCCACATCCGCCAGGCCCTCGGCCGGTTCGTCAACGAGAAGACCAAGCGCCGGCCCATGATCGTCCCGGTCGTCATGGAGGCCTGAACCCCCTCGTCACCAGTTCGGAGGGGGCTACCGTCGCTGGTGTGAGCGAGCTGCCCTTCGTGGGGAGGGACACCCAGCTCGCCGCCCTGGTGTCCGCCGTCCAGGCCGCCGAGCTGGGGGAGCGGGTGGTGGGGTTGGTCGCCGGCGAGCCGGGGATCGGCAAGACCCGGCTCGTGCGGGAGATGGCGGGGCGGGTGTCGTCGGAGGTCCTGTGGGCCGGCTGCTGGGAGGGCGACGGCGCGCCCCCGTACTGGGTGTGGCTGCAGCTCCTCCGGCCGCTGGGCGCCGAGGCGCTGCTCTCCGGCGAGAGCCGCTTCGCGCTGTTCGACGCAGTGACCGAGGCGCTCTGCGCGGCCTCGCGGGAGCGGTCGCTGGTGCTGGTGATCGAGGACCTGCACTGGGCCGACGAGGCGTCGGTGCGACTGCTGGAGTTCCTCGCCCAGGACCGCCGCGCCCGCCGGCTGGCCGTCGTCGGGACCTACCGCGACACCGACCTCGACCCGGGCCACCCGTTCGCCCGGAGCCTGGACATGCTCGTGCGCGACGGCCTGCACCTCGTCCTCGGCGGCCTCGGCCGGCGGGAGGTCTCCGCCCTGGTGGCGGCCATGGGGACGGACGGCGGCGACCAGGTCAACGTGCTGCATCGCCGGAGCGGGGGAAACCCGTTCTTCCTGCGGGAGCTGGTCCGTCTCAGCAACGAGGAGCCGGCGTCCGCGGTACCGGGGGGCATCCGGCCGGTGGTCGCCCGCCGCCTGGAACGGCTGTCGCCGTCCGCCCGCGAGGTGCTGGCCGCGGCGGCCGTCGCCGGCGTGGACCTCGACGTGCCGCTGCTCGGGGCGGTCACCGGCTCGCCGGCGAATGCGCTGGCCGCGATCGACGAGGCGCAGGCCGCGGGCCTCGTTGTGGCCGACGAGGGCGGCTTCCGGTTCGTGCACGCCCTCGTCCGCGAGTGCCTGTACGACGGGCTGGGCCTGGCCCCGAGGGTAGCCCTGCACCGCCGGCTGGCCGAGGTGCTCGAGGAGCGCTTCGGCGACGCCCGCCTGCCCGAGATCGCGGCCCACGCGTTCCACGGGGCAGTGGCCGGCGGCGACCGCCGGACCCTCGACTGGGCCGTCCGGGCGGCCGAGCAGAGCTTCGAGTCCCTCGCCTACGAGGAGGCGGCCACCTGGTACGGGCGGGTGCTGGACGTGTTGTGGACCGACGGCGACGACGCCCGCCGGGGCGAGCTGCTCCAGCTCCGGGGCGAGGCCTGCCTGGCCGCCGGCGACCTCCCCGCGGCGCAGGAGGCCTACCGGCAGGCCGTGGCCATGGCCCGGCGCCGGGGGGACCCCGAACAGCTGGCCAGGGCCGCCCTCGGGCTGGGCGCCGGCCTCGGCGGCTTCGAGGTGCGGCTCTTCGACCCCGTCCAGGTCGCCCTGCTCGAGGAGGCGCTGGCCGCCCTCGACCCCAGGCCGTCGCCGCTGCGGGCGTGGGTGCTGGCCCGGCTCTCGGTGGCGCTGTCGTTCATGGACGCCGACGCCCGCCGCCTGGCCCTGAGCGAGGAGGCGGTCTCCATGGCCCGCGACGTCGGTGACCCGGCCGTGCTCGGCTACGCGCTGGCCGGCCACTGCGACGCCATCCCGGGGCCCGACCACTGCGACGCCCGGCTGGCCGAGGCCGCGGAGGTGGTCCGGCTGGCCCAGGCGGCCGGCGACCGGCCCCTGGAACTGCTGGGCCGGCGCCTGCGTATGGTCGCCCTGCTGGAGACGGGCGACATCGGCGAGGTCGACGTCGAAATCGAGCGGTTTGCCTACGTCGCCGACCAGATCCGCCAGCCCCTGTACCGGTGGTACGTCCCCCTGTGGCGGGGGATGCGGGACCTGATGCGGCGCGACATCGGCGCCGCGGCCCGCCAGTGCGAGGTGGCCACCGAGATCGGCGCCCAGGCCCACAGCGACAACGCCCGTACGCTGACGTTCACCCTGTCGTGGGTGGGCCAGCGGTATGGGGGCGACGCCGTGGAGATCGACGGCACCGTCACGACGCCCGCGGGCTGGCCGTACCCGGTGGTCCTCGCCGTCCAGCGGGGCGAGCTCGACCAGGCCCGGGCCCTGTTCGAGCAGTGGCTGGCCGCCGGCCTGGAGCGCCGGCCCCGGGACTCCGAGTGGCTGCCCGACTCGGCCCAGCTGGCCGAGGCCGCGGTGCTCGCAGGCTGTCGCCCCGCCGCCGCGCTGTTGTACGGCCAGCTCCGGCCGTACGCCCACCTCATCTGCATCGAGGGGATCGGTGCCGCCTGCACCGGCTCGGTGGCCTGGTACCTCGCCCGCCTCGCCGGATTCCTGGGCCGCCACGACGAGGCCGCCGCCTACCAGGCCCAGGCCGAGGAGGCCCACCGCCGGGTCGGGCTGGTGGGCGACCCGCCGCCGCTGGCGGGTCCCGAGCCGGCGCCGGCACCGGCACCCACGCCCACCGGGGCGGCCATGGTGTTCGAGGGCGCCACGTGGGCGGTCACCTTCGCCGGCGCCACCAACCGGGTGCGGGACGGAAAGGGGATACGGGACCTCGCCGTGCTGCTGGCCAGGCCGGGCGAGGACGTCCACTGCCTGGAGCTGGTCGGCGGCGCGGATGTCGGCTCGGCCGCCGGCCCGGTCATCGACCAGCAGGCCCGGCGGGCGTACGAAGGGCGGATCCGGGAGCTGCAATCGGAGGTCGACGATGCCCGGGGGGCCAACGACTCGGTCCGCGCCGAGCGAGCCGAAGACGAGCTCGACGCCCTGATCCAGCAGCTGTCCGAGGCGTTCGGGCTCTCGGGCCGCTCACGAGCCACCGGATCGGCGGCCGAGCGGGCCCGCTCGGCGGTCGGATGGCGCATCCGCGCCGCCCTCCGCCAGGTGGCCGAGGCCCACCCGGTGCTCGGTCGTCACCTCCAGAACGCGGTCCGGACCGGCACGTGGTGCTCGTACCGGCCCGAGACCGCGGTGAGGTGGGAGGTCACTCAGGGGCGCATGGCGTAGAGGCGGAAGAACCCGCCGTCGACGTCGAGCACCTCGACACGACCGAAGCCGGCTTGCAAGGCCAGGTCCCGCACCGTCGCCTCGCGGATGACCGTGCCGGTGGCCGCCGACGGCTGCTCGGCCATCGCCGCCGGCAGGCAGTGGGTGATGCTCCAGCCGTACATCATCCGCTCCAGGTCGTCGCCGGGGGCGATGAACGCCGGCGCTACCGCCTCGTCGGCCACCAGCAGCACCCCGTCGGCGGCCAGGGCGGCGCGGGCGGCGGCCAGGACGTCGACCGGCCGGGCCAGGTCGTGCAGGGCCTCCAGCAGGGTGACCACGTCGAAGGGACCGGCAGCGGCCAGGGTGCCGGCGTCTGCGCACTCGAAGCGCACGGTGACCCGGTGTTCCTCGCCGGCGGCGCGGGCCTCCTCGATCGAGTCCGGGTCGCTGTCGATTCCCCATACCTCTGCGCTCGGGAATGCCCGGGCCACGGCGATCGTCGACCAGCCCTGCCCGCAGCCCAGGTCGGCCAGCCGGCCGCCGGTGGCCAGGCGCTCGACGGCGGACCCCAGTGCTGGTAGCCACTCCTGGACGAGGGCCGAGGTGAACGCCGGCCGGTTGATGGCGCCCTGGCCCTTGCGGAACTCGTCGCCGTACCGGGCGTAGGGCACGCCCCCGCCGGTGCGGTAGGCGTCCATCACGTCGTCGAGCACTGAGGCGATGCCGACGACCAGGCCGGCCAACGGCGCCAGGTGGTCGAGGGCCAGCGGGTCGGCCACCACCCCGACGTGTTCCTCGGGCAACGTGAACCGGCGGGCGCCGGCTTCGGCGCTCGCGTCGTCGACGGTGAGCACACCGGCCACGGCTTGCTGCTCCAGCCACTCCTGGGCGTAGCGGGGGGCGATGCCGGCGGCGGCCGCCACCTCGGCCACGGTGCCGGCGCCGCCGAGGAGGGCGTCGTAGAGGCCCAGGCGATTGCCGAGGTGGATCCCGAACAGCTCGAGGGCGCCGATGGCGGCGTCGAGCACCCGCTGGTCGAGGGTGGTCATGGTCGTGGTGGTCGTGGTGGTCGTGGCGGTCATGGCGGTTGCCTCCCGTGTCGTTGCCTTCATCTCCTGAGGCGTGAGGCCGCGCCTCCCGACGCGAGGCGCGCTATTTTCGCGGCCGGAGAAGGGGGTCACCCATGACGGATGCGGCGACGTTCGAGCTGGCCGGCTTCAAGGGCCCCGTGCTGCGGCCCGGCGACGACGGGTACGACGCAGCCCGCAAGGTCTTCAACGGGATGATCGACCGCCGGCCGGCGATCATCGGCCGGTGCACCGATGCCGACGACGTCGTCGTCCTGGTCGACCTGGCCCGCGAGAACAACCTGCCCATCTCGATCTACGGCGGCGGCCACGGAGTCACGGGTTCGGCGGTGGTCGATGCCGGCATCTGCGCCGACATGCGCGGCATGAAGGGCATCAGCGTCGACCCCCAGGCCCGCACCGTCCGGGCCCAGGCCGGGCTGACCTGGGGCGAGTTCGACGCCGCCACCCAGGAGCACGGGCTGGCGGTCACCGGCGGTCGGGTGTCCGGAACGGGGATCGCCGGCTTGGCCCTCGGTAGCGGGAGCGGGTGGCTGGAGCGCAAGTTCGGATTCACCTGCGACAACCTCATCAAGGCCGAGGTGGTGACCGCCGACGGGCGCACGGTCACGGCCTCCGACGACGAGAATCCTGACCTGTTCTGGGCTTTGCGCGGTGGCGGTGGGAACTTCGGCGTGGTGACCGCCTTCCACCTCCGGGTTCACCCGGTCGGGCCGATCGTGCTCGGCGGGATGCTCATGTGGCCGGCGCACCTCGCCGGCGACGTGGTGCGGTTCTACCGGGACTTCATGGCGAACGCCAGCGACGAGGTCGGCAGCGCCCTCGCCTTCCTCACCGCCCCGCCGGCGCCGTTCGTCCCCGAGCCCGTGCGGGGGCAGCCCGTCGTGGGCATCATCGTCTGCTACGCGGGCCCGGTGGAGGACGGTGAGGAGGCCATCCGGCCACTGCGGGAGTTCGGCCCTCCGGGTGTCGACATGGTCCAGCCCATGCCCTACGTCGCCGTCCAGCGCATGATCGACGACGGCAGCCCCGAAGGCCTGCAGAATTACTGGTCCGCCGACTTCTTGGCCGACCTCCCCGACGAGGCCATCGACGTGCTCGTCGAGCACGGAACCCGGCCCGTCTCCCCGCTCACCCAGGTGCTCCTGGTGCCCGGCGGCGGCGCAATTGCCCGCGTGAATGACGACGCCACCGCCTTCGGCCAGCGCGACGCCCCGTGGAACACCCACTTCCTGTCCATCTGGCCCGATCCGGCGGAGAACGAGCGCAACATCGCCTACACCCGGGCCATCGCCACGGCCATGAAGCCGTGGACCACCGGCCGGGCCTACCTGAACTTCATCGGCGACGAAGGCCTGGGCCGGGTGGAGGCGGCCTACGGCCCCGAGCGCTACGCCCGCCTGCAGGCGATCAAGGCGGCGTGGGACCCGACGAACCTGTTCCGCCACAACCAGAACATCCCGCCGGCCACGTAGCCCTCGCTGGCCCAGAAAGGGCCTGTTGCTGGTGTTGCTGGTGTTAGCGTTGTTGTCATTGTGGCCACCAGACCGGCGACCAAGAAGGCTGCGACCGCCAAGAAGGCGCCGGCGAAGAAGGCGGCGACCTCCCGGGCCAAGCCGGCTCCGAAGCCGGCGCCGCCGAGGCAGTCCCCCAAGCAGCCGCCCAAACAGTCTCCCAAAGACAGGGGGCCGCGCCTGGGTGGGCACGGCTACGACGTCGCCGGCCTGCTGCTCCTGCTGCTCGCCCTCGTCACCGCCCTGTCGGTGTACGCGGAGCTGGCCGGCCCTGCGGGCCGGGCCATCGCCGATGGGGCCGGCGTGGTCCTCGGCTACGGCCGGTGGGCCCTGCCGGTCGTGCTCGCCGCCGCCGGCGGGATGCTCCTCTGGTGGGAGACGCCTCAGGAGCCGGCCCGGCTGGCGATCGGTCTGACCCTGGTGTCGGTCGCCGGATGCGGCCTCGTCCACCTGCTCACCGGCGGACCGGGTTGGGGCGCCGGCGCCGGCGATCTCCGGTCCTCGGGCGGCGTCGTGGGCACCTTCGCCGCCGTCCCGCTGCGCTCGGTCCTCGCCGGCGCCGGCGCCGCCGCCGTCCTCCTCACCATCATCGGCGTCGCCGCCCTCGTGCTCGCCCGCACGACGGTGCGCACCGCCACGGCCCAGGCCGGCGGCGCCGCCCGGCGGGGCGGCCAGGCCCTCGCCGCCTTGGGGAACCGGCTCACCGAGCTGCGGCCGCCGCCCCTGCCTGCGGTGCCCGAGCCCGAGGTCGAGCCGCCGGCGCTGAAGAACCCGGCGGTGCCCAAGGAGGTTCTGGCGCCGCTGCCCGTGGCGTCGGTCGAGATACACCTGCCGCCGACGCCCACCGACCCGCCGCCGGAGCCCCCCGAGCAGCTGGCCATCGATGTCGGCCCCGCTGGGGAGCCCAGCGCCTGGAAGCTGCCCCCGCTCAGCCTGCTCAAGCGGGGCAAGGCCCAGGAGATCGACCACGCCCTGGTCGAGGCCGAGGGCCGCACCCTGGAACGGGCCCTGGCCGCCCACGGCGTCGACACCGCCCTGGTCGGCATGACCGTCGGCCCCACCGTCACCCGCTACGAGCTGGCCCTGGGCCCCGGCGTGAAGGTCGCCCGGGTCACGAACCTGCACAAGGACATCGCCTACGCCATGGCGTCGGCCGACGTCCGCATCCTGGCGCCCATCCCCGGCCGCTCGGCCATCGGCGTCGAGGTGCCCAACAAGCAGCGCCAGCTGGTCCTGGTGGGCGACATCCTGAGCTCACCCGAGGCCCACAAGGCCACGCATCCGCTTGAGGTCGCCGTCGGCCGCGACATTGCCGGTCGGCCCATCCTGGTCAACCTGGCCGAGGCGCCCCACATCCTCATCGCCGGCGCCACCGGCGCCGGCAAGTCCTCGTGCCTCAATTCGCTGCTGACGTCGATCCTCATCCGATCCACGCCCGACCAGGTCCGCCTCATCCTTGTCGACCCCAAGCGGGTGGAGATGGGCCAGTACAACGGTCTTCCTCACCTGCTCACCCAGGTGGTCGTGAACCCCAAGAAGGCGGCCAACGCCCTGTCGTGGGCCGTCCACGAGATGGAGCGCCGGTACGACCTGTTGGCCGAGGTCGGCGTGCGGGACATCGGTGGCTACAACGCCGCCTTCGACCGGGGCGACCTCCAGCCTGATCCGGGCTCGGACGTCACCTACAGCCGCCTGCCATTCATCCTGCTGGTCGTCGACGAGCTCAACGACCTGATGATGGTGGCCGCCCGCGACGTGGAGGAGTCGATCTGCCGGATCGCCCAGATGGCCCGGGCCGTCGGCATCCATCTGGTCATCGCCACCCAGCGGCCCTCCGTCGACGTCATCACCGGCGTCATCAAGGCCAACGTGCCGTCCCGCCTGGCCTTCGCCGTGAGCTCGGCCACCGACAGCCGGGTCATCCTCGACCAGGTGGGCGCCGAGCGCCTGGTCGGCCAGGGCGACATGCTGCTGGCCATCGCCTCCTCCAGCAGCCCCATGCGGGTGCAGGGGGCTTGGGTGGGCGAGGACGAGGTCCGCAAGGTGGTGGCGTTCTGGCGCCGGCAGCAGGACAAGCCTGCCTACGTCGAGGGCGTGGAGGGCGAGGAAACGGGGTCGGGCTTCGAGGGTGGCGGCGGCGACCACACCGACGACGACGACATGCTCGAGCAGGCGATGGAGCTGGTCGTACGGTCCCAGCTGGGGTCGACGTCGATGCTCCAGCGGAAGCTGCGGCTCGGCTTCGCCCGGGCCGGCCGGCTGATGGATCTTCTCGAGCAGCGGGGCGTGGTCGGGCCGTCGGAAGGCTCCAAGGCCCGCGCCGTGCTGATGACGCCCGAGGAGTTAGACGAATTGAGGAACCGGGCTTAGAAAGAAAATAAGCCGGCGACGCCTCCCCATTGAGGCGCCACCGGCCAGTTGAATTGAACGGTTTGGTTAGGCGGCGATACGCGGGCGCTCGTTGCGCGTGCGGGTGGTGTCACTGATCGAGGTCGTCCCGAACCACCCGAGGAGGGCGGACCAGGCGCTGGCCAGCGACCCGACCACGAAACCGGTGCCGACGGTGCCCATCCACGCCTCGCGCACCGTGACACCGTACGCCTCGAACAGGGAGTGATCGAGGGCGATGGTCATGACGATGGCGAATACGAGGGTGAACAGAGTGCGGATCCGGTCGAGCCCGGGGACGTTCTCGATGACGAGGTCGGTGACCTTGAGAGCCACCAGACCGAGCAATGTGACGACTGCGAACTCGTACATGTAAGGGCCTCCTTTTCCTGACGCTTACAACCAATTCGACTGAGGACCCGCTCAGAAGGTGACATCTCAAGTTGCGTGAGGCGTCGAGATCTGGGAAAGAATGTCGGCATGGCCAACTACGAGGGTTACTGCGTCAAGTGCCGCGAGAAGCGGGAGTTCGAGGGCACCGAGGTCGAGCTGGCGAACGGGCGTCGGGCGGCCCAGGGCGCCTGCCCGACCTGCGGCACCAAGATGAACCGCATGCTCGGCAAGCAGAAGTAGTCCTCGACATCCCCCGACTAGATTGGGCGGGTGCCGGAGCGTTACTGGGTCGAGACTCTCGGCTGCCCCAAGAATCAGGTCGACTCGGACAAGCTGACCGGACGGCTGGTCTCGGAGGGTTTGGTGGCCGCGGCGCGCCCGGAGGACGCCGACCTCGTTGTGGTCAACACGTGCGCCTTCATCGAGGCCGCCCGTGAGGAGTCGATCGAGTCGATCCTCGCCCTCGCCGGCGCCCGCCGGCCCGGGGCCCGCCTGGTCGTCACCGGTTGCCTGGCGGAACGGGCCGGCGCCGAGCTGGCCGAGGCCCTGCCCGAGGTCGACGCCGTGGCCGGGTTCGGCGTGCCGGTCACCCTGGGCCGCAAGGCGCCGTCGTTCGACCTGCTGAACCTGCCCCGGCCCAAGTCCGAGGCCCCGTGGGCGTACGTCAAAGTGGCCGAAGGCTGCGACCGGACGTGCGGGTTCTGCGCCATCCCGTCGTTCCGGGGGCCGCAGCGGTCCCGCACTGAGGAGTCGATCCTGGCCGAGGTCGACGCCCTCGAGGTCGCTGAGATCGTGCTGGTGGCCCAGGATCTTGCGTCGTACGGGCGCGACGTCGGGCGCAAGGGCGCCATCGTGGCGCTGGTGGAGGCGGTGGCGGCCCGGGTCGACCGGGTACGCCTGCTTTACCTGTATCCGTCCGAGCTCGACGACCGGCTCGTCGATGTGATCTGCAGGACTGGCGTGCCCTACTTCGACCTGTCCCTGCAACACGCCTCCAAGCCGCTGCTGCGGCGCATGCGGCGCTGGGGCGACGGTGACCGGTTCCTCCGGCGCATCGACGACATCCGCCGGCGGGAGCCCACCGCCGCGTTCCGGTCGTCGTTCATCGTCGGCTACCCAGGGGAGACCGAGGAGGACCACGACGAGTTGCTGCGCTTCGTCGAGGAGGCCCAGCTGGACTGGGCCGGCTTCTTCTCTTACTCCCGGGAGGACGGCACGTACGCGGCCGACCTGGACGGCGCCGTCGATGCCGGCCTGGTGGCCGAGCGCTTACTGGAGCTGTCCGAGCTCCAGTACCGCATCACCGCCGTCCGGCGCAGCGACCTGATCGGCGAGATCGTCGAGGTGCTGGTGGACGAGGCGGGTGTCGGCCGTTCGCACCGGGAGGCGCCGGAGATCGACGGGGTCATCGCCGTGCCTGAATCGCTACCCGTCGGTGGTTTCGCCAAGGTGACGATCACGGGGGCGGCGGGCCCGGACCTGGAAGCTGCGTAGCCAAGCAATGGCGACGAACACCTTCGGGCCGTCGGCCCTGGCCACGCCGGCCAATGCGGTCACGCTGGTGCGGATCCTGGTCCTGCCGCTGCTTGTCGTGCTCATCCTCGACGACGGGGCCGAGTGGCCGGCGCTGGCCCTCTGGGTGGTCCTGGCCGGGAGCGACCTGTTCGACGGCTGGCTGGCCCGGCGCCACGGTGCTACCCGCTCGGGGGCCTTCCTGGACCCCCTGGCGGACAAGTTCCTGGTGCTGGGCGCCATGGCCGCCCTGGTGGCCAAGGGCGTGCTGTGGTGGCTGCCGGTCGCCATCATCGCCGTACGCGAGGTCGCCCTGAGCGCCTACCGGTCCTACGTGGGCCGGCGAGGGGTGTCGGTGCCGGCCCGCTTCCAGGCCAAGGTGAAGACCTGGGTCCAGGCCATCGCCGTGGGCATGGCCATCGCCCCGGTGTCGGGGACCGGCTACCGGGGCGTCATGCTGACCGTGCTCTGGGCTTCGGTCGCGCTGACGGTGGTCACCGGCGCCCAGTACCTGTGGGACGGCCGGCGGGTCATCCGTGCGCTGTGAGATCGTCGCCGTAGGGACGGAGCTGTTGCTGGGCCAGGTGGTCGACACCAACTCGGCCTACATCGGCGACCGGCTGGCGCTGGCGGGGATCGACAGCCACTTCCAGACCAAGGTGGGCGACAACCACGCCCGAATCGTCTCCGCGCTGCGGATCGCCCTGGATCGCTCCGACGCCGTCATCGTCTGCGGGGGGCTGGGGCCGACGTCGGACGACATCAGCCGGGAGGCGATCGCCGAGGTCATGGGCGTGCCGCTCGAGCGGGACCCGGCCATGGTGGAGCGCATCCGCGCCCTGTTCGAGGCCCGCCGGCGGGAGATGGCGCCCAGCAACGCCCGCCAGGCCGACCTACCCGCCGGGGCGACGTTCATCCCCCAGGAGCGGGGGACGGCGCCGGGGCTGATCTGCCCGGTCGGCGACGGCAAGGTCGTCTACGCCATTCCCGGCGTACCCCTGGAAATGGAGGAGATGCTGGGGCGGGGTGTCATCCCCGATCTCAAGCGCCGGTCGGGCTCGACATCGGTGATCCTCAGCCGGATGATCCGCACGTGGGGCGAGGCCGAGTCGACCCTGGGCGAGCGGATCGCCGGCCGGATCGAGGCCCTGGAGTCGAAGTCGAACCCCACCATCGCCTTCTTGGCCATGGGGATCGAGGGGCTGAAGATCCGGGTGACGGCCAAGGCGCCGACCGAGGCCGGTGCGCTGGCGATGCTGGACGCGGAGGAGGCCGAGCTGCGGGCCATCCTGGGCGACCTGGTCTTCGGCATCGACGACCAGAGCATGGAGAAGGTGGTCGCCGGCCTGCTCTCCGAGCGGGGGCTGACGGTGGGCGTGGCCGAGTCGTTGACGGGTGGGCTCGTGGGGGCCCGGCTGGCGGAGACCAAGGGCGCCAGCAAGTTCTTCCGGGGGTCGATCGTCAGCTACGACAGCAAGGTCAAGTTCGACCTGCTCGGCGTCCCCGAAGGGCCGGTGGTGAGCGCCGAGGCCGCCGAGGCCATGGCGTGGGGAGCGTGCAAGCGGCTGGAGGCCGACGTCGGCATCTCCGTCACCGGGGTCGCCGGCCCCACGACCCAGGACGACCAGCCGGTGGGCACCGTCTTCATGGCCGTGGCCCTGGACGGAAAAGCCGAGGTCGCCGAAGCCCACCTCCCCGGCGACCGCCAGCACATCCGCCAGTTCTCGACGATCTCGCTGCTGGACATGCTGCGAAGGCGGCTGCTGGCCGGCGGCTGATGCCCCGCCTGTTCGTCGCCGTCTGGCCGCCCGAGGACGTCCTCGACCGCCTGGCCGCGCTGGAACGGCCGGAGGTCGAGGGCCTGCGCTGGACCACCCGAGACCAGTGGCACGTGACGCTCCGGTTCCTGGGTGAGGCGGAGGTCGCGCCGGCGCGGGCGGCGCTGGCCGGCGTGGACCTGCCGGCGGCGCGCGCCGTCCTCGGGCCGGGGGTCGACCGCTTCGGCCGGCGGATCGTGCATGTTCCGGTGGCCGGGCTGGGCACGGTCGCCGGCGGCGTGGTCGGCGCCACCGCCGGTCTGGGCCAGCCACCGGACGATCGCCCGTTTCACGGACACATCACGCTCGCCCGCGTCGCCGATCGGTCCCGAGTCGACCTCCGACCCTTCACGGGGAGGGCGGTTGCCGCCGAGTGGCAGGTGGACGCAGTCTGCCTGGTGGAGAGCCGCCTCTCGCAGAAAGGAGCTCGATACGAGGTGCTGCACCGCTTCCCCGTGGCCGGGTGATCAGGCCCGTTCGCCCGCTTTGCTCCGGCGCCACAGCAGCAACCCGACCACGCCCAGGACGAGCACCCCGCCTCCGACGCCGGCGCCGACGACCATGCCGCGGCCGCCCTCCGAGTCGGTCCCCACCGCCGGCGACGTGCTTGCCGCCCGTTCGGGGAAGGTGATGCTGGCGTTGGTCTCCCGTGTCGTCGTCCCCGAGCGCATCAAGATCTTGGCGTCCCACGGGCCGTTCGGAAGGCTCTTGTCGAGGGTGATGGAGACCGGCCCCGTCTGACCCAGCCCGAGGGTCGATCCCGTGCTGGCGTTGAAGGGGCCGGCGGAAAGGCCACCGGGGCCATTGGACAGCCGGAGCTCCCCGCCCAGGTCGAGCGCCCTCGCACCGGTGTTGCGCACGGTTGCCACGACCACGGGTGCACCGTCGGCTGCCCGCTGGCCCTGCAGGGCGGTGACCTCGAAGTCGCTGGCCGGCTCGCCCCCTGGCCCGACCGACAGGTACATGCGCACGCCGACCCGGTTGGTGGCGCCGATCCCGCCGGCAGGGGGCGGCGGTGCGCTCACCTCGGCCCACACCACCCCGTACTGCTCGCCGGCGCTGGCTTTCGCCGGGACCGCGATTTTCACCGTGGCTATGCCCTTGGCGCCGGCGGCGAGCGACAGCTCCGGCGGGTCGACGGTGGTCCAGGTGGTCATGTCGTTCACCGCCCGGCCCTCGCCGAACTGGAACGCGCCGGCGACCACGTCGGCGGCGGCGGCATAGACCTTCACCGACTGCCGCGCCGGGGTGTCGTTGTTGACTTCCACCCGCCGACTGATCGTCGCCCCGGGCGCAACGTGGTCCACGATGTAGATGCGGGCCCTGGGGTCGTCGGCACGGCTGACGGGCGCATCGACGATCCGGATCCCCACGGTCCCGGATGGCTGGGCGAACGCGGCTCCCGGGTTTGCCCAGCCGATGACGGCGAGCAGGGCTGCGAGGGTGGTGGGAGCGAGGCGACGGCGCATGAGGCCTTTCGGAACGTGGTCGAAACTAGGCCACGGAATGGGTGATGGTCCCGCTGTAGGTGCCGGCGACGGCGGCGGCGGGGAGGTTAAGGACGATCGTCGGGTTCCAGGACGCGGAGATCGTCCCGGCGAGTGCAGCCCCCGAGAACGCGACCCTGGCTATCGAGAGGTCTTGGGCCAGCGTGGCGTTGGGCTGGCCCGCCGTGAAGCCGCTGAGCAGGGCGCCGGAGAACGCCGTGGCCGGGCCCGACCAGTAGAGGATCGACGCCTTGGCGATCGTCTCGCTCGGCCCGCCGCCACCGGTCTTGAAGACGGTGGCGGACACGGTCGCCGTGAAGGAGGGGGCCACGCCCAGCAGCCCGCTGGCCGACGCCGTTACTGTTCCGAGCTGGGCGGAGAAGGTGCTCGTCCCGGTCGGGACCGAGCCGAGGTTCTTGGCCGTGGGAGCGCTGATCGTTGCGGCGCCGGCCGGCGACACGGTCACGACGACCACCATGGCCGCCGCCGCCGCTATCCGGGTGACACGCAAGCCACCACAGTGCCAGACCCGGCGGGCCTGGCACTGTGGTGTGAAGCCGAGCCTGGTCGTGGGACTAGGCGACCGAGTGGGTGACGGTCCCGGTATAAGCGCCAGCGACCTGTGAGCTCAGCAGCGTCATGGTGATCGTCGGGTCCCAGGTCGTCGAGCTGTTGCCGGCGGCACCGGTGTAGAGGGGTGCGGGGGATTTCGTGCCAGGGACGAAGACCCCCAGGCCGGAGTGGGCGGTGAACGCACCGCTCACGTAGGCCACGCTCGGCTCTGTCACCACCATGTGCGGGGCGGTGCCCGCTCCGGTCACGAACGCCGAGGACGTCACGGTAGTGGCCCAGGCGTTGACCAAGGCGCCGCGGGTGTCGGCGACGGTGACCGGGCCGAGTTGGCCGGACGCGACCAGGGTGCCGGTGGCGACGGCACCGAGGTTCGCAGTTGCCGGGACACTGAGTGACAGGCCGCCGCCGCTGATGGTGAAGGTCGTCGCGGTGTCGACAGCATGGGCAGGGCCGGCGATGCCGGCGAAGCCGGCGACCGCGAGACCTGAGCTGAGGGCGAGGGTGGCGAGCTTCGAACGGGTCTTCATGGTGATCCAGCTTTCCAGCGTTGGTGATGTGTTGATCTGGTGTTGTTCTCGACCGTCAACCTCAAGCTCAGTTCAAGGTAAGCTCAAGATCAGCTCAAAGTGTCGAAAGGGTGTTCGTGGCCGAGGTGCGGGTGCTGGTCCTGGAGGACGAACGGTCGGCTCGCGACCTCCTGGTCGCCATTCTGGAGAACGACGGCTACGAGGTCCGTGCCGTTGGCGACGGCGCCGCCGCCATCGAAGCCGCGCAGTCATTCCGCCCCGCCCTGGCCCTGGTCGACGGCGGCCTCCCTGGCATGAGCGGATCCGATACCGCCCGCCGGCTGCGTCAGGACGGCGACTTTCCCATCATCTTCGTCACCGGCGCCGACTCGGCGGAGGACATCAACGCCGGCTTCAGGATGGGTGCCGACGACTACATCCTCAAGCCGTTCGACCCCGACGAGCTGTCCTGGCGAGTACGAGCGGTCCTGCGCCGCAGCGGCCATGCCGTGGCCCAGGTGCAGGAGTTCGGTGACCTGGTGGTCGACGAGGAGGCCTGCCTGGTGACCAGGGCGGGTTCGCCCATCGAGCTCACCAGCACTGAGTTCAAGGTGCTGGGCGTGCTCCTACGCAACCGGGCCCGGGTCGTGGCCAAGGCCCAGCTCGTCGGCCAGATCTGGGGCTACGACACCGACGACCACGTCCTCGAGGTCCACGTGAGCTCGCTCCGGCGGAAACTGGAGGCGCACGGGCCACGCATCATCCAGACCATCCGCGGCAGCGGGTACGTCCTGCGTAGCTGAACTGGCGCCTGCCCGCCGGCGAGCTACTCCGTCGGCGACGTGGCCGACTCCTCGGCGCCGTGATCCATCAGAAGGCGCACCATGTCGCCCTCCTTCTCGTTCTGCTCGGCGGCCATGAGCGGGGTGAACCCCCCCTGCTGACGGGCGTTGGGATCGGCGCCGGCGGTGAGGAGGGCGGCGACGATCTCCCGGCTGTTGGCGGCCACGGCCGAGTGCAGGGGCTGGACCTGCATGTCGTTCTTGGCGACCGCGCCGACGTCGGCGCCCCGATCGAGCAGCAGCCGCAGCGCCTTGCCGCGGTCGAAGAAGGCGGCGAAGTGCAGGGGCGTGTAGCCGTCCTCCGAGCAGGCGCCGATCAGGTCGGGGTCACCGTCGAGCAGCTCGGTGAGGCGGTCGACGTCGCCGGCAGCGGAGGCGTCGAACACGTCGAGCTCGGGCTTGGCCTCCAGCAGCGCGTCGGCGACGTCCTGCTTGTGGACGTAGAGGGCGGCGCGCACGGCCGACCGCCCGTTCTCGTCACGGGCCGCCGCCAGGGATGGGTCCTCCGCGATGGCCGACCGCACCGCGTCGACGTCGCCGGCATAGATCGATTCGAAGATGGTGGCCATGGAGACGAGCCTAAGCCCGCCGGCAAGCACGATGGTCCTTGACCGAACGTTCGTTCGGAACTACCGTCTTGGAACTCCAGCGGTGTAACGCAGCTCCGCCGGAGTGAATTGTCACACCCCCTCCGTAGGGTGAGGCCTCGTCAACCAAATGCCGGGCGACCACATCAAAGGCGCCCGGCACCCACAGAAGGGAATCCAGCGGTGGAACGAGACAAGGCCCTCGAGATGGCGATGAGCCAGATCGACAAGCACTTCGGCAAGGGCTCCGTCATGCGCATGGGGGAGAAGCCCCACATGGACATGGCGTCCATCCCCACCGGCGCCCTCGCCCTCGACCTCGCCCTCGGGATCGGTGGCCTCCCTCGCGGCCGCATCATCGAGGTCTACGGGCCCGAGTCTTCGGGAAAGTCCACCCTGGCCATGCACGTGGTGGCCGAGGCCCAGCGCAACGGGGGCGTTGCCGCCTATATCGACGCTGAGCACGCCATGGATCCCGTCTACGCCCGGGCCATCGGGGTCAACGTCGACGAGCTGCTCATCTCCCAGCCCGACACGGGGGAGCAGGCCCTCGAGATCGCCGACATGCTGATCCGCTCCGGCGCGCTCGACGTGCTGGTCATCGACTCGGTGGCCGCCCTCACGCCCCGGGCCGAGATCGAGGGCGAGATGGGCGACAGCCACGTCGGCCTGCAGGCCCGGCTGATGTCCCAGGCTCTGCGCAAGCTCACCGCCACCCTGAACAAGACCGACACCATCGCCATCTTCATCAACCAGCTCCGGGAGAAGATCGGGATCCTCTACGGGAGCCCAGAAGTCACCCCCGGTGGGCGGGCGCTGAAGTTCTATTCCTCGGTCCGGCTCGACATCCGCCGCATCGAGGCCATCAAGGACGGAGCCGAGGTCATCGGCAACCGCACCCGGGTCAAGGTGGTGAAGAACAAGTGCAGCGCGCCTTTCCGCCAGGCCGAGTTCGACATCATGTTCGGCAAGGGCATTAGCCGGGAGGGCTCCCTGCTGGATGTGGGCGTCGACCTGGGTCTGATCAAGAAGTCGGGCGCCTGGTACACCTACGACGGCGAGCAGTTGGGCCAGGGCCGGGAGAACGCCAAGGCCTTCCTGGTCGAGAACCCCGAGATCATGGTCGAGGTCTCCGAGCGCATCCGCCAGCAGGTGGCGCCGGCGGTGGTGCCCGCCCCGGCCGGCGTCGACGACGACGCGCCGATCACCCTGGAGTAGTTACACGACGCGGCAGTCCGGCGCCGTCCGCCCATAGGCTGAGCGAATGGCGCCGGAACTGCTGGAATGCGAAGCGCACGGGACGCCCACCCGGCTGCGCTGCGCCGAGGCTGACTGTGACAAGCCCATTTGCCCGCACTGCCTGGTCAAAACGTCGGTCGGGCTGAAGTGCCAGGACCATGCCCAGGCCATCGCACCGAAGTTCGACCGGCGGGCCCAGCGCTCGGTCATTGCCGCGGTGGCGCTGGTGGCCGTCGCCGTCGTCATTTTGTCGGTGGCGGTGTTCAACCAGAGCTCGACGCCGGCGCCGGCGCCCGACGACACGCCGGCGCCGGCGGCTTCGGGCGAACCGGCCGTTGGGCGGATCGTGCCGGCGTCGGTGTATGTGGTGAATGCCGACGGTTCGGGGTCCCGGATTCTCACCAACCGACCGCTGGCCTTCGACGCCCATCCGGCATGGTCGCCGGACGGGACCCGGATCGCCTTCGAGAGCACCGTCGATGGCAGGCGGACGATCTGGGTCATGCAGGCAGACGGGCAGGGCCTGCGCCGGCTCACCGAGGCCACCGGCGCGGCGGTGGAGACGGCGCCGGCGTGGTCGCCTCGAGGCGACCGCATCGCCTACGCCAGCGACCGCGATGGCAATGCGGAGATCTACGTGGTCGGCGCCGACGGCTCGGGGAGCCGGCGCCTCACCGACAACCCGGCCACCGACGGCGTGCCCTCGTGGTCGCCCGACGGGACCCGCATCGCCTTCGTCAGCGACCGCGATGGCGAGCCCGGCATCTGGGCCATGGCCGCCGACGGCTCTGAGCCGGCCCGGCTTATCCCCGGCGCCGCCGACCCCGGCTCGAAGCCGGCCTGGGCGCCCGACGGGAGCTCGATCGCCTTCGCTTCCGACCGAGACGGCGCCAACCTGGAGATCTTCGTGGCCGACCTTGCCACCGGTGCCGGCGCCCCCACCAAGATCATCGCCGGCCCGGGCCTCGACGGGGAGCCGGCCTGGTCGCCCGACGGCACCAAGCTGGCCTTCGCCAGCGACCGCGACGGCAGCCCCCAGATATACGTGGCCAACCGGGACGGCTCCAACGTGACCAAGGTCACGACCAAGGCCCGCAGCTACACGCCGGCGTGGGCGCCCGACGGCCGCCAGCTCGTCTACATCCATGACCCGGTGCCCGGGGGATAGGACCGCGACGCAGGAACCGCCGGTGTATGTGTCGAACATGTAGGCAGTGGTCGAAGTCCTCAAGGTCTCCAGCAAGTCCAATCCCAACTCCGTAGCCGGAGCCCTGGCCGGGGTGCTCCGCCAGTCCGGCGCGGTCGAGGTGCAGGTCGTCGGGGCCGGCGCCCTCAACCAGGCGGTCAAGGCCATCGCCATCGCCCGGGGGTTCGTGGCCCCGTCGAACATCGATCTGGTGTGCATCCCCACCTTCGCCGACATCGAGATCGACGGCCAGAGCCGCACCGCCATCCGTTTGGCCGTGGAGGACCGGGCCCACCGCCAGGCCTCGGGCGAGCTCACTGCGCCGGTCAAGCACCTGCCGTCACCGCCGGCGCCGGTCGCCGCGCCCGTGCTGCCGCCGGCGCAGGCTGTCGCCGCCCCGCTGCTCCGCTAAGCAACCCCGGCCATTCCAGGGCGGTCGTTCAAGGGCGGCAGTGCCGACGGAGAGATTCGAACTCTCACTGACGACGCCCTAAACGTCGTGCCTCTGCCGGTTGGGCTACGTCGGCGCACTGTTCCTCAGCTGCCGTAACACTACCGGCCGCACTAGTGCATTGGCCCCGCTAGCCTCGCCTCCATGACCCCTACCTTCACCGCGGACACCTTCGTCGGCGACCGGTCCAGCGAGGTGTACTCCCGCCTGCTCAAGGAGCGCATCGTCTTCCTCGGCACCGACGTGAATGACGCGTCGGCCAACCTCATCTGCGCCCAGCTCCTGCTCCTTCAGTCCGAGGACCCCGACAAGGACATCTTCCTGTACGTGAACTCGCCGGGTGGGTCGGTCTCGGCCGGTATGGCCATCTACGACACCATGCAGTTCCTCAGCTGCGACGTCGGCACCATCTGCCTGGGCATGGCCGCCTCCATGGGCCAGTTCCTCCTCTGCGCCGGCACTCCGGGCAAGCGCTACGCCCTGCCCCACTCCCGGGTCCTGATGCACCAGCCGTCGGCCCAGATGCAGGGCGCCGCGGTCGACATCGCCATCCACGCCGAGCAGATCGTCTACACCAAGCGGATCATGGCCGAGCGCATCGCCTTCCACACCGGCCAGAAGGTGGAGCAGATCGAGATCGACTTCGACCGTGACCGCTGGTTCACGGCTGAAGAGGCCAAGACCTACGGCATCATCGACCACGTCATCTCCAAGGCGGCGCAGGTCGCGGCCTGACATGAGGGTCCTCGTCACCGGCTCCTCCGGCCTCATCGGCCGGGAGCTGGTGGCGGAGCTGGGCCGCCAAGGCCACCAGGCCACCCGGTTGGTGCGCCGGCCGGTCGCCGGCGCCGGCGAGGCGACCTGGGATCCAGCGGCCGGCACCATCGACGCCGCCGCCCTGGAGGGTCACGACGCCGCCGTCCACCTGGCCGGCGCCGGCATCGGCGACCATCGGTGGTCGGATGCCCACAAACGGGCGGTGCTGGACAGCCGCGTCCAGGGCACCGGCCTCCTTGCCCGCACCCTCGCCTCCCTCGATCGGCCCCCCGAGGTGCTCGCCTCGGGCTCGGCCGTCGGCTACTACGGCTACGAGAGCGGCGAGCCGGTGACGGAGACCAGCCCGAAAGGCAGCGGTTTCCTGGCCGACGTGGTCGGGGCATGGGAAGAGGCGGCGGCGCCGGCGCAGGAAGCCGGCATCCGAACGGTGAGGCTCCGAAGTGGGGTCGTTCTCACCGCCAAGGGCGGGGCATTGAAGAAGCAGCTCCTCCCCTTCAAGCTGGGCTTCGGCGGCCGGCTCGGCGACGGCAAGCAGTGGCTGAGCTGGATCTCCCTCGACGACGAGGTGGCGGCGATCATCCACCTCCTCAGTGCCGGCTCGACCAGCGGACCGGTCAACGTCACCTCACCCCAGCCCGTCACGAACAAAGAGTTCACCGCCACCCTCGCCCGAGTCCTCCACCGCCTCGCCTTCATCCCCGTCCCCACGCCGGCCCTGCACGCCCTGTTCGGCAAGGAGATGACCAAGGAGATGCTGCTCGGCGGCCAGAAGGTGCTGCCGGTCAGGCTGCAGGCGGAGGCGTGCTACACCTTCGCCCATCCGGAGCTGGAGGGGGCCCTCCGCCACACCCTCCGGCGCTGAAATCAGTCGGAGTGGATCATCCCGGCGCCGGCGGTCACGTTGGTCGCCTCGTCGACGAGGATGAAGCTCCCCGTCAGGCGGTTCTCGTGGTAGGTGTCGTGCATGAGCGGGGCGGTGATGCGCAGCCGTACCCGACCGATCTCGTTCAACCCCAGCTCGGTCGCCGTGTCGTCTCGAGCCAGGGTGTTCACGTCCAACCGGTAGCTCAGCTCGGCCACCATGGCCCGGGCCCAGCGGGTGGTGTGCTTGATGGCGTAGCGGCCGCCGTGGCGCAGGGGCTGGTCGATCATCCAGCACACGACGGCCTCGACGTCCTGGCTGGTCGACGGCTCGTCGCCGGCCCGTACGATCATGTCACCCCGGGAGACGTCGATGTCGTCGGCCAGCCGCACGGTGACCGACATCCCGGTGAAGGCCTCCTCAACCGGCCCGTCGTAGGTGTCGATCGAGGAGATCCGTGACCGCAGCCTGTCGGGGAGGACGACGACCTCGTCGCCGGCCCGCATCACCCCGCCGGCGACCTGGCCGGCGTAACCCCGGTAGTCGTGGTGAGCGTCGGACATGGGCCGGATCACGTACTGCACCGGGAAGCGCATGTTCACCAGGTTGCGGTCCTCGGCGATGTGGACGGTCTCCAGGTGCTCCAGCAGCGGCAGCCCGCCGTACCACGCCATGATGTCGGACCGGTCCACCACATTGTCGCCCCGCAGGGCCGACATGGGGATGAAGGTCACGTCGGCCACCTCCAACAGGGAGTCGGCGAAGGCGGAGAAGTCGGCGACGATCGACCGGTAGCGCTCCTCGCTCCAGTCGACGAGGTCCATCTTGTTGACCGCCACCACCAGGTGGGGGATGTGCAGCAGGGTGGCCAGGTAGGCGTGCCGGCGGGACTGCTCGAGCAGGCCCTTGCGGGCATCCACCAGGACGACAGCCACGTCAGCGGTGGAGGCGCCGGTGACCATGTTGCGGGTGTACTGCACGTGCCCGGGGGTATCCGCGATGATGAACTTCCGCCGCGGCGTGGCGAAGTACCGGTAGGCGACGTCGATGGTGATGCCCTGCTCGCGCTCGGCGCGCAGGCCGTCGGTGAGCAGGGCCAGGTTGGTGTACTCGTGGCCGCGCTGGATGCTGGCCCGCTCAACGGATTCGAGCTGGTCCTCGAAGATGGCCTTCGAGTCGTACAGCAGCCGTCCGATCAGGGTGCTCTTGCCATCGTCGACGGAGCCGGCGGTGGCCAGGCGCAGCAGCTCCACTAGAAATAGCCTTCCTTCTTGCGGTCCTCCATAGCGGCCTCGGAGAACCGGTCGTCGGCTCGGGTGGCGCCCCGCTCGGTGATGCGGGTGGCGGCCACCTCGGAGATGATCTCGGCGACGGTGGTGGCCGACGACTCCACCGCTCCGGTGCAGTTCATGTCGCCGACGGTCCGGTACCGGACAGTGGCCTCGTAGGACTTCTCGCCGGCCCTGGGCTGGATCCACTCGCTGACCGCCAGCAGCATGGTGTCGCGCTCGACGACCTGGCGGCGGTGGGAGAAGTACATCTGCGGCACTTCGAGCTGCTCGCGCTCGATGTACTGCCACACGTCGAGCTCGGTCCAGTTCGAGATCGGAAAGGCCCGGATGTGCTCGCCCTTGCGGATGCGGCCGTTGTAGAGCGACCACAGCTCGGGGCGCTGGCGCTTGGGGTCCCACTGGCCGAACTCGTCGCGGAAGGAGAACACCCGCTCCTTGGCCCGGGCCTTCTCCTCGTCCCGCCGGCCGCCGCCGAAGCAGGAGTCGAAGCCATGCTCGAGGACGGCGTCGAGCAGGGTTGTGGTCTGGAGCCGGTTGCGGCTGGAGTTCTCGCCCGGCTCCTCGATGGCGCGGCCTTTGTCGATCGACTCCTGGACCGAAGCCACGATGAGCCGCTCGCCCAGCTCGGCCACCCGCCGGTCGCGGAAGTCGAGTACATCGGGGAAGTTGTGGCCCGTGTCGATGTGCATGACCGGGAACGGGAAGCCCGCGGGACGGAACGCCTTCTCCGCCAGCCGGAGCAGGACGATGGAGTCTTTGCCCCCGCTGAAGAGGACGACGGGGCGTTCGAGCTCGGCCGCCACCTCGCGAAAGATGAAGACGGCTTCAGCCTCGAGGGCGTCGAGGTGGCTGAGCTCGTGGCGGCCGAGCCGCTGGTCGGGGGTGGCGGTGGTCATCGTGTGTGCCGGTCGTGTGCGACGACCACGGCAACACAGAGTAGTTGATCGGCTGGGTCAACTTTCCGCCCGCCAGGGGCCCGCTAGGCGCGGGTCGTCTGGCGGACCTGGCCGGCGGTGCGCCGGGCCGTCGTGCGGGCCTCGGTGGTGGTCGTCTTCGCCGCCGATCTGGCCTGGGACTGGGTGGTCTTCGCCGCCCGCCCGGCCTGCCCCTTCACCGTCTTGGCTGCGCCGGCGGCCTGACCCCCGACGTCGGTGGCCGCCCCCTTGGCCTCGGCCTTGACCCGCTGGGTGGCGCTCGTCGCCGTGCGCTTGACCCGCTGGACCTTGGCCTCGGCCGCGGGCTGGAGCTCGCCGGCCACGGACTTCCCCGCCCGTACCGCCTCCTGCTTGACCGGCTCGACCACCTTGTCGTGCACGGCGCCGGCAACCTGGTGCTCCTGCTTCGTCGGCGGCAGGGCCAGCCCGAACAGCAGGCCGGCGCCGAAGGCGACCAGGGCCGTGGCCATGGGGTTGCTGTCGGGGGCGGCCCGCAGCTGGTCGGTGGCGGAGCTCGAGACCTCGCGCACCCGGTCGGAGATGCCGGACACGCTTTGGCGGGCTCCGCCGGCTGCCTCAGCCGCAGTCCCGCCGGCGCCATTGAGCGCGCCGCGCACGCCGTCGGTGGCGTCCGAGGCCCGGCCGAGAACCGAGCCGCCCACGCTGGAGAGGCTGTCGCGAACCCTCTCGGTCTGGCGGTTCAGGATGCGCCGCGGGCTCACTTTGTCGGCCACCTCCTCGAGTACGTGCTTGGGGCTCACCTTGTCGCCGATGGCCTCCAGGTTGTGCGCCAACTGGCCGCGTGTCTGCTCGATCTCGCGCCGGATCTCCTCGGGATTCCTGCTCATGAAAAGACTGCTCCTCTATCGGACGCCGCGGGCGAAGGAGTCCTTCGCGACCTGGACGTCGTCCCTCAGGGTCTGGACGGTCTGGGTGGGCACGGGATTGACAGCGGCAAGGCGCTTCTTGCCGGCCATGGCGAGGACGCCGGCCACGATTGCGAACACGACGCCGACGATGGCGAAGGCGACACCCTCGGGCACCACCTCGGACAACGCCCAGGCCAGGGCGAAGGAGAACAGGATGAGGTCGAGGAAGCCGATGACGGCTGCGGCACCGAGCATCCCGCCGGCCTTGGCCGCCCGCGACACCTGCTCGGTGGTCTCGGCCTTGGCCAGTTCCACCTCCTTGCGGAAGAGGGTGGCGATCTCGGTGGTGACGTCGGAGAGCAGCTCCGACAGGGAGCGGCCCTCGGTCTGGTAGGCCATCACGCCTCCAGGGCGCCGTAGGCGCCGTTCGTGTCGCCGTCGCCGGTCACGGCGCCGGAGCGCAGGAGCCGGCCGACCCCGAAGCCGACCACTGCGGCGCCGGCCAGGAAGACCGCCGGCCGGCGGCGGGCGAAGTCGACAACGTCGGTGGCCAGGCCCTCCAGGCCCCGCTCCTCGATGTAGCACGCCCGGTCGTCGAGCCAGGTGGCGGCCTGCTCGGCGTAGTCGACCAGCGGGCCGGCCTGCTCGGGCCGGCCCTCGGACAGGGCGACGGCCTGGCCGCCGACCTGGAACAGGGCACCGGCCAGGCGGGACGTCTGAATGTCGGCCTGGGCCTGGAGCTGGCCCTGGGTCTCGGCCAGCATCCCGCGCGCCTCGCCGGCCAGTTCGCCCCTGACCTGCTCGGCCTGGCTGCGGACCGTACCGGCAAGCTCCCGGACGTCCTGCTTGGCGGTTCGGGCGACGACCTTGGTGCCGCCGACTGCGGTGCCCTTGACCTGCGCGGCCTGGTTCTTGGCCGTCGACGTGACCTTGCGGGCCTCGCGCGTCGTGCTTTCCTTGGTCGCGGCGCCATCCTGCTTGGCCGGCGGCTTGCGGCGCCGGGCGGCCGGCGCCGGCCGGGGTGTGACGATGGCCTGCTGGGCCATGGGTGGGGCCTCCTCGATCGGTCTGCGCACGTTGCCGGGGGCCTACCCGCGTGCGGACCTGCGGAAAACAACCCGCCGGTGGGGGAAGCCGAGGCGGACGTCGGTGCCGGGGGAGTAGCGCACAAGCGGTGGCTCGGCGGGCCGGCGCAGGCCGTTGGCGTCAAGAAGCGACTCCTCCAAGTTGACCACCGTGGCCTCGTGCAGCGGCCAAGGCGGGTGCTCGGCGGGGACGCTGCAGGCACGCCCCGCCACCCGGGTCCACCCCCGCCACCGGCCGCTCAACCAGTGGTCGAGCTCGGTCCCCTCGCACGGCGCACCGGGTTGCACCCCGATGTCGTGGCCGGCGGGCCGTCCCAGCCGCCGCCGGCTGCGATAGCGGACCGTCTCGCCCACCTCCACGCTCATCTCCGCCCAGACGTAGGGCACCCCGTACAGGGCGCGGGCCCCGAGGACCAGCGGCAGGCTGGAGGCCTCCAGGGAGAAGAACCAGATGCCGTCCTGGCCGTCGGGGCCGCGGACGTAGGTCCGCACGTTCGTCTCCGGGAACGCCCGCATGCCGGGAATGGGGGGCAGGCCGGCGACCCGGAATGTCATGAAGAACGGGGTCATGCTGACCCAGGCCGCGCCGTCGAAGGTGTCGACCGTGAAGCCTTCAGGGAGCCGGCGCTGGATGACCGCATGCTCGAAGGGCCAGTGCAGGAACGTCAGCGATCCCCACCGCTGGTAGGTGACCGGTCGGTCGACGCGCTCTTCGGGAAGCCGGCCGGCCACGGTGCCGCACCCTACCGGTGAGGGTGCCGTTCTGCCCCGCCCTCGGGAGCGGAAATCGCGTACTCTTGCCGGATGGACCGCCCGCATCTCTGACCTCGTTCCCTCCGTTCCTTCTCCCCGCTCGCCCGGCGAGCGCCGGTCTCGGCGGTTGGTGCGGTGCTGCTCGCCCGCCTGGCCGACGAGTCGGCGATCTTCCTGCCCTTCGGGTCGCTCGAGTCCTTCCGGGCTGACCTCGGGCTGACGTACGCCCAGGCCGGCGCGGTGCTGGCCGCCAT
The DNA here is from genome assembly GCA_964479465.1 of uncultured Acidimicrobiales bacterium. GTDB lineage: Bacteria > Actinomycetota > Acidimicrobiia > Acidimicrobiales > AC-14 > CADCTB01. Next base: position 69,831 of record CAYZMG010000002.1, read on the forward strand.
CGCCCCCGGCGCCCTCGCCGGCGGCGTGTTTGCCGCGGCCGCCGACCGGTACAGCCGTCGGGTCATCTCCGCCGGCGGTGCCTTCGGTTTCGCCCTGGCCCTGGCCATGTTCGCCTTCGGCGGCTCGTTCGCCATTCTGGCCGCCGGCGCCTTCCTGATGGGCATGGCGTCGACGGCCATGGTCGACGGGGCCGAGGTGGCGCTCGTCGACCTGGCCGGCGACGACCTCCGTCGCTTTCTGGCCCGCTCCAACCTGCTGGCGACGGTGGGCGACCTGCTCGGGCCGGCGCTGCTCGCCGGCGCCGTCGTCCTGGGGCTCTCCTGGCGCGCCGCCTTTGGCGTCGGTGCGGTGCTCATGACTATCTACGCGCTGGCGCTCTCGGGCGCGCCGCTGCCGCCGCCGGCCCGGGTGCCCGATGGCGATGAGGAGGACGGGCAGCGCCCTGGGTTGGTGGCCGTGCTGCGCGACCCCGCGGTGTGGGTGATGGGTGTGATCGGCCTGCTGATGGTGCCCTTCGACGAGCCGTTGGTCGGCTTCACGGTCGCCCTGCTCGAACAGGAGCGGGGGGCGTCGGCGGCGGTGGCGATGGTCGTCGCCTTCGCCGGCATCACCGGCGGCGTCCTGGCCTTCACCGTGCTCGCCCGCCGCTTCGAGGGAGTTGACGACCACCGGCTGCTGACCTGGTCGGTGGCGGTGATGGCCGCCGGCGCCGTCACCATCGCTGTCGTGCCGGTGCTGGCCGTGGTGGCCGTCGCCGGCCTGGTGACGGCCATCGGCCTGAGCCTGGCCTGGCTGGCCATGCAGCACCGGACGCTGCTGCTACGGCCCGGGCAGGTCGGCACGACGAACGCGGTGCTGGGGGGCATTGAGTCGACCGGTGCCTGGCTCCCGCTGGCGATCGGTGTTCTCGCCGACCGGGCCGGCCTGACGTGGGCTGTCGGCTCCTTCGGCATCGTCGGCGCGATCCTTGTCGCCCTGGCGTGGTGGGACGGCCGGCGCACTGCGACACGGGGAAATGGTCCGAAATCGGTAACCGATCGGCTACCGTAGCGCGATGGTTACCGAGGCCGCGCCTGACCCCTTCGCCGCCCTCGGCGACCCCAACCGGCGTCGCATCGTGCAGCTCCTCGCCGCCGGCGGCCGCTCGGTGGGGGAGTTGGCCGGCGAGATGCCGATCAGCCGGCCGGCGGTCTCGCGCCACCTGCGTCTCCTCAAAGACGCCGGCCTGGTGCGCGAGGATGCCGAGGGCGCCCGGCGCATCTACCGTCTCCACGGCGAGGGTGCCGCCGCCGCAGAGGCGTTCCTGCGAGAGATGTGGGGCGACGCAGCCACCCGCTTCCGGCTGACGGCCGAGAACACCGAGGGCGCCCCGTGATCGAACCGCTGCGCATCAGGGTCGACGTCGCCTGCGGTCCCGAGCACGCGTTCGCCACCTGGACGGAGAGGTTCGGCCGGTGGTGGCCGCGTGGGCACACCGCCTCGGGCGATCCCGGTGCCACGGTATTTCTCGAGGCCGGCGTCGGCGGCCGCATCTACGAGCGGACCACCGACGGTGGCGAGATCGACTGGGGCGAGATCACGGGCTGGGACCCACCGGCCCGGCTGGCCTACTGCTGGCACATCCGCCGCGACCGGGCCGACGCCACCGACATCGAGATCAGCTTCGTCGGGCTGGCCGACGGCACGACGCGCGTCGACATCGTCCATTCCGGCTGGGAGCGGCTGGGCACCGAAGGCGGACCGTGGCGCGACGCCAACGCCGGCGGCTGGAACGGCCTGCTCCCGCACTTCATCACCGCATGCAAGGAAAGAACATCATGAGCGAAGTCACCGTGAACTACGTGCCGCCCGTCCTCGAGCACCTCGGGCTGGCCGAGATCGAGCACGGCGCCCGGAACAACCGCATGCGGGCGGTGTCCTGAAAACCTCTTGACAGCGGCCCGGCGGCGGCGCACTCTATCGGCGGCCGATACATCGACCACCGATACAGGGGAGGGAGGACGACGTCGCAATGAAGGACCCGCAGGCGTTCCTGCCGCTGCCGTCGGCCACCCTCCACATCCTCGTCGCCCTCGCCGGCGGCGAGAAGCACGGGTACGCCATCATGGGCGAGGTCGAAGCCCTGAGCGACGGTGCGGTGCGCATGGGACCCGGCACGCTGTACGGGTCCATCAAGCGGCTGCTGGCCGACGGGCTGATCGAGGAGAGCGACGAGCGCCCCGACGCCGACCTCGACGACCAGCGCCGGCGCTACTACCGGCTCACCGGCCTGGGTGAGCGGGTGTGCGCCGCCGAGCTCCAGCGCCTGCAGGCCCTGATCCGCCGGGCCGGCTCCCCGGAGTGGGCCCGCCGGCTCGTTCCACGCCCCGGCGAGGCCTGAGATGGCGCCGGGGCGCCCCGTCGACCGGCACCAGGCGCTCTACCGGGCCCTCGTCGCGCTCTATCCCCGTTCGTTCCGTGAGGGCTATGCCGATCCCATGGTCCAGTTGTTCGCCGACCGCGTGCGAGACGTGGGGGCGAAGGCATGGCTGCGTGCCCTTCCCGACCTTGCCCGAACCGTTCCTGTCGAAAGAATCGAGGCAGTCATGAACCGTCTTGGCCCCGGAGCACGCGTGCTCGCCCTGGCCTTCGTTGTGCTGGGCGCCACCGTGGTGGCCATCGGCATCGGCGGCGGCGGGGTCCCCATCATCGCCGTCGCCGTCGTGGCCGTGCTGGTCAGCCAGCGCCGGCTGTTCGCGACGCTCGGAGGCGAGCGGGCGCCGCTCCGGCACGCCGTGGTCCAGGCCTGGTGGGCGCCGGTCGCCGGCCTGCTTGGCCTGGCCATGATCCTCGCCGGTGTCGGCACGATCTTCGAGGCCCACAACCTGGGCGGGCGGATCGTCGGCAGCAGCCTGCTCCTGGCCTTCGGCGGGGCCATGCTGTTCGGCCTCATGCGCCGGCCCTTCGCCCGCACACAGGGCAACGCCCTCGTCCTGCTGGCCACCGTTCCCGCCTTCCCCCTGTTCTGGCTGATCGTGCCGCCCCTCGCCGCCATCGCCATCTGGGTCGGCGTACTGGCCAGCGGCTTCGAGGAGCCCGCCGTCGTGTAACGCCGGCCCCGTCGCCGGTTCTCTGTACGGAAACGTTACGTTTGGGCGCTCTGGGCTCTCCAGAACGGGCCAGGCCCGACGCCGCAGCGCCGTCGGTGCCTGCGAAACTACAGGGGTGGGGCGCCGGACGGCCGCGGGTCTGTGGGTACTGGCGCTCTCGGCGGCGGCTTGTTCGGAGCCCGCCGGCCGCACGCCCGCCGCCGACCGCACCGAGGCGGCCCTCACCGCCGGCGCCAACGTCTCGCCGGCGCCGGCCCAGGAGGCCGGCGCCCCCGAGCCCGCCCCGGCCGCCCTCTCGCCGGCCGACGGGCCGGCGGCGGTGCTCTCCGCCGGCGGGATCGTGGTTCCGGTGCTCGATCGCGACGGCGACGCGTGGAAGGTGTCGACCCCGTGTGGGAGAGAGGCGGTGGTGGCCTCCGCGACACCCCTGCCGGCACGGCCGGTGGTTCTCGATCCGGGGCACGGTGGCTACGACCCGGGGGCCGTCGGGCCCAACGGCCTGTACGAGTCCGAGCTGAACCTTGCCGTCTCCCGTCACGCGGCGGCGGCGCTGGAACGAGAGGGCTTCCCCACGGTGATGACCCGCAACGGCGACCACGGGATGAACCTGGTGAACCGGGCCCAGATCGCCCTGCGCACCCAGGCCCGGGCGTTCGTGTCCGTCCACCACAACGCGGCGTCGTGGGACCCGAGCCCGATCCCCGGCAGTGAGATGTACCACCAGGTGGCCTCGGCGGACTCCAAGCGGCTCGCCGGCCTGATCTACGAGGAGATCGTCGCCGCCCTGGCCGTCTACGACGTGGCGTGGGTCACCTCCGGCGCCGGCGTCACCTGGCGGACCCGGGCCTCGAACGGGGACGACTGGTACGCCATGGTCCGTCAGCCCAAGGGCATCGCCGCCGCCCTCGCCGAGCTGGCCTTCATCAGCAACCCGGCCGAGGCCGCCCTACTGGCCGACCCGGACGTGCAGCGGGTGGAGGGCGAGGCCGTCGCCCGGGGGATCATCCGGTTCCTGACGACGGCGGACGAGGGTTCCGGCTACGTCGAGGGGGGCCACATGGCGCCGCGTCCGCGGAGCGGAGGCCCCCGTCCCGACCCCAACGACTGGTCGGAATGCGACGATCCCTCCCTGTAACGGGCCCGCTCGGGGCCCTCCTTGTCGTCGTCGCCATCGCCGCTGCGCTCCAGGTGCAGCCGGCGGGCTCGGTGGCGCCGGCGACGATGACCACGGTGGCGGCGACCACCACCGTGCCGGCGACGACGTCTACGTCCACCTCGACCTCCACGTCGACATCCACCTCAACGACGACGTCCACCTCGACCACCACCACGCTGGCCCCGGGCCCGCCGGGGTTCGTCGAGGCCATCAGCTCGGCGCTCACCGATCCCCGGTTCGAGAGCGCCACCGTCGGCCTCGCCGTCTGGGTCGAGGGCGCCGGCATGGTCGTGAACCACAACGCGGATGCCGCCATGCGGCCGGGGTCAGTTGAGAAGCTGCTCGTCGCCTGGGGCGCCTACGGCGTCATCGGCGGCTCGGCGACACTCACCACCGAGGTGCGGGCCGAGGGTGAGGTCGACGGCCACGTGCTGCGCGGGAACCTGATCCTCGTGGGAGGCGGCGACCCCAGCCTCAGGTCGACGGGGCCCCACTCGGTCGACCGCCTCGCCGCCATGGTCCGGGCCCAGGGCGTGACCGAGGTGACCGGCGATCTGGTGGCGGATGAGTCCCGCTTCGACGACGCCCGGAAGGCGCCCGGCTGGACCGAACGGCACGTCCCGCTGTTCGTGGGGCCGGTGTCGGCCCTGGCCGTCGACGGCAACTACCTGCGCTCCGACCCCGAATACGTGACCAACCCGGCGGTGGGGAACCTGGCCGAGTTCCGTGCCGCCCTTCAGCGCCGGGGCGTCAGCGTCGCCGGCGGCGACCGCATGGGTACGGCGCCGGAGCCGGCGCCGGCGCTGGCCGCCGTCGACTCCGTCCCTGTCGCCCAACTGGTGCGGTACATGCTGACCAACAGCGACAACTTCTACGCCGAGATGCTGCTCAAGGAGGTCGGCCGGCGGGCGCTGGGCAAAGGCACGCTGGAGAACGGCGTCGCCGCAGTGCGGGATCTGGCGGCGGGGGCCGGCGTGGCGCTCACCGGTCGGGCCGCCGACGGCTCCGGCCTGAGCCGTGACGATTCCCGGCCGGCGAGGGAGTGGGCCGAGCTCCTCGTGGCCGCCCGGGACCAGCCCTGGTTCGACGACCTGCACGGCGGGCTGCCGTTGGCCGGTCGGTCCGGCACGCTCCTGAACCGATTCCTCGGGACGCCGGGGGAGGCCAACGTCCGGGCCAAGACGGGCTCGGTCCGGGCCACGCGGGCGCTTTCGGGCTACCTCACCACCGCCGGCGGCCGCCAGGTCGTGTTCTCCCTGGTCGTGAACGCCGACCCGCTCCCCGGCGCGGTGATCGGTGCCATCGACGGCCTGGTGTCGTCGATGGCGGCCAGCCGGGCCTGATCCCGGTTGATCGGAGCGGACTCAAGCATCTCGGCCCAGCCGCCGATAGGGCGGAGAGGTGCCGCATCGGGCGCCGAGACAAGGATGTGCGAGGGCATGCCGAGACGAGCGCCTAAACCGGCGATCGACCCGCCTTTTGCCGCGGGTGAGCGCTGGCGGAACCGCCGGCGCCTCCGCAGCCTGTCCCTCGCCGCCCTGGTGGCCATGGTCGTCACCAACCTGGTGCTGGCCTGGGTGGTGCAGGGCCTGGTGCGCGACCAGGAGCGGGGCCTCCTGAGGGAGCGGGCGAAGGAGGTGGGTTTCCTCGTCGAGAGCAGGATGGCGACGGTGCAGGCCCGCCTCGAGCTGGCCGGCACGGTGGCGCTGGTCAGTGACGGGTCGCCGGAAAGCTTCGCCGCCATCCCCACGCCGGCCGATCCCGGCCTCCTCGGCACAGCGCTCCTGCGGCCGGCGCCCGACGGCTTCGTCGTCGAGCTCGCCTCCGGGCGGTTCATGGCCCCCGGCCAGGTCATCACCGGCACCCGAGCGGACGCCATGCGGCGGGCGCTCTCCGCCATGGCCCTGGTCAACACGCCGGTCATGACCGACCGGATCCTGCCGTCGCTCGGTGTGGCCCTGGGTTCGCCGTACTCGCCACCGGGCACCGTCATCTACCGGGAGTCGGTCGTGAACCCCGCCGCTCCGTCGATGGCCGCCGAAGCCGGGCTCTTCTCAGGCCTGAACGGCTACCTCTACGCCTCCACCGTGCCTGATCCCACCCAGCTCGTCCAGACCACTGGCTGGCCGGCTCGGACGCCTCCGCCCGGCGCCCTCCATCACCTCGTCACGGTGGGGACCAACCAGTGGCTGGTCGCAGTCTCGCCGAAGGTGTCGCTGGTCGGGCCGCTGGCGGAGCGCCTGCCGCTCATCATCGGTGTGGTCGGGATGCTCGTGTCGCTGGCCATCTACTTCGCCCTTGACGCCATGGCCCGCCGGTGGAACTTCGCCCTGCGGCTGGTCGACGAACGAACGACCGAGTTGCAGTCCTCTCTGGTCTCCCTCGAGGCCGCCGAGCGGGCGGCCGTCGAAGCGTCGCGCCTGAAGTCGCTGTTCCTCGCCAACATGAGCCACGAGATACGCACGCCCCTGAACGGAGTGATCGGGATGGCCGGCCTCCTCCTGGACACCGACCTCGACGCCGACCAGCACGAGTTCGCCCTGACCGCCCGCCGCTCCGGCGAGGCGCTGCTCGAGATCATCAACGACATCCTCGACTTCTCGAAGATCGAGGCGGGTCGGCTGGAGCTGGAGATCTCGACCTTCGACCTCCGCGACGTGCTCGACGGTGCCGCCGGCGTTCTCGCCCCCCGGGCCCACGAAAAGGGGCTGGAGCTCGTCATGGCCGTCGACCCAGAGGTGCCTCGCGCCGTGTCGGGCGATCCGGGCCGGTTCCGCCAGGTGGTGACCAACCTCCTGAGCAACGCCATCAAGTTCACCGAAGAGGGCGAGGTCCAGCTGACGGCGTCGCTCGACGATCAGGTGGTCGGCAGGGTCAGGTTTGAGGTGCGCGACACCGGCGTGGGGATCGCCGAGGCGGACCAGGAGCGGCTGTTCGAGTCGTTCGTCCAGGCTGACGCGTCGACGACCCGCCAGTACGGTGGAACGGGGTTGGGGCTGGCCATCTCCCGTCGCCTGGTCGAGATGATGGGCGGCACCGTCTGGGTCGAGAGCGAGATGGGCCGCGGGAGCACGTTCCTCTTCACCGCCCTGCTCCCCGCCGGCCCCGATCCGGCCACGCCCCGGCTCGAAGGTGAGCCGGTGCAGGGCTTCTCGGCACTGGTGGTGGACGACAACTCGACAAGCAGGACGATCCTCGAGCGCCAGCTGCGAGCCCGAGGGA
>CAYZMG010000002.1:77308-100351 GCA_964479465.1 uncultured Acidimicrobiales bacterium
GGGATGAGAGTGACCGTTGCCGCCGACGCTCCCGCCGCGCTGGCCCTGCTGCGCCGGTCGGTCCAGGAGGCGACGCTGCCGGAGATCGCCCTGATCGACCATCACATGCCCGGCATGGACGGCCTCGAGCTGGCGCGGGCGATCGCCGGCGATCCCGCCCTCGATCCCGTGCGCCTGATCATGCTCACCTCGGCGAACGCATCCCGAGCCGGAACGTCGGGCCGCGTCTCCGCCCACGTGAGCAAGCCCGTGCCGGAGTCCCGGCTGATCGACACCATCGCCACCGTGCTGGCGTTCAGGTCGCCGGCGGCGCCGGCCGCGGTGCGGGCGCCGGCGGAGGTCGCAATGGAGGTCGACACCCCCCGGGTGCTCGTCGCCGAGGACAACGCAGTCAACCAGCTGGTGGCAACGGCGATGCTCACCCGCCTCGGCTATCAGGTCGACGTCGTGGCCAACGGCCGAGAAGCGGTGCAGGCCTTCGAGAGCTCGTCCTACGTGGCGGTGCTGATGGATTGCCGGATGCCCGTGATGAACGGCTACGACGCGTCGGCGGAGATCCGGCGCCGGGAGGGGCCGGGCCGCCACATCCCGATCGTCGCTTTGACCGCGTCGGCCATCAACGGTGACGAGGAACGCTGCCGGGCTGCAGGCATGGACGATTACGTCACCAAGCCGGTCACCGTCGACCGGCTGGCGTCGGTGCTGGGCGCGCTCACCAAGAATGAGGATGAGCGGGCCGACGTGCCCTAGACGGCCGGCTGACCACCCGGCGGGAAGGGCAGCAGTAAGTTCGAGGGCATTGCGACTCACTCGGACAAGCCCTCCGGCGTCGACCAGGCCCGCTTCGATGCTGCGATCGACGCCATGCTCGTGGCGTCGCGCGCCATGGTGGGCATCGCGGCGCGGTCCCTGCCGGAAGGCGCCGATGTCACCCTCGTCCAGTTCCGAGCCCTGGTCCTGCTCGACCGGGACGGCGCGCTCAACGCCGGCAGGCTGGCGGAGCTACTCGCAGTGAGCCCCTCGACCGTGACCGGTCTGTGCGACAGGTTGATGGCGAAGGCGTTGGTCGCTCGCGAGACCCGGGCGACCAACCGGCGCGAGGTGGTGGTCACGCTGGCGCCGGCGGGGAAGGATCTGGTCGATAGCGCGATCGCGATCCGCCGGAGGGAGATCGCGCGCATCCTGGCCAAGGTCGCTCCCGCCGACCTCGAGGGCATGGTGGAGGCCCTGAGCGCCTTCGCCGAGGCGGCCGAGGACACGCCGGCGCAGGTCTGGTCAACGGGATGGAATCACCAGTCGAGTTGAATGCGGTAGAGCCGATTCGCACCGAGCGATCGGGAACTATCTCGGCGTCCTTCTCGGTCCCCGAAGGCCAGCCCGGCTACTACGTGATCGGGGCCCCAGAAGAACGCGGCCGGCGGTGACGCGCGTGGAGAGCAGGAGGGTCATGATGCGGATGCGGTAGAGGGCCGGGCCGCAGCGTCGGCAGGCGCGCTGACACTGCCGGACCTTCGTCCGGCAGTGTCACGTCATTGCGCCCTGCCAGGAGGTGCGGTCCTCCCTCCGAAGAAGACGACTTAGGTGGGCAACGCAAGAAGCCTGCAGGAAGGAGGAGCGCTCTCGCATCGTACTGGCGCCATCTCTCGTTTCAAGAGAACGCGCGTCCCCTGTAACCCGATCGTCACCGACCTGACGGCCACGGAACGCCTACGCATCCCCGTCAGCTCAGTGGCGCATTGGCGGCCTCGAAGTAGTGCTTGACGCGCTCGAAGTCGTAGTTGACCTCCTCCGCAGTGGTCTCGTCCCACTCGCTGCGTCCTGGACGGCGGGTGATGTCGCCGCCGTAGATGTGGATGGCCCCGGTGAACGCTTGCTGCGGATTGGTGACGGCGTGGATGGTGTCGTCGCCGAGGAGCGCGGCGTCGCCCGTTCGCAGCTCCCTGCCGCCGGAGGCGACGATTCCGGCACCCGACCGTCGATAGAAGGTGTTGTCCTCCTGCCCGCCGTAGAGCCCGATGGCGGCCCACATCAGGTGGTTGTGCGGGCGGAAGGCCATCCCGGGCGCCCAGACCACCTTCAGCACGCTCAGCTCAGTGGAGGTATACAGAGGCACGATCTCGGCCCGGGTGACCGACAGTGCTCGAGCCACGCGCTCCGGATGGCGGATCGCGCGCTCGAGAACCTCCTTGACGGCCAGGCGGGGCTGGGCCTCCCGCAGTGCAGTGGCGCAGTCGGACACGAACTCATCGATGTCGAACATTCTTTCCCTTTCCGGTGATCGCGCCGGGTTCGAACCCGGGCGTACAGCGCCAGAATGGAGACGTTCGCTTTCAGGTCGCTTTCACGTCCCGCGTCGGAGAGGTGGGTGGTGGCTGAAGTAGCGGTGCTGGGGCCGGTAGTGGCCTTCGGGGACGGCGGCGAGCCGGTCGCCCTGCGCAGCCAAGTGCAACGGTTGCTGCTGGCGTTGCTCGCCTGCCGTCACGGTCGCGTGGTCACCGCAGACGCACTGGTGGAGGCGCTCTGGGGGGACGATCTCCCGGTCCAACCCTATGCCGCACTGCAGTCACAGATCTTCCGGCTTCGCCGCCGGCTCGGACCCATGGGCGCGTGGGTAAAGACCGACGGCCCCGGGTACCGGCTCGCCTGTGCCAGGGACGGGCTCGACGCATCCCGCTTCGAAGACCTCGTGGCACTTGCCCGGGCGCAGCCGGCCGACCCGGTGGCCGCCCTCGCCGCACTCGACGAGGCTCTCGCGTTGTGGCGGGGCCCCGCCTATCTGGAAGTGGCGAACCATGACGTAATCGGGCGGGAGGCGACGCGCATCGAGGATCTGCGGACAGAGGCGTGCGAGGAGCGGGCGGAGATCCTGATGGTCATCGGTCGAGCTGCCGAGGCGAGCCGCGAGATGGAGACCTTGTGCCACCTCCACCCGTTCAGGGAGCGCCCCGTCGACCTCCGGATGCGCGCTCTCGCTGCCGAGGGCCGCCATGCCGATGCTCTACGGGTGATGGCGGAGTTCCGGCGCCAGCTCGGCGAGGAACTGGGCTTGGAGCCCTCCCCCGAGCTGGGCGCCATCGAAGGTGAGATCCTCCGCCACCAGTCACCGCCTCGGCGGACCGTCGGGCTGCCGGGAAACTCCTTCGTCGGCCGGGATGAGGACGTCGAGGCCATCTCTGCACGGCTCGTGGCGGTGCGGCTGGTCACCCTGGTCGGTCCGGGCGGCGTGGGGAAGACCCGTCTGGCGCTGCATCTCGCGGCCAGGGTCGCCGACCGCTATCCCGACGGGGTCTGGGTCTGCGAGCTCGCCAAGGTCACCCGGCCGGACGCGGTCGACGGCGCCCTGGCCTCGCTCCTGCGGGTCGAGCCAAGGAGTGAGGGGAGTGCGGGCGAACGGGTGGCCGACTTTCTCCGGACCAAGCGGCTCCTCCTGGTCCTCGACAACTGCGAACATCTGGCCGAGGCGGTGAACACCCTTGTGAGCGCGGTGCTGGCGGGCACGGCGGGAGTCGATGTGCTGGCCACGAGCCGCCGACGGCTCGGCGTCGAGGGCGAGCACCTCATTGCCGTCCACCCACTGCCGACCCTGACGGGCGGGCCGGCCGTGAGACTGTTCGCCGATCGGGCGGCGGCCGTGAGGCCCGGATTCGCGCTCTGGGACGGCAACATCGCAGCCGTGACCGAGTTGTGCCGCCGCCTCGACGGGCTTCCACTCGCCATCGAGTTGGCGGCTGCCCGCAGCGTGGCGCGCTCCCCGATCGAGATCCTTGCCGAGGTTACCGAACGGATGGACGGGCTCCATGACCGGCGCCGGTCGGTCGGGCGCCACCGCTCCATCGACGCAGCGGTGGAGTGGTCCTACAACCTCCTCGATGCCGGAGAGCAGGCGGTCTTCCGCCGGCTGGCCGTGTTCACGGGGGGTTGCACGGCTGAGTCGGCGGCCGCCGTCGCCGCCGGCGACGGCGACGTGGTCGACGCCCTTACCGCCCTGGTCGAGCACTCGCTGATTCAGGCTCGCGAGGCGTCCGGTCGCACCCGCTATGCACTGCTCGAACCCGTCCGCGAGTTCGCCGAAGCTCGCCTCGGCGAGGAGGGCATCCTCGATGACGTTCGCGCTCGGCACGCGACATGGGCGGCTCAGTGGGTGCGGATGGCGGACGAGGGCCTGCGGGGGCCGGACGAGGTGCGCTGGGCGAGCGCTATCGATGACGAGATCGCCAACCTCAGGGCGGCTCACCGCTGGAGTCTGGAAGCCGGCGACGAGGCGGCCGTGCACATCGCCGGAGCCCTGTTCTGGTGTGCGAGCTGGTACGGGCCGGCGGAGGTCTTCGCCTGGGCTGACCAGGCGGTCGAACGGTTCGGCGGATCAGGACACCGTGGACTGTCGGGCGCCTGCGCAACGTCGGCTCTCGGCGCTTGGCGGCGAGGGGAGCCGATGCGGGCCCGTGCGCTCGCCCAGCGCGCCATCGACCTCGCTCCTCCAGACCAGCCCGCCCTCGCCCGGTTCGCATGGGAGGCCCTCGGCAGCACCGAGCTGCTGGCGGCGAACTACGAGCAAGCGCTTGCCTGTCTCGACCGGTCGATCGAGCTGGCCAAACAGGTCGGTGACAGATGTCACGAGGCCCGCGAGCGGGCGGCGCGCGCGCTGGTGTTCGGATACCAGGGGCTGCCCGCGAGAGCTCGTGGCGAGCTCGAGGCGGCGAACGCGCTGCTCGCCGTCCGGGAGAACCCGACCGTCAGGGCATTCTGCGACTACGTCGCCGGCGAGGTCATGCTCGACCACGCCCCCCGGGAGGCGCTCCCCGCTCTCCGGCGCGCACATGGCGCGGCCCGGGACATCGGGAACCGGTTCCTGTCGGCCATCGCCGGCCTGTCCTCGGTGTCATGCGCGGCACGGCTCGGGCATGCCGCTGACGTGGTCGGCGATTTCGGCGAACTCATCGATCACTTCCACCGGACCGGATCGTGGGCCCAGCAGTGGACCACGATCCGAACGCTCGTCGAGATGCTGGCGCGCCTGGATCGCGACGAGCCGGCCGCCGTCCTCTACGGCGCACTGGCGGCCAGCGGGACCGCGCCTCCGGTCGTCGGGGCGGATGTCGCGCGCATGGCCGACGCGGTGGCAGTGCTGCGGTCTCGCCTGGGCGACGACCGGTTCGCCGCACTGCGGGGCCGGGGTGCCCGAATGGGCGACGATGAAGTGATCGCCTACGCTCTCCGGCACGCCGGGCAGGGCCGCTAGACAGGGACCGAGGCATCTGCGATGACCTGCCGTGCCTCCTCCGGCGACTTGGTGATCGCCACGATGCGGTCCAGCCCGGTCATCAGCAGCAGGCGAAGGACGCCGGGATGCGTGCAACAGAGGGCCACGTCTCCGCCGGCCTCCCGCAGGCGTCGTATCCCGCCCATGAGGGCTCCGAGGCCTGCGGAGTCCACGAACGGCACGTCACGGATGTCGATGATGGTCGCCGGCCGACCAAGCACGGCAGTGATCCCTGCTCGCAGCTCGGTGGCGGTGAAGGAGTCGAGCTCACCGACGACGCTGATCACGGCCTCGTCGGCCTCGTCGACCACCAGCAGGCTGAACTTGGTCTCGTTCTGACGCGTTGTCATCCGACCAGTATCGGGAGAGGAACCTGCGACTGGCTCCTGATCAGGTTGCGATTCGGTGACGGTTGCCGGCGCCGGAAGGCTGCCGGCCATCGATCGTCATCCGATCGCGACCTGGTCGTCTCATGCCGCACACTCTCGGCCGGGATGCTGCTGGTAGCACACAGAAGGGGCATTTCGATGGCACCCAGCGTCAACCGGACCGCTCTCGGTCTCGCCGGCCCCTCTGCCAATGGGGTGCACGCGCCCCCCGACCGATCCTGGCGAACACCAGTGGTGCGGCCGCAGACTGCGGTGAGGGGCCAGAATGGCCATGTGAGCGGCCGGTCCCGGTTCTGGAGCGGCCTGCGGGTGCGGGCGGCAGTCGGGTTCGGCGTCACGGGTCTCATCGTCGCCGTGGCCGGCGCCAGCCTCACCTACGCGCTCGCCCGCGGTTATCTGGTCGCGCAGCGGGAGGACACTGCCATCCGCCAGGCGTACGTCAACGCTCGCCTGGCCCGGAACATCCTGCGGGCCGAGGCGCCCGATGTGCGCGCCTTCCTCGCGTCCCTCGGGGGAGGCACGGCATCCGACAGCGTCCTGCGCTACCGAGGCGAGTCATTCGCCACGTCCCTGACCATCGGCCCTGAGGAGATTCCTCGTGATCTGCAGCGGGTCGTGGGCGAGGGCCATGCCGGCCACCAGCGCTACCGGGACGCCGGCGGGAGTCTGCACCTGGCCGTCGGTGTCCGACTGGCTGCGGTCGAGGCGGACTACTACGAGTTGTTCTCCCTGGCGGAGCTGGAGGACACCATCGAGCTCCTGGCCCGGTCCCTGGCCAGCGGCGTCGCAGGAGCGGCGGCGGTCGCGGCCATGGTCGGCTGGGCGGCTGCCAACCGGCTTGTCCGTCCGTTGCGGCCCGTGGCTGACGCTGCTGAGCGGATCGCCGGCGGGGCCCTGGACACTCGCCTCGGCGAGCCCTCCGACCCGGATCTGCGCCGGCTGACTGAGGCGTTCAACCAGATGGCGGCCGCCCTCGAGTCCCGCATCGAACGAGAAACCCGGTTCGCGGCCGACGTGAGCCACGAGCTGCGGACACCCCTGGCTGCGGTCTCCGCCGCCGTCGAGATCATCCAGCGCCGGCGGGACCAGCTCCCTCCGCAGGTCACGGAGGCCTTCACCGTCCTCGCCGCCAAGGTGAGCCTGTTCCAGCGGATGGTGCTCGACCTGCTGGAGATCTCACGTCTGGACGGCGGGACGGCCGTGGTGAGTGACGACATCATCGACCTGCGGCATCTCCTCGACCGCCTCGTCGACCAACACGCGGCCCCGGGCACGCCCATCGATGTCGACGCCGACGCACCCACTCACATCCGCGGGGATCGCCGTCGCCTCGCGCAGGCTGTCGCCAACATTCTCGACAATGCCACCCGGTACGCCGGCGGCGCCACCAGGGTCAGGGTCACGGTGCCCAGTCAGGGATGGATCCGTCTCGAGATCGAGGACAGCGGCCCCGGCATCGGGGAAGAGGAGCGGGACGCGATCTTCGGACGGTTTGCGCGCGGGGTCTCCGGGGTCGAGGCCGGGTCGGACAGCGGAACCGGCTTGGGACTGGCCCTGACCGCGGAACACATCCGCCTCCATGGCGGGCGGGTCTGGGTCGATGACGCCCCGGACGGTGGGGCACGGTTCCTGGTCGACATCCCGACGGGCCTTCCATGAGACGCGTGACGATCTCGGTGATGGGCGCGCTCGCCGTTCTCGCCGCCGGGTGCGCGGTGCCCGCACAGGACGACGCGCGAAGAGTCAGGGACGAGGCGGTTCCGTTCGCGCTGCTGGATCCGCAGGCACCGCCTATCGTCCCTCCGGCATCCGGTCTGAGCTCGGAACCCGCCGCCCTGTGCTTCGTGCGTGACGGCCGCCTCGTGGTCGTGAGCCACGAGATCGGCGCACCCGCCGATCTCCAAGCCGCGCTGGACGCGCTGGCCTCACCGCCTGCGAGTGCCGGCCCCCTCATCCGCACGGCGCTGACCGAGCCTTCGGTCGTCGGTGACGTGCGTCTTCTCGGTGGGATCGCCCGGGTCGATCTCTTGCCCGAGATCTCAGCTCTGCCGGCCGACGAGCAGCTTCTGGCCGTCGCCCAGATCGTCTGCACCCTCACTGGCAGAGCCGGCGTCGGCCAGGTGTCCTTCACGCTTCAGGGTGCACGGCTGGCGGTCCCCAAGGGCGACGGCTCGCTGGTCAACTCGCCCGTGGCCCGAGACGACTACGCCGGCCTGATGTCGTGAACCTCGCACCGACAGTGGCCGGCGATGGGTGACAATGGACAGATGCCGGCACGCATCCTTCTCGTGGAGGACGACGAGAGCATTCGGAGCCAGACGGCGGTGCTCCTCGAGGACGAGGGCTACGAAGTCGACCAGGCGGCCAGCAGCGGCGAGGCGATCACCCGGTTCGAGCGGCGCGAGGCCGACTGCGTGCTCCTCGACGTGATGCTGCCGGACGGGAACGGCTTCGACACCTGCCGGGCGCTGCGGAGCCGCAGCAAGGTCCCCATCATCATGGTGACGGCACGGACCGACACCTACGACGTCGTCGCAGGCCTCGAGGCCGGAGCGGACGACTACGTCACCAAGCCGTTCGAGATGAAGGAACTGGCCGCCCGGATCCGGGCCATGTTGCGCAGGTCCCGTGACCACGACGCCGGCCCGTGGCGCATCGCGCTTGGCGGCAGGGTCGAGATCGTCCCCGACGAAGGTGTCGTGCGTTGTGACGGCGAGGAGGTCCATCTCACCAGCACCGAGTTCCGCCTTCTTTGTGAGCTGGCTGGGACGCCCGGACGGCTGTTCTCCCGCGAGGCGCTCCTCGAGTCGGTCTGGGGCTACGAGTACGTCGGCGACACCAAGCTCGTCGACGCCCACGTCCATCGGCTGCGATCCAAGATCGAGCTGGACCCGTCCGATCCGAAGCATGTCGTCACCGTCCGGGGACTGGGTTACAAGGTTCTGGCCTGAGCCCGTTCCGAACTCAACGCCGTCCCCGCACCAGACCGCGGACAGCCAGGAGAAGGCCGCTGCCCGCGATCACCGCCAGCGTGCGCATGCCCCACGACGAGTCGAACTCGACGGCGGTGGCAAGGCCGGCGCCGGCCACCCAGCACAGCTGGAAGATGGTCTCGTAGCGAGCGAAGGTACGGCCTCGGACGGGGGCCGGGGCGTCCCCCTGGAGCAAGCTGTCGAAGGCGAGACGACCGGCGCCGGCGGCCGCGCCGACAACTCCGGCCACCACGGCGGCCGTCCTGAGATCGAACGAACCTGCCGCCCACAGCGCCGTCCCTATGATGGCCGCCAGGCTCCCCAGGAGCAGGACGGACTCCCGCACGACCCGTCGAAGGACCGGCGCCAGGAGCGATCCGGCGAATCCGCCCAAGCCGGCGGCGCCGATGACGATGGCGAAGCCTCTTCCCTGCTCGCCTTGGCCGCGCAGGAGAAAGGCCATCAGGAAGGTGAGGAAGCCCACCGCGGCGCGGCTGGCCGCCATCGCCACCCCGCCAGCGACAAGGCGCGAGCTGAGCAGTGAGCGGTAGTCGGTGGAACGGGAACGATTCGTGTCGAAAGTACCGCCCCGAGGGAGGCGGGCGGCCGGTATCAGGCCGCAGCCGAAAACGGTTGCCGCGCCCCACAGCGCGAGATCGGGTCCCCAGGCTGCGTTCGCCCCGGCGGCAATGCCGGCCCCGAGCGCCCCGCCGGCGACTGACAGGAGGGCTAGCCATGTGTTGCCCCACATGGGCTGCTTACCCGGTGGGAGGGCGTCGGGCACCAGTGCGCTCCGGCTCACGCCGTGCACCCGCGACAGGACGAGGAGTCCGAACGCCAAGGGGTAGAGACTGAGCCGGTCGGTCCGGGTTGAGAGCAGTACGGCAAGAGCGACCCGTCCGCCGGCGGCGATGAGGATCGCGGCCCGATATCCGCCGGACCGGCGATCGAGCCACGGCCCCACCACCGGTGACAACACGGCGAAGGGCGCCATGGTCAGGGCCAGGTACAGGGCTACCTTGTCGCGAGCCTCGCCCAGGGGTACGGCGAAGAAGAGGGTATTGGCCAGAGCCACGGCCACCATGCCGTCCCCGACCGCATGCGCAACCTGCGCCTCAGCCAGCCGCCGGAAGGGGAGCCAGGAAGGCGGCGAATGGGTCACGGCCTGCAGTCTCTGTTCACGGGCGGCGGGGCGCACCCTGTTTTGTTTCACCTCGGTAACAGTTTGGGCGGTTGACGCAAGGAACGGAGGTGGCGTGGGTAGACCACTTCACAGCCAGGACACGACATCCGATCGCTCGCGGGCATCGTTCGCCGTATCCGAAGAGGAGAATGGAGTGGGCCGCCGTGCGGTCTATAGGTCGACGTTTGATCCGGTCCACGATGCCAGATGTCGGCAGCGGCCGGCGCGGCCAGCGACACGCTGATCGGGCTGGGGGTGGCCGCTGCCGGCCGGGTTTGGTTGCCGGGCTCCTCGGCCTTCTTGTGGCCTCGGCCGCCTGCGAGGCGGGCGGGGGCGACGCCCGGTGGGCCGGAGCGCCATTGCGGGGCCAGACAGTAGAGATCACCGGGATCTGGACGGGCGAGGAGTCGGCGAAGCTGGAGCACGCCCTCGTCCGGTTCGAGCAGGAGACGGGCGTCTCCGTTCGCTACACCTCCGCGGGCCCAGACATCACCGCCGCGCTCACGTCCCGCATCGCGGAAGGAAACCCTCCAGGCGTCGCCATCCTGCCCAGCCCCGGAATCCTGGCCGACCTCGCCCGCCAGGGCGCGCTCCAGCCACTCGGGGAGAGAGTGGAGAACCTCGTCGAGGACAACTACGCGCCGGCGTGGCGGGAACTGGGGTCGATCGAGGGAACGTTGTTCGGCGTGTGGGTGAACGCGGTCAACAAGTCCACCCTCTGGTACAACGCGAGCGCCTTGCGTGACGCAGGGGTCGACCCGCCCGCGACATGGGACGAGTTCCTGAAACTGGCCAGGACACTCGCCACAGCGGGGACCACTCCGGTCTCCATCGCCGGCGGGGACGGGTGGCCGCTGACCGACTGGTTCGAGAACGTCTATCTGCGTACCGCCGGCCCTGAGCGGTACGACCGGCTCGCCAGCCACGACATCGCCTGGACCGACGAGTCGGTCAAGGCTGCACTGTCCCTTCTGGGTGAGCTGTGGGGTGATCCGACACTGATCGTCGACGGCGCCGCCACGACCACTCTGGCGACGTCGGTCACCCAGATCCTCGAATCCCCGCCCAACGGTGCAATAGCGTATGGCGCCGGCCAGGCGGCCGGCGCCGGCGAAGAAGCGCTGCTGTTCGGGTTCCCGTCGATCCGGGGGACTCAGAACGTCGTCGTCGGAAATGGAGATGTCGCTGTACGCCTCACCGAGGATGCTCCAGCCGTTGCCCTCATCGAGTTCCTCGCCGGGCCCAAGGCCGGGGACGGGCTGGCGGGGCTCGGCGGCTTCCTCTCGCCCAATCGGAGGGTCAATCTCAACTTCTATCCCGACGACGCGACGCGTCAGGCGGCGCGTGCGCTGGTCGAGGCCGACACCTTTCGATTCGACCTCTCCGATCTTCAGCCTGCCGAGTTCGGCGGGACACCGGGCCAGGGTATGTGGAGAATCCTGCAGGACTTTCTCCTCGACCCCGGCGACGTCGATGGCACGGCTCGGCAGCTTGAAGCCGCCGCCGCCAGGGCGTTCGACAGGTAGGGCGAGCCCGGTGAACGAGTGGGTGCTGGTCGTCGAGGACGACCGCTCGGTGAGGGAGACGGTGACGCTCCTGCTGGAGAGGGCCGCGCTCCGGGTCACATCGGTGGACGACGGTCGTCAGGCCCTCGACGAGCTGCGTCGGCACCCGTTCGACCTCGTCCTGCTCGACGTCATGCTGCCCGTCGTCGACGGCTTCACGGTGTGCCGGGAGATCCGGAAGGAGTCGCAGATCCCCATCGTCATGCTCACCGCCCGCGCCGACACGGCCGATGTTGTGGCCGGACTCGAGCTTGGTGCCGACGACTACCTGACCAAACCGTTCCAGGGACCCGAGCTCGTCGCTCGGGTACGCGCTGCGCTGCGGCGCCGGGACACCGACCCCCTCGCGCCACGCATCCAGATCCAGGATCTCGACATCGACGCTTCGGGCTTTCGCCTCATTCAGGCAGGACGCCCGGTGGATCTCACCGCCACCGAGTTCCGGCTGCTGGTCGAGCTCGCCACCAACGCCGAGCGCGTGGTGAGCCGGGAGGGCCTGCTGCAGCGGGTCTGGGGCTATGACTACCTCGGCGACTCCCGGCTGGTCGACATGGCTGTCAAGCGCTTGCGGGACAAGCTCGGCGACGATCCACGCCATCCCCGGTACATCACCACCGTCCGCGGTGCCGGGTACCGGATCGACGCAGGCTGACGTGTCTGCGCCGGTCGTCCCCAGGTTCCGCACCCGCCTCAGCGGCGCGTTCGTCCTCGTGGCCGGTGTGACCTCGGGTTTGCTGGCGCTCGGCAGCTTCCTGACGATCAAGGAGTACCGGTACCGCACGTTCGCCGGGCACGCCGAGGATGTCGCCCGGCTGGGTCTGCTCTCGGCGCCGAGTGATCTCTCGCTCGACGACTTCGAAAGCCTTCTCGACGAGTTTCGGGCGCGCGCCGGCTTCGAGACCGTTGCCCGCGTCGGTGACCTGGTGTACTCGTCGTCTCCCGATCTCGGCGCCTCCGACATCCCCGCAGCGCTTCGGTCATTACCGGAGCCGGGGGAGCTGGCCCAGGCGACGGCGACAGTGCGCGACACGCCGTACCTCGTTGTCGGCGGTGCGCCCGTGGGAGGTACGAGCGAGCTCTTCTTCTTCTTCCATCGGAGCGATCTGGTCGACAGCCTCCGCCAGTTCGGCAACGTCCTCGCCGTCGGGTGGCTCGCCTCTGTGGTCTTCGCCGCACTCGTCGGACACATCGTCGCCCGTCAAACCTTGCGACCGGTGGCCCACGCCGCAGAAGCCGCGCAGTCGCTCGCCGATGGTCTCCTAAAGACCCGGCTCCCTGCACCCGCGGACGACGAGTTCGGCGCCTGGGCCCAATCATTCAACCGGATGGCCGCCGCGCTCGAAGACAAGATCAAGGCCCTCTCTGCAGCAGCCGTGCGGGAGAGGCAGTTCACCGCCGACGTGGCCCATGAGCTACGTACGCCGCTCACAGGCATGTCGTCCGCCGCTTCGCTCCTGGGCGAGGAGCTCGACAGCCTGCCCGAGCGGGGACGGCGCCCGGCCGAGCTTCTCATCGACGACGTTCGCCGGCTGGAACGCCTGGTGCTCGAACTCCTCGAGCTGGCCCGGCTCGACGCCGGCCAGGATGACGTGCAGTGCGAGGCGCTGTCCCTCCCGGAAGCAGTGCACGCCGTTCTGCGCACCTGGGGCGGCGAGGGTCGAGTCCAGGCGACCATCCCCGACGGGCTCATGGTGGTGGCGGACCGGGCCCGCTTCAAGCGGGTGGTCTCGAACCTCGTGGCCAACGCGCTCGACCACGGCGGTGGCCGGGTGGAGGTCGTCGGTCGCACCGAGAACGGCACCGTGGCCATCGACGTACTCGACCGCGGCCCGGGACTTTCCGACGAGGACATCGACCGCGTGTTCCAGCGGTTCTACAAGGCCGACGGTGCCCGCACGCGGGGTGGTTCCGGCCTCGGCCTGGCGATCGCTCTGGAGCAGGCCCGGGCCCAGGGCGGGAGCATCGAGGCAGGGAATCGCGAGAGCGGAGGCGCGCGTTTCACCTTCCGCTTGGCGGCCGCCCCGCCGCCGGAGGCGCCCGTGGGGGAGTCACACCCACGGCCAGGGGCTGCTCGCGACCGCTGAGGACGAGCGGCAAGAACGCCATGTCACGACTCGGTATCAGGTCGGTCGGACGGGCTCCCCTGGATCACCCAGCGGGTAGGGAGCCGATGAGAAAGGGAGGCCGATCGATGGGGTTCGGAGTCAGTGCATTCCTGGTTGTGGCCGGCGCCGTGCTGTTCTGGGCGGTGACGGCTGACCTGGACGGCGTGAACCTCGACGTCGTGGGAGTCATCCTCATGGTCGTCGGGACGCTCGGCATGCTGTGGGCGCTGATCGCCTCCGGCAGGGCGACGGGACGGCGGGGGTCTGAATGGACAACGTAATCGTGCTCACCTTCCGTGGCAGTGACCGGGCCCGAGCATCCCTCGGTGCACTCCGCCGCATTCATGACGCCGGCGAGATTCGGCTCCAGGCGGTGGCCGTCGTCGAGCGGATGGAGGACGGGCGCCCGGTGGTCATCGACCAGGCGGAGGACGTCCAGGTTACAGCGACGGCCGCCGGAGGCGTGATCGGTGGGATCATCGGCCTTGCCGGTGGGCCGGCCGGGTTGCTCATCGGCGGGGCCACCGGCGCCGTCGTCGGATCGCTGGTCCACATCGCCGAAGTCGAGAGCTCCGACGACGTGTTGCGCACGTTCACCTCGGCCGTACCCCGTGGGTACGCGGCGACGGTCGCGGTGGTCGATGAGCCGGCGCCGTCGCCGGTCGACGCGCTCGCCGCCGAGTTCGGGGTCGAGCCCTTGCGCAGAGCGCGGGCTGAAGTGGAATCCGAGATCGCCGAGGCTGAAGAAGCTGCCATCGCCCGCCGGCGCGACGACCAAGCCGAGCACACGATCCGCGACCAGCTGCGCGACCTGAAGGACGGCTTCATGGACCGGCGTTGAGAAGCCGTTCGAGCTCGTGATGGCTGCCCTGGGCGGCGGCGACGGCGCCGAGACCCGGTGGACGATGTACCTCGGGACCCTCGCGATGGCCGGGTTGATCGTGCCCATCGCCGTGATCGCCGTGCTTGCCGCTGCGCTGTACTCACTGCCGTCGGGGCCTCTGCCTCCCGAGGCGCGGGCCGGCTCGCGAATCACCCGGATCTACGCAGGGGATGGGACCGAGATCGCCAGGCTTCACGGCTTCGAAAGGTTCATCCCAGTGCGTGAGGACGACATCCCGGCCGCACTGAAGGATGCGGTGACCGCGATCGAGGACGAGCGCTTTGCGTCCCACCGTGGGGTCGACGCCCGATCGGTTCTCCGCGCGGTCTGGACGAATCTGGCCCACAGGCGCGTGCTGCAGGGAGGGTCGACGATCACCCAGCAGTATGTGAAGCAGGTGTACATGGGCGACCATGACCGCACCCTCAAGACAAAGATCGAAGAAGCGGTATTGGCCGTCCGCGTCGAGCGGAAGCTCCCCAAGGACGAGATCCTGCACCGCTACCTGTCGACGGTGTACTTCGGCGCCGGCGCCTACGGCGCCGGCGCCGCGGCCCAGGGATACTTCCGGAAGCCTGTCAAAGAGCTGACGCTTTCCGAAGCGGCCGTCCTGGCGGGGGTGATCCGGGCGCCCACCGCTCTCAACCCCCGCTCCAACCCGACCGGAGCCGAGTGGCGGCGCCGAGTGGTCCTCGGGCGGATGCACGATCAGAACCGGATAACCGACCTCGAGTACGAGAGGGCCCTGGCGCGCCCAATCGCGGTAGCAACCGGCGGGGCCGAGGTGGCCGGCGAATCCTTCACGCCGATCTACCCGGTGCGTGAGGAACGTGCCAGCTACCCGTACTTCGTCGACTACGTGCGCCGCTATCTCGTCGCCCGTCACGGGGAGGAGACGGTCCTGACGCGCGGCCTTCGCGTCGAAACCAGCCTCAACCGCGACCTCCAGCGGCTGGCGGAAGCGGCGGTTGCCGACGGCCTCTCAGGGACGGACGCGCCACTGGAGATGTCACTCGTGTCGATCGATCCGAGGACCGGGCTGGTGCGGGCCCTCGTCGGAGGAAGAGACTTCGACCGCTCACAGGTGAACCTCGCCCTCGGCGCGTGCCCGGGCATCGACGCCGATGTCCGCACAGAAGCTCCGTGCCTGAGCGGCGGCGGGACAGGGCGCCAATCCGGGTCGGCGTTCAAGGTGTTCCCGCTCGTCCAGGCCCTCCAGGAGGGAATGTCGATCGAGCGCGTCTATACGGCTCCTGCCCGCTACAGCTTCCCGCGCTGCCGTGGCGAGGGTTGTACCGTCAGCAACTCAAGCCGGCGCAGCCACGGACGCCTGGCCCTCCGCCAAGCCCTGGCGCACTCGGTGAACACGGTGTTCGGGCAGCTCATCGCCGACGTCGGTGTCGGGCAGACGGCCCAGCTGGCGCGGCGGATGGGAATCACGAGCATCGACCCCGACGGGCGGGTCCCGAACGGCGAGCCGTATGGGCCGAGCCTCGCCCTCGGCGTCGCCGAGGTGTCGCCTCTCGATATGGCCGCCGCCTACGGTGTGCTGGCGAACGGGGGTGTCCGGGTCCCGGCCTCACCCGTGCTCAAGGTGACCGCCGCTGACGGTGAGGTGCTCGAGGACAACACGTCGCGCCGAGGCCGTCGGGTGGTCGACGCGACCGTGGCCGGACAGGTCACGGGGGCTCTCCAGGAGGTGATCGAGTACGGCACCGGGACAGCCGCGGCGGTGGACGTGGCGGGCGTCGCCGGCAAGACGGGGACCGCAGAGAACCACAGCGACGCCTGGTTCGTCGGCTTCACCCGAAGCCTCTCGACGGCGGTCTGGATGGGCTACTCGGATTCCAGAAGGCCACTGATCGGCATACGCGGTCAAGACCGCGTCTATGGCGGAGGCATCCCGGCACAGACCTGGGCGGCATTCATGGGGCCGGCGCTGAACAGCGCCGCACCCGCTGAACGCTAGGTCTCCGCCGATCCGTTCTCCGCTCCTGCCGCCTTCCCTGCCGCTCGCGAGGCTGCGGCCAGGAAGTCGTCATCACCCCGGTGCCACACCATCCGCTGGGGGAAGGGGATCTCGATGCCCTCGGCGTCGAACGCCCGCTTGATCCGGATCCGCAGCTCACGGGCCACCTTCCACTGGGACAGCGGCTTGGTTTTCACCACCAACCGGATGGTGACGCCGTCGGCGTCCAGGCTCTCGACGCCCCACACCTCCGGCTCCTCGAGGATCTCTTCCGACCAGAGTTCGTCGAGCCAGGTCTCCGTCGCCACCTGCTTGATCACCTCCAGCGCGCGGGCCGTCTCGGTCCCGTAGGAGACCTGAATGTCAAGCAGCGCCCTCGACCACTGCTGCGACTTGTTGGCAACGTGGTCGATCGTCCCGTTCGGGATGTGCCACACATTGCCCTCGACGTCGCGTAGCCGGGTCGTGCGCAGGCTCACTCCCTCGACGGTTCCCGTCGCCGGACCGGCCTGGATGACATCGCCGACGCCGAACTGGTCCTCGATCAGCATGAAGATGCCCGAGAGGAAGTCCCGGACCAGATTCTGAGCCCCGAAACCCAGGGCGATACCGACGATCCCCGCGCCGGCGAGGAGGGGTCCCAGCTCCAAGCCGAGCTCGCCGAAGACCATGAGCGCGGCGATCGACCACACACAGAAGGTCGCAACGCTTCCGACGAGCGCACCGATGGTCTCTGCCCGTTGGTTGGCCCGGGTCGACGTGACCGACGTCGTCCGCAGCAGTGTTCCCGCCGTGCGGTCGACGGCGGAAGCGACGTCGGCCCGCACGTCGCCCAAACCTCGTGTGAAGCGGGCGATTGAGCGTTTGAGCAGGCGGCTGGCGGTCCAGGCGAGAAGCAGAATCACCCCGATCCTCGCCGGTCGGGCCACGAGGAGGTCGCTGGCGCGCGCCACCGCCTCGTTCTCGGTGAGGCGGTAGACCACGCCGCAGAGGGCACTGACGTTGTCGGTGGCTCCGCACGGCTCGCTGTCTGCGGCCATCTGGGCCAGAACGGGGAGAAGGACTGTCAAACGGACTCCTTGCGTTCGGCCGCCGTCAGCCAGGCCGAGTATCCCGACCGGTGTCATGAGCCATACCCCGGCCGCAGTCGCGTGAACTGCGGTCGGGGAGGAAGAAACCAAACGGTGACAATCGACCGTGCTGAACCAGGGAAGTTACGTCCGCGCTGCGTCAGGGGCGCGGAGATGCATGAGTGCCCGATCAAAGCCGACGAGCACCCGCCCGAGCTCGTCGGCTTGCTCGGCGGACTGGTTGGCGAGGGCGGCGGCGGCCATCCGGGCGCCGGCGACCAACGCGGCCAGCTCCTCCACCTTGAGCGTCGCCCGGACGACGCCGGGCCGTTCCCAGTCCAGCTTCACGTCAGGCCGACGCCTTCACGTGGTCGACGACGCGCTCGACCTGGGCCTTGAACTCCGCGTAGTCGACCTGCATGCCGTTGAGGTAGGTACTCCACCCGGAGACCAGCTTGGTGTAGTGCACGGCCTCCTCGACCTCGGCGTCGGTTGCGCCGAACAGCTTCGCCGCCTCCGCGTGGAAGAGAGCGCAGTAGCGGCACCGGGTGACGGCGGCCACCGAGAGGCCGATCAGCTCCTTGTACTTGTTGGGGATGAGGGTCTCGCCGAACTGGACCCGCTTGATGAGGTCCCATTCCGAGTCGATGTACTCGTCGGGGATCAGGTCGATGAAACCGATCACCTCGCCGAACATCTCCTTCATCTCGCGTTGCACGTCAGTGCGCGCCATGCCATTCCCTCCCTGTAGGCGGGGCCCCGTGTCGAGCCCTTCGCCGGCAAACCTATGAAGGACGGCCTGCAGAACCCCTGCAACGGTCCCGTAGTGCTCGTCGCCTCGCTGCAAGGCCGCTGCAGGGCCGCCATCGGACGATCACGCCATGACCAGAATCGCCACGCCCGGGACGCCTGTCATCAGCGCCCAAACCGTCGACCGGTTCCTGGGGGCGGCTTCTGCCGGGCAAGGTGTCCCAGCCGACCTTTTCGTCCCCGAAGTCGTGCTCGATGCCACCGTCCCCGGCTGGCGTTTCACGGCGCGTGGAGCCGATGCCGTCGCCCGCCAGTACAGCAGCTGGTTCTCCGACGAAGCCGCCTTCGAGGAACTGGAACGCCTGCCTGTGGAGGGTGGGGAGGTCGTGACCTTTCTCCTGGCGTGGGTCGAACGAGGCGTCCCCCACGCCGCTCACCACTGCCATGTGCTGCGGTTGGCGCCGGATGGCCGCATCGCTGCTGACCGGTTCTTCTGTGGAGGTCGCTGGGATGCCGGTCTGCTCGCCAAAATGGCGGCGGCGAGCGATGCTGGTTGACGTGCACAGCCTGGCGAACTCGGTCGACGAGCTCCTTGCCGGCGCCGAGCGCCGTGAGCCGTTCGTCAACCCCGACGGCCGGTCGGACGCCGTGTTCGAGCGGGTGTGGATCGACGGTGAATCCCATGTCGTGAAGTACGTCGACCTTGACCATGACTTCACGATGCGGGTGTCCGGCGACATCGGTTGCCGGCAGGTACGGGCGTGGGTGGCGGGCCTGCTCGATTCGGCGCCGGCGCTCGTCGATCACGCGATCGTGGGCGCCGCCCGCGGGCACGGGCGCAACGGCTGGGGGGCGGCGCTGCTCATGCGGGACGTCTCCGGCGAGCTGATCCCTGCCGGCGCCGACCCGATCCGGACCGACGCGCACGCCACATACATCGACCACCTGGCCGGGTTCTGCGCCGCCACCTGGGGCTGGCACGACGATCCCATCTCCGGACCGGGCCTGCTGCCGTACCCGGCGCGGTGGGCGTGGTTCGGGCACGCCGCCCTCATCGGCGAGAAGGCGTTGGGGTGGCCCGAACGGGTCCCGCAGATTGCGGACGAGGGCTGGCGCCGGTTCGCCGAGCGCGCCCCTGCGGAGGTGTGCGCGGCGGTCGACGACCTGCGCCGGGACACGATGCCACTCGCCACTGCGCTCGGCCGGACGCCCTCGTGCTTCTTGCACGGCGACGTGAAGGCGTCGAACTCGGGCGCGGCAGCCGACGGCCGCACGGTGCTCATCGACTGGGCCTACGCCGGCGAGGGGCCGGCGTGCCACGAGCTGGCGTGGCATCTCGCCCTCGACCGGTCCCGGCTCCCGATCTCCAAGGAGGCGACGGCCGACCTCTTCCGCGCTTGCCTGGAGCGCCACGGCGTGCCGACCGGCGGGTGGTGGGAACGCCAGCTCGGTCTGTGCCTGCTCGGAGCGGTCGTGCAGTTCGGATGGGAGAAGGCGCTGGGCGACGACGAGGAGCTCGCCTGGTGGTGCGAGGCCGCCCGAGCGGGCGCGGCCTTTCTGTGATCGACGGCGTCGCCACGGCCTACTCGGCGACGGCCGGCGCGTGGCAGCGGGGCCCGGGTCGGGTCTACGACCGCCTCGCCGAGGTGCTCCTTGCCCGGTCCCCCGTGCCCGTCGAAGGGTGCAGGGTCCTCGACGTCGGCGCCGGCACCGGCGCCGCGACCCGGGCGGCACTCGCCGCCGGCGCCGCCGCGGTAATCGCCGTCGACGCCGCCATGGGCATGCTCGCTCACGACGCACCGCAACGGGCGCCGGCGGTTGTCGCCGACGCACTCGCGCTCCCGTTCGCGGCGGCGACCTTTGGCGCCGCTGTTGCTGCGTTCTCCCTCAACCACCTCACTGACCCGGCCGGGGGCCTGCGGGAGATGGCCCGTGTCACTCGCCGCGGCGGCGCACTGCTGGCCAGCAGCTATGCCGCCGACGACTCCCATCCCGTGAAGGTCGCCGTAGAGGCCGCCCTGGCCTCCCACGGATGGGAGCCCCAAGGGTGGTACGCCACGGTGAGGGCGGAGGCGATGTCGCAGCTCGCCACCGCGGACGCGTGCGCCGCTGCCGCAGAAGCGGCCGGGCTGGAGGCAGTCGTCGAGCCCGTGCATGTGGCGTTCCCCGAGTTGGGCGCAGGAGAGCTGGTGGCCTGGCGGCTCGGCATGGCCCAGCATGCGCCGTTCGTGGGCCGGCTGCCTCCAGCTGAGCAGGTCGCCGTCGCCGCCGAGGCGCTCGCCCGGCTGGGCGACCCCGCGCCGCCGCTCGTGCGCTCGATCCTCGTCGTGAGCGCCGTCAGCCGCTGAAGATTCGGTCGACGAACCGGCGGGCCACCTCCATGTGGGTGCCGGCGGCCGACACGACCATCGCCGAACGGCGCTCCGCCTCCCGCCGCCACCGCTCCGACCCGCGGACCTTTGCCACTGCGAGCACGAGGGGCCAACCGTCCATAACTGCGCACCGACCGAGTCCGTCGATGACCGATGCCAGCTGTTCGTCCGGAACCGACCGGTCGGCGATGCCGGCGACGGCGTGGGCCAGGAGCTCGTACCTGGTGGCGCCTCGATGGGCGGCGTCGTCTGCGACTGCGTGCGCCAGCTCGGCGGCCATCGCCGGGTCGCCACCGGTCAGCTCCAGTCTCGCTCGCAGCAGACCGAGACGGTGTCGCTGGTGCCAAGCCATGGTGCCTTCCCACGTGTCCACGACCGCCAGCCGTCTCGCCAGCACCGACGCTTCGGCAGCGTCGCCACGCAGCAGGCAGCCGTCGGCCAGGTCGAGCAGGGCGGCGTAGTAACCCTCGGCCATGGATTCGCCGGACGGGCCGGCGTCGCCGCCGGCGGCATCGACCGCCTGCCAGTTGCGATCGTCGGCTTCCTCGATCCGGCCCGACCAGCGCAGGACCCAGGCCCGCACGTTCGCCGCCGGTCCGGTGAACCGCACCCCGACGGAACCGGTCCGATCAAGCGTGGCATCGAGATCGTCGGCCACGCTGAGGGCGTCGGCAACGCGGCCGAGCTGCCCGAGGGCCAGGATGCGGCTGAACCGCAAGTGCAGCGGTGCCCACGGGTGGGCCAGGGAGTCCGGGTCCACCATGGGCCGGGCTAGGGCCTCGAGGGCATCGGTAGGCCGGCCCTGGTGGACGCGCGCGTGGGCGAGCCACACGTCGGCGATGCCTCGCACGGCCGGCGGGCCGGTGCGCACCGCCGTCAGTTGCTCGACCGCGCCAGCCAGGTCACCAGCGCCGTGGCGGACGCGCCCGGCCAAGGCGAGGGCGCTGACCAGCACCGCATCATCCGTCGCCCGGGCAGCCGCTTCGTCGGCGTACGCACGGGCCTCGCCATAGCGGCGCCGGTAGTAGGCGACCCATCCGGCCACTTCGAGGGCGGCGGCGCCTCCGCCCATGGCAATGCCGCGCTCCGCGTCCGCCGCCGCCGCCTCGTAGGCAGCCCGGCTCATCCTGAGCCGTGCCCGGGCGACCAACGCGTCAGCCGTGGGCGCCAGGTCGAGGGCGGCCTCCAGGTGCAGTTCGGCAGCATCCACATCGAAGCGCGTCGCCGCCTCCCGCGCCGCGACCACGAAGGATGAGGACGCCAGGGATCTATCCCCACCGGCCCGGGCGTGGATGGCCACGTCGAGCGCATCCGCATCCGGCCGGCCGGCGAGGGCGCGGGCGGCAACCTGGTGGACGAGGGCACGCCGCGCCGAGCCCGTCGCCGCCTCGAGCGCTTCCCGAAACAGCTGATGGCGAAAGGCGAAGCCGTTCCCCCGCTCGACGAGAAGGCCGGCCTGCGCCGCAGCCTCGAGCTGAGTGAGGACATCGACGACCGATGTACCCGCGACCTGGGCCAGGAGGTCGAGGTCGCATTCGGGGCCGAGCACCGCCGCCACGCGCAGCGTGGCGGCTACGTCCTCTCCGAGCGCGTCGACCCGCGACGCCACCGCGTCCCGGAGCGTCGTCGGCACGTCCTCGTCCTCCGCACCCGCCAGCGCGGCGAGGAGGAGCGGGTGGCCTCCACTGCGCTCGTACAGGGCACCCGCTCGGTCGGAACCGACAAGCTCAGTGACAGCCACGCGGTCGAGCGGTCCCAACCTGATGTGGCACGTCGCCTCGAGTTCCTTCGCCCCGCCAGGGCGAGTGGTGACGACCAGGAGTGTGCGTTGGCAACGCCGGCCGGCGAAGGCCAGCCATGCCAGCGTGCTCCCGCCGGCGACGTGGAGATCCTCGACGACGACCACGACCGGGCGCCCCCCGCCGGCGCGGGAGATGGAGGCTGCCAGCGCGGCGAACACCCGGTTGCGGGCCGCATGTGCATCGGCCACCACCGTCGCCGTCGCTCCCGTGATCGGACCCAGCAGCGGCGCCAGGGTGGCGGCCTCGTCGCCGATAAGCACATTGGCGCGATCGCTTCCGATGTCGCGGAGGTGGTCGGCGAGCGCGTCGGCTACCGGCTGCAGTGGCAGGTCTCGGCCGAGCTCGTCACACCGACCCTGCAGCACGACCGCGCCCTGGTCGATCATGTCAGCCCAGGTGCGGACCAAGGTGGTCTTGCCCATCCCGGCCTCGCCCTCCACCACCGCCAGGCCCACGCCACCCCCGGCCACTGCCGCGAGTGCGGCGTCGAGCTCCGCCAACTCCGGCGCCCGCCCGACGAGTCCGGGGTGCGCCCGCCGGCGCAGTGGGGGATCGGGAGCGAGGTCGCCGTCGGCGGCCGCGAGCGCCTCGGCGTGCACGGTCTCGGTCTCGGCGGTGGGCGGGACGCCGAGGTCCTCGGCCAGGCACTTCCTCACCCGGGCGTAGGCGGCCAGCGCCGACGCGAGCACGAGGGGCCAACCGTCCATAACTGCGCACCGACCG
>CAYZMG010000002.1:100361-138580 GCA_964479465.1 uncultured Acidimicrobiales bacterium
GCGGCCAGCGCCGACGCGGGGCGTCCGGCGGCGAGATGCGACCGCATCAGGGCGCGGAGCACGACCTCGTCGTAGGGATCGGCGGCCAAGGCCTGCTCGGCGAGCGCTGCGGCAGCCCGGTGGTCGCCGGCAGCAACGGCTGCGTCTACCGCCAGCCGCTCGACGTGCGAGACGACAGCGCCGATCGCGACGCGCTCGGCGGCGACCCACTCTCCGTCCTCATCGGGCAGCAGCGGGCCCCGGGCCAGCGCCAGTGCCGCGCCGGCCGCCGCCCGTGCCGCCCCCACCCGGTCTTCATCGAGCGCCCTGGACGCCGTCGCCGCCAGCTCCGACAGCTCGTCGATGTCCAGCCAGTCGGCGGCGAGAAGGTAGCCGGCATCGGTGCGAACGATTCGCTCGACCCCGAGCACCCCACGGAGTCGAGATGCCAGCACGCCTACCTGGTCAGCGGGATGCGACGGTTGGGCCTCACCCCAGAGGGCATCGGCGATCCGGTCCACCGACACCGGCTTGCCACGGGCGACGGCCAACACCTTCAGAAGGGCTCGTCCCTTCCGGCTGCCGAGGTCGCGCTCGAGGATGCCCTCGATCTCGAACCCCCCGAGAAGGCGCACGCGCATCCGTTCATTCTCCGTCATGCCGGACCTCCATTTCTCGGACAGGGACCGGCTACCGTGATGGGCTATGGAGGGCTGGAGATGATGCGGCGAGTTGTCGTCTCGACGCTTCCCGCCGCCCTCGTGCTCTCCCTGACGGCGTGGCGAGAAACTCCGCCGCCGGTTCGCAGCGACCGAGGCGTCACCGTCCCGCATGCTCCCGCGCTGGCCCCCGAGGCCCCCCTGAGAACCAAGGCTGAGATCCTGTCAAATGGCACGATCGAGCACCGACTGGTGAAGTCCCGGCCCCGCCTCGGCTTGGCCGTACCCGTCGGCCATAGCTTTCTCCTTGTCATCTGCATCGTCGGGGTGCACCGGCTCTGGCCTGGGCACCTCGTCAGGCTCTGGTGGCGATCAAGCGTCACACTTCGCGCCCCGCCCGTCCTCCGGCTCGCGTAGTCGCCGAGAGGGACCGCCCGCGCGGGCGGTCGAGAGCGAGGAGATCATGAATGTCCAACGCGTTTCGCTGGCGCGCTCTGCTTGTCGTCGCCGTCCTTGGTGGTGCCGCCGCGCTGGTGATCACCACCCCTGTCCGCCTCGGTCTGGATCTGCGGGGCGGCACCCAAGTCGTGCTGGAGGCCCAGGACACCCCGCGACAGAGGGTCGACGGGGACACCGCCTCGCGAACGCTCGAGGTGCTCCGCCGCAGGGTTGACGCCCTCGGGGTGAGCGAGCCCTCGCTTCAACGGTCGGGGGAGCGCCGGATCATCGTCGAGCTTCCCGGTGTGGCCGATCCCGAGCAGGCCGTGGCCGTCATCGGACGAACGGCACAGCTGGCGTTCCATCCGGTGTTGGGACCGGCGGACGCCGCCGCGCCAACGACGACGTTGCCCGATGGTGAAGCGGCACAGGAGCTGGTGCTGACCGACGCCGATGGCTCCAGCCTGCGCGTTGCGCCGGCCCGGATGACCGGCGAGGCAGTCGGAACTGCTCGAGCCACGCTCGGGGGGTCCTTCGGGGGCCTGTGGGAGGTCCAGGTGGAGTTCCGTGGGGGGGGTTCCGGCCAGTGGGCCGACCTCACCGGCGAGGCCGCCTGTGCCCCTCAGGGCGATCCCAGGCGCCGAATCGCCATCGTCTTGGACACCGAGATCATCTCCAGCCCCGAGGTTTCGGCCGGCATCGCCTGCGGCACCGGCATCACCGGCGGCGACACGGTGATTACCGGGCAGTTCACCGAGCGCGAGGCGAAGGATCTGGCCCTGCTGATCAGGGCGGGCGCCCTCCCTGTCCCGGTGACGATTGTCGAGCAGCGGACGATCGGACCCACCCTCGGCGACGCCGCCATCAGCGCCAGCGTCAAGGCCACGATCATCGGCGCGTCCCTGACCATCCTCTACATGCTCTTCTATTACCGGCTGCTTGGAGTGCTCGCCGCACTGGCCCTGGGTGCCTATGGGTTGATCTCCTTCGCCGTCCTGATCGGCATCGGGGCCACCCTGACCCTTCCCGGAATCGCCGGATTCGTGCTGGCCATCGGAATGGCGGTCGACGCCAATGTCCTGGTCTTCGAACGAATAAAGGAGGAGCACGCCACCGGCCGCAGCCTTCGATCTTCGGCCCTGGCCGGCTTCCGCAACGCGTGGAGCGCCATTGCCGACTCAAACGCCACCACGCTGCTGGCCGCCCTCATCCTGTTCTTCTTTGCTTCCGGGGCGGTGCGGGGCTTCGGGGTGACCCTGAGCGTCGGCGTGGTGGTGTCGATGTTCAGCGCCCTTGTCATCACCCGGCTGATGGTCGAGCTGCTGGTGCGGCGGCCGGCGATGGCCGGTCGCACCGCGCTCTTGGGACTCGAGGTCGGCGGTCGCCTGCGCAGGTACCTGGCCGAGCGGGGGCCAGACATCCTGGGCCGGGCCCGGCTGTGGTTCGCTGTGTCGGCCACGCTCGTGGCCGTGGCCCTGGCCGGGATTGCCATCAGAGGCCTGTCCTACGGGATCGAGTTCTCCGGGGGCCGCCTCGTCGAGTACTCTATCGAACGCTCTGTCGACCTCGACCGTCTGCGCTCCGAGCTGGCGGACTCCGGGCTGCCCCGGGCCGTCGTGCAGGAGTCGGGTGCCGACAACGTGGTGATTCGCACCCCCAGGCTCTCCGGCGAGGAAGCGGCAGGAGTGAAAGAGGCCGTGGAGCGCCTCGGCGGCAGCGCCACCGTGCAACGTGAGGAGTTCGTGGGGCCCACCATCGGCGACGAACTGCGGCGCAAGGCACTGATCGCCCTGACGCTCGCGTTGGGGGCGCAGCTCCTCTATCTGGCGGTGCGGTTCCGCTGGACCTGGGGGACGGCGGCGGTGGCCACGATGTTCCACGACGTCGTGATCCTTCTCGGCGTCTTCGCCTGGCTGGGCAAGGAGCTCGACGGCGTCTTCCTGGCTTCCTTGCTCACCGTCATCGGCTATTCCATCAACGACTCCGTGGTGGTCTTCGACCGAATCCGCGAGCAGCGCCGGGCCCGCAGCCGCGAGCCGCTCGTCACTGTTGCGAACGACGCCTGCCTGCAGACCATCCCTCGCACGGTCAACACCGGCCTGGGCGCCCTGTTCATTCTCATCGCCCTCTTCTTCCTCGGCGGTGACACGCTCACCGACTTCGCCCTCGCGCTGATCGTGGGGATCGTGGTCGGGACGTACTCGTCGGTGTTCACCGCAGCTCCCCTGGCCGTGCTGCTGGAGCGGCGCCGGCCGGCGCCGGGCACCGTCGCCCCGACACAGCCGTTGCGACCGGCACGAGACCGCCCGACCATGGC
The DNA here is from genome assembly GCA_964479465.1 of uncultured Acidimicrobiales bacterium. Taxonomy (GTDB): domain Bacteria; phylum Actinomycetota; class Acidimicrobiia; order Acidimicrobiales; family AC-14; genus CADCTB01. Next base: position 103,755 of record CAYZMG010000002.1, read on the forward strand.
ACCGGCTCCGAGTGACGATGACCAACCGCCACCCCGCAAGCCCTCCCTCGTCGCTACCCCCAAGCACGGGCCCAGCCGCGGCGGCCCACCGCGGCCCCGGAAGCAGAAAGCGAAGAAGCGCCGGCGATGACGCCGGCCGGTCTCTGAGGGATGGACGACCAGCTCGAGCTGCTGATGGCAGCTTCCGCCGCCCTGGTGCTGGTGGGAGTCCTCGCCAGCAAACTCTCGTCGCGCTCGGGTATCCCCGCCCTGCTGCTGTTCCTCGCCATCGGAATGCTGGCCGGCTCGGACGGCTTCGGGGGCGTCGACTTCACCAACTACGGTGTGGCTCAGACGGTCGGGGTCGTGGCCCTGGCCTTCATCCTCTTCGACGGGGGCCTGTCCACCGACTGGGCCAGCGTCCGCCCCGTCCTCCGCGAGGGAATGATCCTCGCCACCGCCGGAGTCGTCGTGACGGCGGTCGTCGTGGGCTGGGCCGCCAGCCTGGCCCTCGGGCTTCCCCTCACTGCCGGGCTGCTCCTCGGAGCGATCGTGTCCTCCACCGACGCCGCCGCCGTCTTCTCCGTGCTCCGATCGAAGAACGCCAGCCTCAAAGGCCGGGTCGGTCCCCTCCTCGAGCTCGAGTCGGGCAGCAACGACCCCATGGCCGTGTTTCTCACCGTGGGTCTTCTTCAGCTGCTGGAGAACCCGGGAACGGCCGTGGTCAGCCTCGTTCCGCTGTTCCTGATCCAGATGATCGTGGGCGGCGCGGTCGGCCTGGCGGTGGCGTGGGCCGCTGTGAACGTTCTCAACCGGGCTCGGCTCGAGTACGACGGGCTCTACCCCGTCATCACCCTCGCTGTCGTGCTGCTGACCTATGGCACGACCGCCATCCTGGGGGGGAGCGGCTTTCTCGCCGTCTACGTGGCCGGGCTGCGGATGGGGAACGCCGACTTCGTGCACAAGCGGAGGCTGGTGGGCTTCCACGACGCCTTCGCCTGGCTTTCACAGATCGCGATGTTCCTGGTACTGGGTCTGCTGGCGTTCCCGTCACGGCTGCCGGGGATCGCCGGTCGCGGGCTGCTGGTGGCCGCCGTGCTCGTCCTGGTCGCCCGCCCGGTGGCCGTGTTCGTCACCTTGGCTCGCAGCCGGATGGCGAAGCGGGAGAAGCTGCTCATCTCGTGGGTGGGTCTGCGTGGTGCGGTGCCCATCATCCTGGCCACCTTTCCGCTGGTCGCCGGGGTAGACGGGGCCGAGACCATCTTCGACGTCGTCTTCTTCGCCGTTGTCGTGTCGGTGCTGGTCCAGGGAACCACCATCCCCGCGCTGGCCCGGCGACTCGGGTTGTCCGCCACGCTCTCCCACCACCGCGTCTACCCGATCGAGGCGGTGTCCACGAGCACCGGGAACATGAGCATGCACGAGGTCACCGTGTCGGCCGACTCAGTGGCCGCAGGGCGTCAGATCGTCAATCTGGGTTTGCCCAAGGGGGCCCTGCTGGTGCTGGTCAGCAGAGACGATGAGTTCGTGGTGCCTCAGGGGGCCACCGTGCTCCAGCCCGGCGACAAGGCCCTCGTGCTGGCCGACCCCGAAAGTCTCCGCCGAACAAGAGAGATCGTCGAAGGCAACGGGAACGGACCGTAAGCGGCTCGTGGCGGACCGGGGTTGAGCGGCCGGCTACGCAGCCGCCGCCACGCCGGCGAACGCGGCCCCGGCAATCTCCAGGGCGTCCGACAGTATGAGGGCCAGCAAGCTGGATTGCCGGGCGCTGATGACCACCGAAGCCCCGGGATCATCGGCGCCCGTGCTGTGCAGGCTGATGTGGCGGTCACCCTGAGGGTCGATGACCACGGTGATTCGCTGGCCGTCGAGCGTGGCGACCTCGTAACGAGGACCCATGCCCGGTAGCCGGTCGACCCGCAGGCCGTCTCGCATCGGCTGTGTGTTCCTACTCACGGTCTGAACCCTTCCTCTCGAATGTGACGGGGATGAATGAACGACCTGGCGGTGAGCGACTAGCGCCACCAGCCGGCGTGGCGTCCGGGGCAGGCGACGCACAGGCGGGCCGATGGAATGGCCTCGAGGCGCTCGAAGGGCATCGGTGCGCCGCAGCCTTCACACCATCCGTAGGTGCCGCCCTCGAGGCGATCCAGGGCGTGCTCGATATCGGCCACGGCCTCGTGTGCCCTGGCGGCACCCGCCTCGGCCAGCTCGCGCTCGAGGACGCTGTCGGCATCGGTCAGGCCGCGCAGCTGGGCGACAAGCGCCTCATGCTGGGCGCCCCGGGCTGCGTGGGTGGCCTTCTCGGCGAGGAGCTGCTCGCGAAGCTCGGCCCGGCGCTCCGGAGACAGGTGTGACTCACAGGTGGGCGACAGTTGCAGCGATGCCCTCATGGGGGTGTCCTCTCGGTCATTGCGCGCCGGCAGCGCGCGCTCAATGAAGGTAACTACACCTAATGGAAAGTCCGTCCATGAATTAGCAATGCTAACTCCACGACGCGAATGCGCTACCCTGGCTGCACCTGTATCGGAAGGAAGCGGCATGCGACGGATGCTCGTGCGGCGGTCGGTGCGGACGGTGACGTTCTCGGTGATTCTCCTACTGGCGGCCATGGGTCCGGCGGTCTCGGCCACGGCTCCGAGCGGCCCCCCGTCTGCGGTCGGGCGCGGCGGCGCCGCAGCCACAGTGGAACGACTGGCGACGGACGCGGCCATCGCGGCACTGCGCCAGGGGGGCAACGCTGTCGACGGCACGGTCGTCGCCGCCGCGGTGCTCGGCGTGACCGAGCCGTTGTCGGCCGGCATCGGCGGCGGCGGCTTCATGGTGATCCACCGAGCCAGCGACGGCCGGGTCACCACCATCGACCACCGCGAGAAGGCGCCTGCGGCCATGGGACCCACGTCGCTCTTCGAGAACGGCCGCCCGCTGGCGTTCAATGACGCTCGCTACAGCGGGCTGTCGACCGGCGTACCGGGAACCGTGGCCGGCTGGGCCAGCGCGCTTGCGCGCTACGGCACGTTCACTCTGAGCCAGGCGCTTCGGCCGGCCACCCATCTGGCGGCGAGAGGCTTCGTGATCGACCAGGTCTTCTTCGACCAGGTTCTGGGCAACGTCGACTACTTCGACGACCTTCCGGCCACCGCTCGTCTCTTCCTCGACGCCGACGGCACACCCCGCGACGTGGGCACCATCTTCTCCAACCCCGACCTGGCCCGGACCTACGCTCGAATTGGCGCCCTCGGACCGGCCGGCTTCTACCGCGGTCCCGTCGCCGACGCCATCGTCGACACAGTCACTCGGCCACCGGTCGGCCCCCGCGCCAACCACGCGTGGCGCCCTGGAGTCATGACGACCGCCGACCTGGCCGCCTACACCGCCCCGGAGCGCGAACCCACCCACGTCGAGTACCGGGGCTACGACGTGTACGGCATGGGGCCGCCGTCGAGCGGCGGGTCGACGGTCGGGGAGGCGCTCAACATCCTGGAGGGCTTCAACATTCGGGGCATGGGGCGCGAGAGGGTCCTTCACCTGTTCCTCGAGGCGTCGCGCCTTGCCTTCGCCGACCGCAACGCCTACCTGGCCGACCCGGCGTACTTCGATGTCCCCCTGGCCGGCTTGCTGTCCGACGGTTTCGCCGCCGAGCGCCGGGCAAGCATCACGGACCGGGCTGCGGTGAGCCCGGTCCCACCGGGTGATCCCTACCCCTTCGACGGTGGCGCCCCGGGCGGAGAGGCCTCGGCCACGGTGGTACGCACGGGCAGCACCACCCACCTCAACGTCTCGGACCGCTACGGCAACGTGGTGTCGTACACCTTCACCATCGAATCAACCGGAGGCAACGGCATCGTGGTGCCCGGGTACGGCTTCCTGCTCAACAACCAGTTGACCGACTTCAACTTCGACTCCACCACTCATCCCAACCGGGTCGAGGGCGGTAAGCGACCGCGGAGCTCCATGGCGCCGACGATCGTCCTGCGCGACGGCGTCCCGTTCCTCGCCGTGGGTTCTCCCGGCGGGTCGATGATCGTTACCACGGTCCTGCAGCTCCTGGTGGAGCGCATCGATCTCGGCTCGCCACTGCCGGCCGCCATCGCCGCCCCGCGGTCGAGTCAGCGCAACACGAGCCAAACCAGCGCCGAGCCCGCCTTCCTCGCCTCACCCGAAGCCGACGCGCTCCGGGGGCGCGGTCACCTGTTCACCTCGACACCGGAGATCGGGGCGGCCACGGGCATCGAGTTCGTCGACGATGACCGGGTCCTGGCCGCAGCGGAGCCGGTCCGCCGCGGCGGTGGCAGCGCCCAGGTCGAGCTACCGGGCCGTTGAGTACCGGGTGCGGCGACGTTGACGGCGTGGGTCGCAGCGCATCCTTCAGCGCCTCAAGACGCACCCGGTCTCGGGCGGCGTCGGCGGCCACGTGTCGAGCGAGCGCCCCCGGCAGGACTCGAACCTGCGACCCGCTGCTTAGAAGGCAGCCGCTCTATCCGCTGAGCTACAGGGGCTTCCGTTGTCGCGCGTGAGCTGCGCTTTTCATCGACGATACCTGCCCGGCGCACACATCTCGCCGGTTCGGCGGGTCGCCGCGAACGGCGAGGACGCCCTGGCCGATCAGAGAAGCTTTGGTGGTCGGTGGTCGTCGGGATGTGTACGCTACTCGGCGTTAGTATGTACGCATGCCGAAGAGGACGACGATCGAGATCGATGAGGAACTTCTTGCCAGGGCGAAGCGGGCGCTCGGCCACGCCACCACGCGCGCAACCGTCGAAGAAGCGCTCCGACTAGCTGCTGATAGCGCCGAGGGGAAGCACACGGAACGAGCTTCGAAACAGGCCCAGTTTCTCGACCGCCTCGGTAAGCGGGTCGACGTCTCAGTACTCGCCTCGGAGGAGATGTGGCGCTAGATGGTTGGCTCCTCGACAAGAGCGCTGCGGCTCGGGCCGACGATCCCTCCATCCGGCGGCGGTTGGAAGAGCTGGCGGGACTCCTCTACCTCTGCCCGGTCGGCGAGCTGGAGCAGCTCTACTCCAGCCGGTCGGCAAGGGACTACGACGAGCTCAAGGTGGCAATCCATCAGAGCTTCGATGTCGTCGGACCGCCAATCGACATCTTCGACCGGGCGCTGGGACTGCAGCGGGATCTTGCGCATCACCATGGGATGTGGCACCGCACGCCGATGCCCGACCTGCTGATCGCCGAGACGGCCCTTCACCATGGCCTGGGTGTCGTCCACGTCGACCGCGACTACGAGCGGATTGCGGAGGTCCGTCCTCTCAAGGTTCGGAGGGTCCGATAGTGCACACGGGATCCACGAAAGACGTTGGCTCACGGCGCGAACGCAATGGTCTTCACGACAGAGTCGACGGCGGGCGTCACCGCCCCCACTTCATCGGTGGGCACCACGACGGACACCACAACGGTTCCCTCGTTCACACGGGCGATGTAGAGACGCATCGTCTTGCCCTGATCGAGCTTTATGAGTCGGTACGTGCCCTGCTCGGCGTCGAGTTGGAAGAGCGCGACGCACGGGCCGACGCACACCTCGGACGGGTAGGGCGAGGCCGCTTCGATGTCCACACGGACAGCATCGACGGTGCCGATGCGTGTCTCGGCCGGCTTCGAAACTCGAAGCCGGGGATGTTCTTGCAGCCAGTTCAGGAGGTCCGCCGGCGCCGGCTCGCCTGCGCCGGCGGCCACGTAGTCGACGGCCAAAGGGTAGGTGCGATCACGAAGGAACACGCGCGTCGGCGAGACCACCGTGAGCTCGGCTTCGGGATGATCCCGGTCGGTGAGTTTGAGAAAGAGAACGTCGGCTGCCTCGGGCTCCGCCAGCGCCCAGCCGGCCTCGAGGGTGAGGTCGATGGGCGGCTGAAGCGCCGCCGTGCGGTACCGGCCGGGAGCCAGCGGGCCGCCGCGAGCAGGGAAGGCCTGCGGGGGGCTGGTGGACACCGTGGTGGCCGAAGATGTCGCATCCGGACGATCACCGGAACCCGCCACGATGACGGAAACCAAGGCCACGACGATCAAGAGGCACAACCCGCCGGCAACCAGACGCCGTGTATCCGGCCGGCGGGACTTCGGTGGACCGGGGGCGACCGGGACAGCCGTCGCCTCGGCACCGGTCGTCTCAGCCACGAGCGCGGCGGCCATCTCGGCCGCGGTGGCGAACCGGCTCGAGGGCTCCCTCTCCATTGCCGTCTTCACTGCTCGATCGAGATGTGCGGGAAGGTCAGGACGGCGTTCGCGTAGGGGAACGGGTCTGCTCTCGACGATGGCCCGCATCAATTCCGCCGGCGAATCGCCCTCGAAGGGCGGCCGCCCGCTCAACGCTTCGTAGAGCAGGACGCCGGCCGAGTAGAGATCGCTCTGCGGGGTGGCCGGCGCGCCGGTGAGGCGTTCGGGAGCGACGTAGCTCGGCGTACCCAGAAGCGTGCCGTCATCGGTGAGCGCCATAGCCGAGGCTGTCTTGGCGATGCCGAAATCGGACACCTTTGCCACGCCGTCGGGACAGAGCAGCACATTGCTCGGCTTGATGTCGCGGTGCACGATCCCGGCTGCGTGTGCGGCGCCGAGGGCGCCCAGGACATCCGTGGTGACGCGAGCTGCCCGGTCGGGAGCGAGCGGGCCGGCGGACATCTCGTCGGCCACCGTGCGCCCGGGTAGGCGTTCCATCACCAGGAAGGGCACGCCCTCGTGCTCCCCGCTGTCGAAGACCAGCACGACGTTGGGATGGCTCAGGCTGGCGACCGCTCTCGCCTCTGCCTCGAACCGCTCCCGCATCCGGGACGCGTCCGCACCGGCGCTGGTGAGGAGCTTGATGGCCACGTCTCGGCCCAGCCGAAGGTCTCGCCCTGCTCGGACTTCGCTCATGCCGCCGCGACCGAGGACTTCACCCAGCTCGTAGCGTTCGGCGATGGTGGGACCGGGGGTATCCACGTCGGCATCAGCCCTACCCACAATCCGTGATTCCCGGTCGGTCGTCGCGGTCTACGCTCAGCGGCGCATGCGTGGGCTTGTATCGATCGGCTCTGCTTTCTCGGAGCCAGCCGCGTGAAGACGGATCGGACCCACCAGTGGATCGCTCTCGGCAAGACCGTGCCGGCCGGCTTGACGGGTCCCCCGGCGAACTCGACCAGTGATTCCTGGGCACTGATGCGCACCTGCTGCGTCGCGCCCGTGGTCGAGCTCATCCGGGCGTCCAAGCCTCGGGTGTTCGCCATCTCCGGCCCGGTGGGAGCAGGCAAGTCGACGGTCGCCGGCGCAGTGGTGCGCTCACTCGCGAATGTCGGCCTGCGCGCCGTCGCCCTTTCGCTGGACGACTTCTACCTGTCCCGCCGGGAGCGGGAACGCCGCGGGATCGCGTGGCGCGCCGCGCCGGGTTCGCACGACCTCGGGCTGATGGTCGAGACCCTCGCCGCCGTGCGGAAGGGGTCGCAGCCGCTAGTCCTGCCCCGATTCGATCCGTCCCGAGATGACCGGGGCGCCGACGAGCGCCTCGACGACGCCCCCGACGTGGTGCTGTTCGACGGGTGGATCATCGGCTACGACGGTCAGGGCTACGATCGCATCCTTCCGTACCTCGACTGGCACCTCCATCTCGACGTTCCGAAGGAGATCGCCCGCCAGCGCCGGTTCGCTCGCGAGGCGAAACTGCGTGAGGAAACGGGGAGGGCGTTCTCCCCGGAGAAGATGCAGCAGTTCTGGGACGAAGTGCTCGGGCCGGGATTCGACACTTGGGTGCCGGCTTCGGCTGAGCACGCGGACATCGTCGTCCGGACGACTGGGACCGGTCCCTCCTGCCTGGTCGACGAACGACTCGACGAGTTCCTTCCTACCCTGCCGGCATGAACGGCCGGCCGGCCCCCCGGATGGAGCGTCGACCAGTTCCATCGGGTCGTAGATCGGCAGGGGTCGGCCGGCCGCCGAGCACGGCATCGAGGTGATGATCGAAGCGGTCAACATCCCCGAGCGCGACTAGCTACACCGGCATGACCACCGTCTTCAGTACGGTGCACTCGTCAATGGAGTAGCCGAGGCCCTCCCGGCCGACGCCGGAGTCCGGCTTCCGGCCGCCGAACGGGAAGTGGCCGACGCCGTGGGCGGGCGCGTCGTTGATCGTCACCTGCCCGCACTCCAGGGCCCGGGCCGTGCGCCACGCACTCTCCAGGTTGGAGGTGAACACAGCGGAGTCCAGCCCGTAGCGGGACCGGTTCGCCAGGTCGATGGCGGTGTCGAGATCGGCGACAGGGAGCACGGTGAGCACGGGGCCGAAGGTTTCCTCCCAGACGATGTCGGCCTCCAGGGGTACGTCGGCAAGGACGGTGGGCTCGTGGTACGCGTCGTGGAGGTCGCCGCCGGCGAGCAGCTGCGCCCCCTTGCCGACGGCGTCGTCGACGAGCTCGTGGACGTAGCTCGCCGCCTTCCCGTTCACCAGGGGACCGACCTTGGTCGTCTCGGCTCGGGGGTCGCCGACCGTCCACCGCTCCGCTTCCTTCAGGGCGCGCTGGACGTACTCGTCGTAGACGGACCGTTCCACCAGGACGCGGCTGATGGCGTCGCAGCGCTGGCCGGCGTTCTTGAATGCGCCCAGCACCGTCTTCTCGACGGCGAGGCTGAGGTCGGCGTCGGCAAGTACGATGCCGGCGGCGTTCCCGCCCAGTTCGAGGTGCATGGGCTTGGGGCCGGCGCCGGCGGCAATGCTGCGGCCGACCGAGGTGGAGCCGGTGAAGGAGATCATCGCGATGTCGGCGTGGGAGGCGAGCAGGTCGCCGATTTCGCTGCCGGAGCCGGTGATGACGTTGAGCACGCCGGCCGGCAACCCCGCCTCCTCGAGGACGCGAGCAAACAGGACCAGGGGGATCGGCGCTTCGGACGGCGCCTTGGCGACGACCGTGTTCCCGGCCGCCAGTGCCGGGATGATCTTCGACGCAATGAGGTACAGCGGGTAGTTGAACGGGCCGAACGCAGCCACCGTCCCGACCGGTTCCCGCAGCACGACGGCGGACTTGCCCACGCTGTCGTCCATCCAGTCGCCGGGGATGTACTCCCCGAAGATCTTGCGGACCTCCTCCCGGGCGAGCCCCAGTCGCTCCCGGGTGGCCTTGACCTCCGACGCCGCCTGTTCTGACGTCTTGCCCAGATCGGCGACGATGGCGCCGGCGAAGGTGTCGGCGTGCTCGGCGAGAATCGTGGCGGCTCGGGCGCAGATCTCGAGACGGGCGGCCGCCGGCGTGGAGCGGAAGGCCTCTCGGCCTTGGCGGGCGGCGGCGATCGCCTCCTCGACGTCGTCCGCCGATGCCTTGGCGGCCCGGGCGATCACGCTCCCGTCGATGGGGGAGCGGACGTCGAACATGTCGCCTTTTCCTGCCGTCCGCCAGCTGCCACCGACGAGCAGCTGCAGCTCGGGGACGCCTTCGCCGGGGGTTATCGCCGGGTGGAAGAACTCGGACACATCAACGCGGACGGCGCCCTCGACCTGAATCTTCATGCTCACCTCGCGCGTACACCGGGGGTCCTCGCGTTCCTTCCCGCTCGGCGCCGGAAACACTCGCCTACCGGCCGGGGTGAAGAGGCGTCAGCCGGTGGCGGCAGCGTCCAGGGCGCCCTGGATCCGCCGGCCCGCCTCCTCGGCGATCGCCCCGAGTGCGGGACTCCCGGATACCTCCGCGAGGAGCTGGGGGTTCACCGCTTCGACGACCGTGCGACCACTCTCGGTCCGCACGACGACGTTGCAGGGGAGCAGCGAGGCGATCCGCGGGTCGGCCTCCAAGGCGCGGTGGGCGAGCCGGGGGTTGCAGGCCCCGAGGATGATCTGGGGCTCGACATCCACGTCGATCTTCTCTTTGAGCGTCTTGAGCCACCTGGCCCGCACGCCGGCCCAGCGCCGGGCCGACGCCCTGGTGGAGATGGCCCGGCGCTCCATGGCCCTGCCGGCGGGCTCGCGCCTTGCGGACGTCGATCTCGGTCAGCACGCCGAAGCCCTGTTCCAGGAGGGCCTCCCGAACACGGGTCACCGTCTCGTCGTAGGGCCTGTCGACTTCGATGCGCAGCGTCAGTTCCATCAGTCCTCCTCGTCTCGGCAGGATGTTCAAGCAATACCCGGGGGGGTATATTCCGAACCCGAACCGAGACGACGGGCGGGGGCGGCGACCTTAGTCGCCGCCCCCGCCCAACCGCCGGTCCCGGACTAGAGGCCGGTCTTCTGGCCGGTCACGTACATGTGCTTGTTACGCGTCCCCCGGCACGGGCTGCACCCGGGCGTGTAGTACCAGTTGTCGAACACCGCCTTGCTGAAGAAGGCGACTCGCTGCGGCACGTACAGCGGGAGGATCGGCAGGTCCTCGGCGACGATGCGCTGCATCTGATACACCAGATCCTTGCGCGCGGTCTCGTTGAGGGCCGTGAGCTGCTTGTTGGCCGCGTCGGTGAAGGCCGGGTTGGTGTAGCCGATGGCCCGGCTGAACGACGTGCTGTTGCGGGGCGCCGCGTACCGGCCGCGCAGCCCGTCGGCGTCGCCGGCGATGCCGCCGTAGCCGACCAGGGTCATGGTGTAGTTGCCCTTGCCGGCGTTGTCGTCGGCGGCTGCGCGGTCGAGGACCTGCACGTTGACGTCGATCCCGACGGCGCGGAGGTACTCCTTGATGAGCTCCGGCGACTTGGGCGTGAAGCGGCTGCTGCTCTGAAGCTCCTGCACGAACTTCCCACCGTCGGGGAGCTCGCGCAACCCGTCCCCGTTGGTGTCCTTCATCCCGAGCTCATCGAGCAGTGCACGGGCCTTGGCCACGTCGTGGTCGTAGGTGGGAAGGCCGGGCGCCAGCATCTCGTGGTCGCCCGCCAGGCCGGCAGTGGACGCCGGGGCCCCACGGCCGAGGAGAAGCCGGTCAACCATGTCCGGCCGGTTGATGGCGTAGGCCACGGCGTGGCGGAAGCGCTTGTCGTCGTAGGGGAAGCCCTTTGAGAGGTTGAAGTTCAGGGCCAGGTTCCAGTCGCCGGACCCCTCGAGCTTGCCGAACTTGGGGTCGGACTCGAACGCCTTCAGCTGCTCCTCAGGCGCCGGCTCCTCGGACAGTTCAGCGGCGTCGATCTCGCCCCGCTGCAGGCCGAGCAGCTCGTCGGGTGCCGGCACGAACTCCAGCCGGCGAACGTAGGGGACGCCCAGGAAGAACTGCTCGTTGGCCGTGTAGAGATAGCTGCCCGCCGCCTCGTCAAACGACTGCAGCTTGTAGGGGCCGGACCCCATGGTGGCGTTGGCTTCGCGGTACTTGGTCGGGTCGGTCACCGACGACCAGACGTGCCGGGGGATGATGAACACCCGCATGCCGACGTTCTCCTCGAAGACCGCGTTGGGGTTGTTCAGCCTGATGACGACGGTGGTCGGCGACTCGGCGACGACCTCCTTGAGGTCGACCCGGCTCGCTCCCGTGGCGCCCGGCCCGGAGGTGATGTACTCGAAGCTGAACTTCACGTCCTCGGCGGTGAGCGGCTGGCCGTCGTGCCACTTCACGTTGTCGCGGATCGTGAACCGCCACTCCAGGCCGTCGGGCGACTGTGACCACTCGCGTGCCAGCCACGGCCCCGGCTTGCCGGTTGAGTCCTCCCAGAGGAGGGTGTCGAACAGGTAGCCGGTCTGGATCATTCCCGGCCCGCGCACGTAGGCGAAGGGCGTCGGGTAGCCGAAGTCACCTCCCGCCAGGCGTATCCGCTCCACGCTCTCGGGACGCGTCGTCTGCCCGCCGGTCGACTCCGAGCTGTCTCCGTCGGACGAACAGCCGGCGACCAGTAACGCCGCCGCCATCAGCAATGCCGTCCGGCGAACCCACGATGCCTTCTTCTTGCTTGTGCTCATCGCACCTCTCTTTCTCATGCCGTCTCCGGCGTCGTCAACTCGAACAGCAGGTCCCGCCCCGCCGCGCTGAGCAGGGCCTTGGTCACCTCGTGGCGCGGCCCCATCAGCAGCTCGCTCCCGGTCCCCTGCTCCACCACCCGCCCGCGGTCCATGACCATGACCCGATCCGCCACCCGGAGCACGGCGCCGAGGTCGTGGGACACGAGCACCATCGCCATGCCCCGGTCGACCTGGAGTTGCTTGAGCAGCTGGAGCACCTTCGCCTGCTCGGACGGGTCGAGCATGGACACCGGTTCATCCGCGATCAGGAGTTTGGGCTCGAGGATGAGGGCCCGGGCCAGCGCCACCCGCTGCAACTGCCCGCCGGACAGCTCGTGGGTGTAACGCTGGAGGAAGGCGTCGTCGGCGGGGAGCCGGGCCGCCCTCAGTGTGGCGCGGACCTTGCCATCCTGCTCCTCGCGGTCGCCAATGTGCTGCAGCTCCAGGGGCTCACGCACGGCCTGGGCGACCGTGAAGCGGCCCGACAGCGCTTCGAACGGGTCCTGGAACAGCAGCTGGACCCGCCGGCGGGCCGCCTTCAGGTCCGCTCCGCCGGCAGCCAGCAAGTCGTGTCCGTCGATCTCGACGGAGCCCTCGTCGGGGTCGAGGAGGCGAACGAGCATGGACGCCACCGTCGACTTGCCGGCGCCGGTGGCGCCGACCAGCCCGACCACCTCGCCTTCGAGCACATCGAGGCTGACGCCGTCGACGGCGCGGAAACGCTCCTTGCGGAAGAGCTTTCCGGGCACCTCGTAGGACTTGACCAGCCCCGTCGCCCGGAGCACCGGGACGACGCCCCCGCGCACACAGGACACCAGACGCTCGCCGCCGTCCTCCCCCACGGGGGTGACGAGCGGGGGCCGGCCTTCGCTGCAAATCTCGATCTCCTGGGTGCATCGGCCGGCGAACGGGCAGCCAGGCGCGATGTGGGTGGGGTTGGGCGGGTCGCCCCGGATCCCGCGCATGTCCTTGATCGCGGCCAGGCTCGTGCGAGCATTGAGAAGGGCCCAGGAGTACGGGGCGCGGGGGCGGTCGAGCACGGCCTTGGCCGGACCAGTCTCTGCCAGCCAGCCGCGGTAGAGGACCGCCATCCGGTCGGCGAGTTGGTCGAGGGCGTCGGCGTCGTGGCTCATCACCACCAGGGCGCGGCCGTCCTCGTCGCGCACCCGCTGGAGGACCTTGAGCGCCTGGTTGCGGGTGGCGGGGTCGAGGCCGGCGGTGGGCTCGTCGAGCACCACCACCTCGGGGTCGCAGACCAGGGCCATGGCGAGGAGGACGGGCCGCCGTTGCCCGCCCGACAGCTCACGGGGATGGCGGTCGAGGGCCCATCCGCCCAGACCAACCTCGGTGAGTACCTGCGTGCTGCGGGCGTCGGCCTCGGCGCGGCTCCGCTTGAGATGGACCTGCTGCGGCTCGGCCAGCTGGATGCCGATGGTGAGGACGGGGTTCAGCGACGCCGCCGACTGCACGGCCAGGGCTATCCGTCGCCACCGCACTTCGCGCCAGCCGTCCTCGTCGAGCGCCACCAGGTCGAGGTCTCCGAGATGCAGCGTGCCCTGGACCTGTGCGTCGGTGGCGAGGCCGAGAATGGCCCGGCCCAGCGTCGACTTTCCCGAGCCCGACTCGCCGAGAATCCCGAGGCACTGGCCGGGTGCGACTTCGAGGGAGAGGTTGTCGACGGCCCGCACCGGGGGCGGGCCGGGATAGGTGATCGTGAGGCCCGAGACCTTCAACCCGTCGCTCATGGACCGGTCGTTCCCTTGCTCAGGCGGGTGTGGTGGCGGGTGAGCCGGGGGTTGATCCGCTGCTCGACGCCGACGCCGAGGAACGTGACGCCAAGGAGCAACAGGCTCACGGCGAGGACCGGAGGGATGAGCCACCATTTCCAGGCGTCGGTGAAGAACAGGCCACCGAAGTCGATGGAATCGCGCAGGATCGCCCCCCAGCTGGCGCGGGTGGGATCTCCGAGGCCGAGGAAGGCCAGCCCGGCTTCGAAGCTGATCGCCCGCCCGGCGGCACCGACGAGGCCGGCGATCAGGATCAAGCCCACCTCGGGAAGGATGTGCCGGCGCAGGATCTGCCGTGACGTGCCGCCGAACCCCACGGCAGCCTTGACGTGGGCCCGCCAGCGGAGAGAGAGCACCTGCGACCGCACCACACGCGCCGTCGGCGGCCAGGATGTCAGGGCGATGATGATCGAGAGCATCGTCAGGCTCGGCCCGGCGTAGGTGGCGATGACGATGAGCAGCGGGATCTTGGGGATCACTAGCACGAGGTCGACGATGCGCATGAGGATGGCGTCGACCGTGCCGCCCGCCCAACCGGCCACCATCCCGAACAGGGCGCCGATGAGCAGCGTGCCGCCGCCGGCCACCAGGGCGACGAACAGCGACACCCGGGCGCCGCTCAGGAGTTGAGTGGCGACGTCCTGCCCGACTCCGTTGGTGCCCAGGATGTGGCTGCCGCTGGGAGCGTCGAGAGGGTCGCCGGACAGCTCGATCACCCGGTACGGGGAGATGTACGGCGCGGCGAGGGCGAGGGCGACGAACACACCGACGATGGCCAGCCCGATCCAGCCGATGGTGGGGAACCGGATGCGCCGGCGCCCGCCCCCGGATATCTCCTCCGCGTCGGCGGGCGGCTCGGGCGCGACGACGTCGGCCGGATGCAGCGTGGCGGTCATCCGGCGGTCACTCAGCCCCCACCCGGGGGTCGATGCGGGCGTAAACCAACTCCAGGAGCAGGTTCACCGCCAGCACCACGAACGCCAGCACGAGGAACGTGGCCTCGAGCACCGGGTAGTCGCGCGCCTCGATGGCTCGGAGGATCAGCGTCCCCATGCCGGGGTAGGCGAAGACGGTCTCGACGAACACCGATCCGCCGACGGCGAAGCCGGCCTGGATCCCCACCACGGTGAGGAACGGGAGCAATGCGTTGCGGCCGGCGTGGCGGTACTTGAGCATCCGGTCGGGGAGGCCCTTGGCCCGGGCCAGCATCATGTAGTCCTGGCCGAGGGTGGAGATCATCGTGTTGCGCACGAGCAGGAACTTGGTGCCCAGCAGCGACAGGGTCAGGGCCGTCGCCGGCAGCACGAGGTGGCGCCCGATGTCGATGAGCCCTTCGACCCGGCCGTACTCGTTAAACGGGGTGCGGGCGCCGGCCAACGGGAACAGCGGGATGACGACGGCGAAGGTGATGAGCAGCACCGCGGCCAGGGCGTACTCCGGCACGGCGCGGGCCACGGTCATGGTCACCATCAGTGCCCGGTCGCCCGACTGTCCCCGCCGCCAGGTAGCGGCGACGCCGGCCATGAAGCTGAGGACAGAGGCGATAGCCAATGACACACCCATGAGCAGCAGCGTCCAGGGCAGGTGGGCGCGGATGAGGCCGGACACCGGGGCCTTGCGGGCGATCGAGAAGCCCAGGTCGCCCGTCGCCAGCCCCGATATGTAGCTGCGGAACTGGTCGGCGAGCGGTTCGTCGAGGCCGTAGTACTCCCGCAACCGTTCCTGAACCAAGGGGTCGCTCAAGTAGAAGCTGTTGTCGGGGTCCTCCAAGGCGCGGAGCGGGTCGCCCGGCATGGCCCGGGGGAGGGCGAAGACGACGAGGATCACCGCCACCATGGTGAGGGCGTAGAGGGCGATCGAGCGCAGCGCGGCGCCGAGGAAGCGGTGCCGCCCACGCCGGCCGCGTGGGGGATGCGACAGGCGTGGGCGGGGGGATGTCGCTTGGTTGCGATCGATGACGTCGGTGGGCACGGGCGCCGGTGGTCAGCCGTTGACGGGGGAGCCGTCCGCCGCTCCGTCCCACCAGACGGTGAGGATCCGCCTGAGTGGCTGTTGGGTTGCGTCCCCGAGCAGGGTGTCGATCTCGGTGTCACGCTCGGGGCCCACGCACAGACGTTGCCTGGCGCCGGCGATCACCTCGGCCCTGTCGCGGGTTTCGGGTGCCAACCGGCGCTCGGACTCCTCCCACGCCACTTCGAGGCCCATCTCCTGCAGGACTTCGACGGCGTCGCCGGCGGTGGGCTTCGTCGGCCGCTCGAGCCCGTGCAACGCCCGCCACGCGTCGTTGAGGTTCGACGCCGGATGGTTGACGGTCAGCTCCACGACGACCCGGAGGCGGGCGTGGTCGGTGAGGGCGCGGGCGAAGGGCACAAGGTCGGCCACGTTGTAGAAGACGTTGTGGCACACCACGACATCGGCGACATCGACCTGGCCGGCCACATCGGGCCATGCTCCTTCGACCGTCCGGTGAGGTACGCCCTCCCGCTCGGCCGCTTCGCGGAAGGCGGCGAGGAGCTCGGCGCTGGAGTCGACGGCGGTGACCAGCCCGGCCGGCGGGGAGAGGGGGATGCTGGCCCGGCCGCCGCCGGCGCCGACGTCGAGCACCGTGCCGCCTTCCGGTATGGCTTCGAGGGCGCGGGAGCGCGACGCGGTCACGACCGAACCCTCGACGGCGGCCCGCTCCGCGGTCCATGCAAAGACGGCGGGGGCGAAGCGCCAGGGAGTGGGGTCGGGTGCGGCGTCCAGTATTTCCTGAGGGATAGCCCAGGAGGCGAGGGCCTCGGCCCACTGGCCGGCGGCGGTTCCCGTCATCGAGTCAGTCACGGCGGTCACGCTACCCCGATCATAAGTTCACTTGCGCTATAGCTCATCTACTATGCGTCACACTTATAGTGTCAGCCGGTGGAACTTCGCCAGATCCAGTACTTCGTCGTGGTGGCCGGGCAGCGGAACTTCAGCCGCGCCGCGGAGGCGGTCGGCGTCGCCCAGCCCGCGCTCTCCCAGCAGATCCGCCGGCTCGAGGCCGAGCTGGGTGTCGCCCTGCTCGACCGCTCGAACCGACCGGTGACATTGACCGACGCCGGCGTCGCCTTCCTCGCCCGGGCGGAACGGATCCTCGCCGAGGCCAAGCTCGCCAAGGACGACATGCGGGAGTTTGCCGGCGTCGTTCGGGGCCGGTTGGTCGTCGGGGCGCTGCCCGCCCTGGCGCGCCTCTCCCTCGGCCCCGTGCTGGCCCGGTTCCATGCCGCGCACCCGGGCATCGAGCTCATGCTGCGGGAGGAGACAACCGAACAGCTGGAGCGGCTCCTGGGCCTGGGCCAACTCGACCTCGCGGTCCTGCACGCGGTGCCGGGGCTGTACACCGGAGAGGCCACGCATCAGGGGATGGTGATGGAGCGGCTCTTCGATGAGGAGCTGGTCGCGATCGTGGCCGCCGGCCACCGGTTCGCCGAGCGGAGGTCCTTGGCTGTGCAGGACCTGCGAGACGAGGGCTTCGTACTCCGCATCCGCGGTTCCGGCCTCTCGCACACGATCATGTCGGCGACGACCGCGGCGGGGTTCACCCCCGTCGTGGCCGCCGAGTGCTCCAGCGTGGGGACGATGCGAAGCCTCGTTTCCGCCGGCGTCGGCGTGTCCATCGTCGCCCGATCCGCGGCCGACGCCCCCGGCCCTCCGGTGGTCGTCCTCCCACTCCGCCCATCGGTGCCGAGCCACACGGTCGCCGTGGCGTGGCGGAGCGACTCCCGCCCTTCGGCCGCCGTCGAGGCGATGCTCGCACTGATTCGGGAACACCTCACTGTCGGCCCGTCGCGACGGGGCGGCCGCCGCCCGTGACAATTGCGGCGGTGGCCCGGAACGGCCTCTAGCTGGCGACGTCCTGAGCGGGGACCGTCAGCGTGAAGCTGGCCCCGCCGGAGGGGGCGCTGCCGGCCCGCAGCGTCCCGCCGTGGGCGCCGGCGAGTTCCCTGGCGACGGAGAGCCCGATCCCGGAACCGCCTCGACCCCTGGCCGCCTGGCCCTGCCAGAACCGGTCGAAGACGCGCTCGACCTCGCCGTCGCCCAGGCCGGGCCCGGTGTCGGCGACCTCGAGGTGCGCCCCGATTGAGTCGGTCCAGGTGCGGACGGTGATGGACCCCGACTCGGGGGTGAACTTGGTGGCGTTCGAAAGGAGGTTGAGGG
The DNA here is from genome assembly GCA_964479465.1 of uncultured Acidimicrobiales bacterium. Taxonomy (GTDB): domain Bacteria; phylum Actinomycetota; class Acidimicrobiia; order Acidimicrobiales; family AC-14; genus CADCTB01. The sequence continues at coordinate 121,578 of CAYZMG010000002.1, forward strand.
CGATCTGGTGGAGGCGGCCGGCGTCGCCCTGGGTCGGCGCCGCCTCGAGCTGGAGGTCGAACGACGGGCCCCGCCCGTCCACCCCGGACCGTACGGTGGCGACCGCGCCGGCGGCGATGTCGGACAGGTCGGCGCGCTCCCGGTCCAGATGGAGGCCGGCGGCGTCGGCCGCGGCCAGGGTCTCGAGGTCGCCGACCAGGCGTCCCAGGCGGAGCACCTCCTCGTGAAGCGAGCCCAGTGCCGCCGTGGTCGGCTCGGTGATCCCGTCGACGAGAGCCTCGGTCTGACCCCTCAGGATCGTCAACGGCGTGCGCAGTTCGTGGGCCACATCGGTGATCAGCCTGGTGCGGAGCTCCTCTTCCCGCTGGATGCTCGACGCCATCGTGTCGAACGCAGCACCGAGGGCACCCAGCTCGCCCGGCGCCCGGTCGACGCGCGCCCGGGCCGTCAGGTCGCCGCTCGCCAGGCGTTGCGCTGCCGCCGTGAGCGCGTGGAGGGGACGGGTCAACCGCGTGGCGACGAACAGCGCGAACACGATGGCGACCGCGGCGGCAAGGACGGTGCCGACAACGGCCGTCCGGCCCAGCGCGTCCTGCACCTGGCGCTCGGCGACGGGCAGGCCCCCGGCCGGGAACGTCAGGATCACGTCACCCACCCGCCGCCCGTCGACGACGACCGGGGCAGTGACGTCGTCGCCGCCCGCCTCCGGCGCCGCGGCCCGGCCGTGCATGCGGGCGTGCATGGGGCCCAGGGCGTCGGTCGGGACCCCGACGACCCGACCGTCCGGTGTCGACACCTGCAGGCTCGCCCCGGCGCGGACGGCGATGGCGCCGGCCGGCGCCAGCTGGGCGCCGGCCCAGCCCCCTGCCGATTCGTAGGCCTGGGCCGCGGCCGCGGCCGCGGCCTCGGCATCGGCCCGGTGCTGGCGATCGACGAGCGCGTTGACCTCCCTCCGAGCGGACAGGACCGTCAGACCGGCAAGGACGAGCACGGCGCTGACCGCCACCAGCACGAAGGCAGCCGCCAGGCGGATCGCCAGCCGCTTCGAGGGCTGGGTCGCGCTCACGGGTCCCGTGCCAGTCCCAGCCGGTAGCCGGCTCCCAGCACGGTCTGGACGATCGTGGGCTGGTGGGCGTCGGCCTCGATCTTCCGGCGCAGGTTCTTCACGTGGCTGTCGACCGTGCGCTCGTAACCCTCGTATTCATAGCCCCGGGTGCGGTTGATCAGTTCGTACCGCGTAAAGACCCGTCCGGGTGAACGGGCGAGGGCGACGAGCACAGCCCATTCCGTCGGCGTCAACTCGACCGAGTCTCCCCGGACGAGCACCTCGCGGCGGGACTCGTCCAGGAAGAGCTCTCCGCCGCCGAAGCTGGCGCTGCGAGGCCGGTCGCTCCCGTCGACCGAACCGGCGCTGCGGCGGAGGATCGCCTGCACCCGCAGCACCAGCTCGCGGGGGCTGAACGGCTTGGTCAGGTAGTCGTCGGCGCCCAGCTCGAGGCCGGCGATCCGATCGGCCTCGCTCGACTTCGCCGTCAGCATCAGGATGGGTGTCGACCGGCTGCGGCGGACCTCGGCCGCCACTGCCTCGCCGTCGACGTCGGGCAGGCGGAGGTCGAGCACGATGAGGTCCGGCTCGACCGTCTCGACCAGGGTGATGGCGCCGGCGCCGGATGCTGTCGTGACCACCGACAGCCCCTCGCGTTCGAGGTAGAGGCGGACGAGATCGCGGATCTTCGCCTCGTCCTCGACAACCAGGACTGTGGCTGTCATGCGCCCATCGTGCCTGAAACCGGCGCCGTCCGGGTGGGTACCCCCTACCTGTGCCCGTGACCGTGGGCGGTGGTGCCGAACCAGGTCCGGAGCCAATCCATCATCGTCATGATCTCGGCCCGCTGCTCGTCGCGGATGGTGGTCGCCAGCTCGGTGACCTCCGGGTGCTCCGCCAGACCTTGGGAAAGCAGCTGCTGGGACATCATCACCGCCATCCGGTGGTGCGGGATCATGTCTTCGAGGAACGCCTGGTCGAGGGCGTCGCCGGCCAGCTGGTTCAGGTCTCGCATCATCGGGGTGTACTCCGCACTGGTGTCGCGCCCCGGGTACCAGCGCGCCAGGTACGCCCTCATCTCGTCGATCTGCGCGCTCTGGGTCTCGATGATCGATCGGGCGAAGTCCTTCATCTCCGGTCGATCGCTCCGGGCGAGCAGCTCCCCCGCCGTGGCGATTGCCTCCTCGTGGTGGGGGATCATCTCGGTCAGGTAGATGAACTCACTTTCGACGTGGGAGCCGTGCATCCCTGACATCGGCATCCCAGACATCGGCATCTCCGACATCGGTCCCATCGGCCCGCCGCTCATCGGGCCCATATGGCCACTGCCGTGCTGGCCGGAACCCATCATGCCGGCGCCGCCCCGTGCCTGACCGCTCGCCACGGTCGCCGTTGCGACGCCGGCGGCGAGGGCGGTCACCGCCACCGCGGCAACGAACATCCTGGTACGCATCGTCGAACTCCTCGTGTAGTGGGTCTCTTGGAGAAGACAACCGCAGGCGCGTCGAGGGCCGATGGAGCTGATGTGTAGACGGTGTGGAGTTTCCGCACGCCAGTAGGGCCGAACGGCACGGCAGATCGGGACCTTCGGCCGCATCGGGTGAGCGCTCCGCCGTTGTTGAGTGAATGGAGAGGGGTGAAGCCAATGAGGGCACGAGTCCCGGTCGCAGCGAGGTTGTCGCAGGCGCCGGCCCGCCCGCGACTGTGCCCCTTCTCCCGCCGGCGCTGCCTCAAGCGGGCCAGCGCAGCTGTCCGGTGCACGCGCGGCCGCCGCTGCCGGAGGCGCGCCACCACCACCCGCGGGCGACAGCGCAGCCCCGGCGACCCAGATGACGCGCGTCTAGCTCGACGCGCGTTCACGGCCAGACAACCCGCCCAGTGCGGGGATCTCGGCGCGTCCACACCCAGACAGGAGAAGGAGTCACACTCATGAAACGACCCACAAGGATGGTGGCGCTCGCCGCCGTTTTCTCCCTGGCCCTGACCGCGTGCTCGACGTCGGTCAGCCAGAAGCCCGAGGCGTCAGGTCCGGCACCGACCAGTGTCGACCGGCTGCGCCTCCCCGGCGCCGACCGGGGCTACCCGACGCCGTTCGCCTACCTCAAGGGCCCCGGCCTCGTCCATGTGAACTTCGTCTTCGACACCTTGATCTGGAAGGACTCGACCGGTGCCTACATTCCGTGGCTGGCCCAGAGTTGGGAACGTTCGGCTGACGGCACCGAGTACCGGTTCGTCCTGCGTGACGGCGTGACGTGGCAGGACGGCCAGCCGCTCACCGCGGAGGACGTGGTGTTCACCTTCGACTACATCACCAAAGGTGCCGGCGCCGGCCTCACCCAGTTCATCGGCAAGCCGAACGTGAAGGAGGTCGTCGCCGAATCGCCCACCGTGGTGGTCGTCCGGCTGCCCGGACCATCTGCGCTGTTCGAGCCGACGGTGGCCGGCCGCGTGCCGATCATCCCCCGCCACATCTGGGAGTCGGTGACCGACCCGGTGAAGTACCTCGACGCAAAAGCGGTCATCGGGTCGGGCCCCTACCGGCTCGAAAGCTATGACCGTTCGGCGGGGAGCTATCTCTACGTCGCCAACGAGTCGTATTTCCTCGGCGCTCCATACGTGAAGCGGCTTGAGTTCGTGCCATCGGCCAACGAGACCCTGTCCCTGCAACGGGGCGATCTCGACATGGCCACCGCCGGCATCGAGAATCTCGAAGAGCCAATCCCCGACGAGGTATTCGCGGCGTTGCAGGCCGACGCCAAGCTGGCCGTGATCGTCGCCCCCGGTGAGGCCAACAGGTCGTTGCACTTCAACCTCACGCGAGGCTTCCCGTTCGACGACAAGCGGTTCCGCCAGGCCATCGCCTACACGATCGACCGGGCCGACCTGGTCAAGCGGATTCTCTTCGGACGGGGCGAGGCCGGCAGCGCCGGCAACCTGGCACCGTCACACACGTACCTGGCGCCCGACCTGCCCGCCTACGCCAAGGATCTGGCCAAGGCCAACACGTTGCTCGACGAGATCGGCCTTCGGGACGTCAATGGTGACGGGTTCCGCGACCTGCCCGACGGCTCGGCTTTCAAGCCGGAGCTGCAGGCCAACTCGCTGTTCTCCACCAAGACTCCCGAGCTCATCAAGGAGTACCTGCGAGCGGCGGGGATCGACATCGACATCACGGTCCTCGACCAGGCCACCTCCGACGCCAACGGCACCCAGGCCCGCTACGACATGGCCCTGTTCACCTACGGGGGCATGGGTGGCGACCCGGACTTCCTGCGCACCCGCCTGTCGGCCAAGGCGCCGGCCACGGTGTACTCCAAGATCCACGGCTTCAACAACGCCCGCTTCGAGGAGCTGGCCGCCAAGCAGACGGCGACGCTGAACGAGGCCGACCGCAAGCCCCTGGTCCAGGAGATGCAGCGCATCGTGGCCGAAGAGCTCCCGCTGTTGTCGCTCTACGTACCCAGTCGCGTGCTGCTCTCCACCACGGGCACCTTCGACGCCTGGTACTTCACCCCCGGTGGGCTGTTCGGCTTGCACCCGGGACCGCTGAACAAGCAGGCATTCGTCACCGGCAAGAAGTCCGGAGTCTAAAGGGACCCCGGAGATCGACAAGAGAAAGGGACACGAGAATGACAGCACTCACCTATGACCAGGAGGCGGTCGACAGGGCCGTCGCCCTGCACCGCTCCCTGTGCCCCGGCCTCGCCGTGGGCATCAAGGCGGCCCAGATCGCCGTGCACGAGCTCGGCCAAGGCCCCGAAGACCTCGTCGCCCTCGTGGAGAGCGACATCTGTGCCGTCGACGGTGTGCAGGCCGTCACCGGCTGCACACTGGGCAACCGGAATCTGGTCCTGCGCGACTGGGGCAAGAACGCCTACACGTTCTGGCGCCGGTCTGACGGCAAGGCCATCCGGGTCCAAGGTGACATCGCCTGGCACCCCGACTACCAGGCCATGCGCAAGAAGATCAGCAACGGCACCGCGACGGCCGAGGAGGCGGCGTCCTTCGACGACATCACCGAGGAGGAGGCCCAGCGCATCCTCGAGTCCGACGCCACCGAGCTGTTCCAGGTAACCGCCGTCAGCGACGCAATCCCGCAGACGTCGAGCGTCGACCCGTGGGTGACCTGCGCCATCTGCGCAGAGCAGGTGATGGGAACGCGGACCCGCCAGGCCCGCGGCGAGACGGTGTGCATCCCCTGCGCCGAGGCGGCCCGCGCCGCGGCGTAGACGCGTACGCATCCCGCGATTCGGGACGCCGTGGTCGCCCGACCACGGCGTCCCGTGCGAGCGGGGCTCAGGTCAGGTCGAAGACAACCCGCGCCTTCACGGCGGCGTGCTCGACGTCGGTCATGGCCTGGTTGACGTCCTCCAGCCGGCGCTTCTCGTACTCGACCTTGGTGAGGCCGGCCTTGTGCAGCTCGAAGACGTCGCGGAGGTCCCGGCGGGTACCGACGATCGAGCCGACGATCTTGGTGCCGTTCAGGACGGTCTCGAAGATGGGGAGGCGGATGTCGTTGTCGGCGGGCAGGCCCACGAAGACGAGCGTGCCGCCCCGCCGCAGGGAGCCGTAGGCCTGTTCGAAGGCCTTGGGGCTCACGGCCAGGGAGATGGCGGCGTCGGCCCCGCCGAGGGCCTTGATGACCGCAACGGGGTCCTCCTCGCGGGCGTTGACGGTGTAGGTGGCACCGAGCTCCTTGGCCATCTGGAGCTTCTCGTCGACGAGGTCCACGGCGACGACCTGGGCGCCGGCGATGCGGGCGTACTGGAGAGCCAGGTGGCCCAGGCCGCCCACGCCGAAGATGGCGACCAGGTCCGACGAACGGGCACCTGAGACCTTGACCGCCTTGTAGGTGGTGACGCCGGCGCACGTCAACGGTGCGGCCTCGAACGGGTCGATGCCGTCGGGCACCTTGCCGACGTAGCTGGCGTAGCCGAGGGCGTACTCGCCCCAGCCGCCGTCGATGCCGTAGCCGGTGTTCTTCTGGCGCTCGCACAGCGTCTCCCACCCGGTGATGCAGTAGTCGCACTCGCCGCAGGCCCAGCCGAGCCAGGGGATGGCGACCCGGTCGCCGGTCCGCACCGCGGTCACGCCGTCGCCGATGCGCTCGACGATGCCCACGCCCTCGTGGCCGGGGACGAACGGCGGGTTCGGTTTGACCGGCCAGTCGCCGTTGGCGGCATGGATGTCGGTGTGGCACAGACCGGATGCCTCGATCTTGACCAGGACCTGTCCCGGTCCTGGCTCGGGGATGGGCCGATCCTCGATGACGACCGGAGTGTGAAACTCGCGTACGACCGCTGCCTTCACTGGGTTCCCTTTCGCTTCGTTGTTTGACCGTTGGGGGGAAGCGTGGTCTCATCGGCGGGCTCGGACCAGGGCCAAAGGCCCTGCCCTGGCACGACGAACGACCCCGCTCGGGACCGGTACGGTGACTCAGTGATCGCGAATCGCTGGGACGACGCCGGCGCCGCCCGCTCGAGCGGCGTTCTCGGCGAGCGGGTGTACACCTCCCGGCTGCTGGGTGTGGACCCAGACCTGGTCCTCCACGGCGGCGGGAACACATCGGTGAAGCTGCAGCACACGACCGTGTTCGGCGAGACGGTCGACGCCCTGGTTGTGAAGGGCAGCGGCTCCGATCTCTCCGAGATCGACGAGTCCGGCTTCGCCTGGCTCCGCCGGGACGCCGTGGCCCGACTGGCCGAGCTCGACGTCCTGACCGACACGCAGATGGCCGAGCAGCTCCGGCTCGCCGAGTTGGTGGCGGGCGGGCCGGCGCCGTCCGTCGAGGCGATCCTGCACGCCCTCGTCCCCGCCCGGTTCGTCGACCACACCCATGCCGACGCGGTCGTGACCGTCACCAACACGCCGGCGGGTGCCGCGGGGGTGCGGGAGGTCTACGGAAGCCGGGTGCTCGTCGTGCCGTATGTGATGCCGGGGTTCAGGCTGGCGAAGCTCTTCGGGGAGATGCTCCCGGCGGCGGGCGACGTCGACGGCGCGGTCCTCATGAACCACGGCATCTTCACGTGGGGTGAGACGGCCAAAGACTCCTACGACCGGATGATCGAACTGGTCCAGGTCGCCGATCAGTACGTGGCCTCCCGCCGGCGCCGCCGGCCTACGGCACCGCCGGCTCCATCGCCGGACCGGATCACCCGCGCCCGCCTCCGGCATGACATCTCCGTCGCCGCCGGCCGCCCGATGGTGGTGCAGGGTCATACGGACGAGGGGGCGATGGCGTTCATCGCCCACTCCACCGTGGCGGAGATCACCCAGCGGGGCACGGCCACCCCGGACCACGTGATCCGCACCAAGCCCTGGCCCCTACTCGGCCGTGATGTCGACGGCTACGCGCGGCGGTACGGCGAGTACTTCGAGCGCCATCGTCGCGACCGCGACCTGAAGCAGCTCGACCCGGCACCTCGAGTCATCCTTGATCTCGACTTAGGAATGTGCTGCGCCGGCGGCACGCCGCGCGAGGCGGGCATCGCCGCCGACATCTACCGCCACACCATGAAGGTGATCCTCGATGCCGAGGCCATCGGCGGCTACCAGCCGGCGGCTATCGCCGACCTGTTCGACGTCGAGTACTGGGAGCTGGAGCAGGCCAAGCTCCGCCGTGGGGCGAAGCCGGCGCCCTTCGCCGGTGAGGTCGCCCTGGTCACCGGCGCCGCCGGCGGGATCGGGAAGGCGTGCGCGGTGGCGCTCATGGCCGAGGGCACCGCGGTGATAGGCATCGATGTGGATCCCGAGATCAAGGTCTCCTTCGACGGGGCGAACTGGCTCGGCGTCCAAGCCGACGTCACCGACGGCGACGCCATGGAGGCCGCGCTTGACGCCGCCGTCGCCCGATTCGGTGGGCTGGATATCCTGGTCCTCAACGCCGGCGTCTTCCCGCCGAGCACCCGCATCTCGGACCTGCAGCCGGACGCCTGGCGCCGGGTCATGGCCGTGAACGTCGACGCCGGCGCAGCACTCCTCGCCGCCGCCCACCCGCTCCTCGCACTGGCGCCGGACCGCGGCCGGGTGGTCGTCATCGGTTCGAAGAACGTGCCTGCCCCTGGACCTGGCGCCGGCGCCTACTCCGCCTCAAAGGCGGCGCTGACCCAGCTGGCCCGGGTGGCGGCCCTGGAATGGGGCGCAGACGGGATACGCGTGAACGTGATCCACCCCAACGCGGTGTCCGGCACGGCCATCCAGTCGGAGGAATTCCTGGCGGAGCGGGCCGCCCACTACGGCGTGACAGTCGAGGAGTACCGCACGAACAACGTGCTCGGTACCGAGATCTCGAGCGTTGATGTCGCCCGCATGTGCATCGCCATGTGCGGTCCGGCCTTCGCAAGGACGACCGGAGCGCAAGTCGCCGTCGATGGGGGCAACGAGCGAGTCATCTAGCGCGTCCCGCTGGCCGCCATCCGGCGCCGGCCGGCGGTCCACGCGTCGAGCACGTCGTCGCCCGGGCAGCGCCCCCGGTCGACGTAGCGGTCGGCGAACGCGGCAGTCGGCCCGGGGTCCACGCCGATCCGGGGCAGGGCGCGGAGGGCGGCGGCGAAGCAGGTGCGGGCCGCAGACGCCAGCCCTGGATGGCTCAGGCCGTGGGCTGCGGCCTCGTCCCAGCAGTCGACGACCGGCCGGCACGTCCGCTCGGCGGTGTCGAGCGCCTCGGGATCGTCGAGGAGGGCGGTCGTCACGGCCAGGGCCACCTGCCACCACGGGCTGGGGAGGGCGTCGATCATCCGCAGCTCCAGCCAGCCCTTCGGACGCACCGGCGGGAACAGCGTGGTGAGGTGGTAGGCGAAGTCGGCGACCGTCGGGTACCCGAGCTCGTGGCCTTCCGACATCCACTCTGCGAAGGTCAGGGTCTCGCGGAGGGGCTGGTAATCGGAAGCCCCGGCCCGGATGAGTATGACTCTGGCGGCGAGCGCGTAGCGGGCCCAGGCGTCGGCCGGCGAGAGGAGGGACAGCGCCGGCGCCGACCGGGTGCGGTCGAGCGCCGCCCACACCTGCTGGCGGGAGGACTTGGCGCCGGTGGGGACGCCCAAGGCGAGCGGCGAGTTGGCGAAGGCGGCCACCAGCACCGGCCCGAGCGCGTGGGCCACCCGCCAGCGGCGGGCCAGGTCGGCGGGATCGCCGAGGTCGAGGTTGACCTGGATGGACGCGGTGGCGCACATCATGCTCAGGCCGGCGCCGCCGTCGCCCTCGAAGTACGCCTCCATGGCGTCGTACCGGCGGCTCGACACAATGCGCCGGCTCGGCCGCATCGGATCGAGGCCGAGGGCTGTGGTGTGGACGCCGGCGGTGTCCAGCGCGGACTGGAGGCATTCCACGCCGGCAGCGGTGGCTTCGATCGCCGGTCCGGCGCCGGCGTGGGGGCGGCTGCTCAGCTCGACCTGGCCGCCGGGCTCGAGGGTGAGCCGCCCGCCGCCGGGCACGTCGAGGTGGTCGAGGACGGCGAACAGGTCATCGGAGTCGGGCCGCCGGGAAGGGTCGCCGGCGGTCATGGTCAACAGTTCGAGTTCGACGCCTACCCGGCCGGGCGGGCCGGCGGGGGTGAAGCAGCGGTGCCGGACGTGGTCGTGGATATCGGCGAGGGTGAGGGACCGCGCGGGCGCAGGCACGGGCCTACCTGTACCCGAACGAAGCGGCAACCCATGTCAGGTTGCGGACGGGGGACAGCCAGAGATGCAGGTTGAGCACCGGGATCCTTCCTGGTCAGGAGACGGGGGTCTGGGTGGCGTTGGCGACGGGCACGGCGAACGCCCGACACCAGATGAGCACAGTTTGAGGGCTGCGGATGTCAACCCCCGCCGGCACGGCATAGTTCTGGCTGCCCTGGTTGCCCTTCAGGGCGCCCAGCTCGACGCCGGCCGCCGGCGAACGCCGGTCGGTGCCGGGCACGAGATAGAGGACGTAGTCGGGGCCGTTCTCGACGTCGATGTCCTCCAGCCGGACGAAGGCCGTGCCGTCGGCCAGGCGGTAAAGGGCGGCGTCACCGGAGGCCCGATGGTCGATGCCGCGCAATCCCCCCGCCGAGATCTGCGCCGGCGGGGCGGGCACGGTGGTCGTGGTGGCGACGGACGTGGGGGTGGCGGCGACAGACGTAGGGGCGGCGATCGTCGTCGTCACCTGCAGGCCGAGCTCGGTGGCGGACGTCGGGAGCGTCTCGACCACCGTTTCGTCGCGGAAGTACGGGAGCACCACGAGGGCGAGCACACCGACGGCCAGGACGGAGGAGACCGCGGCCCCCACCACCGGGTTGGCGACGTAGCGGCGGAGCAGGCGGGAGACGCCGGCCAGCACCACCACGAGCAGGGCGATGCGCACCAGTGCACTCGGGCTCTTGAGCGTGGCAGTGAAGGGGCCGGGGCGAAGAAGGGCGAAGACGGCGACGGGCACGCCCACGATGACGACCCGCAGCGCCCAGGAGGGGACCATGCAATGACAGTCTCCACCGCCGGCGCCGCGTTACGGAGTCGCCACCTCTAGGGATCGCGGCCTCTACGGAGTTGGAGGTGCGCCGGCCGCGGCCAGGCGAGCACCGACTTCGGCCGGGACGGACACCTGCCAGCCGGCGGCCTCCAGCTCGGTCCGGCTGAGCCGCAGCTCGCCGCCGCTCGCGCCCTGGCTGTCGAAGCGGAACACCCAGACGTCGCCCTGGTCGATGACCTCGGAGACCTCTGCGGTGGATCTCTGCCGCACGGACCCCGCGGAGGTCCACCCGCCGGCGGCGCCGGAGCTGACTTCGATGTCGAGGGCGTAGGCCGTGGGGTTCTCGAAGGTGATCCGGGCGACGGTGTTCGGTCCCGACGACAGCCCGACGAGGGAGGTGAGGCCGAGGGCGACGGCCAACCCCGCGACGACGGCGGCCACCGCGAGGCCGATGTGGCGACGGGCCCGGGCGGACGTGTCGGGCCGGACGACGGTGGGCGGGTTCATGGGCTGTCCTTTCGGGCGACCGGAGCGGGGAACAGCCGGGCGGGCAGGCGCCCGGCGAGGAGGTGGGAGCGGGAGGCGGCGATCGGGCCGGCGATGGCCAGGACGAGCACGTAGCCGGCGGTGAACGGGCCGATGCGGCCGTCCAGGCCGGCGACGAGGGCCAGACTGGCCAGGATAAGGGAGAACTCGCCCCGGGCCAGCACGGTGAGGCCGATGTTGGCCGCCGCGTACGGGCCCATCCCCTGGAGGCGGGCCGCAAACACGCCGGCGACGACGCAGCCCAGGACGGTCACGGTGACGGCGAGGAGGATGGGGCCGGCGACCGATCCGAGGGCTCCAGGATCGACGCTCAGGCCGAAGGCGAAGAAGAACATGGCCGCGAAGAGGTCGCGCAGCGGCAGTACCAGCCGCTGAATCCGGTGCGCCACTGCGGTGCCGGCCACGACCTGGCCGGCCAGGAACGCGCCGATGGCGTCGGAGACGCCGACGTTGGCCGCCACGCCGGCGATGAGCACGGCGACACCCACGAAGCAGACGGTCAGCAACTCGTCGTCGGCGGTGCCGAGGAGGCGCCCGACCAACCCGCGGCCCCAGCGGGCGACGGCCACCAGCAGCACGAGGAACGCCACGCCTTTGGCGACCGAGGTCGCGGCAGCGCCGGCGCCCTGGGCGGCGCCCAGCACGGGCTGGAGGAGGGCGAGGTAGATGGCGAGGAAGACGTCTTCCACCACGACGATGCCGAGCAGCAGGCCGGTCTCGGGGTTGGCCAGCCGGCGGAGCTCGATCAGCAGCTTGGTGACGATTGCCGAGGAGGAGATGCCGACGATGCCGGCGATCACGAGGGTCTCCCGGCCGCCCCAGCCGAACGACGACCCGACGGCCAGGCCCGAGGACATGTTGATCAGCAGGTACACGGCGCCGGCGATGAGCAGCTTGCGCCCGCCGGCCAGCAGGTCGTCGAGCGAGAACTCCAGGCCCAGGTGGAACAGCAGGAGGATCAGGCCCAGCGTGGTCAGCAGGCCGAGGTCGGCCGCATCGCGGATGAGCACGGGCCCCGGTGTGAACGGCCCGCACACGATGCCCGCGGCCATGAACAGCGGGATGGTCGGCAGGCCGAAGCGCCGGCCGGCCCGCGCCAGGATGCCGGCCACCAGGAGGGCGGCGCCCAGGGCAACCAGCTCGCGGCCGGTCTCCCCGCCGGTGGCGGCGAGCAGTCCCGCCGGGCCGGAGAGGTTCACCCGGAGACGTGCCTCACGAAGGCGTCGAGATCCTCCGGCCGGCCGACGACCACGACCCGATCGCCTGGTTGGAGCACCTCGGTGGGCTCGGGGACGACGACGACGGTCTCGCCCCGCAAGATGGCGACGATCGTCATCCGGGTCCGGCGGCGCACCTCGAGGTCGGCGATCGAGCGGCCGGCGCCGGGGGAGTCGGGGGTGACGGTCACCCAGTCGATCAGGAGGCCCCCCACGACCGCTTCGATCTGGCGGGTCAGCGTCGGCTGGAAGTAGGCGCCGCCCAGGACGGCGCCGAGCCGGCGGGCCTGGTCGTCGCTCAGGGAGACGACCGCCGGCGGCGTGCGGCCGGAGGCGTCGCCGAGGTAAACGTCGCGCCGGCCGCTGTGGTGGATCACCACGCTCAGCTCGCCGCCTTCGGCATGCACGGAGTACCGCCGCCCGATGCCGGGCAATTCCTGCTCGTGGATCTGGTCGCTCACGTTGTCTACCGCCTCACCGGTTGTCGTGATCCCCCCGGCGCCGGCTGGCGCCCGGCGGAGTTGGTCTTACGGCTGGCCCGGCCCTCGAACCACACCGCCAGGGGCGTGGCCGCGAACACGGAGGAATAGGTCCCCACGATGATGCCGATCAGGAGTGCGAGGGCAAAATCGGTGAGCGTCTCGCCACCGAGCATGTAGAGGGCGACGAGGATGAACAACGCACCGAGGCCGGTGTTGATGGTTCGCGGGACGGTCTGAAGGCAGGCGTCGTTGGCCACGTCGAGCAGCGGTTCCTTGGGTCGCAGCCGGCGCAGTTCCCGGAGGCGGTCGAAGACCACGACAGAGTCGTTGATCGAGTAACCGATGACCGTGAGCAAGGCGGCGAGGAACACCCCGTCGAGCGTCTTGCCCAACCACGCGAACAGGCCGAGCAGCAACAGCACGTCATGCGCCATGGCTGCCACTGCGCCGGCGGCATAGGTCCAGCGGAACCGCACCGCCAAGTAGACCATCTGGGCGACCAGGGCCAGCCCCAGGGCGATCAGAGCCTTGCGGCGCAGCTCCTGGCCGATGGTGGGGCCGACGAACTCATCCCGTACGACGGTCGGTTCGCCCGCCGCCGACTCGACAGCGCCCCGCACCCGATCGGCCTCTTCCGGACTCAGTTGGGGCGTGCGGATGGCGACGTTGCCGTCGCCGGACTCTTGGACGACGGCGCGGGGGAAGCCGGCGTCGGCCACCGCCCGCCGCACGTCGTCAAGGTCGGCGGGGCGGGCCGTGTCGTACTCCAGCAGCCGACCGCCGGAGAACTCGAGGCCGTAGTTCAGGCCCTGGGTGACGATCCCCGTGGCCGCCAGGACGAGCGCCACCGCGGACCCCGCCAGCCAGCGCTTGAAGTGGCGCAGCAGGTTCGGTCGACGGCGGGAAATCCAAGCCCGGAACCGTCCGCCCACTTCCAGGCCCAGGAGCTTGGGGTTGTCGCGGAGGCGGCTGCGCAGGACCATGTCGACGAGCAGGCGGGTGACGACCAAGGCGGTGAACACCGACACGAGGACGCCGATGGACAGGGTGATGCCGAAACCCCGGACCGCCCCGGAGGCGAAGAAGAAGAGCAGGACGGCGGCCAGCAGGGTGGTGGCATTGGAGTCGGCGATGGCGGTCCAGGCCTTCTCGAAGCCGCGTTTCGCCGCCCGGCGGGTCGACGTCCCGCCGGCCGCCTCCTCCTTGATGCGCTCGTACACCAACACATTGGCGTCGACGGCCATGCCGATGGCCAGCACGAAGCCGGCGATGCCGGGCAGGGTCAGGGTGGCCCCGATCAGCAGGAGCACCGCGTAGCTCACGGCCCCGTAGACGGCGAGGGCGAGCGCGGCGAGCACGCCCAGCAGGCGGTAATAGGCGATCATGTACAGCGTCGTCAGGAGGGCACCGATCAGTGCCGCCTTGACGCTGGCCTCCACTGCTGCGTCGCCCAGGGTAGGGCCGATCGTGCGCTGCTCGACGATCTCCACCGGCACGGGGAGGGCCCCGGCCCGGATGAGCAGGGCCAGGTCCTTTGCCTCGCTCTCGGTGAAGCTGCCGGTGATGCTGGTCGTGCCGCCGGTGATGCCCTGATTGCAGCGGATCTCCGGTGCCACCTGCGGACTGGAGATCACCTCCCCGTCGAGGAGGATGGCCAGTCGCCGGCCCGGGTCGCCGGGCGGGGCGCACGCAGCGTCGCCCGTGAGCTTGGTCCAGGCGCCGTCGCTGCGGAACTCGACCTGCACCTGCCAGGCCACCGAGAAGCCGCCGCCGATGGTGGCCGAGGCGGTGCCCACGTCGTTGCCAGTGACCGCCGCCGGCCCCAGCCCGATGTCGAGGCCGGTCTCGTCGGGCAGCGTGCGCTCGCCGGCGCCGGGGGCCAGCACGGGGTGGAACGTGAGTTCCGCGGTCTTGCCGATGACGGCGACGGCCTCCTCGGGGTCGGCGACACCCGGCAGCTCGACGATGATCCGCCTGTCGCCCGAGCGTTGCAGGGACGGCTCGGTCACGCCCAGCTGGTCGACCCGCCGGCGCAGGACCTCCACCGTGCGGTTGAGGGTGTCGGAGTCGACTCTACGTCCCGGCCCGTCTCTGGCCTCCAGGACGATCTGAGTGCCGCCCTGGAGATCCAGGCCCAGGCGCGCGGGGCGGTCGACGATGAGGAAGGCGGCGCCGGCCACGATCGCAAGGACCAGGGCGGCGCGCCAGCGCAGCTTCTGCAACTTCTCGGGGCTCCTCGGGCTCGGCCCGCGGCCCTTCCGGGCGCGGGCAGCGACAAAGTTCGGGTTCAGGCGAGCTGGAGCGGAGGTGCCCTCAGGGCGATGGTGTGACGGCGGGCCCGTAGCGGTTGTGAATCGTGGCCCCCTGCCGGGGTCCGCCGGCGCAGCAGCGCCGGGAGGCCGACGATCATAGCCAGGACGGCGCCCACGATGGACGCCCGCAGAGGCGCGGCCTGGCCGGCGGCACGGACGTCATCGGCGATCCTGGCCGGCAGGACGGCGGTGCCCGGCGTCTGGGAGAGGACCCCGACGACCGCGGGCCGCGTTTCGGGCCCCGCAGCGTGGCGGGGACCGGCCAGGTGGGCGGTGGTGGCGGCGAGGAGGCAGACGCCCCACAACGCGAGGGTCCACGGTCGGAGGGTGCGCGACCGGGCCACCGCACCAGGATACTGGGCGGACCTACCCCTTGGTGCTCCGCCTGCTGGCGATCAGCCCGACGACGCCGGCGAGGATCAGCAGCACCGGCCACGTCCAGCGGCCGGCGACGCCGGCGCTGTCGCCGAGCAGGACGGCGATGGCGAAGCCGGCGAAGACCACGCCGGCCATCAGGGAGAGAACGTCGAGGTCATGCGAAGGCACGGCGCACCTCCACCAGGCCGACGCCGGCCTTGGCTCGTAGGATCAGCGTGCCGGCGCCCTCGCCGCCGGCGTCGGTGAGCTCGCGTCCGATGTCGAACCCTTCGTACTCCTGTCCGAGGAGCAGGAGCTGGCCGGCGCCGATGTGGGCGTCGAGCTCGAGGGCTACTTCGTCGGGCACGATGATGTCGACGTGGCCGGCGGCCACCGACGTCACGACGGTCACCGTCCGGCCTCCGAAGTCGATGTCGCTGAGGTCGATGACGAGCTCGCCGGCACCGAGGCGGTAGGGCGTGCGGATCTCCTCGACGGTGAGCGGCCGGTAGCCGATCTCGCCCATGCCGCCGCGGATGGGGACGTCGATCAGCGATACGCCGGCAAGGGCGACGGACAGGACCAGGCCGACCGGGATGAGCCACCGGGCCCGGCCGCGCCAGGCGCCGACGACGAGGGCGCCGGCGGTGAGCAGGAGGGCGAGGGCCAGGCCGGTCGTCAATGAGACGCCGAACAGGGTGGCGGCGCCGGCGAGCACGGCCAGCAGGCTGAAGGTCACCGCGACCAGGGCTGAGCGGGGCTTGGGCGCCTTGGGAGCCGGCCCTGGCGTGGCCGGCGGAGCCGGCGGAGCCGCCCCTGAGGGCGACTCCGCGCTGGCGTCGCTGGTGGGGTCAGGGTCGGCTAGGGGGAAGTCCCCCGTGCGGTCGGCGTCGGTGACCTCCGGCGGGGCGGGCGGGGCCGGCGGGAAGGGCGGTGCCGGGGGGTAGGGGTGGTCGGGTGGAGGCGGGGGGCCGGCGGCCGCGTCGTCCTTGTGGCGGGACCACAGGAACAGGCCGCCCATGCCGACGAGGACGAGGCCGAGGGGGATGCCGTCGCTACTGCCCATGAGGTTGTCGAGCAGGAGGAGCACGCCGGCGCCGGCGAGCACGGCGGCGGCAAGCTTCTGATTGCGCTCGCCGCCGAAGCGTTTCAAGGCGTTGCCGCCGGCGTCGTCGGGGATCATCAGCCAGCCGACGAGGTAGAGCAGGACGCCCGAGCCGCCGGCGAGGGTCAGCACCACGAAGGCGATGCGGAACACGACGGGGTCGATACCGAAGTAGCGGCCGAGGCCGCCGGACAAGCCGCCGAGGACCTTGTCGTCGGTCGAGCGGGTCAGGCGGCTGCCGGGCCGGCGGTACGGGGGGTTGTCGGTCGGTGGGTTGGTGTCGGTCATGGTGTTCATGTGCTGATCGTGCGCCTACTGCCCAGCTTGATCCATCCGGGACGTCCCTGGTCGATCCCGTAGGGGATACGGAGGCGCGGTCGGGATCCTGCCCCGTGGTCGCGGCTACCTCCCCATGGGATCATCGACTCGGTGAGTACCGAGACCACGACGTCGCTCCGGCGCCTCCGGCGCAGCCGCACCGACCGCATCCTCGGCGGTGTGTGCGGTGGG
>CAYZMG010000002.1:138590-146474 GCA_964479465.1 uncultured Acidimicrobiales bacterium
GCCCGGGCGACCGGTCTCGACCCTCTCGTGGTGCGCGTCGCGGTGGTCGCCCTGACCGTGGCGGGCGGTACCGGTGCCCTCCTGTACGTCCTGGCCTGGCTGATGCTCCCCGAGGACGGCAACGACCACTCTCTGGCCCACGGCGCGGTCGTCGACCGGGGCACGAACCTCGGCGAGGTCCTGGCCGTCGGCTCCATCGTCCTGGGCGTCATCCTGCGGGTCCGGGGCACGGGCATCTGGTTCAGCGACGCCTTCGTCTGGCCCCTTCTCCTCGCCGGCGTGGGGCTGGCCGTGATCTGGCGCCAGGCCGGCGACGACGACCGGGCGTCGCTGCTGCGTGTCGGCGACCGGCTGCGGCGCACGGACATGACCCCGGACCTCCGCACTCGCCGGGGTTCGCTGGCCCGCATCGCCCTCGGCGTGTTCCTGGTCGTCAGCGGTGTGGGTGCCTTCCTGGCCGCCAGTGACGCCTTCTCCGCCGTCCGCCAGGGCGTACTGGCCAGCGCGGCCATCGTCGGCGGGCTGGCGCTCATCACGGGGCCGTTCTGGGTCCGCATGGGCCGCGACCTGGCCATCGAGCGCCGCCAGCGCATCCGCTCCGAGGAGCGGGCCGACATGGCCGCCCACCTGCACGACTCCGTGCTTCAGACCCTCGCACTCATCCAACGCAACGCGGATGACCCGCGAGCGGTGGTGACGATGGCCCGCCGCCAGGAGCGGGAGCTGCGAGGGTGGCTGTTCGAGAACGAGGTCGACCAACCGGGCGCCGAGACCCTGGCCGCGGCGCTGTCCCGGGCCGGCGCCGAGGTGGAGGGGTTGCACGGGGTGACCGTCGATGTCGTGGCGGTGGGCGACCGGCCCCTCGACGACCGGCTCCGGGCCCTGGTGGCCGCAGCGCGGGAGGCCATGGTGAACGCAGCCAAGTGGTCGGGCGACCAGAACGTGTCGGTGTACGCCGAGGTGCGCGACGGCGAGGCGTCGGTGTTCGTGCGCGACTGGGGTGCTGGCTTCGACCTCGACGCGGTGGCGCCCGACCGCCACGGCGTCCGGGAGTCGATCATCGAGCGCATGGCCCGCCACGGCGGGAAAGCGGCGGTGCGCACGTCGCCCGGCGAGGGGACGGAAGTGGAGCTGCGGATATGACGAAGCCCCGAGTGTTCCTCGTCGATGACCACGAGCTGTTCCGCTCCGGCGTGCGGGCCGAGCTGGGCGACGCCGTCGATGTGGTGGGCGAGGCCTCGGAGGTCGACGCCGCGGTCGAGATGATCCTCGAGCGCCGGCCCGACGTGGTGCTGCTCGACGTCCACATGCCCGACGGCGGGGGCCGGGCGGTGGTCCAGCGGGTGATCCCCCAGGCGCCGGAGGTGCGGTTCCTGGCCCTGTCGGTGTCCGACGCCGCCGAGGACGTGATCGGGGTGATCCGGGCCGGCGCCCGGGGTTATGTGACCAAGACCATCTCCGGCCCCGAACTGGCCGACGCCATCCAGCGGGTGGCCGACGGAGACGTGGTGTTCTCTCGCCGCCTCGCCGGCTTCGTGCTCGACGCCTTCGCCGCCAGCCCCGGCCCCTCCGCCGACCCGGACCTCGACCAGCTCACCGCCCGCGAGCAGGAGGTTTTACGCCTGATCGCTCGGGGCTACCCGTACAAGGCCATCGCCAAGGAGTTGACGATCTCGGCCCGGACCGTGGAGACGCATGTGTCCTCCGTCCTGCACAAGCTCCAGCTCTCCAACCGCCACGACCTCACCCGGTGGGCCAACGAACGCCGGATCGTCTAACCCGTCGCCGTGGGCGCCGGGGTGTGCGATGCTTGTCCGTCGCATGGTGGCCGTAGCTCAGTTGGTTAGAGCGCCAGGTTGTGGCCCTGGAGGTCGGGGGTTCAAGTCCCCTCGGTCACCCCAAGGGTTCAGCCAGCGGCAAGAACGTTCACGCAAGCGCCTCTAGCTCAATCTGGCAGAGCAGCAGACTCTTAATCTGCGGGTTCAGGGTTCGAGTCCCTGGGGGCGCACCACCAACGAATGCGTGAAGACCCAGGTCGGCGACCTGGGTCTTCTTCGACCGTGGAGGTCACCTTGCGGGCCCGGCGAGCGGTCCGGAAAACACGGAGCGCGAATCGGGGAGTGAGGAGCGCTTCGGGTCGGCGGACCATGGCGACGACTTCGTTGAACCGCAACGACACGGCGTTGTCGTGTTGTGCGGCCACAGTGATGCGGTCCATGTACCGGTTGACGAGGTCGGTGCCCGGGGGCTTGGGTCCGGTGGTGTCGGCATAGGCGAAATCGCTACCCACGGCGGTGGACCAGGCGACGTTGACGATGCGGCTCGCGGCCTTGAAGTACCGGCGGGCGAACGCGCGGTTGATGCTGCTGGCATGGTCCAGCGCGTCGGCGAGGGCTGTTGCTTGCAGCGTTGCTGACGTCATCCCCTGGCCGTAGATCGGGTTGAAGGACCCGAGCGAGTCACCGAGCAGCACCCAGCCGAGCGGGAAGCGCTTCATGCGCTCGACGTGCCGTCGTTGGCTCGCGGGGAACCGGTGGGTTGCGGGCTCGCCGAGCGGTTCGGAGTTGACGATGACGTCGGCGATGACGGGAGCGGGGAAGCTCTTTGCGTAGGTGAGGCGCCGGTCGAGCTCGGTGGGGGCGACCTCGCCGTGGACGCCGCCGAACAGCACGAGCCAGCGGTCTGCTTCGATCGGCAGCGCCATGGCGAGCCGCTTGGCTGACGGCTGGTCGATGACGGCGGCGATCTTCCAGTCGCGGTGGGGCAGCTCGCCGCGGCTGAACACCTGGGTGACGTATCGGGTGTCGATTTCGACGCGGGACACCTTCGGTGGGGCGTAGCCGAGGTTCTCGAGCCAGGTGAGCGTTCTCGCCTGACGCCCGGTGGCATCGACCACGAGGTCACACGAGACGTCAGGTTCGCCGTCGAGTTGGACGGCGACCACGCGGTCCCCAGACCGGTCGAGCCGCAACCCCTCGGCTGCGGTACCCGCCCGAATCGTCACGTTGGGCACCGCGCCGACTCGGCGGCGGACGGTCCACTCGAGGAACGGCCTGGACATCGAAGGGCCCCGCAGGGACGACGGTGGTCGGCAGGCGACGCCACCGCCCTGGTACCAGTAGAGATCGGCGCTCAGGTCGACCTCGACGGCGCCACCTGCGTACAGCTCGTCGATGATCCCGGCGAACCAGCCCTCGAGGCGCCTGGCACCGGCGGCGAGCAGGAGGTGCGGGTGCTGGCCCTGAGGCACCTGCTTGCGCCAGGTGGGCGCGTCGGGCAGCTCGTCACGGTCGATGACGACGACGCGGTCGAAGCGCGCCGCGAGCACGCGAGCCGCGCACAGCCCGGCCATGCTCGCGCCGAGCACTACCGCGGTCTCGCCGGCTCGCGCCGGCGCAGTGCGATGTGTCCTGGTCATCTGCTTCTCCCTTCACTCCTTGCTACGGGCGACGGGCGGCTGCGTCGAACAGCCCGCCCGGGTCATAGGCGCGGCGGATCCCTGCGAGGCGCTCCTCGTTGCGTCCGAGTGCCGTGGCCTCGAGGTCGACGGCGTCGCCCAGCCCTGCAAAGTTGAGGTACACGCCCCCGTTCGCGAACGGGGCGACGCGGTCCCAGGTCGAGCGGACCCAGTCGACGGCCCCCTTGTCAGATGCTGCGTCGCCCCAGGACCCGTCGATGCTCACGTTGATCCGCGCCGAGCGGTGCGGGTATGCGGTGTCGTTCTCGCCAACGCGCGCGATGGCGCCGCCGAGGGTGCGGATGAAGATCACCGACTGCGGTGTGGGTCGCGAGGCGTCGCACGCGACGAGGGTGTCGATGAGGTCGTCGGACAGCTCGTCGACCATGTGCGACTTCCAGTGATAGCGCCGGCCGTCCGGGAACAGCTCGTCGACGGCGCTCTGGGACTCGACGTAGGAGGAGGTACCGCTCATGTCAGCGAGCGGCGCCCCCAGGTGCTGGAGGGGCCCGAGAACCGGCGCCGCGTCCCTGGCCGGCCCGATGAAGGTGCCCGCCACGAGTACCACCGGTGCGCCGTGCAGCGACTCGGGCACGTCAGGGAGCGGGGGAATGCTCCAGAGAGCGAGCTCGGGTGTCACGGTGTCCGGTGCAGCGAGGGCGACGTCTCGCCATGCGCGGAGCACATGGGCAGCGTCCTCGTACGGGTAGAGCACGAGCGCGCCCGCGACCTCGGGACCGATGGGATGGAGGCTGAACTCGAAGGACGTCACGACGCCGAGCCCGCGCCCCCCACCGCGCGCCGCCCAGAACAGGTCAGCGTGCTCGTCGCGGCTCGCGGTGCGCACCATGCCGTCGGCGGTGACCAACTCGATGGAGCGCAGGTTGTCGCAGCTCAAGCCGTGGGTGCGCATCATCACGCCGAGGCCCCCGCCGAGGGTGAGGCCCGCGACGCCTGTTGCCGAGACCTCGCCGCCGGTCGTGGCCAGGCCGTGGACCTGGGTCGCGCGATCGACGTCGCTCCAGGTGGCGCCCGCCTGGACGAACGCCGTGTGGCGGGTGGCGTCGACCTGCACGGCCGACATGGCCGAGAGGTCGATGACGAGCCCGTCGTCGCACACTCCGCTGCCAGCGACCTGGTGGCCGCCACCTCTGACACTGACCACCGGCCGGTGGTGGCGCGCGATGCGCACCGCCTCGATCACGTCGGGAACATCGGTACAGCGGGCGATGACCGCCGGATGTCTGTCGATCACGCCATTCCACACCCGCCGTGCGAGGTCGTAGTCGGGGTCGCCCCTGCCGATCACTTCACCGCGCAACGATGCGCGCAGCTCGGCCACAAGCGCGTGCTCGGCGTCAGGGGACAGGGTCCGACCTGCGTCGATCTGGGTCATGGAGTGAGCATGCGGCGCACCCCTTGCACGACGCTTGCACGCGTCGTCGACGCGAAACTGGTGGAATGCCTTCCCGCGTCGACGTGCTCGGCCCGCTGCGGCTGACCGTCGCGGGAGAGGAAGTCGCCGTGCCCGGCCCCAAGCGGCGAGCGCTGCTCGCCCTGCTCGCGGTAGCCGACGGCCGGACGGTGCCAGTGGAGGTCCTTCTCGACGCGCTGTGGCCGAGCGAGCTCCCCGACACAGCCCGCGCGACGCTGCAGAGCCACGTGTCACGCCTGCGACGCCACCTCGGCGCGGAGGCGGCATGCCTGGAGACCTTGTCCGGCGGCTACCGACTGGTGCTCGGCCCCGCCGGCAGCGATGTGGCATCGGCCCGAGCGCTGCTCGCCGCGGCCCGGGAGGCGGAGCCCGGCGAGGCCAGCCTCTTGCTGCGCGAGGCGCAGTCGCTGTGGCGGGGCGGCCCGCTCGCCGAGTTCACCGAAGTGGCCCCGCTCGCCGCGACCGCCGTGACCCTGGACGAGCTGCGTCGAAGCGTCGACGCAGCGCTCGTCGCCGCACACCTCGCAGCCGGCGATGCGGGCCGGGCGGTCGTCGTCGCCACCGAGCACCTCGCGTCAATGCCGCTGTCGGAGGCGGCGGTGCTGCTTCTCATGCGGTGCCTGCACGCCCTCGGCCGCTCCGCCGAAGGCCTGCGCGTCGCGTACGACTATCGCCGCCGTCTGGCGGAGGAGAGCGGACTGGAGCCGACCCCAGCACTCTCCGCGCTGGAAGGCGAGCTGGCGACGACCACGCAGCGGTCGACGTACGTCGTGGCACGGCCCGCGCAGCCGCTGCGGGGTCGTGACTCGGAACTGGCGGCGTTGCGTCGCTTGCTCTCGGCCGAACGACTCGTCACGGTGGTCGGGTCCGGCGGAGTCGGCAAGACGCGGCTCGCCATGGAGGTCGCGGCGGGGTTCGAGCCTGCCACCGCGGTCCTGCTCGCCGCTGTCACCGACGAGCGCGCGCTGCCCCAGGCCATCGCCGAGGCGCTGGGACTGCGGGTGCTGCGCGGCGACGTCCTGAGCGCATGCGCCGCACTGCTCGCCGCCGGTCCCCGCCTGCTTTTCCTGGACAACTGTGAGCATCTCCTCGCCGCTGTGGCCCAGGTCGTCCAGCGATTCCTCCACGCATCCCCCGAGCTCACGGTACTGGCGACGAGCCGGGAGCCGTTGCGACTCAGCGCCGAGCAGCGGCTCCGCTTGGCACCCCTGCCCATGACGCGGCCGGAGCGCCTCGATGACCTCTCCGGTTCGCCTGCGGTCGCGCTGTTCGTCGATCGCGCCTCGCGCGTGCGTGAGGACCTCAGGCTGGCTCCCGGCGACCTCGACGCCATCAGCGAGATCGTCCGTCGGGTCGACGGAATGCCTCTGGCGATCGAACTGGCCGCCTCCCGGCTCTCCTCCCTGGGTCTCCAGGACCTCGAGGCTCGCCTCGACCAGGCACTTGACCTTCTTGGCGACGACGCGAACGGCACACTCCGTCACACCATCGCGTGGTCGTATGACCTGCTGCCCGCCGACGAGCAACGGCTGCTGCGGTTCTGCGGCGTCTTCGCCGACGGTCTCGACCTGAGCGCGGCCGAAGCGCTCGCCGCGACCGTCGCCCCCGACACAGCGCCGCTTCGAGTGCTGGGCCACCTCGTGGAAGCATCGATGCTGGACGCGGTTCACGGGACGACGACGCGCTACCGCATGCTCGACACGGTGCGCGCCTTCGCCGCCGAGAAGCTGGTTGAGAACGGCGAGACGGACCAGGCGACCGACTACTTCCTCCGCTGGGCCTTCGACCTCGTCGCTTGGATCGACGCCACGACGCACACCCCCGACGAGCAGCGTGTCGACAGCGTGCTGCGTCGAGAGCTCGCGAACCTCCGGGCGGCCTGGTCACTCGTACGGTCTCTCGGGCGAAACGCCGACGCGGTCCACATGATCCTTGGTCTGATGGACGCGGCCACTTGGCGCGACCTGACCGAGGTCTGGGACTGGAGCCTGGACCTCGCGGCTGACCCGGCTGTCACGGAAA
The DNA here is from genome assembly GCA_964479465.1 of uncultured Acidimicrobiales bacterium. Classification (GTDB taxonomy): domain Bacteria; phylum Actinomycetota; class Acidimicrobiia; order Acidimicrobiales; family AC-14; genus CADCTB01. Next base: position 145,505 of record CAYZMG010000002.1, read on the forward strand.
GCAGCGACGCCCCGACCGTCCTTGGGATGGCCGCCGACAGCGCCTGGTTCCGGGGCGACCTCGACCAGGCTGACAACCTGGCCGACGCCGGCATGGCCCTTGCTGGTGCAGCTGAGTGGTATTGCGCTGACGCCAAGTCCCTGGTCGCGCTCAGCCGAGGCGATTTCGATGCCGCCGTCCGCCTCGCCACCACCGCGGCGCAACTCGCGCCCCGGCCTGTTCAGAGCCTCGCCATCGCCGCCCTCGCCTCCGCCTACGGCGGCAATCCCGATGCCGCCCGCGCGTTCAGCGACCAGTTCCGGGAGGTCGCCTGTTCGCCCACGTTGGAGGCCTTTCACGCCTACGTCGAAGGAGAGATCGCCGCCCTAGCCGGTCAACGGGACGAGGCCGTCCGCCACTACGACGCTGCCGTCGAGCTCGGCGCCAGTGTCGGCTCGACGTTCGTGCAGGGCGTCGCGTCGTTGGGACGCCTTTCGCAGTTCGCGGCCGCCGGCGATACGAACCGGGCGCTCGCCGGCTACCGAAGCCTGATCGACTACTGGGAGCGCACGGGCTCCTGGATCCAGCAGTGGACCACCCTACGGAACCTCGCCGACTTGCTCGAGACGATTGGCGTCGGCGACGCCGCGACGTTCCTCCGCGGCGCAGCCAGCCTCGCACCCGACGCGCCGTGGCTTCCGGGCACCGGTTCGGCACCTCCGCCGATTGCCGGGCAAGTGCGCCGCGACCACGTCCTCGCCGTCGCCCGTGACGCGATCGCCCGCGCCCTCGCATAGCGACACACGCGTTCACGTCTGGGCGCGAGCGGGCGAGGAGAGTCGCCCCTGGTATCTCCGCTGCCTTTTGTCGACGCCGTCGTGAAGCCGACCGCGCCTCCCGTCTGAGCGCCGGCGGCTACGGCCGCCGGCCGGTCATGCCCAGCAGCTGGTCCTGACGACTGGCGCCGGCCGGCACGTCGACCGGCGGGCCG
>CAYZMG010000002.1:146484-155507 GCA_964479465.1 uncultured Acidimicrobiales bacterium
ATCGCCTTCTTCGCGGCGCTCGGCTGGACCGGCGCCGCGCTTGCCACCTTCTTCGTGCTCATGCTGGCCGCGCCACCTGTGTCGGGCAGTCCGCAGTTCACCGTCATGTGCGGCAACGACCCGGCGCCGGCGCTGCGCCAGCCCTCGATCTGGGGGCTGAGGAAGTCGTAGGCGAAGTCCACCAACTCCGGGTCGAGTGCTTCGTCGAGCCCGATGGCCCGGGCCAGGTCCCACCCGTGGATGAGGTGGTCGCAGGTCAGCTGCGACACGTACTCGCGGCCGGAGATGTCCCCGAACGACACATGCACCGTGCGGTCGAGGGCGCCGTTGGTGGCCACGGCGGCGACCGAGGCCGCCGCCGCAGCGGCCCAGGCCGCCTGAGGGTCGTCGCCCAGCTGATCGCCGTCGAAGCGGTCGCCCACCTCGGCGATCGTCATGCCATCGAGGAGCGGCGGCGCCCACAGATCCTCGGCGATGACGTGGTTGACCAGGGCCCGGACGTCCCACTCCGCGTCGGGGGTCGGGTCGCTCCAACGGTCGCCGACAGCGGCGACCCGCGGGCCGAACTGCTCCACGGCCCGGGCGAACAGGGCGACGAGATCCGCCATCAGGCGCTGTAGAGCCAGGGGTCGGATATGTCGATGAACGCCTCCATCTGCATCAGGCTGCCCATGCGCTCCCAGGCCTCCCGCTCCTCCTCCGTGGCCGGCTCGGCCTTCTCGTTGGCCCGGGCATCGGCCTCGGTTGTGAAGTACACGGTCTGGATGAACGTGCCGTCGCCCGGCCAGGCCACGAAGCCGCCGAGGACGTCGGGGCGGGTGCGCCGGAGCATCTCGTCCATCTCGGCGGCGACGGGCGCCAGCGCGGCCCGGTCGGCCCTGCCCTTGATGACCTGGACGAAGCCGGCGTCGTCGGAGCCGCCGGCGCCGAAGGTGTCCACCGCGGGGCAGTCGGTGAAGGTCACGTCGCCGTCGTAGAAGCCGCTCGTGGCCGCCCACCACTCGCCCTGCTCGGGCCGGTCGCTGTTGGCCCGGGCCGCCTCCTCCGATTCGAACCGAATGAGGGCGATGACGTTGCCGTCGGTGGTCACGCCCCCAGTCGCCCCGAGGAAGCCCGTGGCGCCGGGCGCCAGCTCGGTCCTCCAGCTCTCGAGCTGGGCGCGCAGCCCGTCGACGTCGTTGGCTCGGCCTTCCATCACCTGTACGAACATGGTTCCTCCCTCGCTCTCGGACCATCTGTAGTCCGTAACCCCCTCGGACGTTACGGCGTATGGGCGTGTAACGCACTGGCGCCGCCGGCGACGGACAGGCATGAAGATCCTCACAACCCGTGCCCGTGCCGTGGCCGTCTCCGTCGCCGTGTCCGTAGCCCTCCTCACCGGCGCGCCGGTCAGCGCGGCGCCGGCCGATCATGCCGACGCCGTAGAGATTTTCGAACGCGACGTCTTCGAGATCGTCGGGGTGACGCTGCGGCCCGCCAGCGACGCCACCGACGCCGGCGCCGCGCTGTTCAACACCTCCGGCGTCTCTCTCGGGACGACCTGGGGCGAGTGGAGGGCGGCGACGGCATCCTCCGAGGCCTCCGTCATCGGTGGCCCCAAACGGCCCCGGACCGACCTGCGCCTGGCGCTGGCCGGCCTCGTCCCCGGCGGGCTCTACTCGGTCTTCTGGGGCACCCTCGGCCCGGACTCCGAGCATCCGCTGTGCCCGGGGGTCGAGCGGACCCAGCCGCTCGACGCCGTCGGCTCGCCGGCCAAGGCGCCGGCGCCCAACGCCTTCGTGGCCGACGCTGCCGGCGTCGCCACATTCCACGGACGCACCGACGGCGATCTGTTCGACGCCGCCCAGGTCTTCTTCACGGTCGTCTACCACTTCAGCGGTTCGACGGCCTACCCGTTCCCGAACCGAGGCGAGTACCTGACGCACGAAGGCACGTGTCGCAGCAGCTTCGGCGACGACGCCATGCGGCAGCTGCTGATCCTTCAGCAGTGGTAGCCCGGCCGGCGTCGTGAGGATCGGGACCTTCGGCCCCCAAAGCGGGGCCGTCCGCCCCGTGTGGGCGAAGCCGGCGTGTCACATGCTGGGAGAAGGAAGCCGGCAAGGAGTCACCGATGCACGCTCGCCATTTCGTCCCCTGTCTGTTGGTGGTCGCTGCGGCGACCGTGTTGCTCGGAGTGGCCGGCGTCTCGTCGGCCACCCTGGTGACCGTCGGAGCCGCGCTCGCCTGCCCGCTGGTGATGGTCCTGATGATGCGGTCGATGGGAGGGCGTCACCCGCATCAGGACCACGCCGGCGCGGATCAGGTGGGCGACGCGAAGTAGGCCTCGGTCAGCCAGCCTCGTAGGCGGTCGTCGAGGTCGCCGGCATCACGCAGGTTGGCATGGCAGGCGCGTACTCATGCGACTGGCCTGCTCGGCGGAAGCGCCGGCTGCAACGGGGTCAGCTCCATCCCGTTGCATCCGTCACCGTCTATGGCGTGGCAGCCACGAACCGGGCTACCCGCTCGAGCGTGGGCGTGTCGCGGGTGGTCGGCGCCACCGGCGGGGCGGCGCCGTGGTCGTGGTTGGGGTTGGTGGGATCGGAAAGATCCTCCGGTGTGGGCCCGGAGATGACCAGCGTCGACCCGCTGCCGACGGATGTCACCACTTGGGCGCCAGGGATGGCCGCGGCCAGGCGCTGCGGGTCGTAGGGCGCCGGCTCGGCGGGAACGACGATCATCGTCGGCACCTTCACCATTGCCGCGTCGATGGCGGGGTCGAGCGCGTAGAGGTCGGCCAGGAGGCCGGCCTCCTCCGCCGGCAGCAACGGGCGTAGCTCGGTGCGCAGCTCGTCGAGGGGCGGGACGGACCGGGTGGCGATCAGGTTGGCCACCTCGCTGCGCAGCGCCTCGCCGGACTCCGGCCCGTTGCGGGCCTGGAGCTGCGACGCCCGGAGGTCGAGCAGGGATCTGCCCGGGGTGGAGATGAGCACGACCCGCTTGACGCGGGGATCGGTGGCGGCCAGTCGCAGCGCCACCAGGCCGCCCTGGTCGTAGCCCACCACCGAGAGTTCCCGGCCGGCGGTCTCCCGGCGCTGGGCCAACAGGTCGATGCCGGCCCTGGCGTCGGCGACGAGATCGTCGAAGGAGAGGCGGACGTCGGGCTCCAGCTTGCTCGAGCCGGTGCCCCGCTGGTCGTAGCGGTACGACGCCACGCCGGCGTCGGCGAACGTCTTGGCCAGATCCTTGCCCAGGGGATCGTTTACGCCGGCAATACCGAGCAGGCCGCCGGCGCCCGATGTGGGCACGAGGAGCACGCCGGGCACGCTGGCGCCGGCCTGCATCGCCGGGATGGTGATGGTCCCGAACAGCTTGGCCTTGCCGGCGCCCTCGAACTGCACGGCGCGCTCGCCCTGGACGGCCTCCACGCCGCCGGCGGGGGCGGTGGCGTCATCGTCGATGGAGGCCGATTCATCCCCTCCGCCGCTGCAGGCGGCGGCGACGAGCATCAGGAGGGCGAGGACGGACAGCGGGAGACGTCGCAGGCTGCGCATAGGTGGCGCCTACCCTACGGCCAAGTCGCCTATGCGACGTTGACCGTGACCTTCATCCCCCCGATGTAGTGGCCCGGCTCGTGGCAGCCGATCAGCACTTGGCCCGCCCTGTCGAAGGTGTGCGTCAGCGACGCCGACTTCCCCGCCTTCACGCTCACCGCGTTGGCCGCCTTGGCGTGGTCGTGGCCGTCGCGCATCGCCTTCTCATGGGCCTCCTGCGCGGTGGCGTCGCCGATGAAGGCGTCGTGGGTCAGCTGGCCGGTGTTCTTGAAGTTGAACCGCACTGTCTCCCCGACGCGGACGTCGACGCTGGTGGGGGAGAAGGCGATGTCGCGCATCTCCACGTTGATGGTGCGATCGGCGCCGGCGCCGGCGCCGGCGGATCCGTCATCGGATCCGCATGCGGCCAGCAACGTGAGCGCGACGACGAATGGAAGGAACAGGAACCGCTTCATCACTTCTCCGTTCGGAACGAGCGCAGTCGCAGGCTGTTGCTCACGACGAAGATGCTGGAGAACGCCATCGCTGCGCCGGCGATCAGGGGGTTCAGGAAGCCGAGCGCGGCCAGGGGCAGGGCGGCGACGTTGTAGGCGAAGGCCCAGAACAGGTTGCCCTTGATGGTCCGCAGGGTGCGGCGGGACAGGCGGATGGCGTCGGCGGCCGAGCGGAGGTCGCCCCGGACGAGGGTGATGTCGCTGGCCTCCATGGCCACGTCGGTGCCGGTGCCCATGGCCAGGCCCAGGTCGGCCTGGGCCAGGGCGGCGGCGTCGTTGACACCGTCGCCCACCATGGCGACGACCTTGCCGTCGGCCTGGAGCCGGCGGATCACATCGAGCTTGTCCTCGGGCAGTACCTCGGCAATGACCTCGTCGATGCCGACCTCGCCGGCGACCGCCCTGGCCGTGGCGGTGTTGTCGCCGGTCAGCAAGACGGGGGTCAGGCCGAGGCCTCGGAGCTGGGTGATGGCCTGGGCCGAAGTGGGCTTCACCGTGTCGGCGACCACCAGGACGGCGCGAGCCTCGCCGTCCCAGCCGGCGAGCACGGCGGTGCGGCCGGCGGCCTCGGCCTCGTTCTTGGCCGCGGTGAGCTCGGGGCCCAGCGTGAGGCCCCAGTCGGCCAGGAACCGCTCGCGGCCGGCGACCACGGCATGGCCGTCGACCACCCCTTGGACGCCGAGGCCCTGGGTGTTGGTGAAGGACTCGACCGGCGGCAGCGAGCCGAGCTTCGATCTCGCCGCTGCAGTGATGGCCCGGCCGACGGGGTGCTCGGAGGCGTCCTCGACCGCTCCGACCAGGCACAGGACGTCGTCCGCGGTGGTGCCCGGCGCGGGCACGACGTCGACGAGCGCCATCTGGCCCGTCGTCACGGTGCCGGTCTTGTCGAGCACGACGGTGTCGACCTTGCGGGTGGACTCCAGGATCTCGGGGCCCTTGATCAGGATGCCGAGCTGCGCGCCCCGGCCGGTGCCGACCAGCAGGGCGGTGGGCGTGGCCAGCCCGAGGGCGCAGGGGCAGGCGATGATCAGCACGGCGACGGCGGCGGTGAAGGCGGCGGTCGAGCCCTCGCCCGATGCCAGCCACGCGCCGAGGGTGACGAGGGCCAGCACGATCACGATGGGCACGAAGACGGCGGAGATGCGGTCGGCCAGGCGCTGCACGGGCGCCTTGCCGCTCTGGGCCGCGGTGACGAGGCGGCCCATCTGGGCCAGCTGGGTATCGGCGCCGACTCGCGTGGCCTTCACGACCAGCCGCCCGCCGGCGTTCAGGGTGGCGCCCACCACGCTGTCGCCGGGGCCGACCTCCACCGGCACGCTCTCGCCGGTGAGCAGCGAGGCGTCGATGGCGGAGGTGCCCTCCTCGACCACGCCGTCGGTGGCGACCTTCTCACCGGGGCGGACGACGAAGGTGTCGCCGACGGCCAGCTCCTCGACGGGGATACGGCGCTCGACCCCGTTTCGGAGGACGGCGACCTCCTTGGCGCCCAGCTCGAGGAGGGCGCGCAGGGCGGCGCCGGAGCGCCGCTTGGCCCGGGCCTCGAAGTAGCGGCCGGCCAGGATGAACACGGTGACGCCGGCGGCGACCTCCAGGTAGATCTCATGGGTGCCCGAGCCGCGGGAGATGGTGAGCTCGAAAGGCATCTTCATCCCCGGCATGCCGGCGTGGCCCCAGAACAGGGCGTAGACCGACCAGGCGAAGGCGGCGAGCGTGCCCACGGAGATGAGGGTGTCCATGGTGGCCGCCCTGTGGCGGAGGTTCACCCACGCGGCCCGGTGGAAGGGGTAGGCGCCCCAGACCACGACAGGCGCCGCCAGCGTGAGCGACAGCCACTGCCAGCTCTCGAACTGGAGCGCCGGGACCATGGCCATGGCGATGACCGGGATGCTGAGGGCGAGGGAGATGAGCAGCCGCTGGCGCAGCGGCGCAGTCTCGTCGGGCGGCTCCGCGCCCTCGAGGGGCTCTGCCGTCGTCACCTTCGGAACGACCGCCGTGTAGCCGGCGGCCTCGACGGCGGCGATGACATCGGCCGGGACGAGGCTCTCGGGGATCTGAACCGTGGCGTGCTCGGTGGCGTAGTTCACCGTGGCCGTGACCCCGTCGAGGCGGTTCAGGCGCTTCTCGATGCGGGCGGCGCAGGACGCGCAGGTCATCCCGCCGATATCGAGCTCGACGCGCGTGTCACTCATGGCGATCGGACCTCGTACCCGGCTTCTTCAACGGCCTCGCGGAGCGCGCCGGCGCCGGGTGCCTCGTTGGCAACGATCGTGACCTGGCCGCTGGCCAGGTCGACGGAGACGTCGGTCACGCCGTCGAGCTTTCCCACCTCGGTCTGGACTGCATTCACACAGTGTCCGCAGGTCATGCCGTCAACGGTGATGGTGGTGGTCGTGCTCATGGGCGGCTCTCCTTCTTTCATGGTACGTCTACCCCGTAGGGGTACATTTCAAGATACCACCGGGGGGTATCCAGGTCAAGGGGACCCGACCTCCAGAAGCACGCAACATCGGCCAGTGGCGGGACGGAGGTGGGCAGTCACACCGGCGCCGGGCAGGGCGGCGCTGAAGCCCTCGAGCAGGGCCAGGTTCATCCGGCACGTCAGCTCGGAATAGTCGCTGACCAGCGCCGAGAACGGGCAGTTTGAGAGGGTGACCTCGCAGCCGAGGGCCCGAGGCTCGTAGCCCTCGCCGGCCAGGGCATCGGCGACGCGCTGGGCCCGGACGCCCGGCGCCGGCCGGCGGCCTCCGTGCGGAGCGACTGCCTCACCGATGCGGGTGCCCTCCTCGCGGGCCAGACGATCCAGCGTCGCCTCGATCTCGGCGCCCCTCCCGGCTGCCTCGGAGACAGCCGCCGCCAGCAGGCTGGCGGCCAGCTCGTAGCGCCGGGCGGGCAGGCTGACAGCGATCTCCCGGGCCGCCCGCCGGTAGAGCTTCGCCGGCCGGCCGGCGCCGGGCCCCTGGCGGCCGGACAGACGCCGGAATTCGGTTTCGAGAAGCCCCTCCTCGACGAGGCGGTCGAGGTGGAAGGCGGCCGCCGAGCGGGAGACGCCGGCGCCCTCGGCCACCTCGTCCCGGCTCACGGCGTGGTCCTGGGTGCCCACGAAGCGGTAGAGCCGGCGCCGAAGGGGGTCGCCCAGCGCCGCCACTGCGGTCAGCGCGTCATCGGGATCGTCGTAGTTCATCGTCGGACCCCAAGTCTACCGTGTAAAGTAAGTGTTCACGCACTTTAGAACCGGGAGGACCATGAGCAACGCAGTCGAGCTGTCAGCCGGCGGGCCTGCCCACGTCACTCCGCTCCACCTCGTGACCGCCGGCGCCGCCATCGATCTCGACGCGGCCGAAACGGCCGTCCGCGACCTGCTCATCGCCCTTGGCCAGAACCCGGACAGCGAGCACCTCCGGGAGACGCCTCGGCGGGTGGCGCTGGCGTATGAGGAGTTCCTGAGCCCCGAGCCGTTCGTTCCCACGACATTCCCGAACGACGAGGGCTACGACGAGCTGGTGCTCGTCCGCGACATCCCATTCCACTCGCTCTGCCAGCACCACCTCCTGCCGTTCTCCGGCGTCGCCCACGTCGGCTACCTGCCAGCAGCGCGCATCCTCGGCCTGTCGAAGCTGGCCCGGGTCGTCGAGCACTTCGCCCGGGGCCTGCAGGTCCAGGAACGGCTGACCAAGCAGATCGGCGACTGGCTCGACGCCCGGCTGGCCCCGAAGGGTGTGGGCGTCGTCCTCGAGGCCGAGCATCTGTGCATGTCGCTGCGGGGGGTGCAGGCAGTCGGATCCAGGACGGTCACATCGTCGCTGCACGGGCTGGTCCGTGACGACGCCCGGACACGCGCCGAGTTCCTCGACCTCACCGGTGTACGCACGTGACGCTGACCGCTCCGGTTGCTTGTCTCGCCTCGCTGAAGGCGGCGTCCGGCATCCGGGTGACGGTCTGCGTCCCGGCACGCGACGAGGCGATGACCGTGGCCGCAGTGGTGGCGCCGGTCGCTGCCGCCCTCGCCCATCTCGTCGACGAGCTGATCGTCGTGGACGACTGCTCCACCGACGGCACGGGTTCGATCGCCGAGTCGTTCGGCGCCCGGGTCGTGCGGAGGAACGCCGGTCCCGGAAAAGGGGCGGCGATGGCGGCGGGCCTGGCCGCCTCCACCGGCGACATCGTCGTCTTTCTCGACGCCGACGTCCGCAACTTCGGCATGCACTACGTCACCCGGTTGATCGAGCCGCTCGTCGCCGACCCGACGCTGGTCATGGTGAAGGGCACGTATGAACGCCCGGGTGACGCCGGCGGCGGCCGGGTCACCGAGCTGCTGGCCCGGCCGCTGCTGCGCCGGCTGTTCCCGGAGCTGGCGTTCCTGCGCCAGCCCCTGGCCGGCGAGGTCGCCGTCCGTCGGGACGCACTCGAGGGACTGGTGCTCGAGCCCGGGTACGGCGTGGAGATCGGCATGCTGATCGACGTGACCCGCCGGTTCGGTCCGTCCGCTATCGCCCAGGTCGACCTGGGCTCTCGGCTGCACCGCAACCGGCCCCTCGGCGAGCTGGCCGGGCAGGCCGACGAAGTGCTGGAGGCCGTCCTGACCCGGACGCCCTGCGCCCAGCGGCGATCCTGAAGCCGGCCGGACGTGATGGGATCGTCGTCCACGACGTCACACTTCGCCATTGACGGGGTCGTGAATGACGGTACGTCGTCTAGCGGCCTCTGGAACGCTGGCCATGCCGGGCGCAGGAACGCCGGATCCCGTCCACCCGGAAAGACGAGACAGCCGTTTCTCAGACGGGGCCCCGGGCGGGCGATGTCCTTTCTGCCGGAGAGGGCTCGCACCGCCGGCCTGGCCCCGTCCACATCGAGATCGACGACGAACGACCTGGACCGCATCCGGACCCGGGCAGCCTCGGCCTGCTGCCTCAGGCCGCCGGCTCGTGGAAGGAGACCGCCCCGGGGTCGAGGCGCTCACCGCTGGGGTGCGACCACGCCCCGGCCGGGATGCCGAGGTCAC
>CAYZMG010000003.1:0-1714 GCA_964479465.1 uncultured Acidimicrobiales bacterium
TGGCGGAGCGCCCACCTCAGGGGCGGAAGGCGTCACCATCGTCGTTGTGACCACTGCCGGCAAGCGCTTCGGTCTCGTGGTCGACGCCGTGGGTGACATGACCGAGACCGTCGTCAAACCGTTGCCGGTAGGGATGCGGGCGGTGCCGGCGTTCGGTGGCGTGACGATCCTCGGCGACGGCCGGCCCTCGCTCATCCTCGACATCGCCGGCGTCGCCGTGCTCGCCGGCATCGTGACGGGATCGGCGGACGGCGTCGACCTCGCCAAAGCGCCCGGCGACCGCGCCGACCACGAGGCCGATGCCGATTCGGCGCCGGCGATCCTGGCGGACAGCGAGGACAGCCTGTTGGTCGCAGTGGACGAGGGCGGCGGCAGGGTCGCGGTCCGTCTTCGATCGGTTCGCCGGCTGGAACAGTTCGACGCCGGGTCGGTGGAGCGCATCGGACCGACCGATGTGGTCCCCTACGACGGCGCTATCCTCCCCCTGCTCCGTTTCGGCATGCTGGATGGGCGCCCGGTCGCGGCCACCTCCGCCTCTCGGCTGCAGACCGTTGTCTGTGACTCGTCCGTCGGGCTGATCGGCTTAGTGGTCAAGGCGATCGATGACGTCGTCGCCACACCGGCCGCGCCTCGTGAGGCCCCGAGCCGTCGCGGCGTGTCGGCCTCCCTGGTGCTCGAGGCCGGCGTGACCGAGGTCGTCGACCTCGAAATTCTCATCGCCGACGCCGGCTTGAGGCCGAGATGAGCGGCGGCCGGTTCTGCACGTTCCACGTCGGCGGGCTGCTGCTCGGCGTGGAGGTCCAGATGGTCCAGGAGGTGCTGGGAGAGGAGCCGATGACCCGGGTGCCTCTGGCCGATCCGTGGGTGAGTGGGTTGCTCAACCTCCGCGGTCAGATCGTCACGGCCATCGACGCCCGCCGGCGTCTCGGGCTGCCGCCGCGGACCCCGGGCGACCGCACCGCGAATATCGTGCTTCGCACGCCGGATGGCTCGGTGAGCCTGGTTGTCGACCGTGAAGGCGACGTCGTCGACCTTGCGATGAACGAGATCGAGCCGTTGCCCGAGAACGTGAGCCCCGCGATTCGAGCCGTCGTCACCGGGACCTGCAGGGTCGAGGAGAGCTTGCTGCTTATGCTCGATGTCGAACGCACCCTGACGATCGGATCGGACTGACGTGGAGAGCAAGATCCAGGTTCTGGTGATCGACGACTCCCGGACGATGCGCCTCATCCTCGGCCGCATGCTCGGTGACGTCGGGCTGGACGTGATCGAGGCTGCCAACGGGCGTGATGCGCTGGCCCACCTCGACGCCGGGTTGTCGCCGTCGGTCATGCTTGTCGACTGGAACATGCCCGAGATGACGGGCATCGAGTTCGTCGAGGCGGTCCGTCGGCCGCCGTATGAGTCCACCGCCAAGGTGGTCATGGTGACGACCGAAACCGAGGTCCCACAGGTCCGGCGCGCCCTGGAGTCGGGCGCCGACGAATACGTCATGAAGCCGTTCACCAGCGACGCCATCATCGAGAAGCTTCAGCTGCTGGGCATTCAGATTTGAACGTCGTCTCGCGCCCTCTGGTCGCCACCCCGCCCGTCCGCGTCCTCGTCATCGACGACTCCGTGGTGGCGCGCCGCGTGGTGGCTCATGCCATCGATGCTGCGCCGGGGCTCGTCCTCGCCGGGACGGCACCGAACGGCAGGGCTGCGATCGACAAGC
>CAYZMG010000003.1:1724-31727 GCA_964479465.1 uncultured Acidimicrobiales bacterium
CGCCCCGATGTCCTGGTGCTCGACCTCGACATGCCGGTGATGGACGGGTTCGAGACGCTGGCTGCCGTCCGGCGCTCGCACCCTCACCTGCCGGTCATCGTGTACAGCCACCTCACTCGGGCCGGCGCCGCGGCGACGCTCGATGCCTTGGCCCTCGGCGCCACGGGATTCGCACTGAAGCCGCGCGCCGACGGTATCGGCATGGCTGAGGAGCTGGTGCGCGTCGAGCTGCTGCCGCTGATCTCCGCCGTCGCCAGACCGCCGGCGGAGATGGTCACCCGGGCGGCACACGGGGCGCCGGCCGCACACCCGGCGCACTTCGAGCGAGCGGCCGTCACTGCCGTCGTCATCGGCGTATCGACCGGAGGCCCGAACGCACTGGCGGAACTTGTTCCGGCCCTGCCGGCCAGCTTGGCGGTGCCGGTCTTCATCGTGCAGCACATGCCGGCGGTGTTCACCCAGATGCTCGCCGAGCGCCTCGATCGGGTGGCGATGGTAGAGGTGGTGGAAGCTGCCGATTCGGAGCCCGTCGTCGCCGGCAGGGTGTACGTGGCCCCTGGCGGGCGCCACATGGCGCTTCGGGGCTCGGCGTCATCGGCGGCGATTGAACTCACGGACAACGCGCCGGAGAACTCCTGCCGACCCTCCGCGGACGTACTGTTCCGCTCGGCGGCACGGGTCTACGGCAGCGGCGTGGCCGGGGTCGTCCTCACGGGGATGGGATCCGACGGGCTCCGCGGCTGCGAGGCCGTGCGCGCCGCCGGTGGTTCGGTCATGGTGCAGGACGCCAAGTCGTCGGTGGTGGCGAGCATGCCGCTCGCCGTCGCCGAAGCGGGCCTTGCCAACGCCGTCCTGCCTCTCGAGGAGATCGGCCCGACGCTCGTGCGCTGGATCGCCGGAGCGTCGTCATGACGACCACGACGTGTTCGGTCGAGGATTTCGAGTTTGTCCGCCGACTCGTCCGGGAGCGGAGCGCCATCGCCCTGGAGCCGGGAAAGGAGTACCTCGTCGAGTCCCGGCTGGCGCCGCTCGCCCGGCGCGAGGGCCTGAGCTCCGTGGCGGATCTTGTCTGCGTTCTCCGGTCCGGCGGCACCACCCGGCTGATGACGGCGGTGGTCGAGGCCATGACCACGAACGAGACGTCGTTCTTTCGGGACGTGCACCCCTTCGAGGCGCTGCGCAGCGAACTGATCCCCCGGATCCTGAGGGCGAACGGGGGCGACCGCTTGGCCATGTGGTCCGCGGCGGCGGCGACCGGGCAGGAGGCCTACAGCCTCGCGCTCCTCGTTCGTGAACACTTCCGGCACCTTTCCAGGATCACGATCCTCGGGACCGATCTGTCAGAAGGCGTGCTCGATCGCGCCCGCAGCGGGCGGTTCACCCAGCTCGAGGTGAACCGCGGCCTCCCCGCGTCGTTGCTCGTCCGGTACTTCGAGCAGGACGGCGTCGAGTGGCGCATCGACGAGACTGTGCGCCGCATGGTCACGTTCCGGCAGGCCAACCTCGCCCAGCCCCTCACCGGAATCCCGCCGATGGACGTGATCTTCCTCCGCAACGTGCTCATCTACTTCGACGCAGTGACGAAGAGGAAGGTGCTTGCCGAGGTCGCCCGCGTCTTGCGGCCGGGCGGCTTCCTCTTCCTCGGCGGACCGGAGACGACGTACGGGATCGACCCCGCCTACGAGCGGTTCGAGGTCGGCCGCACCGTCTGCTACCGCCTGCGTGTCGCCGGAGCAGCCTGAATGTCTCTGGAATCCGACGTCGAGAGCATCGCCTCTGCCATCTGGGAATCCCTGATCGGCTTGCCCATCGACGTCAACGGAGGAAGCAGCGTCGGCGAGGACGCACACGCGACATGCCTGGTCAACCTTCACGGCGCCTTTCAAGGCGCGGTCATGATCGAGTGCTCGGAGGCACTCGGCTCGCTGCTGACCGCGGCCATGCTGCAGACCGCTGGCACTCCGAACGCCGCCGACATGACCGACGCCCTCGGTGAGCTCGCCAACGTCTTCGCCGGGAACATCAAGGCCCTCTTGGCCCAGCCGTCGTCAATCTCGCTCCCGACCGTGGCCTTCGGTCCGAGTTACGAGCTCGGCGTGGTCGGGGCTACGGTCGCCGGCCGGGTGTCGTTCGTGTGCGAGGGCCACCCCCTGGTCGTGACCATCCTCCAAGGCTCTGCGAAACCGGCGAAGTGAACTGTGTCATCGGTTCGCCCAGCGGGCCACGGTGGCCAGGAGGTCGACCTGCTTGAACGGCTTGGGCAGGTGATCGTCCATCCCCGCGGCGAGGCAGCGTTCTCGGTCCTCGGGCATCGCACCCGCAGTGAGAGCGATGATGGGGGCTCGCCGACGGCCGCCTTCCTCGGCGCGGATGGCCAGAGACGCCTCCAACCCGTCCATCCTGGGCATGTGACAGTCCATGAGGACGGCGTCGTAGCGCTGCGCCCGCGCCGCAGACACCGCCTCCACGCCGTCGGCGACCACATCGACGCGGTACCCGCCGCTCTCGAGCATGGCGAGCGCGACCTGCTGGTTGACGAGATTGTCCTCGGCGAGGAGCACCCGGCCCTGGCCAGTGGGATTGTCGTCAACCAAGAGGACGTTCGTGCGACCGGCCTCGGAGGCCGGCGCCGGTCGGTATGGCGCCCGGGCCAGGACCACCGTGCACCAGAAGCTGCTACCCACCCCCATCCGGCTGTCGACGCCGCACTCGCCGCCCATCAGCTCGACCAGTTGGCGGGTGATGGTCAGACCCAGCCCGGTGCCCCCGAACTGGCGGGAGGTGGTGGCGTCGGCCTGCTCGAAGGGCTCGAAGATCCGGGCCGCGTGGGCCTCCTCGATGCCGATGCCGGTGTCGTCCACCTGTAGTCGCAAGGTCGTACCGTCCCGGTTGGTGGAACTCGCGGTCGCCGAGACCTTGACGGAGCCGGTCGCGGTGAACTTGATCGCATTCGCGAGCAGGTTGGTGAGCACCTGGCGGAGCCGGCCCGGATCACCGCGCACTGCGGCGGGCACGTCGTCGCCGATTGAGACCACGAACTCGAGCCCTTTGGCGTGCGCCTGGCCGGCGAAGAGCTCGGCCACGTCCGTGATCACTGCGGTGACGTCGAAGTTGACGGAATCGAAAACGAGCTGACCGGCTTCGACCTTGGAGACGTCGAGGATGTCGTTCAGGATGGCCAACAGGGCATCTCCGCTGGCCTGGACGGTCTTGGCGTACTCACGCTGGCGGGCGTCGAGGGAGGTGGCAAGGAGCAGCTCCGTCATGCCCAGCACGCCGTTCATGGGCGTACGGATCTCGTGGCTCATGTTGGCGAGGAAGCGCGACTTCAACAGCGACGCCTCCAGGGCATGGTCGCGTGCCCGCTCCAGCTCCGCCCGCGCCTGCTCGCGCAAGCTGACGTCGGAGCAGATGGAGATGTTGCCCACCAGGCGGCCAGTCTCGTCGTGCAGCGGGGTGGTGGTGAGCTGGGCGACGAAGAGGGAGCCGTCCCGGCGCCCACGCTCGAGCGTGCCGGTCCAAGGCTCGCCCCGTGCCAGCCGGCGCAGGGCCTCGGTGCGATCCTCCCCATCCGCCTTCGGCGGGACCACCTCCGCCATGGTGCGGCCGGAGACCTCCTGCGCCGACCACCCGTACAGCGTCTCGGCGCCCGGGCCCCAGTACCTGATACGGCCGCTGAGATCGGTGGCGATGATCGCCTGGCCGACGGCCTCGAGGAGGTGGGCCTGGAACCGGACCTGCTCCTCCGCCACCTTCCGCTCGGTGATGTCCTGACAGGTCCCGTGGGCGCCGACGATGGTGCCGGCGTGGTCCATGAGCGGCGCGGTACGGGTTGCCAGCCACCGCACGGTGCCGTCCGGCAGTATGACCCTGAACTCCCCCTCCCACGACTCTCGCTGTGTGCACTGGGCGAGGGCGGCGTGGCGCACCGGTTCGGCGTCGTCGGGATGCAGGCGCTCGAGGAGCCGCCCCAGGTCGGGTTCGAACTCCTGGGGCTCGAAGCCCCAGAGCCGGTACAGCTCGTCGGACCACACCCGGGTTCCGGTGGCGGCGTCGATGGACCAGCTTCCGAGGTGGGCCAGCCGCTGGGCCTCCGCCAGGCGGTTCTCGCTCTCCCTGAGCGCGGCGGTAGTGCGAGCGGCCTCGGCCTGCGCTTGATCGAGGGCGCGGCGGTGATCGGACTGACCGGTGCCGGCCTCCGATTCCGCTGCTGCGCAGTCCGCATCTCCGCCTGTTGATCGCACCCGGCCTCAGTTCCTCGACGTCAAGCATGCCTTCCTGCAGTCATCGGCGCCGGGCGCCGGCCGGAGGAGGTGCAATTGAACCTTCCCTACCCGAATCCCGGTCTCGCGACCCCAGGGGGAGGTTATTCACCTTGCGTCGTCGTTTCAGGGGCCATTCGACCCTGGCGCGATTCCGGTGCTGTGGGCAGAGTAGAAGCATGGAATCGAGCCAGGTGGAACTGAATCCGGCGTGGCTCCGGGTTGTACTGGTCGACCCCAGCGAGGGGCGTCGCGCGCTCATGGTCGATGTGGTCAACGCCGGAGGAGATCGGGCTCTCCTTGCTCGCCGGCGGGCGTCGACCGCCGGCGTACCCGCCGCGGCGCGGTAGGAGGCCGTCGAGTGACCGGCAGGCGCATCGTCGTCGGGGTCGATGGCTCGCAAGCATCCGCGGACGCGCTGGGTTGGGCGGCGCGAGAAGCGGCGCTCACTGGAGCGAAGGTCCAAGCTGTGCATGCGTGGTGTTACCCGGCGCTCACGTACGCACATGGGTTGGTGGCCCCACCTATCTTCGCCAAAGAGGACTTCGAGGAGGAGGCCCGGGCCATCCTGGACTCGACGCTGGCCACCTTGGCCGACGATGGGTCGGCGTCGATCGAGCGTGTCGTCGTCGAGGGCGGAGCCACCGACGTGCTCGTCGACCACTCCCGTGGCGCCGACCTGCTGGTCGTGGGCCATCGGGGTCGGGGAGGTTTCCTCGCGTTGCACCTGGGCTCGATCGCCCTCCAGTGCGCGCAGCACGCTGCGTGCCCCGTCGTGGTTGTCCGGCCCGGCGCGCCGAGCGCGTCATCCGAGCGCCAGCGCCGGGTCGTGGTCGGAGTGGACGGATCGGAGCCGGCGCGACGGGCACTGCTGTGGGCCGCAGACGAGGCGCGGCTCCGGCACGCCACGCTCGAGATCGTCCACTGCTGGCACCCCCGGATGGGACTTCCGGTCGGGCCGGCGGTCTCGGCAACCGACCGGGCGTCCTTGGAAGCGGCGGCTCACGCCGTCGTCGCCACCGCGATGCAGGGCGTGGACAACCGCTTGCCTCACGTCGAGTCGATCCTGGTCGACGGGCCGGCCGCGTCTGCCCTTCTCGAAGCGTCCGCCGGCGCCGAACTGGTCGTCGTAGGAACTCGCGGGCACGGGGGCTTCGCTGGCCTCCTGCTCGGCTCGGTCAGCACCCAGGTGCTCCACCACGCCCAATGCCCCGCGGTGATCGTCCGCTGAGGGACGAGAGATGACCTTCGACCCTTGTCTCCTGGTGGCGGAACGCCGATGGTGGAGGTAAGAAAACTCGAGAGGACGATTGAAATGACCGAAGACCGAATCGCGACAGCGATTGAGCGGAGGTCTGGCACGCACATCCCCCGCTGGTTCCCGAATACGAGAGGGCCGGGCGCGGTGATCAGGAACGTCTTCAGTTCCTCGGTCACCCAGGAGGAGCTGGACGACAAGGCGCGTTGGCTGGACGGGCAAGTGCGAGGCTGGACGGCTGGCCGCGCGCTCTGAGGTCCGGGGCGAACTGGTACGGAGGCGGTCCGGCTGGGCTACTCCGAGTAGGTAGTCTCCGCCCATGACACGGCGGCTCGCGCTCATCGTCGTGTTCGTCCTCACCGCCGGCGCCGGCTCCGCGACAGCGAACGGGCTGAGCCAGTCCTTCGTCGACCCCACGGTGACCATCTACGGTGCCGCTCATATTCATCTGGGCGACGAGGTTTTCGTCGGGCCGTTCGCCCGGCTGCTCGCCGCCGGCGCTACCCGCTCGATCCATGTCGGCGACGAGGCCAACATCCAGGACAGCGTGGTGGTCGACGCCACCCGGGGCCGCGTCACCCTCGGTGAGATGGCGATCCTCGCCCATGGGTCAACGGCGAAGGCCGGGGCCGAGATCGGCGAGCACGGAACCTGTCCGGGCAGCGCCGCCCACTGCCCATCGTTCGTCGGCTTCAACTCCGAGGTCGACGGGGCGGTCGTCGACAAGGACGCCATGGTGCTGCACCTGGCGCGCGTCGGCCCCGGTGTGCATATCCCGTCGGGCCGCAAGGTGTCCTCGGGCCGCAACATCATCAGCCAGCAGGAGGTGATGGCCAAGACCGTGCCGGTCACCGAGGCCGACCGCGCCTTCATGGCCGGCGTGGTCGAGGTCAATGTGGCCTTCGCCCACGGGTACGCCCAGCTCCAGGCGGAGAACCCCAGCAATGTGCGGGGCATCAATGACGACCCGGGCGGCACTCCCTTCAACCCGCTCCGGAACCTGCCGGCGCTGGGGGGCGTCCCGACGCGCGACCCGTCCGCCCGCAGCCGCATCATCGGCGACGTCCGCCTCCCCGACCGCCTGTCGGCCAGCCGGGCCGCCCTGAGCTCCCTGCGAGCCGACGAGGGTGAGCCGTTCGTCGTCGGCGGGATCGACTTCATGGGCAGCAACTCCACCTTCCACGCTCTCGAGCACACCGGCATCGCCATGGGCCCCCACGGCTACTACGGCACCCGCTCGCTGGTGCACGGGGGGCCGGCGTTCGACGGCACCACCCGTTCCGGAGCGGGACTCCGCCTGGGGTCGCACTCGGTGCTGTTCCAGTCCCACGTCGGCAACCGGGTGACGATCGGCGACCGCAGCCTGGTGCAGGCGTCGAAGCTTCCCGATGGCGCCGTGGTCCCCGCTCGGACGGTGGTGGTGGACGGCGCCGTTGCCGGCGTTGTCGAGTGGTAGGCGGGCGGCGGCTGGTCAGGCGCCCCTGGCATCGGGAAGCCTGATCCCGGCGTAGAGGGCGAAGTGCCGGGAGGCGGCGGCCTCCCATGTGAAGCGGCTGGCCACCCGGGCGCCGGCGGCGCGCAGGCGGTCCCGCAGCGCTTCGTCGGCGATGAGCGACTGCATGGCGCCGGCCAGCGCCACCGGGTCGGCCGGCGGTACGAGCAGGGCGTCGTCGCCGGGTGTGAGGTACTCCCGGAACACGGGGATGTCGGTGGCGATCACGGGGAGGCGGGCGGCCATGGCCTCCAGCACGGCCAGGCCCCAGCCCTCCTTGACCGACGGGAAGGCCAGGGCGTCGGCGGCCCGGTACCAGGCCGGGAGGTCGCCGTCGGGCACCGTGCCGAGCAGCACGACGTCGCGCCCCAGCTCCAGGCCCAGCGTCGGCAGGCTGCCCAGCGCCGCCTCCCTGTACTCCCGGTAGTCCTGGAACGAGTGGCCACCGACGACCGCCAGCACCGGGCTCGGGTCGACCGCGGCCCGAGCGGCCCCTTGAGCGGGAAGGAGGGCCTTGACCCGCGCCAGCGCTTTGAGAAGGTGGACGCTGCCCTTGCGCGGCTCGATGCCGCCGACGGCCAGGAAGAGGAACCGGTCCTCGGCCCCCACCTGCCGGCGCAGGGCGGTCCGCCGTTCTGCCGCGATCGGCCCGAAGCGCAGCCGGTCGACCCCGTTGTAGACCACGCCGGCGTCGACCCCGTACTCGTCCTTCAGCAACGTCCGCCAGTGCTGGCTGACGACCAGCACGATGTCGGGCTCGAGGATCGCCTGGCGCTGGCAGTCGATCAGCGCCGGCGTCGTGAAGTCGTCGACGTGGTGAACGGTGCGGACCACGGGGATGCCGGCGCCGGCATCGCGGACCCGGGCCGCAGCCCGCGCCGCGATGCAGTCCTGGGCGTGGAGGACGTCGAACCGGCCGGCGAGCGCCGACAGCCCGGCCTCCAGCGCGTCGACCGACTGGAACACCCGGTCCTCCAAAGTGTCCGCCGGCGCCGGCGCCGGCACGATCGTGAAGGGGGCCGCTACCGGCCGGAAGAATCCCGCATCGGGGTCGCCCAGGGCGACGACCGTCACGTCGGCCCGAGCGGCGGTGAGGGCCTCGGCCAAGGCCAGGGTATGGACCACGCCCCCGCGCGGCTTGGTCGAGTAGGTGACCAGCGCCACCCGGGGGCCGGACGTCACGGGGCGCCGGTGACCCGCGAAGGATCCCTGAGGGCGATGGCCGCCGCCGCCAGCGACGCCCGCGCTGCGGTCTCCGTTACGATGCAGCCCACCTCCCGAAGCTTGGCCTGCTGTGCGGCAAAGCCCTGCGGGTCGCCCTCGGTGCCGAGGACGTAGGCCACGACCTGGGGGCCACGACCGCCGGCCATGATCTCGGCGCACACCGGCGACAGCTGGCCGGCGGGGTCGGCGTGGGAGCCGTGGCCGAGCACCACGTCGACGAGCACCACGGCGGTCTCCGCCGATCGGCCCTCCTCCCGCATCAGCTCCACCCGCGCCTCCGGGTCGATCATCGGGTGGGGCCGGCCCTTGGTGTACTCCTCCTCGCCCAGGTCGAGGCAGACATGGGCGCCGGCCGGCGCCGGCAGCCCGTACCGCTTGTCGATCGGTGTGTTGGAGTAGATGGGCCCGAGCAGGCGGGACATGATCACGAGCGACTCGTAGCAGAGCGTCCCGCCGGAGAACAGGCCCCGCACCAGCCGGCGCTCATCGTCCAAGCGGGCGCACGCCGTCTCGACCTGAGCGACGAGCCCCGCCGAGGGTTCGGGGGCCTCGATGCCCACCGCGGCCAGCGCCCGGACGACGCCCTCCTCAAGGGTGGTCACCACCTCGACGCCCTGGGGCAGGTCGAGCGGGGTGTCGAGGCCGACGAGGGCGGCCACCAGGGGAGTGCCGCCGGCCAGGCCGACGACGTCCTTCGCCACGCGGGCCGACGGCGGCTTCGACACCAGCAGGATGGCGTCGGTGCCGGGGTCCGCATGCATGGCCGCCACCGCCAGCTTGGCCATCCGTCCATCGACGGTGTCGTTGAGGTCGCGGCCGCCGAGGCCGATGACGTGTGACACGCCGGCCCCCCACCGGTCCAGCAGGCTCATGGCCTCCTGAGCGCCGGTGCCGGCGGCGGCGATGACGCCGACCCGCCCCTGCTTCACCACGTTGGCGAACCCGAGGCCGGTGCCGCCGAGCATGGCGGTGCCGGCGCCCGGCCCCATGAGCAGCCGCCCGACCTCCTTGGCCCGGTCCTTGAGCTCGACCTCGTCATCGACGGAGACGTTGTCGCTGAAGAGGAGGACGTGGAGGCCGGCCGACAGGGCCTTGTGGGCCTCCATGGCCGCGTAGTCACCGGGCACGGAGACGACGGCGACGTTGGTCCCCGGCTGAAGGCCGATGGCCTCCTCGGTCGTGCGCGCCTGGCGCTCGGTCTTCTCCCGGCCGGCGCCCTCACGGGTGGCGAACAGCGCCTGCTCGCCGGCCTCGACCGCGGCCTCCAGGGCGGCGTCGTCGACGGCGCGCACGGCGACGAACAGGTCGTTGGCCGACGTGGTTCCCAGCTCGGACTGGTCGAAGCCCTGGCCGAGAAGCGTCTCGACGTTGGCCGGCGTGGCCATGGCCGCCGCCGCCCACTCCACGCCTTCGACCTCGAACATCGAGCGGGTGCCGGACAGCTGGAGGACGGAGTCGAGGTAGGTGTCCGCGTACACCTTCACCCGGGTGCTCATCAGGCGGCCGTGAGCGGGCGGACCCGCACGATGCGGGTGCCGGGCTCACCTTCGAGTTTGGACACCGTGCCCTCCAAGGACGCGTAGACGAGCCGCGGGGTCGTCACGACGGCGATCTCGCCGCCCCGGCGCAGGAACTGGGTGGCGGCTCGGATCTTCGGTCCCATGCTGCCTTCGGGGAACTCACCGTCGGCCAGGTACGTCTCCGCCTCGGACACGCTCATCTCGTGGATCGGAACCTGCTCCGGGGTGCCGTAGTGGAGCAGGACGGAGTCGACCCCCGTCACCAGCACGAGCGCCTCGGCGGACAGGGCGGTGGCCAGCTGTTCGGCGGCGTAGTCCTTGTCGATGACGGCGTCCACCCCGACGTAGCCGCCGCTCTGGCCCCGGACGACGGGTACGCCGCCGCCGCCGGCGGCGACGACCACCATGTTCTGCTCCAGCAGGGCGCGGATGGCCGGCGTCTCCAGGACCGTCACCGGCCGGGGCGACGGAACCACCCGGCGCCAGCCGCGGCCGGCGTCCTCCTTGACCACCCAGCCCCGCTCGGCGGCCAGGGACTCGGCCTGCTCCCGGGAGAAGAACGGTCCGATCGGTTTGGTGGGGTCTCCGAATGCGGGGTCGTCGGGGCTGACGGAGACGTGGGTGACGACAGCGACCGCGCCCCGCATCCAGTTGGGATGGCCGGCGTCGCCCACCTTCCGGAGGGCGAGGGTGATGACGCTGCCGAGCTGGCCCTCGGTCATGGCGCCCAGGGCGAACAGCGGCTGCGCCGGCACGATGCGGGCGCCTTCCTCCCCCTGGATGGCGAGGTTGCCGACCTGGGGGCCGTTGCCGTGGACGAGCACCACCCGCCAGCCGGTGCGCAGCAGGGAGCAGACCGATTTGGCCATGAGGGTGGCGTTGGCCTCGATCTCGGTATACGTGCCGGCCTGGCCCTCGCGGGTGAGGGCGTTCCCGCCCAGTGCGACGACCGCGGTCTTGGCCATGTCCGGAGCGCCCCCTTGGAAAACAGGATGGGAAATGCCTGTTCATCATAGTGTAGGGTTGGCCAGGGAGCCAGGGTGGAAGGAGGGCAGCATGAGCACCGACGAGACGCCCCAGGAGCGGGCCGCCTCACCGTTCTCCGATGCCGAGGTTCCCCGGGAGATGCTGGGCCGGTGGTTCCGGGCTGAGGAGCGGCTGTATCCGGTCGCCATGGTCATGCCCGAGCGCTACGAGACGGTCGTGCGCCTGGTCGGCAGGGTGGCCGAGCAGCTGCGGGCGTCCTGTCCCGACCTGGCCAGCCTGGTCGCGGCCGACGCCGAGGCCACCGAGCTGGCCGTCCGGGTGGCGTCCTTCGACCCCGAGACCGCAGCCGACATCGACCTGTCGCTCATCGGCGCCGCCGCCTTCTCGATCCGCTACCGCGAGCTCGCCGCCAACCGGTAGTTGACATTCGTGCCCGCCCGCATGTTGCCTAGAGGACAAGCGTTTCCTATAGGACACATCCGCACCCTCCAGTAGGAGCCTCGTGTCGACCGACTCACTCCTCGGCCCGCCGGCCACCCTCGCCCAACTTCTGACCGAGCTCCAGAGCAAGGGGCTCCGGGTCGAAGCGTCCATGGAGGCCCGCCACGGCGGCGCCGGCCCGAGCGACTCAGGGATGCTCTGGATCGAGGGGGTTGCCGTCACCGTCCCCGTCGACGCCCCCTTCGCCAAGTCGTCGCCCTATTCGCTGCGGTCCGAGGACGAGGGCTTCGGCATCTACCTCGACGGCACCCGGCTGGCCGCCGCCGCCGGCGCCCCCCGCCCCCGCTACTACGACCTGACGACGGCCGACGGCATCCCGTACTGGAAAATCGCCCTCCTCCACCTCGATTCCCTCGCCAGCACCGTTCTCCAGACCTGCGCCTACTGGGGCAACTCCGACCAGTGCCAGTTCTGCGGCATCGGGCTTTCGCTCGACGCCCAGCGCACGATCGCCAAAAAGCGGCCCGAGCAGCTGGCCGAGGTGGCGGTGGCGGCTAAGGAGCTCGACGGCGCCGTCGACGCCACGCTGACCACGGGCAGCACGACCGGGGTCGACAAGGGGGCGCTCTACGTGGCCCGGTGCGGCGCGGCGGTGAAGGAGGCCGCCGGCCTGCCCGTCGAGGTGCAGTTCGAGCCACCGGACGACCTCGACGTCATCAACCGGGTGCACGACATGGGCATCGACTCCGTCGGCATCCACGTGGAGACCTTCGACCCCGCGGTCCTGGAGCGCATCGCCCCGGCCAAGGCCCGGACGGGCATCGAGGGCTACTTCGGGGCCTGGGAGCGGGCCGTCAGCCTGTTCGGCGCCGGCCAGGTGTCGACGTACGTGATCCTCGGCATGGGGGAGGACCCCCAGCTCACCATCGACGGCTGCAAGCGGGCCATCGACATGGGCGTCTATCCCTTCATCGTCCCCCTGCGCCCGATCGCCGGCAGCCTGATGGAGGACCTCCCGCCGCCGTCGGCCGAGTACACCGAGACGGTTTACCGCCAGGTCGTGCCCTACCTGACCGCCCGCGGCCTCAGCGCCGAGGGCGCCGCCGCCGGCTGCGCCCGCTGCCAGGCGTGCTCGGCCATGAGCACGGTGGAGAAGGCCGTCACCCTTCTTTCCAAGCCATGAGCGATCTCCGTACCCACCGGCGGACCCGGGTGGTGTGCCGGCCGGCGGTCACCCCCGAGGAGCTCGAGACTCATTACCGCATCCGCCACGAGGTCTTCGTTGAGGAGCAGCAGCTCTTCACCTGCACCGACCGGGATGGGTACGACGACGACCCCGACGTGGTCCACGTGCTGGCCTACCTGAACGACGCGCCGGTGGGGACCGTGCGGCTCTTCCCGCTCGACCGGGCCGACCGGCTGTGGCAGGGCGACCGGTTGGCCGTCGTGCGATCCGCGCGTATCCACGGCCTCGGCCGCCCCCTGGTGCGGTTCGCGGTGGCGACGGCGGGGGAGCGCGACGGACGGGAGATGGTGGCCCACATCCAGCTTCAGAACGTCGCCCTGTTCGAGCGCCTCGGCTGGCACAAGTACGGCGAGGTCGAGGTCTACGTCGGCGTGCACCACCAGCCCATGGCGATCGACCTCCAGGCCGCCCGGCGCAAGAGCTAAAGGCCCGTCACGGCCTCCGACGCCAGGTCGATCACCACCTCCCGCCGGCCGCCGGCGGCCACCGCCACCTCGCCGGTGGGGTCGACCGTCCCGATGACGGCGGCGGGGATGCCGCGCTCGGTGAACGGCCGGGCGCAGTCGTCCTCCCGCCCCGCCGGCACGCACAGCAAGAAGGCGAAGCACGGGAAGGCAACCAGCCAGTCGGCCAGGTCCACGCCGGCGGGCACCGGGACGGCGTCGAGGTCGACGGTGACCCCGAGACGGTGGCACTCCAGGAGCATGGCCAGCGAGCCGACGATGCCGGCCATGCTGACGTCCTTGGCCGCCACGCAGGCGCCGGCGCCGGCCACCGCGGCCAGCGTGCGCACGTCGCCGGCCAGACGCTCGCCCCGCTCGTCGAAGGAGGCGAAAAACGGGAAATCGCTCCGCATGGTGCCCTCGGTGATGCACGCCAGCATCACGCGCTGGCCCGCCGCTGCGTTGCGGACCGACAGGACGTGCTCGGCCCGCCCGAGCCCGAAGGCCGACAGCGCCGGCGGGCCGTCATGGCGGGTGAGGTGGCCGCCGACGATGGGCACGTCGTAGAGCTCGGACGCGTCGCGCATGCCGTGCAGTGCCAGGCGGGCCACGTCGTCGCCGGCCACGATCGTGTCCACGATGGCGAGGGGGACGGCGCCCATGGCCGCCAGGTCGTTCACGTTGGCCAGCACCGCGGCCACGCCGGCACCGTAGGGGTCGGCGGCCACGAAGGCGGGCAGGATGGCCTCGCCGCCCACCACGAGGGAGCCGTCGACGACCGCCCCGTCGTCGCCCGGACCGGCCAGCCAGTCGCCGGCGCCGAACACCTCGCGCACCAGCGCGATCGGCGCCTTGTTCCGCAGGCCCGGGTTGGCCCGCAGCGCTTCGACCAGGTGGCCGAGATCCAACGGGCTCGGATCCGCTGTTTGCACTAAAGTAGACAGCTCTCTACCATAGGACTTATGGGTCCGCCGTTCCCACTGGAACTCCCCGAGCGCCCTTCCAAGCCCCGCTCGGTCGGCATCACCCACGTGCTTGACAAGGGGCTTCCCGCTCACGAGCTTCCGGGTGTCCTGGAGACCTGCGGCGCCTACATCGACATCTGGAAGTTCGGATGGGGCACGGCCTACCTCGACCCGGGCGTCGCGTCCAAGCTGGCCACCCTGGCCGATCACGGGGTTCTCGCCTGCGTGGGCGGCACGCTGCTTGAGGTGGCCTGGGTGCAGCGGCGGGTCGAGGAGTTCCTGGACTGGGCCGCCGGCGTCGGCTTCTCCTGCATTGAGGTGTCGCGGGGCGCGGCGCCGATGCGGCGCGACGAGAAGTACGACCTGATTCGTTCGGCCACCAGCCGCTTCACCGTGCTCTCCGAGGTGGGCGCCAAGAATGCAGCCGACCAGCCCTCGTGTGCGCAGTGGGCCGAGGAGGTGGTCGGCGACCTGGCCGCCGGCGCCCGCTGGGTGCTTGCCGAGGGCCGGGAGAGCGGGACGGTCGGCATCTACGACGGCGCCGGCACCATCCGTGAGGACGTGATCGCGGCGGTGATCGACGCCGGTGGCGTGGAGCGGGTGGTGTTCGAGACGCCTCGCAAAGACCAGGCGGTGTGGTTCATGCGCCACTGCGGGCCCAACGTCAACCTGGCCAACATCCCCGTGGCCGAAGTCCTCGGCGTGGAGACACTGCGTCTCGGCCTGCGGGCCGACACGATGTCGCTGACGCCGAAGGCGGCGCAGCTCACGCCCAAGCCGGCCCTGCGCCGGTGAGCAACGTCGTCCCCGGCCAGTACCGGCGGGTGTCGGTGGCGACCGTCGACGGCCCCCTCACCGGGGAGCGGCTCACCAGCCACTTCCTCGGCCGGGAGGCCTACCGCCACACCCGGTTCATCGTCGCCCGCGCCGGCCGGGACACCGCGCTCGTGCGGGTGACCAAGGCGGACGACGAGCCGCTGTTCTCGCCTATCACCTCCGTCGAAGTCCTCGCCCTGCCCGACGAGTGCGTGTTCGTCGTCGCCCCCGACGTCGACACCGGCATCCCCAGCGCGCTGGGCCAGATGGCCGGCGGCCAGAGCGCCCGCTGCACCGTCGTCGAGGGCCGCTACCACCACGTGAGCTTCATCCTCGATCCGGCGCCCATCCGCATCCGGGTGGGCGACGTCGTCCCGCCCCGTCCGGCCAAGCTGTTCGACCAGGCCTGCCGGGTCCTGGAGCTGGCCGAGGACCTCCCGCCGATCGAGCTCATAGCCGACGTTGTCGACCTCGTCGACCTGGCGGCGACTCATCCGTCGGAGCGGTACCTGGTCCCGTGCCGGGGCTCGGGCTTCGGCGTGGAGGGCCCGGCCACCATCGCCTTCCTCGACGAGCGACCGCCCCAGGCCGACTGGACGCTGCTCGGCTGCGAGCGGTCCCGCGGCATCCACGAGTGGTTCTACGGCGAGCGCCCGAAGGACGCGGTCGAGCTCTGCCCCCTGCTGCCTTTCCCCGCCGATGGCCGGCCGCTGCTGACCAAGTGCTGCTTGCTGGAGGACTCGATCGCGGATCAGGGGATCACGGTGGCCGTGCCGTGGGGCGCGTCGCTCGATCAGGTGAAGCAGGCCCTGGCCGCCATTGCCAAAGCTGCGGAGCCGGCGTGGGCGCCCGCATAACGGAGTCCGAGCTCTACGCCCACCTCTGGGGCACCGACGAGCTGCGCGCCGTCTTCGACGAGCGGGCCCGCCTCCAGTCCTGGCTCGACATCCTCGCCGCCCTGGCCCGGGCTCAGGCGGCCGTCGGGATCATCCCGCCCGAGTCGGCGAAGGAGATCACCGCTGCGGCCCACGTCGACCGGCTCGACCTGGCATTCGTCGCCGAGGAGACCCGTCGCACGTCGCACTCCACGCTCGGCCTGATACACGGCCTCCAGCGGGTGCTGCCGGCGCCGGCGTCGGAGCACGTCTACCTCGGCGCCACCGTGCAGGACGTCACCGACACCTGGACGGTGGTGGCCATGGACGAGGTCGGGGGAGTGGTGTGGCGGGACCTCCGGGCCGTCGAGGATCTCCTCGTCGACCTGGCCGAGCGTTACCGGGACACGGTGATGGTCGGGCGCACCCACGGCCAGCCGGGATCGCCGATCACGTTCGGGTTCAAGGCCGCGTCGTGGGCCGACGAGGTGCGCCGTCACCTCGACCGGCTGCGGGAGGGCCGGTCGCGCTGGCTGGTGGCTCAGCTCGGCGGCGCCGTCGGCGTGCTGGGGTTCTTCGGCGACGACGGGCCGGCGGTGCGCTCGGCGTTCTGCGCCGAGCTCGGCCTGTCCGACCCGGGCATCTCCTGGCTCACCTCGCGTGACCGCCTGGCCGAGTTTGCCTCTGTGCTGACGATGATCTGTGGCACGTTGGCCCGGATCGGCAACGAGGTGCTGGAGCTGCAGCGCCCCGAGATCGGCGAGCTCCGTGAGCCGACCACTGCCGACTCGGTGGGCAGCATCACCATGCCCCACAAGCGCAACCCTGAGCGCAGCGAGCATCTCGACACCCTCGCCCGCCTGGTCCGGGCCAGCGCCGGCGTGCTGCTCGAAGCCATGGTCCAGATCCACGAGCGCGACGGCCGGGGGTGGAAGGCGGAGTGGGTCGCGTTCCCGGAGGTGTGCCTGCTGACCGGCGTCGCCCTGCAGACGGCGATCGGTCTCCTCTCCGGTCTCGAGATCGGCGTGGAGGCCATGGCCGCCAACGTCGGGGCGGGCGCCGGCTCCGAGCGGGTCCTCGCCACCCTGACCGCCCGCTACGGCAAGCACGAGGCGCAGGCCCGGATGCACGCCGCCATCCAGCCCGGCGCCGGCCATCCCGCGGCCCTGGAGGAGACGCGACTCCTCGATGCTGGTGAACTCAAGGCCCTGCTGGCTACGCCGGCGATCGCCGGCGCCCAGGCCATGGTCGACGAAGTGGTGGCCCGATCCCGGGCGGCCCGGCTGGCGGAGACCGACAAGTGGGCGTGAGCGAGAACCGAAGCGCAGCGGAGGATCGGAGCTCCAATGTGGAGGTGCTCGATCGGTTCCCGCTGGCCACGCTGCCCACACCGCTGGTGCGGGCCCGGCGCCTGGAGGCGCGACTCGGTTGCCCGCCGGTCTACGTGAAGCGCGACGACCTCACCGGCTTCGCCGGCGCCGGCCACAAGGCCCGCCCGCTGGAGTTCCTCGTCGGCGCCGCCCTGGCCGGCGGCTGCGACACCCTCGTGACCGGCGGGGGGCCGGGGTCGAACTTCTGCCCTGCCGCGGCTGCGGCAGCCAGCGCCGCCGGCATCGCCTGCGAGCTGGTCCTCTATGGCGACGAGCCCGCCCGCAGGCACCCCAACCTGGCCCTCGCCCTGGCGTGCGGCGCCCACGTCCGCTACACCGGCGACCCGGACCGCAGCCGCGTGGACACGGCCGTCGTCGAGGTCGCTGCCGAGCTGGAGGCCGCCGGCCGGCGGCCGTACCCCGTGCCGCGGGGTGGCGCCATTGCGGTGGGAACGGTGGGGATGGTCGTGGCCGCCGAGGAGCTGGCCGGCCAGCTCGACAGGGCGGCGGTCGAGCCCTGGGCCGTGGTGATCGCCAGCGGCTCGGGCACCACGTGCGCCGGCTTGGCGGTGGGCACCCACGTCGCCCGCGGCACCTGGCGGGTCGTCGGCGCATCGGTGAGCCGCCCCGTCGATCGGGCGACCGCTGAGATCGAAGCCCTCGCCCGAGGGTGCGCGTCGCTGCTCGGAATCGAGAGCGGTCCGTTCGAGCTGGTCGACGCCCGCGGCCCCGGCTTCGGCCTTGCGTCGAAGGCAGGGGAACGGGCGGCGGCGATCGCCCTGCGGACCGAGGGGCTGCTGCTCGACCCCGTCTACACGGCCAAGGCGTTCGCGGTGGTGCTCGACCTCATCGCGGCCGGCGCCGGCGGGCCCATCGTGTTTTGGCACACCGGCGGCCTGCTGGCCGCCGCGGATCACATGGGCGGCCTGCTCGCGGCGGCCGCACATCTGGAGGAGTCATGAGCGACGTCACCGGCGCCGAAGCGGTCACCGGCGCGCCGGCCCGCGAGCTGATCGAGTCGGGCTTCGCCCTGGAGAACGCGGATGCGCCCCTGCTCCACCACGGGCTCAACCTGGCCGACATCGCCCACGTGCTCGACCTCCGGGGCCGCGGGGTCGTGCCCGAGGACGCCGCCCGCCAGCTCCTCTCCCTGCTCCTCGAGGTCTACGCCACCGCGCCGGAGGACTTCCCCTACGACCCGTCACATGGCGAGGCCTACAACTCCCGGGAGCACTACTTCGCCTCCCGGCTGGGCGACGTCGCCGGCTGGCTGCACGCCGGCCGCCCGCGGCGCGAGGCCACCCGGCTCTCGCTGCGCCTGCTCCTGCGCCGCCAGCTCGTCGAGCTTGTCGACGACGCCGCCGGCTTCGTCGACAGCGTCGTCGCCCAGGCGACCAAGCACGCCGAGACGTTGATGCCGGACCAGACCTACCTGCAGCAGGCCCAGCCCTCGACCTTCGGCCACTACGTCCTTTCGTTCGCCTACCCCACACTGCGCGACGCCCGCCGCCTGCTCGACGGGCTGGCGTGGGTCGACACCAGCCCGGGCGGCGCCGGCTGTGTCAACGGCAGCCGCCTGCTCGAGGACCGCTCCGTCATCGCCGGCCTGCTCGGCTTCGACGGCGTGATCGAGCACACCCGCGACGCCATGTGGCAGGTCGACGGCCTCATCAACATCATGGCGACGACCGCCAGCATGCTCTCCAACCAGAGCAAGTTGGCCGAGGATCTCGAGATCTGGTCGAGCGGGGAGTTCGACTACGTCGACCTGGACAGCGGCTACACCCGCTCCAGCGTCCTCATGCCGAACAAGCGCAACCCCTACTCGCTGTCGATCGTGCGGGGCGCATCGGGCATCCTCATCGGCCGGCTCGGGGGCTTCCTGGCCGTGGTCAAGAGCCCCTCGGCGCGCAGCGACAACCTGATCTTCGCCTACGGCGAGGTGCCTCGCTCCCTGGAACTGGCCGGCCGGGTCACCAGGCTCATGGCCGGCGTGGTCCGCACGCTGAGCGTCAACGCCAGCCGCATGGCCGACGCCCTCACCTCCGGCTTCACCCAGGCCACCGACCTGGCCGAGCACGTGGTCACCGTCTGCCGCGTGGACTACCGCACCGCCTACCTGATCGTCGGCCGCACGGTTCGGGAGGCGGCGGCCAAGGGCCTGCGGGGCATCGACATCACCGGCGAGATGCTCGACAACGCGTCGGTCGTGCTCGACGGGCGTCCGCTCGGGCTGGCCGGCCACGACCTGTCCGCCGTGCTGGACCCCCGCCAGATCGTGCTGACCCGCTCCGCCCAGGGTGGCGCGGCGCCTGATGCGGTGCACGCCATGGTGCGGTCGTGCGCGACCGAGGCTCGCTCCCTGCACTCCGAGGCGGCCAAGTGGAAGGAGACATTCGACGACGCCGAGGCGGCGCTGCTCGCCGCCGCCCGAGACATCACCGAGTACAGGGAGGTCGCATCATGACGGACGTCTTCGCTGTCGAGCTTCCCGGCGAGGTGGAGGTGGTGAACCTCGGCCTGCCACTGTTCGCCGACGCCATCCGCACTCAGGGTCGGCCCGTGGTCCACGTCGACTGGCGCCCGCCGGCCGGCGGGGACGGCGAGGTCGTCGCCGCCCTGAGCCGGCTGTACGGGAAGCGGGCGGCGGCGATCGACGAGGCCAACGCCGAGGTCGCCCGCCGGCTCGACCAGGGCACCCCGATGCTCGTGGCCATCGAGACGGCCGGCGCCGTGGTGCCCGGGATGGGCGAACGGACCATCATCCACTGCGGCCCCCGCATCGGCTGGGACCGAGTATGCGACCCGCTGCGCCGCTCGGTGCGCGCCGCGGTGATGGCCGAGGGCTGGGCCGGCACGCCCGACGCCGCTGAAGCATTGCTGGCGGCCGGCGAGGTGCAGCTGGAGCCGGCCAACCTCCACCAGGCGGTGGTTCCGATGGCCAGCGCTGTCGGGCCGTCCATGCCGGTCTTCGTGGTCGACAACCCCCAGGGCGGCACCCGGGCCTACTCGGCCATCAACCAGGGCCCCGGCGAGGTGCCCTGGTTCGGTCGGGAGACACCGGCGGCGGTCGAGCGCCTGGTCTTTCTTCGGGAAGTGGCCGGTCCGCTCCTGTCGCAGTGCCTGGCCCAGGTAGGCCAGATCGACGTGTTCGGCCTGGCCGCCCAGGGCCTCCAGATGGGCGACGACCTCCACATGCGCACCCAGGCCACGACCAACCTCTTCGTCCGCGCCCTGCTGCCCCAGCTCATCGGGCTCGAGGCGCCCCGCCGCGCCGAGCTCGGCACGTTCCTCGCCGGCAACCACCTGTTCTTCCTCAACCTGGCCATGGCCGCGGCCAAGTCGCTCACCCTGTGGGCCGAGCAGGTCGAGGGCTCCAGCCTGGTCACCACCATGTCGCGCAACGGGACCGATTACGGCATCCGCCTGTCAGGCTCCGACGACTGGTTCATCACCGCCTCCCCGCCGGTGGGCAACGCCATGTACTACTCGGGCTACGGCCCGGATCAGGCGGCCCCCGATATCGGCGACAGCGCGGTGCTGGAGCTGATCGGCCTGGGCGGATCGGCAGCGGCGGCTTCGCCGGCGGTGGCCGCCTTCGTGGGCGGCACCATGGCCGACGCCATCGCCACCACCGAGGAGGTCGACCGCATCGCCGTGGCCCGCAGCACCCGCCTGAAGCTGCCGACGCTCGACTACCGGGGCACGCCCATGGGCATCGACGTGCGCAAGGTGGTCGAGCTCGGCATCACGCCCAAGGTCAACACCGGCATCCTGCATGCCAGCGAGGGCACCGGCCAGGTCGGCGCCGGCGTGGCCGAGGCGCCCATCGCCTGCTTCCGCGACGCGCTGCTGGCACTCGACCGACAGTGATTGAGCTGGGCGTCGGCGCCCAGGGCCTGCGGGTCCTGATTGCAACGCCGGCATGAACTCCGTCTGATATTGCACACCCGTGCAATCCCTGTGCAACCGGGATCGGGCATGCTGACGGCTTCCACCTCATCAGACCAGTGGAGGCGTCAAATGAACAAGACGACGTGCGCCCGACGACCTGCCGCCACCTGCGACTGCCGCTTCGCCAGGATTGCCCCCCGGCACCACGACCTCCTCCTCAACGTCGAGGTCGACGTGGCCACGACGCTGGAGCTCATGGAGCTGGCCACCACCTGGGACGAGATCGACTACAGCACCGAAGCGGTGATCCCGCCCTGTGACTGGATGGACTTCGCCGCCGCCCACAACTGGCGTGACCCCGAACTGGCGTCGCGCCTGTTCAGCCTGGCCATCGACGTCGCCTCCCGCCGGCCCGAGCCGGCGCTGGGCCGCCGGTGATTGTGAGGAAGCCCGGTTTCCGCCTCGGCATCTACGTCTTCAAGGACGCCGAGATCGTCGACTTCGCCGCGCCCCACGGCGTGTTCTCCGTCGCCCGCCGCGCACCCGGACCGAGGTCTACAACGGCCGGCTGCACGGCTGCACGACTTCATCCGCTCCGGCCCCAACGGCAAGGTGCCGATCGACCGCCTGGCCGACATCGCCCCCGCGGCCGGGATCAGCCGGGCCCGGGTGGTCGACGCCGGCCTACGAGGTCTACCGCGACGACCGGGAGACGGCTGAGTAATCCTTCACAGTGTCGCCCTCTGATGCGGTGCGCGCCGCCCCGATCTATCCTGGCGCTCTCACCCTCTGGGAGGTGGTAGTCGTGCCGAATCCCGCCCTTCGACCCATCGAGCGCCGGGTGCTCCGGCTGGCCGCCGACGGCGTCGACGACGAAGAGATCGGCCGGAGGTTCCGGCGCAGCGCGGAGTGGGCCGGCCGGGTCCGGATGCTCGCCGAGGTGCCCCGGGGCGGGCGCCATCTGCAGGGCGACGTCCTCCGCCCCTTGGAGCGCCGGGTCCTGCGATGGCGCGCCTCGGGCGTCGACCACGAGACCCTGTCCCCGCGCTTTCGCCGGACGCCCGACTTCCTGCGCCAGGTCGAGTCTCTGGCCCACTACAAGCTCCGGCCGCCGTCCTAGGCGCGTCAGCGGCGCAGGGAGGGGAGGATGCGGGTCTACGGCGCGCACCTCAGCGAGAGCGCCCCCCGCTCGGTCCCCGTTCAGATCCTTGTGCGGGGCGGCGGCCGCCAGTGACGTGGGGGCGGCGGCCGTCTGGGAACAGATGCTCGCCGAGCGTCTCACCGGCATGACCTACTTCGCCCGTGAGCTCTACGAGCAAGGTCACCTGCGTGCGGATGTAGCGGTCGACGAGGCTCGAGACATCCTGTGGACCTACAACGCGGCGGAGTTGTGGGAGCTTCCTGTCATCCGGCGGGGCTGGGCCCCTGATCGTTACGGCCGGTGGGTTGCGGACGCCTTGATCGCCGCCCTCCTCCCCTAAGTGCGGGTCTCAGGCCTCGACGAGCACCACCTCGATGTCGTCGACGGCCCGCATCGTGTTCGACACGTAGCAGACCGAAGATGCCCGATCGAGCAAGGGCTCCAGGTCGGCGCGCGGGTAAGTGGAGGTGACCTCGACCCGGACCTTGACGAAGCTCGGGCCCTTGTACTCGCCGATGGCGCGCACCCGAAGGTCGGGAAGCTCGATGCTGCGCTTCCGGGCGACGTGGTAGACGGCCAGAGCGAAGCACGACGCCACCGAGGCGAGGTACACCTCGGTGGGCTGCGGTCCGGTGTCGCCGCCGCCGGCGTGGACCGGTTCGTCCACGATCATCACATGGTCGCGGGCTTTGACCGTGCAGCGGTAACCGCCTTCCCAGGTGGCGTCGACCGAGAGCGTCTTGGGCGCGTCAGTGGTCGTGATCGTGCCCGTCGTGATCGTGATCGTGACCGGCCGGCCGGGCCTCGAGCTCCTCGGCCCGGGTTCGCAGCTGCTCGGGGCTGACCACGCCGCCGGCGTCCAGCACCCGCTCCAGCGCGGCCAGCCAGCACCGGTAGTAGCTGTACGGCTCCGCGTCGGTAGCCTCGCGCTCAGCCTCGGCGACGGCGGTGATGAGCTGCTGGCGGAAGTCCTCCCATTCGAAGACACCGCCGGCGTTGAGCGACATGGCCAGGCCGAACGCTCGGCTCTCCCACGGCTCGGCAAAGACGAGCTCGCCGTTGCTGCGGGGCGGTGCCGCCGGGCCGTCGATGTCGAGGACGGCTGAGGGCTGGGGCGCAGGCACGGCCGCTACGCCGGCGCCGCGACGTTGGCGATGCCCACCATGGCATCGCGGGTCACCAGCGCCGCGAGCTCCTCTTCGGAGAGGTGCTCGGTGCCGGCGGGCCGCTCGGGCAGCACGAAGTACCGGACCTCCGACGAGCTGTCCCAGATCCGGATCTCGACGTCGTCGCCGAGGGCCAGCCCCATCTCCGCCAGCAAGGCGCGCGGCTCGCGCACGATGCGCGAACGGTACGCGGGGTCCTTGTACCAGGTGGGCGGCAGGCCCAGGAGGGGCCACGGGTAGCAGGAGCAAAGGGTGCAGACGACGGCGTTGTGGTCGGTTGGCGTGTTCTCGACCACCACGATGTGCTCGCCCTGGGGCCCTTTGAACCCCAGCTCGGCCACCGCGCTGGTGCCCTCCTCCAGCAGGCGGGCCTTGAACTCGGGGTCCACCCACGCCTTGGCCACGACCTTGGCTCCGTTGAGGGGGCCGATGTCGGACTCGTACATGCGGATGTAGGTGTCCATCACCTTGGGGTCGACGAGCTGGCGTTCCAGCAGGATCGACTCCAGCGCCTCGGTGCGCAGGGCGACGGGCAGCCGCTTGGACTCGGTCTCAAAGGTCATACGGGCTCCAGGTAGTCCTCGTACAGGTCGAACCGCAGGTCGAACGACTCGGCCTCCGGGCCCCACAGCTCGTGGGAGTCGAAGGACACGTTGTAGACGTGCTGGGAGTTCTCGCCCAGGAAGTGGGCGTTGGTGTCGGGGAACACCTGCGCCGGCTGGATCATCGTCACCACCCCCGTGCGGCCCCGGACGTAGCGGGCCAGGCGGGTGTGGCGCGGCGGGTGCATGAGCTTGGCCCGCACCCGGTCACCCACGGCGTACTTCGGGGGCGTGTCGATCTGGCGGATGGATCCGCCGGCGGTCGGCTTGTAGTCCGGCTTGTTCGGTTCCGGCGCCGGCGGCTCCTCGACGCCTTCCTCGCCGGCCAGCTTGCGGGCCCGGGCCTCGACGGCACCGGGGGCGATGATGGCGCTCTCCTCCAGCATGTTCTCGGCGCACTTCAGCCAGCGCCCGTAATAGCCGTCGAGGAGGTAATCCAGCGGGTGCTGGCACTCCAGGGCGTAGCGGAACGTGTCAAGGTTCGTGCCTGCCGTCCGCATGGCCAGCAGAGCCATGGCGAACGCCCGGCGCTCCCACTCCTCGTGGAAGGGAGGATCGTCGGGCGGGCTCAGCTCTACCTGCCCCATGCCCTGCATGCCGCCCATGTCGGCGATGGTGTCCACGGGATCACCTCCAGAGTGTGATGAGCGAACTCCCCTCGGCCCCATTCTGGCCGAGGGGAGTTCGCGTCGTCGGACGGTTGCTCTAGACGGTCCAGGTGTTGATCTGGAAGGCGCCGGCCCGCCACGCCGTGAGGGCGGAGTCGAGCACGTCGAGGGGGTGGAAGGCCTTGACGCCTTCGATGAGGTCGTCCTCGCGGAAGCCGTACAGCGCGCCCATGGCGAAGCGGCATGCGTAGATCGTCGCCCCCTCCTTGATGAGGGTCTTGATCTGGTTGTTGATCGCCATGTGGCCCGGAAAGGCCTCCTGGCCGACGGCGGGGAAGCCGCGGGTTCCGGAGGCGAGGAGCACGCCCGGCCCGTACAGGATGATGCTGACGTCGAAGCCCTTGCGCACCAGGCGGGTGGACGTCAGCAGGTTGACCAGGGCCACGGAGCCCTCGTAGGGGACGGTGTGGATGAAGACGAAGGCCTTCTCGCCGGCGTTGGCCTTGATGTCCTCGAAGATCTTCTCATCGGTGTCGTACAGAACCTCGCCGTCATCGGGACGGGAGACGTTCACGGTCTTGGGCATCTACTCTCCTCCGGTTTCGGGACCTGTCTTGGCTGTTACTGGTTTCGGACCGTGCGTCCCGCTCAGAGGGCCGCTCGGGCCCTCCGGGCCGATGGCCGGAACCCCTCGCTCCGCCGGCCGGCTCCATTGCTGGCGGTGGCTGCCGGGCATCAGCTGCATGGTGAAACTCCGCAGCTTCCAGGGCAGGAGCCGGTAGACGGGGGCGAACACGTCCAGCCAGAACCGCTCCACGAGGCTACGTGGCTTCGGCGGTGTGGGACGGCCGTACTTCTCGGCCATCCGGCGCTGGGCGTCGATCATCAGGTAGTGCTCGGAGTTCTGGCGTAGCCAGTGGGCGAACGCCACGTCAGGATCTCAATGAGTTCAGGCCGTTCTGGGCGGCGACGGCGATGGGCTCGTTGAGGGCGCCGATCGGCGGCGAGTACACGTTCTCCATGTAGGCCAGGTCGGTGAGGGTGATCCCGGTCTTCACGCACATGGCGAGGAAGTCGGCCCGCTCCTTGATGCCCTCTTGGCCGACCATCTGGGCGCCGATCAACTTCAGTGTCCCGGGCTCGGCCAGCAGCTTGACCTTCACCTTCTTCACGCCCGGGTAGTAGCGGGCCCGGGAGATGCCCGTGGCCTGGCCGAGCACGAACGGGACGCCGAGGGCAGTGGCGAGCGTCTCGCCGAACGACACGCCCCCGATCATCCACTTGCCGGCCACCATGCCCCAGGGGACGTAGACCGGTTGGTAGGCGCGCGCGCCGCCGGCGGCATTGGTGCCGGCCACCTTGCCCTGGGAGTAGGCGTGGCTTCCGGAGAGGCCCTGGATGGGGACGTTGCTGACGCCGTGGGGGACCTCGATGCAGTCGCCGGCGGCGTAGATGCCGGGGACCGACGTCGCCATCCGCTCGTCGACCACGATGCCGCCGGTGGAGCCGACTTTGAGCCCGGCTCCGGCCGCCAGCGTCGTGTTGGGCTCCTTCTTCGTGCACACCACGACCAGATCGGCCGGCAGCTCCCCCTGGTCGGTGCGTACAGCTCGAACCTTGCCGGCGCCGTCACCGACGAAGGCCTCGAGCTTGGTGTTGAAGTGCATCTTCACGCCCATCTCGGCCCACGACTCCTCCACCGGCGCTGCAATGTCAGGGTCGGTGGCCTCCGAGAGGGCCCACGGGTGGTGGTCGACCAGGTGGGTCTCGATGCCCCGATGGGCCAGGGCGGTCACCATCTCGAGCCCGAGCGGCGACGCCTCGACCACGACCGCCACTTTGGTGCTGTCGAGCACCTTGTCCCACTCGATGGCCTCGCGGATGTTCTTGACGTAGTACAGGCCCTCGAGGTCGGTCCCAGGCACGCCGGGGTCGGCGTAGTTGAAGCCGGTGGCGAGGACGAGGCGGTCCCAGGACACGTCGCCCTCGCCGGCGACAGCGATCATCCGCTTGCTCACGTCGAGTGCGGTCACCGCGGTCTCGTAGCGGATGTCGATCCCCGCTTCTTTGTATGACTCCTTGCTGGCGAGGAACAGCGACTGGAAGTCGGAGATCTCCTTGCCGTGCACGTAGGGGATGCCGCACGGGCTGTAGGCCGCGTCCTCGTACTCGGTGTAGACGACGACCTCGGCGTTCTTGTCGGTGCCCTTGGCGGCACCTGCGGCACCGATGCCGGCCGCACCACCGCCGACGACGACGATCTTCACCGTGGCCACCTCCCCCTCGCGCTCGGCGGGCATGGACGATAGATGTACGTCCGTTTACTATACTGAATATCTGTTCCCGTGCTTGTCAAGGAGAGTCGAGAGGATGACTGACCTGGCCGCGGAGGCGGGGCCATTGGGTGCCGTAGCCGCCGTCGACCGCATCGTCGGCTCGATCGGGCCCCGCCTGCGTGAGCTGCGCCTGCAGCAGAGCCTTTCGTTGCAGCAGTTGGCCGAGCGGGCCGGCGTCTCGGCGGCGGCGATCCACAAGATCGAGCGCAACGGCGTGGTCCCCACCATCACCACCCTGCTCAAGCTGGCCGACGCCTTCGACCGGCCGGTCGGGTACTTCGTCGACGAGGAGGCCGACGGCGCCGGCCCGGTGGCATTCACGCCGGCGCCGGCGCGCGGAGCGGCGTACTCGCCCCATGCCGGCGTGGAGGCCCGGTCGATCTCCGGCTCCTACGCCCGCTTCTTCCTCGACGGCACGGTCACGACGGTGGAGGCCGGCGCCGGCAGCGGTGCCGGCCTCAGCCAGAACCAGGGCGAAGAGCTGCTCTTCATGCTCGAGGGCAGAGTGGCCTTCGAGGTCGACGGCGTCGACTACCAGCTCGGGCCGGGCGACGCACTGCACTTCCGCACCGACCGGCCCCACCGCTGGGAGAATTCCGGGACCAAGGTGGCGCGGGTTCTCTGGATCCTTCTGCTTCCTCTGTAGATCGGGCCGCTCGGTGCGGTTGGTCAGAGGGTGACGTCACGGGGCGAGCCGTTCCAGCTAGCCTCGCAGACGCGATGATCCCGCAGTCCGAAGTGCCGCGCCGGGCCCGCACCGGACGGCTCTTTCTCGGGCTCGGCATCGGGCTCCTCTTCCTTCTGGGCACGTTCGCCCGAGGGATCGCCGGGTTCTACACGGATTACCTGTGGTTCAACTCCCTCGACTTCACCAGCGTGTGGTCGGGATTGATCGTGGCCAAGGTCGGGCTGTTCCTTGCCGCCTTGGGCGGCTTCTTCGTCCTGTGCTGGGGAAACCTCCTCCTCGCCGAGCGGCTGGCGCCGGCGATCCGGCCCGCCGGTCCCGAGGAGGCCACGCTGGCCGAGGTTCGCCAGCTGCTCGACCGCCGGCCGGGGGCGGTGCGGCTGGGGATCGCCCTGCTGCTGGCCTTCATCTTCGGCTCAGGGGCCGCAGGCCGCTGGAACGACTGGATCCTCTTCCGCAATCACGTCCCGTTCGGAGTGGAGGACCCGGAGTTCGGGCGCGACGTCGGCTTCTACGTCTTCCAGTTGCCGTTCCTCACCTTCCTCACCAACGTGGCATTCTCCGCCCTCGTCGTGACGCTGATCGTCACGGCCGTCGCCCATTACGTCAACGGTGGGATCAGGTTCCAGATCCCGGGCCGGCACGTGACGCCGGCGGTGAAGGCCCACCTCTCCGTCCTGATGGCGGCCATCGCCCTGGTGAAGGCAGCCAACTACTACCTCGACCGCTTCCATCTCGCGTTCTCGACCCGGGGCGCGGTGGAGGGCGCCACCTACACCGACGTCAATGCCCAGCTTCCGGCGTTCAACCTGCTGATCGTGATCTCCGTCGTGGCCGCCCTGCTGTTCCTCGTCAGCATCCGGCGGTCGGGCTGGGCCCTGCCGATCACCGCTGTCGGGTTGTGGGGCCTCGTCGCCGTGGTCGCCGGCTCCGTCTACCCCACGGTCGTCCAGCGCTTCCGCGTCGAGCCGGCCGAATCCACCAGGGAAGTGGAGTACATCCAGCGCAACATCGTCGCCACCCGCTCGGCCATGGGCCTGGGCGAGGTCGACGTCCGGCCGTTCGCCTACAACGAACAGCTCGGAGCCGAGGCGCTGGTGAGCAACGCCGAGACGGTCCGCAACATCCGCCTGTGGGATCCCCAGGTGCTCCAGCGCACCTACCAGCGCCTCCAGGAGGTCCGTACCTTCTACCGCTTCACCGACGTCGACGTCGACCGCTACCAGGTCGGCGGCGAAACGACCCAGATCGTGCTCTCGGCGCGCGAGCTCAACCCCGACAGCCTGCCCTCCGACACCTGGGAGAACCGCCACATAGCGTTCACCCACGGCTACGGCGCCGTGCTGTCGCCGGCCAACTCCGTGACGTCGGACGGCCAGCCGGATTTCCTGGTCAAGAACATCCCGCCCCAGGGCGAGCCGACCATCACCCAGCCGCGGCTCTACCACGGCGAGGCGATCGGTGGGTACAGCATCGTCAACGCCGGCCGGGACGAGATCGACTACGTCCAGGAGGACGGCACCGCGGTCACCAACCGCTACGACGGCGAGGGCGGCGTGGGCATCGGGTCCATCACCCGGCGTCTTGCCTTCGCCCTCCGCTTCGCTGACGTGAACCCCCTGATCTCGGGGTTCATGACGCCGGAATCGCGCATCCTCTATGTGCGCGACGTGCGCGAACGGGTGGCTGCCATCGCCCCGTTCCTGCACTACGACCAGGACCCCTACCCCGTGGTCCTCGACGGCCGGATCGTGTGGCTCGTCGATGCCTACACGACGACCAGCATGTACCCCTACGGGCAGCAGGCCGACCTCAACCGGCTGAGCCGCGCCAGCGGCCTGAACCATCCGTTCAACTACGTGCGGAACTCCGTCAAGGTGGCAATCGACGCCTACGACGGCGACGCCACCTTCTACGTCGTCGATCCTGACGACCCCATCGTCGCCGCCTATGCCAAGGCCTTCCCCAAGCTGTTCTCGACCGCCGAGCCGCCCACTGAGCTGCGAGCCCACTTCCGCTACCCGGAGGATCTTTTCCGGATCCAGACCAACATGTGGGGCCGCTACCACATCGGCGAGGCCAACGAGTTCTACTCCCAGTCCGATCGCTGGAACATCGCCCAGGACCCCGGCTCCGCGGGACCGGTCAACGCCGTGATCCCGGTCGACGCCGCAGGTGTCCCGCTGGGCCGGCCCCAAGAGAACCGGATGGACCCCTACTACCTGCTGATGCGGCTGCCGGGCGAGCCCCGGGCGGAGTTCCTGATCCTTCAGCCGTTCGTGCCCTTCTCCGACGACGACTCGCGGCGTGAGCTCTCGGCCTTCATGGTGGCGAAGGCCGACCCAGCCGAGTACGGCAAGCTCGAGCACTTCGGCCTGCCGACGGCCCGCCAGGTCGACATCCCGGCGATCGTGAACGCCCGCATCAACCAGGACCCCGAGGTCTCCTCCCTCATCACCCTCCTGAGCCGGGCCGGATCCGAGGTGCTCCTGGGAAACCTGGTGATCATCCCGATCGAGCAGTCGCTCCTCTACATCCGCCCCATGTACGTGCAGGCCACCGGCGCCAACGCCGTCCCCGAACTGAAGAAGGTGATCGTCGCCTTCGGCGGGCGCATCCAGATCCGCGACACCCTCCAGCAGGCGCTCACCGCCGTGTTCGGCGATGCGCCA
>CAYZMG010000003.1:31737-123584 GCA_964479465.1 uncultured Acidimicrobiales bacterium
TCCCGTCCTGCCCTCACTCACCGGCCTGCGTTTCGTGGCCGCCTTCGTGGTCTTCGCGTTCCATGTGAGCCTTGCCGGCTACGTCGATGCGACGTCCCAGCCGCTCACCGCCGTGTTCGGCGATGCGCCACCCACGCTGGAGGAAGGCCCGGGAACGGGGAATGGAACTGACGTTCCGACCGATCCCGGCGCGCCGGCAGTGGTGTCGGAGGAGGTGCGCCGGCTGCTGGACGAGGCGGGACGGGCGTTCGCCGACGCCGACGCCGCCCTTCGCAACGGTGACCCTGTCGGCTTCGCCACGAAGGTGCAGGAGGGCCGGGCGGCCTTCGACCGGGCCCGCCAGACCGCGGCGCGTGAGCCCACGACAGTCACCCCGGTGACCGCTCCGGGTTAACGTCGGCGGACGTCAGCTCCGAAGTGGGGCGCTGAGCCGTCCGTGCATCACGAAGCGCGACCGCATCTCGCGGGGGAGGCCGGCGGCGATCTGCTGGAGGGCGGCCCGGGCCTGGGGCGCCGGCGCCACCTCGGCCACGAGAAGGGCTGAGCCGGTGCGCTCGGCGACTGCTGCCGCCTCGGCGGAGCTGCCCAGGCGGCCCAGGGCCAGCGCCTCGTACTTGAGCGAGCCCCGCTGGCGGGCCAGGTCGAGCAGCCGTTCCGCCCGCGCCGGCTCCAGGCGGCAGGCCACGTCCTCCATGCGGAGCTCGGCGCGCCACCGGAAGGGCATCCACGTTCGCAGGAGCTGCTCGGCCTCGGCGACGTAGGGTGCGGCTGCGCCTGGGTCGTCGCTGATCAGCCGGCACTCGGCGGCGGCCAGCAGCGCGTGCAACTCCTGCTCGGTCTGCAACGACCCGGCTGAGACCTCGCGTGACTGCTCGATGGCGGTGGCGGCCAGCTCCTCGGCTCGCCCGACGTCGCCCAGCTCTCGCCATACCCAGGACAGGGTCGTTGCCGTGCGGGCCCGGTAGAACCGCACGTCGTAGCGGTCGAGCAGGGCCCGCTTGCGCTCGAGCACGCGCAGGGCGCCGACCAGGTCGCCGAGGTTGGCCCGGGCCAGGCCGGCGAAGAACAGCGTTCGCAGCAAGGCCCGGAACGACCCGGTTTCCTGGCACACTGCCATGGCGCGGGTGAGGACGTCGCGCGCCTCGCCGAAGCGGTCCCCGTGCTCGAGCAGCGCGCCGAGACAGCTCAACGCCGAGGCGACGGTCGGGGGCTCGGCGCCGTCGGCCAGGGCCTCTTCGTAGGCCGCGGCGGCTCCCGGCATGTCGCCGGCCCAGTGCCGCACCCGGCCGACCAGCACCAGGGCGCTCGGCCGTGCGCCGGGCGCGGCAGCGGCCGCCTCGGCCAGGGCGGTGGCCTGAGCGGCGAGGTC
Source organism: uncultured Acidimicrobiales bacterium (assembly GCA_964479465.1). Lineage (GTDB taxonomy): Bacteria > Actinomycetota > Acidimicrobiia > Acidimicrobiales > AC-14 > CADCTB01. Next base: position 33,107 of record CAYZMG010000003.1, read on the forward strand.
GACCGCGCTCTCGACGTCGCGGCCGTAGTACGCGGTCCAGCCCAGTCGCTCCAGGGCCAGCGCTTCCAGCCGCCCGTCGTTGAGGCCCTGGGCCAGGGCGAACGCGCGCTGGTGGTCGCTCCGGGCGCCGGCGTAATCCCCGAGCTCCTCCCGGATCTGGCCCCGGCGCAGGGAGGTATCGGCCAGCATGGTCTCGTCGCCGGCCCGTTCAGCCCCGGCCACCGCGGCATCGAACAGCCGCTCTGCGTCGCGGTTGGCGAAGCGACGCTGCGCCCCTTCGGCGGCGGACGCCCACGCCCGGCACGCTTCGGCCCAGTCGCCGGCGGCCTCGTGGTGGACGGCCGCCAGCTCTGGACGGTCGGCCACCAGCTCGGCGATCCGGCGGTGACGGCTGACCCGCACCGCCGCCGGCGTACCGTCGTAGAGGACTTCGTGGATGACCCGGTTGGCGAACGCCAGCTCGCGGCCCTTGGAGGTCAGCAGGCCGGCGTCGAGGGCCCGCTCGGCCAGGCGCTCGGCCCGCTCGACCTCCGCGCCCTGGATGCGCCCGACGAGGTCGAGGTCGAACACGTTGCCGGCGACCACCGCAATCCGCAGGAACTCCTCGACCTCGGCGCCGGCGTTGTGCACCCGCTGGGTGACCACGTCGGCGAGCGAGCGGGCGACGAGCAGGGCGTCGGCTGAGCGGTCGGCGCCGGCGGCCAGGCGGAAGGCCTCGACGGAGAACAGCACGTCGCCGCCGGTCATCTCGTGGACCGCTCGGCCGAGGCCGCCGACGCCCATGGCCGACGCCAGCTTGTCGAGCTCCGCCTCCGAGAACGGCCGCAGGACGATCTCGCGTCCCGGGTGCTCCAGCGTCTCGATGGCCTCCCGCCCCTCCTCCGGACGCACCGTCACCACGATGAGCAGGCGCTCGGCTTCGAGCCGCCCAACCATGAACCGCAGCGCCTCGAGGGTCGACGCCCCTGCGTGCTCGATGTCCTCGACGACGAGCAGGGTGGGCCGGCGCTGCGCCATCCGGGCCACGACCTCCGTCACCGCCTCGAGCGAACGGCGGTGCTCCAACTCCGGGCCGGTCCGCTGGTAGCCGGCGTCGCCGAGGCTGGCTCGGAGGCTGGGGAGCAGCTCTCCGACGGTGCCGGCCCAGTTCCCGACCAGTTCACGGACGACTTCCTCGGGCACGGTTTCGAGGAACGCGCGCAGGGCCTCGAGGATCGGCTGGAGGAACAACGAGCGCTCGGCCTCGTTGCAGCGAGCCCTGAGGGCGACGCCGCCCACGTCCTCGGCCATGCCGACGACTTCGGACGCCAACCGGGACTTGCCCGACCCCGGCGGACCGCAGAGGAATACCAGGGCGCTCGTGCCGGCGATGGCGTCGTTCCAGGCCCGGTGCAACTCCGCCAGTTCCGCTTCCCGACCGACGAGCGGCGACGGGCGCGGACCGCCGCCGGCTCCGTGGACGTCGGGGCCGGGCGGCTCCGGCTTGCCCGCGACGATGGCCTCGTACAGCGCAGTGGTCTCCCGCGCCGGAGCGGCCCCCATCTCCTCGTGCAGGCTGCGTTCCAGCCGCTTGTAGGCGAGGAGGGCGGCGCCCCGGTCGCCTCGTCGGTGGTCAGCCCGCATGAGGGCGCGGTGCGCCTCTTCGTCGAAGGCGTCGCTTTCCACGGCGGCCGAGGCGGCCTCCATGGCGGAGCGGGGGTCGTCCATCTCCAGCGCCGCGGTCCACAGGGCGCGGCGGGCGCGACGCTTGAGCGCCTCCGCCCGCCGGCGTGGGGCTTCGGCCCACTGGGCGTAGGGGTCATCCTCCAGGAACTCGCCGGCGTCGAGTATGGCCAGGACATCGCGCGCCGCGGTGCAGGCCGGAGCGAAGGCGCCCGAGGAGAGCTGGGACTCGGCGTCGAGCACTCCCGCCTGGGCGTCGCGCAGGTCGATCCGCACGTCGCCGGACAGGACTAGGCGGTAGCCGGAGCGGCTGCCCTCGATGCGGTCGCGCCCGACGATGCGGCGCAGGCGGCTGACCAGCGAAGCCACGTTCTCCTTGGCCTTGGCCGGCGGCCCGCCGGGCCAGAGGTCGTCGATGATGCGGTCGATGGGCACGAGGTGGCCGGCGTCGACGGCCAACAACGCCAGCAGGCTGGCGGCCCGGCCCGCCGGCGGATCGACCACCCGCCGGCCATCGACGTACACCCGCAGCGGACCGACCAGGCGGACGCGCACCGGCCCCGGGGACTGCGCGATGTCGTCGGCTGGGGTCACGTGGTGTCGATCTCCTTGACCGGTCCGACTGTAGTGGCGACCGCCTACGCTGACGCCATGACGTTGCGCCTCAACGGCCGGGCCGTTCCCATGATCGGCACGGCCCGCATCTACGTGTGCGGCATCACCCCGTATGGCACGACCCATCTCGGTCACGCGTCCACGTTCGTCTGGATCGACGTGCTGGCCCGGGTCCTGCGCCACACCGGCCTGGAGGTCGAGGTGTGCCGCAACATCACCGACGTGGACGACGACATGCTCGAGCAGGCCCGCCGCCTGCACGACGACTGGCGCATGCTGGCCGCCCGTCAGACCTACCGGTTCGAGGACGACATGCGCCACCTGCGCGTCGGCCAGCCAACCTTCGAGCCCCAGGCCCACGTCTACATCGACGAGGTCATCGCCCTGGCCGACGCGCTCCTCGGCGCCGGCGTGGCCTATGAGCGTGACGGGGCGGTGTACCAGCGGGGAGCGGCCGTCGCCGAGCGGGCCGGGCTGGACCGGGACGCGGCGCTGGCGCTGTTGGCCGACCACGGCGGCGTGGCTGCCGACCCTCTGAAGGACGACCCCCTCGACGCCCCTGTGTGGCAGCGATCGGCCGAGGACGAGCCGACGTGGCCGAGCCCGTGGGGCCCGGGCCGGCCCGGGTGGCACTCCGAGTGCGCGGCGATGGCCCTGGCCACGCTCGGCTCCGGCATCGACATCCACGGCGGCGGGGCCGACCTGGCGTTCCCCCACCATGCGTTCGAGGCTGCGCAAGCGGAGGACGCGACCGGCGTGCGGCCGTTCGCCCGGGCGTGGCTCCACGCCGGCACCGTGACCGTCGGCGGCGAGAAGATGGCCAAGTCCACCGGCAATCTGGTCCTCGTCCACGACCTGCTCGACGACAACTGGCCCCCGGGCGCCATCCGCCTCCTTCTCATCGGCCGGCCTTGGGCCGAGTCCTGGGACTACAGCGAGGAGGCGCTCTCTGCGGCCGCGGCCCGACTCGACCGGCTTTGGTCCCGGGCGGGCACGCCGGCGACCGACGACGTGAGCGAGAAGGCCGCCATCGACGCCCTCCTCGACGACCTTGACGCACCGAAGGCGCTCGACATCGCCGAGGAGGCCGGCGGCCACACCCTGCGCGCCGTCGGCGCCCTGCTCGGCCTGTTCTGAGCCGCCGGCGGTCACCCGCCGGCGTCGGCCTCGTCGTCGGATTGCGCGGCGGCGAGGAGGGACGCCACCTCGTCGAGCAGCTTCTTCACGCGGCGGTCCTTCCCCTGGAGCCGCTGGAGCTCGCCAAGAAGGGCGACGGCGGCCTCCCGATCGAGGCCGGCGGGTTGCCGGGGCGCGAGGCAGACGATGGACCGCCGGATCCGTTCGAGATCCTCAGGGTTGAGGGAGTAGGCCATGGCGGCACTGTAGCGAACGTATGTTCGAGCTGCCACTGTGCCGGCGGTCAGGTGTTCAGTACGAAGGTGAAGGTGGCGTTCTTGCCGTCGGCGCCGTCGCTCATGGCCACCTCGCACTCCTTTCGGTAGATGCCGTCGGAGGCGTTGCGGGCCTCGCCGGGGAAGTAGAGCTGGGTGGTGAGCACCCGGCCCCCGGAGGGCTGCACCTTCACGTGGATGTGGCGGGTGCGACCCGGGTAGATCCCGGGGACCACCGCCTCCAGGGAGTAGCGGCCCTGGGCGTCGGTGAACTGGTGGCCCCGGAACGCGAAGCCGGAGTTGTCGTAGACGCCGGCGCCGTCGGCCTGCCAGAAGTCGACCAGGGCCCGGGCCACCGGCTTGCAGTCGGTGGTGACCACGGTGCCGGTGAGCACCAGCTTCGTGCCGGTGGCCGTGCCGCGGATGTTGGTCCGCTCCGGCGAGCTGGCCTTGAAGTATGGACCCTCGGTCTGGGCCGGCGTGACGTCGTCGGCGTCCCTGCACTCGGGGGTGGGCGCCAGAGTCGTCGCTGGGCCCACGGTCGTGGCCGCGGTGGTGGGCGTCGAAGCTGCGGGCGCGGCCGTGGTCGTCGACCCCGCCTGGGCCGCCGGCGCGGCGTCGCCGCCCCCGCCGTCGAGCCCGCAGGCGGCCAGCACGGCGGCGGCTGCCGCGCCGAGGCCGCCGAGGACGACCCGGCGCCGGGAGAGGTGGGCGGTGTCTTCGCTGTCGCTCATGGGGTGATGGTCGCCTTCGTCGCTGGGAGTGTCCTGGGAGCCTGCTGGGGATCGTCGCCGAGGAGGTAGCGGGGTCCGGGGCCGAGGTCGGCGGCCCGGTCGCCGGGGTTGCGCAGCCGGCACCGCTCCAGGGACAGGCAGCCGCAGCCGATGCAGGAGTCGAGCTCGTCGCGCAGTCCCTGGAGCAGCCGGATGCGCTCGTCGAGCATCGGCCGCCACTCCTTCGACAGGCGTCGCCAGTCCTCGGCGCTCAGCCCGTCGTCATCTGGAAGGGTGTCGAGGGCCCGGCCGATCTCCTCGAGGGTGAGCCCGACCCGCTGGGCGACCTGGACGAACGCCACCCGCCGCAGCACCGAGCGGGCGTACCGGCGCTGGCCACCGTCGGAACGGTGCGAGCTGATCAGGCCGCGGTCCTCGTAGAAGCGCAGGGCCGACACCCTCACGCCGGCCCGGGCGGCCACCGCCCCGATGGGGAGATCGTCGTCGATCGCGCCAGTCTATCTCAACAAAGGTTGAGGTAAGTCAAGGTGTAGCGGGAACGGGCCGCGGGTAGGTCCCAAACGGGTATCTGCGGCGCGCCTCGCGACAGAACGAGTGATCCGGCGGTGCGCCAAGACGACCATGCCGACCACGCCAGGAGGCCATGCCTATGGGTCCGACGATGAATCGCGTCCGATCGCGACCGCTCACGGCGTAGCCCGTGCCTGACCCCTTCCCCATCCGCACGCCGCCGTCGGCGCCGGCCTCGCTTCTGGACGGGATCCCGGGGCGGCCGGGCTTCCTCTTCCACGACGCTCACAACCAGCCGGTGCACCAGGCGGCCCCAGGCATCCTCGGCCTGGTCGAGGCCCGCCTGGTCATCAGCCGTTGGCGCCCCCGCAGCGTCGCGTGGCTGGACGAGACCGGCCACTTCTTCGACCATCTCCTCGACGAGTTCGACGGGATCGTGGCCTTCGAGCCGTCCCGCCGTGAGTTGGAGGCCATCCGCAGGCTCGACGCCCCCTGGCCGGCCCGGAACGCCTTCCTCTTTCGCTACCTCGACACCCTGGCCCGCGGCCTGGAGCGAGAGGCGATCGGCGCCAGCAAGGCTCGTGCCCTTCCCGCCGATGGCGGCGACCACGACCTGAACGGGATCTGGACGGTCCGTCACCGCGCCGGCGAGGACTGGACCGAGCAGAAGGTCGTCCTGCCGGTGAACTGGGAGCTGCTTGCCGGCGTCGACGACTACGCCGGCACCATGCGCTTCTCGCGCCTCTTCGCCGCACCCGAGCGGCGGGACGACGCCACGGTCACCCTGCGCTTCTGCGGCGTCGACTACTTCGCCGACGTGTGGCTCAACGGCTACCACCTCGGCGGCCACGAGGGGTACTTCGGCGAGTTCTCCTTCGACGTGGGCCCGTACCTCCGTGACGACGCCAACGTGCTGCGGGTGGCGGTCACCTCGCCCAACGACCCGTCGGGGCCCGGCACCCACGTCACCTCCGGTTGGCACGACTTCTCGCCCGCCTCGGCGTTCCCGAACCGCAAGACCCTCGTCAAGGGCACCCTCGGCCACCACGACGCCAAGCGGGGCGGGGCGTGGAGCTCGATCACCAGCCAGGACGGCAACACCGGCGGTATCTGGGACGACGTGGCGCTCAGCGTGCGCAACCCGGTGCACCTCGACCCGTCGAACATCAGGATCACGGCGCTGTCGGCGTCGCCGGTCCCGGGGTCCACCGACGCCCGGGTGGCCACCCGGGCGACCCTCACCGCCGGCAACCGCACGGGGCGAGCCATGCCCGCCCGGGTCAGGCTCCTCTTCGAGCCGGCCAACTTCGAAGGCGAGCAGCACGAGCTGGTCAAGGCCACCCGCCTCGATCCCGGGCCGAACGACCTGACCATCGCCGGCACCCTCTCCCCGGTGCGGCTGTGGCACCCCGCCGATCACGGGTTCCCGCACCTGTACCGGGTCACCGTGCTGCTGGAGGCCGACGGAGGCGTGCAGGACCAGGCCGTCGTCGAGACGGGGTTCCGGACGCTCGCCATGAACGCCATCGGCGAGTCCACCGGCGAGGACGGGGCGTTCGTCGTCAACGGCCGCCCTGTGTTCGTGCGCGGCACGAACCTTCTGCCGACCTACTGGCTCAGCGAGTACTCGCCCGAGCGAGTCGACCGAGACTTCGAGATGCTGCGGGCCGCCGGCTTCAACGCCGTGCTGATCCACAATCTCGTGGCTCCTCGGTGCTTCTACGAGGGGGCCAACCGCAACGGCTTCCTCGTTGTGCAGATGTTCCCGTTGCAGTGGTCCTACGACCAGTCCCACGAAATGGTGCAGCGGATGACCACCCAGGTGCGGACCATGGCCGGCCTGCTCTTCAACGAGCCGTCGGTCGTCTCCTACGAGGTCCACAACGAGCCCGACATGCGCACGTTCGACGACATCGACAACCGGTTCTTCGACTTCGACCTGCACGCCGTCATCCGCGACGCCGACCCGACCCGGTGGGCCAGCACCTTCTCCAGCGGCAACCACGCCTACCCGGGCCAGTTCTATCCCCTGCGCGACGACAACGGCTTCTCCACGCTGCCCGCCCGCTTCCTCGAGGAGGACTTCGCCGGCCGGCGCATTTCCCGGCACCGCAACATGCCGACGGAGTTCGGCATCCAGGCCATGCCCAACGTCGAGCTCCTCCGCGGGCTCCTGTCCGAGGACCGGGTCCGCTCGGTCCTCGAGCGGATCCGCAATGACCCCAGGTGGCTGGCCTCCGGGGCCGACAACGCCGCCGCCGCCGGCAAGGCCCTCGACCAGGCCATCGGTGTGCTGGGCCGGGGCAGCTGGTCGCGGGTGCTGAAGTCGTTCGACTGGTCGCTCCTCTTCGATCTCCCCGAGCTGGCCGACCGCATCCGCCGGCTGGAGCATGGCCCGGCATCCGACGCCGTCGAGGCCGAGCTGGCGTCGCTCCGGCTCGCCATCCTGCTGCTCGACGTCCTGCACTACGGCGGGTTCAAGGGCGAGAACTTCTGGTTCGGCCACTGGAAGCCGGCCTCGACGCTCGAGGGCTTCGTGGCCTCCGGGCAGGCCCGGCAGTACCGCCTGCACAAGGACGCCATCGAGAACTACCTCAACGCCGGCGCCGTCGGGCCCATCGTCGGCTACTTCAGCTTCATGTTCCGCGACGCGGACTGGGAGGCGCCGACCTGGGGCGTGGTTGACGCGGCATGGGTGCCGAAGAAGGCCTACCGGGCCTACGTGGAGAGCAACCACCCGGTGCGGGTGTCGTTGCCCCAGGCCCTGCGCACGCCGGTCAAGTTCCCCGGCGACCCCTGGCTGGCCACCGCGCCCGAGGACCGCGACCGCCTCCGCGACGCGCCGTGGGCCAGCGCCGAGGTCATCGTCGCCAACGACACCGCTGTTGCCCTGCCCGGCGTCACCGTCGACATCTGGGTGGAGGACGCCGGCGGCACCCGACTCGACGTGCTCGACGCCCGGCTGACCGCCGACCTGGCCGCTGGGGCCGGCGCCGTCCTCGACGCGCCGGCGGCATCGGTGCCGCGCCACCTTCCCGCCGGCACCTATTTCCTCAAGGCCAGGGTCGCCTCCGCCGGCGGCGACGTGGGGTCCACCAACTCGTACGAGATCGTCGTTCCCGACACCACCTTCGCCTGGCTCGACGCCCTGCCGACCGACGGCGTGGCCACCCTCCTCGACGGGGCCCCGGGCGTGGAGGGCTTCCACTTCTGGCACGGCGGCGCGGTGACCTACAGGGCCCACCCCGGCGTGCGGGGCCTCCTCGCCGGCTGGAACCACGTGCTCGCCCTCGGCACCGACCAGTACGAGACGATCCAGGGTGAGCACCTCTTCCGCCACGTGTTGAGCGAGTTCGCCGGCGGGGCCGGCGCCGGCCACCTGATCGACGACCTCTGGACCATCCGCTCCGAGGTGCTGTCGCCGCAGGTCAAGGCCCGCAACCTCTTGCAGTACCTCCAACTGCTGGCTCAGCGAGCCGGCGACACCGTCTCCACGCCCGGCCGGCGCCCGTCGAAGCGGGCCGCCAAGACGACGGTCCTCACCCGCCCAGAACCGCCCGCCGCTGCCTTCCCGGCCGTCGGTCGCGACGTCAAGCCCACCCGGGCCGGCGTGCGCCACCGCGCCAAATGACCTCAACCCATCAGGAGGAAACGTGAGTATCGACGGATCCGTGCAGTCGCCCAGGACGTTCGACAGCCGGTTGGTCGAGGGCGTGGTGAGCCAGGCCAGGGCGTGGGTGGCCCAGGAGCGGGCCGCCGGCACACTCGTGGGTGAGGAGACCCTGTGGCGCGAGGCGTACCGGGCCTACCTCGACACCGTCGACGGGATCGACGAGGCCCACCGGCCGGCGGCGTGGGCGTGCATCGCCTCGGCGCTGGTGTTCGACACCGGCAAGGTCCCCCTGAACCAGAAGACCGCCGCCCACCAGGCGTGCGACACCATGCGGTCGGCGACCGGGCTCGACGCCGGCGCCCTGGCCAACCGCTTGCACGACATCGCCATCGCGAACGATGTCGACCCTGGGCGCACCCGCGGCCTGATGGCGCCGGGGGTCGGCTACCCGTGGGTCTTCCCCCGGGCGCTGTGGACCCGCGACATCGTCGCCCGCAGCCTCGAGGCCATGCTGGCGCCGATGGCATGGTGGCCGGCTGGGCCGGCGCCCGACGCGGCCTGGCTGGAGGAGCATGCCCTTCGCCCGTCCTCGGTCGACTTCGTCGCCGGCCTGGAGGAGCGAGCCCCCGAGCGATCGGTCCTGCGCCGGAGCCTGGCCGCCATTGGTTCCTTCGTCGCCCAGCTCGACGGTGAGGGCAAAGACGCCGGCGTCGTCGAGGCCCATGCCTTCATCTCCGCCCTCGCCGGGCACGGCCTCAGCGACCAGGAGACGGCGGAGCACCGTCGGGATCTGCTCGGCCTGCAAGAGGCCGTTGTCCTGGCCCGGTCGTTCCAGCTCTACCAGCGGGCCGAGGGCCTCGTCGCCCTGGCCGGCGACCTGGGTGCCACCGACCCCAAGGTCGGTCTCGACTTCCTTGACAAGGCGACCGCGATCTACAAGCGCCTCGCCGTCGCTCAGCAGTACCCCGAGCGACTGCTCGAGCGCCAGCACCAGGTGTGGCGGATGATCGAAGACCATCGCATCTCCCACGGCCTCGGCGACGACGACCGGGCCGACCACGTCCTGCTCGTCGGCACCTTCCACTCGCCGACCGACCTCCAGCGCCTGCTCACGAGCGTCACCCACGAGCTCCAGAGCTTCGCCTACGGGCGACCGGTCCATGTCGTCATCAGCGACGACAGCACCGGCGACGCCCGGGCCCGGAACACCGAGATCTACGCCGAGGCCGCCCGATCCGGGCTGCGCATCACCGAGTGGGGTTTGGAGGCCAGGAACGCGTTCCTGGCCCGCCTGAACGACGAGGTGTTCGCGGAGGACCCCTTCGACGTCAGCGACCTGGCCGGCCCTACCAAGCCGGGGGAGAAGGGGATTCCCTACGGGCGGCTGCGCAACTTCCTCCGCCTGGCGGGGCTGGTGGAGTTGCGTGAGTACGGCCTGGACAATCCCGTCTTCACTTGGCTCGACCAGGACAACGAGCTCGGCGCCCTGGTCCTGACCCGGGCGGGGACGCTGTCGAAGCGCCACGTCTTCAACTACTTCGACCAGAAGAGCGACATCTTCTCCGACCCCCGCGTGCTGGTCGGCGGTGGCGGCTACACCAACGACGCCCTGGAGGGCGTCGAGAAGTTCTGGGTGGCGTGGGGGATCATGCACACGACGCTGGGCCTGGCCCGCGGGCACGCTCCCGATGCGCCGGCGGTGCTGTCACCGAAGGCCGACATCACCAGGTTCCGGCCGTGGGACCAGCCCGACACCCTGGAGCGTCTGCCCCGCGAGGGTGAGGACGTCGAGACGATGGCCGACCAGTTCCTGCTGCTGGCCAACACCCTGGTCGGCACTTTTCGCGGCAAGTACGACAACCAGGTGCAGATCTACCACCCGTGGACCTACGGCGCGGTGGAGCCCGGCGAGGAGCGCCTGGTCGAGGAGATGCGGGCCTTCGCCGGCATGCCCGGCGGCAACACCAGCTTCGGCACCAAGGTGCTGGCCAGCCCCATCCCGTTCCTCACCGTCTGCGGCCGGGGCGAGGACATCTTCCACCTGTGGCAACTGGAGGCGGCGCATGGTCCCGGCTCCAGCTTCCTGACCCACACGCCGGCGCTGCACACCCGCAACGTCAAGGCCGGCCGGGGGAACCTGATGTCGGAGATCGTCAACTCCTTCAATGGCCGCATCTTCCGGGAGCCGCCCTACCTGTGGGCCGCCCTTTCCTCGCTCTTCAGTGGCGCACCGATGGCCGACGTCGAGATCGAGACCGCCGAGCGCATCGACGGCCTGCGGGCCGAGGCCAAGGCCAGCATGAGCGCGGTCAGCGGGCTGGCCGAGGCGCTGGCGCCCTTCGTCGATGAGAGCGGCGAGTTCTGGTGGGTGGCCCAGGCCCAGAACGACCCTCGCTGCGCCGAGGTGCTCGACACGCTCCGGAGCGTGGTGAACGAGTTCAAGGACGTCACCAAGTTCCACCGCATGGCCGACGAGCAGCTGCTCACCCTCGACGATGTCAAGGAGCTCACCGCCGAGTTCATGGCCGCCTACCCGCACTGGGAGACGGTGGTTGAACGCGTCGGCGGCCTCGGGTTCGCCCTCGGTGCCGACGAGACCTCCAAGCTGGCCCAGACCCGACCGCTGGAGGACTACGGCTCCCCACAGCGGATGGAGGTGTCGCGCTCGGCGATGGCCACCCGCCGGCTGCGGGCCACGGAGCCGGCGACCCTGGGCGAACCTCTCGCCGACCTGCCCTGGCAGGAGGCGCTGACCTCGGCCCTGCTGCTGTTCCGTCGCTACGAGCAGGGTGTGGCCGAGCAGGGTGGGGCGCTCGAGTGGAAGGAGCGGGTCCGGCGACTGCACGCCGTCCACGACCACTATTGCGCCGGCCTCGACGATGCCCCCCGCTTCCTGTGGGCCCGCCTGTTCCGCGACGCTCTCTTCGTGCCCCATTCCGCCGACTACCGGACTCTTACCGAGGTCATCGAGAGCACCGGCGAGGATGTCGACATCGACCGCCTGGCCGAGGCCTACGAGGTCGACCCCGCCCTCCTTCGCGGCGCAGCGCCGGCTCTCGTTTAGAGCTGGTCGACGGCGCGTACGACGTCCTGGGCTTTGCCCGCCTCGTTGGAGGCGGCGAGGTCCACGGTCGCCGAGATCCCCCAGTCGTGGTCGCCGGCGGGGTCGTCGAAGATCTGGCGGACCCGCCACTCCGCCGGGCCTTCGTCGATGATGAGCATCTGCGGGCCCCGGGCGTCGGGCCCGGTGCCGACGCCGGCATGCTCGGCGAAGTAGGGCTCGAGCGCCTCGCGCCACCGATCGGACTTCCAGCCGGCGCCGGCGTCGAGCTCGCCCAACTCGTCGTAGCGCCGCAGGGAGACCAGGGTGACCCGCCGGAACAGCTCGTTGCGGACGAGCACGGTGAACGCACGCCGGTTGGCGGTGACCGGAGGCGGCCGGTCGTCGATCGCCGGCCGGGCCGGCGCACCCGGTGCCCGAAGGTTCTCCCACTCGTCGAGCAGGCTGGAGTCGACCTGGCGCACGAGCTCGCCCAGCCAGGCGGTGAGGTCGCGCAGCTCGTCGGTCTTGGCCTCGTCGGGCACGGTCTGGTTGAGCGCCCGGTAGGCGTCGGTGAGGTAGCGCAGGACCAGCCCCTCGGAGCGAGCCAGGGTGTAGTGGCCGGTGTAGTCGGCGAAGGTCATGGCCCGCTCGTACAGGTCCCTCGCCACCGACTTGGGCTCGAGGGCGTGGTCCGCCACCCAGGGGTGCCCGGATTTGTAGATGGCGAGGGCGGCTGCGAGCAGGTCCTCCAGGGGCTTCGGATAGGTCACCGACTCCAGCTGAACCATGCGCTCCTCGTACTCCATGCCGTCGGCCTTCATCTGGGCGACGGCCTCGCCCCGCGCCTTGGTCCGCTGCGCCGCCAGCACGGGCGAGGGGTTGTCGAGGGTCGACTCGATCACCGACACCACGTCGAGCGGGTACTCCGGCGACTCGCGGTCGAGGAGACCGATGGTGGCGAGGGCGAACGACGACAGCGGTTGGTTCAGGGCGAAGTCGGGCTGGAGGTCGACGGTGAGACGCAGCCGTCGTCCCTCGCCGTCGGGCTCCTCCAGTCCTTCCACGACGCCGGCGGCCTTCAGCGTGCGGTAGAGGGCGATGGCCCGCCTGGTGTGGCGGTGTTGCGCCGCCTTGGGCTCGTGGTTGTCCTTGAGGAGCCGGCGCATGGCCGTGCACGCGTCGCCGGGGCGGGCGATGACGTTGATGAGCATGGCGTGGCTCACGGCGAAGCTGGAGACGAGCGGCTCGGGTGCGGCGGAGACCAGGCGCTCGTAGGTCGGCTCGCCCCACGAGACGAAGCCTTCGGGCGGCTTCTTGCGCACCACCTTGCGGCGGGCCTTGGGGTCGTCGCCCGCCTTGGCCAGCGCCTTCTCGTTCTCGACGACGTGGTCGGGAGCCTGGACGACGACGGTCCCGAGGGTGTCGAACCCCGCCCGCCCGGCCCGGCCGGCGATCTGGTGGAACTCCCGCGCGCTGAGCAGGCGGGTCTTTGTCCCGTCGTACTTGGAGAGGGCGGTGAACATCACGGTGCGGATGGGGACGTTGATGCCGACGCCCAGGGTGTCGGTGCCGCAGATGACCTTGAGCAGGCCCGACTGGGCCAGGCGCTCCACCAGCCGGCGGTACTTCGGGAGCATGCCGGCGTGGTGCACGCCGATGCCGTGGCGGACGAAGCGGGTGAGCGTGCGCCCGAAGCCGGCGCTGAAGCGGAAGTCCCCGATGAGGGTGGCGATGGCGTCCTTCTCCGCCCGGGTGCAGACGTTGAGGCTCATGAGCGACTGGGCCCGCTCGACGGCGGCGGCCTGGGTGAAATGGACGACGTAGACCGGCGCGTGCTGGGTGGCCAGCAGCTCGTCGAGCGTCTCGTGCACCGGCGTGGTGCGGTAGGAGTACACGAGCGGGACCGGACGGGTGGCGGACATCACCGCCGCTGTGGAGCGGCCGGTGCGCCGGGACAGATCGGTCGTGAACCGTTCGACGTCGCCGAGCGTGGCCGACATGAGCACGAACTGGGCCCGGGGCAGCTCGAGGAGCGGCACCTGCCACGCCCAGCCCCGGTCGGGGTCGGCGTAGAAGTGGAACTCGTCCATGACCACGATGTCCGCCGGTGCGTCGGCTCCGTAGCGGAGGGCCAGGAGAGCGAGGACTTCCGCAGTGCAACAGATGATCGGGGCATCGGGGTTGACGCTGGCGTCCCCGGTCATCATCCCGACCAGGTCGGACCCGAAGGTGGCGCAGAGGTCGAAGAACTTCTCCGACACCAGGGCCTTGATGGGGGCGGTGTAGAACGTCCGCCGGCCGGAGGCCAGGGCGGTGAAGTGGGCGCCGGTCGCCACCAGGCTCTTGCCCGAGCCGGTCGGCGTGCCGAGGATGACGTTCGACCCCGACACCACCTCGATGAGCGCCTCCTCCTGCGCCGGGTAGAGGGCGAGACCCCGGTCCCCGCACCAGCCGGCGAAGGCGTCGAAGGTGGCGTCCGGCGTGTGCTGGCTGGGAAGCCGGTCGGTCAGGGTCATCAACACATCGTTACCGGGCCATCGGCGGTACGCTCGAACGCGGCTCCCGCCGGCGAAACCCATGACCGATCCCGTACTGCCGCGAGGCGACGACGAACCCGAGAAGCGTCGGTCGAGCCGGCTCCGCCAGGCCGTCCGGATCGTCGTATCACTGGCCCTCGCCGGAGCGATCTTCGCCTACCTCCTCGGGTCCGCAGCCGACTTCTCCGAGGTCATCGCCGCCATCTCGTCGATGACGGGCCTGGAGCTGCTCACGCTCGGGCTCCTCGCCGCATGGAACCTGGCGACGTACTGGATGGTGATCGTCGCCTGCACCCCGGGCCTCACCTACCCGCAGGCCGCGGTGCTGGTGGAGTCGACGACGGCCGTCGCCAACGCCGTCCCGGGCGGGAGCGCGGTGGCCGTGGGCCTCACCTACAGCATGCTCGGGTCCTGGGGCTTCTCCCGCTCCCGCAGCACCCTTTCGGTGATCGTCTCCGGGCTTTGGAACAACTTCGCCAAGCTCGGCCTGCCGGTGCTGGCCCTGGCTCTCCTGGCCATGCAGGGCGACGTCAACGGCCCCCGGGTGACGGCCGGGCTGTTCGGCATCGCCGCCCTGGTCGCCAGCATCACCACGTTCGCCCTCATACTCCGGACCGAGCCATTCGCCCGCCGGGCCGGCGACGGTGCCGCGGCGTGGGCGTCCCGGGTGCGCCGGCGGCTTGGGAAGGGGCCCGTCGAGGGGTGGGGGGACGCCACCGCCAAGTTCCGGGGCCGCACGATCGGCCTCGTCAGCCACGCCTGGAAGCAGCTCACGGTGGCCACCGTGGTCAGCCATCTTTCCCTGTTCGCCGTGCTCCTCATGGCGCTGCGCCACCTCGGCGTCTCCAACGACGAGGTGCACTGGACCGAGGTGCTGGCCGCCTTCGCCTTCGTCCGCCTCCTCACCGCCATCCCGATCACCCCGGGCGGCCTGGGAGTCGTCGAGCTGGGCCTGATCGCCGGCCTCACCACCGCTGGCGGCGATCAGGCCGAGGTGGTCGCCGCGGTGCTCATCTTCCGGGGGCTGACCTACCTGGTCCCCATCCCGCTCGGCCTGCTGACCTACCTCTTCTGGCGCCGCAACAGGTCGTGGCGGGACTCGGCGCCGCCGCTCAGCCCGGCGCTGGCGCCGGAGCCGACGCCGGCGGGGGGTGGCTAGGTCGTGCTGCTCCTGAACCACCGGCGGGCGCTGCGCCTGGTCGGCGTGCTCGCCGTCCTCACCGTGGTCGTGTTCGGTCTCGTGGGCACCGACCCGAACCGGGGCTTCGTCCAGGACATCGACGACTGGTTCCTCGACGTCATGGTCAGCGTCCGCGTCGATCCGCTGGTGTGGGTGGCCAAAGCCCTGGCCTTCGCAGGCAGCGTGTGGCTGAACTGGCCCATCCGGGTGGCCGTGATGGTCGTGCTCGCCGTGCGCCGGCGTTGGCTGCAGCTGAGCGCGTTCGTGCTTGCGGTGGCCACGTCGGAGCCGCTGATCGGGCTGCTGAAGGAGCTCTACGAGCGGCCCCGGCCGGTGGGGGGCTTGTACGCCATCGACAGCTTCTCGTTCCCCTCCGGGCACGCCATCGCCGGCGCCGTCACCGCGGTCGGCATCGTGATCGCCCTCCTTCCCCCGGGTCAGAAGCGGTGGCGCTGGGAGGTGCGGGCCGCAGTGTTCGCCGGCCTGATGGCGCTGAGCCGGACCTACCTGGGCGTCCACTGGCTGTCGGACGTGCTTGCCGGCACCCTCCTCGGCGTGACCCTGGCCGTGGGTTGGCCGGCGCTGCTTCAGGAGCTCCGGGAGCGGCGGGCGCGCGCCGGCGACCGCGCCGCGCCGCCCGCGGAGCTCGCTGCGGAGCCGATGGACACTGCGCCGGAGGCGCGCTGATGCTCCCCGCGGCCGCCCTCACCCGCACCGCGGCCGGCGCCGCCGTCCTCGCCGGCACGCTCCTGCCCCTCCGCCGTGACCGCATCGGCCGGCGGGAGCAAATGGCGTTCCGCCTGGTGAACGACCTGCCCGACCCGCTCTACGTGCCCGCCTGGCCGGTCATGCAGCTCGGCGCTTTCGGGGCCGTGCCCGTCACCGCCGCCGCCGCCCTTGCCGCCGGCAACCGGCCCCTCGCCGGCCGCCTGCTGTCCGGGGGGACGGCGGCATGGATCCTGGCCAAGGCCGTCAAGCGGGTGGTCCGCCGGGGGCGGCCGATCGCCCTGCTGGCCGGCGTGCGCACCCGTGGCCACGAGCCGACCGGCCTTGGCTACCTGTCAGGCCACGCCGCGGTATCCGTCGCCCTCGCCGCCGCCGCGTGGCCGCATCTCGGCACCGGCGGCCGGCGGGCGACGCTGGCCCTCACCTCGGCCGTCGGCCTGTCGCGCATCTACGTCGGCGCCCACCTTCCCCTCGACGTGGCCGGCGGCGCCGCCCTGGGCCTCCTGGTCGACGCCGCCTCGTCCCTGCGGAGCACCAGGTCGTGAACCGCTCAGGCGCTTGCGCCGGTGCAACGGCAATTTGTCGTCGATCGGCAAGCGCCTTCGACCGCGCGAGCGCCAGCGAGCCGGGCGGGGATGGGGGAGCACGGCGCAGCCGTGCCTCGGGGGCGCAGCCCCCGAGGCAACGAGGCGCTTGCGCCGGTGCAACGGCAATTTGTCGTCGATCGGCAGGCGCCTTCGACCGCGCGAGCGCCAGCGAGCCGGGCGGGGATGGGGGAGCACGGCGCAGCCGTGCGTCGGGGGCGCAGCCCCCGAGGCAACTAGGTCCGCAGCCCCCGAGGCAACTAGGTCCGGCCCAGGCCCCGCGACGCCAGCCAGGCGCGAGCCGCATCGTGCGGGGTCTGCCCGTCGAGGTCGACCTGGCGGTTCAGGCCGACGAGCTCCTCGGTGGTGAGCAGCCTGCTTACCGCGTTGACCGCGTCGCGCAGAAGATCGCCGTGACGCTCGAGTGCCGAAGCGCGCACGACCGGCACCACGTTCTCCGCCGGCTGGAGGCCCCGGTCGTCCTCCAGCAGAACCAGCCGGCTGGACACGATGGCCGGGCTGGTCGTGAACATCAGGCCGACATCGATCTCGTCTCCCTCCAATGCGCCGATCGTCAGCGGTCCGCCCGCGTCAAGGGCCCGGACCTCCTTGAAGGCGAGGCCGTAGACGGCGACCAGGCCGGCCAGGCAGAAGCGCCTCTCGGGACACTCGGGCGGTCCGCCGAACACCATGTCGTAGGCGTACGGCCGCAGGTCGCTGACCTTGCTCAGGGAGAAATGTTGCGCCGTCGACTCGTGCACGGCAAACGCGTTGTGGTTCTGGGCGGGAGCGCGGTCGAGGGTGATGAGACCGCGGGCCTCGAAGGCGGATCGCAGGAGGGCATAGGTCTGCGCCGGGTCCGACGTCGCCTGGCCGGCGGCCCGGTTGAGAAACTCGAGAGCCGTGCCGCTGTACTCGGGCACGAAGTCCACGACGCCCTGCTCGAGCGCCGGCTCCACGACCTCTCGCGAGGCCAGGTCGAACGCCCGGCGGACCGGGATGCCCTTCGCCTCCATGGCCTGGGCGTAGAGCTCGGCCAGGACGTGGCTCTCGGTGAAGCCGAAGGCGGCCACGGTCAGGCCGCCGGCCGGCGGGGCGGCGGGCTCCTCGCCGGCGCACGCCCCGAGGACCATGACGAGAGCCATCAGAGTCATGGCTAGTCGCCGGACGGATCCCACCGGGTCCATGGTCCCACCACCGTCGACCCCCCGCCCGCCACCGCCGCCAAACGCCGGCCGCCGGCGCCGGCGCCCGTCCGGCGAGCCCCCCCCGTTGCCCCGGGACCTCCGTCGCAGCGGGCGCTACTGGGCCGCGCTCAGCGTCGGGGTGCTGCTCGTCTGGTTCCTGGTGGCGGTGACCGGGCTCGGGCGGGTCATCGACCGGCTCGACCATGCCGTGCTGAGCCAGGTGGTGGAATGGCGCACGCCGTCAATGGACCGGGCCATGCGCCGGCTTCAGGTCCTCGGCGCGCCGACCACGATCCTCGTCCTGCGGTGGTTCGGCATCCTCAGCGCCCTCGTGTTCCGGCGGTTCCGCCAGCTCCTTGTCTTCCTCGGCGTCATTCTCCTCTCCACCGCCATCAGCGCCGGCCTCCAGCAGCTACTGGGGCGCTCGCGCCCCCTGGGCGTGCACATCCTGGGCGACTGGAGCGGCTTCTCGCACCCGTCGCGGCCGATGGTCGACATCGCCGTCTGCCTCATCGGCCTCATCTACCTGCTCGTACCCCGGGGCGAGTGGCGGTCTCGGGCCAAGCTCATCGCCGGGGGCTACATCGGCTTCCTGTGCGTGATCCGGCTCTACCTGGCCGTCGACCATCCCACCGACATCCTCTTCGGCGTCATCCCCGGCGTGACCATCACGCTGATGGGCTTCCGGCTGCTGGCGCCCACCGACGCCTTCCCCATCACCTACCGCCGGGGCCGCAGCGCCCACCTCGACGTCGGCGGCCAGCGCGGGGAGGCGATCATGGCCGCCCTCAGCGAGCAGCTCGGGCTCCCTGCGGTCGACGTGCGCCCCTTCGGCCTCGACGGCTCCGCCGGATCGACGCCGCTGCGGATCATGCTGGCGGACCCCGACGCTCCCGTGCTCTTCGGCAAGCTCTACGCGGCCACGCACCTACGGTCGGACCGCTGGTACAAGCTGGGCCGGACCCTCCTCTACGGCCGGCTGGAGGACGAGTCCACCTTCTCCACGGTCCGCCGCCTGGTCCAGTACGAGGACTACCTGTTGCACATCATGAGCGAGGCCGGCATCCCCACCGCCCGTCCCTACGGCTTCGCCGAGATCACCCCGGAGCGGGAGTACGTGATCGTCACGGAGTTCTTCGAGGGCGGCGAGGAGATCAGCAAGGTCGACGTCGATGAGGCCGTCATCGACGACGCCCTGAGAATCGTCCGCTGCCTGTGGGAGGCGGGGCTGGCCCATCGCGACATCAAGCCGGCCAACGTCCTGGTCCGCGACGGTAAGGTGCTTCTCATCGACGTCGCCTTCGGGGAGGTCCGTCCCTCACCGTGGCGCCAAGCCGTCGACCTGGCCAACATGATGCTGGTCCTCGCCCTGCAGTCCGACGCCGAGACCGTCTACCAGCGGGCCCAGCGGCTGTTCAGCCCCGACGAGATCGCCGAGGCCTTCGCCGCCACCCGGGGCCTCACGCTCACCAGCCAGCTGCGGTCCCAGCTTCGTCAGGACGGCCGTGACCTCATCGCCAAGTTCCGGGCGCTGGCGCCGGAGCGGGCGCCGATCAAGATCCAGCGCTGGAGCCTGCGGCGCGCCGGCCTGACGTTCGCGGTGCTGATCGGTGGCCTCCTTGCTTTTCTCCTCACTATCAGCCTCTTTGCCCAGGTGAGCCTGCTGTGAGGCGCCGGCGGTGGGTCGGGGTGGCTGCCGTCGCCCTGCTGGTGTCCGGCTGCGCCGGCGTGGAGGACCACGCGGCGCCGACGTGTGTGCCGAAGGGGGCCGACAGCCTGGCCCTGGTGGCTCAGGCCGTCCCGAGCGCGACCAAGATTCCCTGCATCTCGAGCTACCCGGCCGGTTGGCATTTCGCGTCGATGTCGGTCCGCAACGGCGAGGGCCGGTTCACCCTCGACTCCGACCGGGCGGGCATCTCGGCGGTCAAGGTCTACCTGCGCCGGAACTGCGACCTGGAGGGCGCCACCGAGATCCCCAGCGACGAGCCCGACACCCGGCGGTTCGAGCGCATCATCTCCGTCGTCGACGATTTCCAGGCCGTCCGCTCGTACTCCTTCGAGGGCGGCTGCATCACCTACAGCTTCGACTTCGACCGCCAGGGTCGCGCCTTGGTCAACGAGGTGTCGGTCGCCATCGGCTTCATCGACCGCTCCGCACTTGACGCCCTCATACGTGAGCGCTCGGGCGGCGAACTGGGTCTCTGACCTAGGCCGCCTACGCAAGGGTGAAGATGGGGGCCACCGCCGGCAGCTCCCCGTAGCGGCGCTCGTCGAAAGCCGGCAACGACAGCGCCGGCCCCCGGGCCGGCGCCGGCGGCACCCGGTTGGCGGCCGCGATCTCCGCCATGGCCGCCGGCGCCAGCTTGAGTTGGCGGCCGGTGAGCAGCTGGCTCTCGCCGGCGCAGATCGCACTCTCGCCCTGGTTGTGGATGTTGGCGCCGAACCGGTACGCGGCGGCCTCGTCGGTCGTGATCGACGCCGACCGGGCGCACGCGCCGTTCAGGAACACGCTGTCGAGCTGGCCGGCGGGCGGGAGGATGTCGAACGGCGGGGCGAGGTTGAAGGGCTTGGGACCGACCCGAATGACCGTCACCGCGTGGTCGATGTTCACCGGGCGGGTAGAGGCGAACGACCGGCCCTCCTCCCGGGTGCCGGCCCACCGGGGGAGCGGCGCCCCGTCCGGCACGATGACCACGTAGCGCTGGGGGTAGTTCCGGGGCCGGACGTTGTAGGTCAGCGGCGCCTCCCCCTCCACACCGAGGACCACCTCCTGGCGGAACTGCTCGAAGTGGCGGAGGGCGTCGGTCGCCGCCTGCTCGTCCATCCGCAGGCCATCGACGAAAGAGAGGACGTGGGTGAGGTGCAGGCCGGTGTCGAGAAGGTAGGAGGTCCTCAGCCCCTCGACGGGGAGCTCCGGGTACTGGGAGTTGACCAGGACCGCGGCGGGGTCCTCGGCCCGGGCGACGGGGTCGGGCCCGCCGGCCTCCGACCCTCCGCCGCAGGCGCCGGCGATGAGGGCTGCGACGACGAGGACCGCCCGCCGGTTCCGGTGCATCAGTTCCCTGCGGCCGAGAAATGCTGGTAGTCCGGGTTGGCCCACACGCCGCCCCATGACCAGCCCGCGGCGGCGAAGGCGTCGACCAGCTCCCCGCCGCGCACGGCCATGCCGGGGCGAACGTTGCGACGGTCGACGAACTCCTTGCCCGCCGGCGGCAGGACCGTGCCCTCGAGGATGTAGGGGTTCTCGACGGGATTGACGTCGATGGCCAGGCCGAAGGCGTGCTGCGACCACGTCGGCGGGCCCGACGCCACCGCGTTGCGGCAGTTGAAGCCCGAGGTGTTGTCGGCGGCGATGGATGCGTCGTCGCTGCCGCCGTAGACGTCGATCGGCTCCATGCGCCGGATCGGGAAGCGTTTCTCGTACAGCCGCTTGAACACGGCGATGACCTTGTCGGCCTGGGCGGCGTTGACGACGAGGGCGCCGGCGTGGGGCCGGTCGTCGAAGCCCCAGTAAGACAGCTCCAGCCGGCGCAGCTCGGCCGGCGACACCGGGCAGCCGGGGCGCCACGACGAGGGCAGGTCGGCGGCCGTGACGCGGACGGCGACGCCGCTGAAGGCGGGAACCGCCGGCGTTGTGGTGGCGGGAGCCGCGGTCGTGGCCGGCGCCGCGGGCCTGGTGGTCGTGGGGGCCGGCGTGGAGGTCGTCGGGGCCGGCAAACCGGTCGTCGCCGGCGGCTCGGCCGTCTCACCCGGATCGCCCGGGGAGTCCGCGCACGCGACGAGGACGGCAAGTACCAGCGGGATCGCCCCCCATGCCACCCAACGGCTTCTCACCACTTCGTAAGGTAGTGACCTGTGCGACGTTCGTGCGGCCGGGCGGTCGCCATCCTCCTCGCCCTGGTCGTCCTGGCCGCCTGCGGGTCGTCCGGCCAGCGCGCCGCGAGCGGGCCGTCGACCACGGTGACGACCGCCCCGGCGCCGATGAGCACGACGGCGCCGGCGCCGGCCAGCACCGCGCCGGCCACGACCACCGCCCCGGCGCCGGCCACGACCACCGCGCCCCGAACGGCGACCACACCGGCGGCCGATCCGGCCCTGGCCCAGGTGGGCGCCGCCGGCCAGGCCGTCGTCGTGACCGCGGATCGGTACGGGACGACCACCGCCACGCTGACGGCCTACCAGCGGCAGGGCGACGGGTGGCGGCGGGTGCTCGGGCCCTGGACCGCCCGCCTGGGCACCCGGGGGCTGGCACCGCCGGGGGAGAAGCGCGAAGGCGACGGCCGCACCCCCTCAGGGGTCTACGGCTTCGACTTCTTCTTCGGGGTCGCCGCCGATCCCGGCGTGAAGTTCCCCTACCGCCGGGTGACCAACCGGATCGTCTGGGACGACGATCCCGCCAGCCCGCTGTACAACACCTGGGTCGACCTCGACCGCCAGGAGGCCAGCGCCGAACCCGAGGCGATGTTCGTGCGCCCGGCCTACGACCACGGCGCCGTCATCGCCTACAACACCGAGCGCACCCCCGGGCTGGGCAGCGCCATCTTCCTCCACGTCTCGACCGGCGGTCCCACCGCCGGCTGCGTCTCCCTACCGTCCGGCCAGTTGGTCGAGGTCCTGCGCTGGCTCGACCCGAGCCGGAGCCCGAGGATCGTCCTGCGGGTGGCCAGCTGACCGGCTAGGCCCTCGCGCCATTGTGCATTTTTGTACCCCTGAGGTACAACTTTGCACAAATGGCGGTGTTTCACGCCTGCGGCCCGGCCATCTTCATCTCCGGTGTGCTCGGCCGGCCGTTAGCCTGGCGCGTCAGCCGCCTATCCGGGCTCCACCCCGCACCACCGACAATGGCGCTCGACGAACACGACGGCGCCGGCAAGCGGCATGGAGTGGCCGCCGGCGATCTCGTGGCGCCCGAGGCGGCAACGTATGCGGTGCCAGAAGTCCCCGGGGGCCCGGTCGCCGTAGGACCACGGCATCTGGAGGTAGGTCATGAACGGTCCCCACTCCCGCGCGGGCTTGGGGGGGACGGCCGGCGGATCAGGTGCCTTCGCCTGCTCCTCCTGGAGCCGCGCCACCTCCTGGGACCGCCCGACGGCCGGCGTCCGGTCGAACAGCGTCTGCCGCTCGGGCGTCCTCTCGGTCCATCGTTCGAGCTCCTCCGCCATCGGCCCCAAGATCGCACCCGGGCGCTATCGCCGCAATGGATGACGCCGACACCTACCTCCATTTCGCCGTCGCAACCAGAGGTTGCTCGGCGAGGCAGTTGCGCTACGTGGCGACCGGCGAAGCCGGTCGCCCTTCGCCGTTCTTCCTGCCGGCAGCCGATTGGGGCCGCCTACCGGCGGCGTTCTGCGGCCACCGGGCTAGCCGAGAAGACGCTCGGCGTAGGTGCTCAGGTGGGCTGGGGCACGATGCGGATGTAGGGCTTGGGTTCCTTCCATTCGCCGAAGATCTCCCTGGCCTCGTCGTTGGAGACGGCGCCGCCGATGATGACATCCTCACCCGGCTTCCAGTTCACCGGCGTCGACACCCGGTGCTTGGCCGTGAGCTGCAGCGAGTCGATGACCCGCAACACCTCGTCGAAGTTGCGACCGGTCGACATCGGGTAGACCAGGATCAGCTTGACCTTCTTGTCAGGACCGATCACGAACACGTTGCGCACGGTCTGGTTGTCCGCCGGCGTGCGCTTCGCCGGGTCACCGGACGCACTGGCGGGCAGCATGCCGTAGAGCTTGGAGACGTTGAAGTCGTGATCGCCGATGATCGGGTAGCCGGGTCGGGCGCCCTGGGTCTCCTCGATGTCATTGGCCCACTTCTCGTGGTTGGCGATGGCGTCGACCGACAGGCCGATGATCTTCACCCCCCGGCGCTCGAACTCCGGCTGGATCTTGGCCATGTACCCGAGCTCGGTCGTGCAGACGGGTGTGAAGTCCTTGGGGTGGGAGAACAAGACGGCCCAGGAGTCCCCGATCCAGTCATGGAGGCTGATCCGGCCGTCGGTCGTGTCGGCCTCGAAGTCGGGCGCGGTGTCGCCCAGCTGCAATCCCACCTGCTGCTCCTATCGTCTGACGTCCCTGCGAGTACGTCGACGCTATCGCTCAGCGCGGGCCTTTACCTGTATGTCATCGAGCGCGGCCTGAAGCTTGCGGAAGCTCACCGGCTTGGTCAGGTACACGTCCATCCCCCTGGACAGGGCCACGTCCTCGTCGCCGGCCATGGACCGGGCGCTGAGGCCGATGATGGGGGTCCGGTGATCGCGATTGTCGCGCTGGCGCCGGCGTATCGCTGCGGTGGCCTCGAACCCGTCCACGAACGGCATCTGGCAGTCCATGATCACCGCCACGTACTGGCCCGTGGCCTCGGCCTCCGCCGCGCCCCGTCCGTCGTCGAGGGTCTCCACGTCGAAGCCCAGCTTCTCCAGGACGCTCTGGGTCGTGAACCGGCTGACCCTCTCGTCATCGATGAGGAGTATCCGGGGACGCAGTGTGGCCGCCATGGTGATGTTGTCGACCGGTCCGCAGCCCGGCTTGAGACAAACTGTGCGATACAGGGCCGTGCCCGGCGCCGTAGAACTGGTATGCACGGGATCGCCCGACTCGCCGCCGCCACGTTCGTCCTCGCCGGGGGATACATCCACTTCGACCTCTGGCGGGGCGGGTACCGCGCCATCGAGTACATCGGGCCCCTGTTCGTCGCCAACGCCGTGGTATCGGTGCTGCTGGTGCTCGCCCTGCTGCTGCGCCCCGACGTCCGGGTGGCCATCGCCGGCGTGCTCATCTCCGTGGGCTCGCTCGCCGCCCTGGTGCTCAGCCGCACGACCGGGCTACTGGGCTTCACCGAGCGTGGCTGGAGCGACATGGCCGTGCAGGCCACCACCGCCGAGATCGGCGCCATCGTCGCCATTGCCCTGCTGATGGTCGCCCGCGGCCGGCCCACGCCGGCCCTGGCCCTGCTGCCGGCCCGCCGGCGACGCCGCTAGCGCCGTCTCGCCGCCCTCCCGGGCGGTCCCTAAGCTGGCTCGATGCGCAATGGGGCGATCATCGGGGATCTCCTCCGCCGCGCCTCCGTCACCGCTCCCGACCTCCTTGCCGCCGACATCGCCGCCGCCCTTCACGAGGCGGGCGGCCACCACCTCGTCCTCTACGTCGTCGACTACGAGCAGCTCAGCCTGCAGCCCGTCGGCATCGCCGTCGACCTCCTCGCCGAGAAGCCGACCGGCGTCGCCGTCGAGGGCACCCTGGCCGGCCGGGCCTTCCAGCTCCAGCAGGTCGTCACCGCCGAGGTGGACGACGGCTGGCGGGTCTGGGCGCCGATCCGCGAGCGGGCCGAGCGCATCGGCGTGCTGGAGTTTGGCTTCCCGGAGATCGACAACGAGCTGCTCGCCCTGTGTGACGACCTCGGCCTGCTGGCCGGCCACCTCGTCCACACCTCGGGCCGCTACACCGACCTGATCGAGCTGCGCCGCCGGCGCCGGCCCATGAACCTGGCCGCCGAGATGCAGTGGGACATGCTCATGCCGCCTCTCGCCTTCGCGTCGCCCGAGCTGGCGATCGCCGGCATCCTGGAGCCCGCCTACTTCGTGGCCGGCGACGCCTTCGACTACTCGATGAATGGCGAGCTGTTCGGCTTCGCCATCCTCGACGCCATGGGCCACGGCGTGCACTCGACCCTGGCCAGCACCCTGGCCCTTGGCGCGTTCCGCCACGGCCGGCGGCGGGCTCTCGACCTGTCGGTCATCGCCGAGCAGATCGACGACGCCCTGATCGAGCACCTGAACGGCGACGGCTTCGTCACCGGGCACATCTGCCAGCTCGATGTGGCCACCGGCGGGTTCCGCTGGGTCAACGCCGGCCATCCGCCGCCGTTGCTCATCCGGGGCGCCAAGGTCGTCGGGGAGATGAACGCCGCGCCGTGCCTCCCCCTCGGCCTCGGCATCCACATCACCGAGATCGGCGAGGTCACCTTCCAGCCCGGTGATCGGGTGCTGTTCTACTCCGACGGTGTTGTCGAGGCGCGACCCAAGGGCGGTCCCGAGTTCGGTGTGGAGCGGCTCATCGACGACACCGAGGAGTTCATGGGCAGCAGCCTGCCGGTGTCGGAGGTGCTGCGCCGGCTCGTCCGACGCCTACGCGAGCACCGCGGCGGCGAGCTGGAGGACGACGCCACCCTCGTGTTCATGGAGTGGCAGCCCGGCCGCTAGCCCGCCGAGGGCTCGGTCAGCCTCCGGAGCGGCCCGTCCGGGCGCAGGGACAGGTCTTTGACCAGATGGACGATCGTCCCCGCCTCCGGGCGCGACTCGAAGCGCACCGAGTCGACCAGGGCGGCCATGAGGGCCATGCCCCGGCCCCGCTCCTCCGACGGTCCGGCCATGTTCACTCCGAGGATGTTGTAGTCAAACCCCCGGCCGCTGTCGACCACCCGGATCTCGCAGGTGTTGTTCTCGATGACAAGGTGGACCTCGTACTGGTCGTCGGCGCCCGAGTGCTTGACGACGTTGGCCGCCGCTTCGGTGAGGGCCAGGACGACGTCGCCGATCTCCTCGGCGACCACCCCCAGCTCTTCGAGGGCGGATGCGGCGATGTGGCGGACCACGGAGAGGGTCGATGAGTCCCGTGGAAGGCAGAGCATGAGCGAGATCCTCACCGCTGGTCCTCTCACTGGGGGGTCCGGGGGTCGCTGACTTCGGGGATGCCGGGTCTCATGCGGGCGCCTCCCTTCGTTTCGACGACCTACCAGGGTTCTTCCGCCCGCGCCGGACCACGAAACCACCGACAGTGACATCCGCGGGCGCGCCCAGGTATGCCGCCAGCCGCTCGGCCTCGACCGACGCCAGATCGGCGACCGCTGCGGCGACAGGAGCGAAAGGGCTGATCTGCACCCGGAGGCGGCCCTTCTCCTCCTTGTACTCCCACACGCCGGCGATCTCCCCATCGACGAGGAGCACCGGTGATATCCACCCGGCCTTCCGGTAGACGAGGTCCTTCTCCGGGCCCGACAGCGGCCGCTCCCCGTTGCGCCGTGCGGCGACGGTGTAGGGGTCGAACAGGGGCAGAAGGCGGACGGATGGTGCGTCGCCCGCCTTCACCTCCGGAGCGTCGGGTACGGTCCACGCCGGCTTCCCGCCCTCGACGTCCACCGCTACGATGCCGTGGTCGGCCGTGAGCACAGGCCGGACGGCCTTGGGCGCCACGCCCCACCAGCGGGCAAACTCCTCCTCGCGGGCCGGCCCGTAGACGGCGAGGAAGCGGCGCGCGACCTCGGCCAGCGACTCGACAGGGTCGAGCCGATCGAACGGGCCGATCCACTGGTCGGGAAGGGCGAACGTCACCCGGTTACCTTCGCTCGGCCCGAAGCAGAGCCGGCCCTGGAAGGCCACCGGCTTGAGCACCGCTCCCCAGCCGGAGGCGAGAAGCGTCTCCCACTTGGCGTCGCCGAGCCGGCGGACCACCTCGGTGCCGAGCTCCTCGCGGGTCAGCTGACGCCCGTCGAGGGCGTCGGAGACGGAGTCGACCAGGGCGGGGACCTCCGCCGCCAGCAGTCCGTGGTACTTGAGCCACGGCCCGTCGAGGTCGAACGCCGGTTGGAGAGGGCGGCGGCGTAGAGCGGATAGTCCTCCGTCGTCAGCAGGTGCAGCGTGCCCCGCATGGCCCATGTCTTGACCAGCGAGCGGTCCGACCACAGGGCGGCGGCGATAGTGCCGGGCCTGAGCTCGTCCAGCCGCACGGCGGCGGCCAGCTCCGCCGACGACATGACCTGGGCGTGGAGCCCGGCGATGTCGGCCACCATCCGGTGGAAGGAAGCCGCCGGCAGCGGCGCATACAGGTGCTGGGCCCGCAACCGCCGGCGGCAGATCTCCCTCCAGGTCAGCGGGGCCTCTCTCCCGCGCTGGCCCCGCATGCCTGCTTCCTACTGCTTGCGGGCGATGGCCCCGGCCAGCTCCTCCTTGTTCATCCTCGAGCGCCCCCTGACCCCGAGCCCCTTGGCCCGGTCGTACAGCGTCTGGCGGGAGTTGCCGGCGACATCGACGCCGCCGTAGGTCTTGCCCCCCCTGCGGGCGGCGCGGCCGCCCTTGGCCGTCCGGGGGTCCGACGGGCCCTTCTGCTTCTTGGGCTGCCAGCGGTCACCGACCTTCTCGAAGGAGTGCTTCAAGGCGGAGAAGGCGGTGCGGTGGGCCCGCTCGCCCTCCCCGTAGCTCTCGACCGCGGAGTCATGCGCCTTGGCCCACGTTCGGCGAGCCTTGGCCGGCGATCGCTTCAGCGTGCCCGGCATCTCGTTCTTGGCAGGCATGGGTACCTCCTAGAGGTTGCGAACCGCCCGTACCTACCCAGGCCCGGCGCTGTTTATGACTGCCGACCACGGGCGGGGCGGCTCGCCGTCGACCTGGCGCTGGAACTCATCGAGGTACCAACGGCGGAACGCCACGCCCTCGGGTTGGGTGGCGAGGGTCAGCAGGTCGCCGGAGCGGCAGAAGTCGTCGGCCTCGTCCAGGAGGGCACCGAGCTGGCGGGCGGCGGCGGCGACGGCCGGCGGCATCTCATAGGAGAGGTCGATCGTCTCGTCTCCCCGCTCCAGGGCCGCCTCCGTCGCCAGCCGCGCTTCTTCGGAGAACGATCCGAACCGGCCCCTGAGCTCCTCGACCAGGGCGAGCAGCCGGGCAGGAACGTGATCGGAGCCCTCCTCCCGGATGAGGGCGAACTCCCGCAGCAGCTCGTCGGTGTGCTCGGAGGAGCGCTGCATGACGTCAAGGGGCAGCCCCAAGATGCGAACCGTGACGAGATCGCTCAAATGACTTCGACGTCCAGGATGTCGAAGGTGGGCGCGCTCTGGCCGTCGAGCTCGAACCACACCACCTTGCCGCCGGTGGTCCGGTCGGCGCCCCATCCGTCGGCCATCCGCTCGACGAGCAGGAGGCCGCGGCCCGTCCCCGACAGGTTGGAGTAGTGCTTGCGCACCGGCAGCTGGGAGTTCCCGTCGTGCACCTCGACACGCACTCGGTCGTCCCCGCATCGCACGATGACCTCCAACGGCGTGCCGCCGTAGAGGACGGCGTTGGCCACCAGCTCGCTCACCAGCAGGGTGGCGCTGGGGGTGAGGTGGTCGAGGCCGGCGCCGGCGAGGACCGACTCCACGAAGGCGCGGGCCCGGCCGGCGCTGACGGGCGCCGAGGCGAACGTCTGCCGGCGCTCGCTCACGGCCTTCATACGGGCGGCACCCGGGCGATCAGCACGGCCATGTCGTCGTGGGGGCTCTCGGTGAAGAGGTTCCGCGCCTCCTCCTCGATGCGGGCGGCGAGGGTGGCGGCGTCGGTGCCGGCGGCCGCGGTCAGCACCCTGGCGATGCCGATCTCCTCGAAGAACTCACGGCCGCAGTGGCGCTCGGCAATGCCATCGGTGAAGCACACGAGCGCGTCGCCGGGGCCCAGCTCGATCTCGACGTCGTGCAGCTCGATCTCGGGCGACGCCCCGATGAGGCTGCCGGCCCGGCCGACCGCCTCCACCTGACCTCCGGCCCGGGACACCAGCGGCAGGGGGTGGCCACCCGAGCACACCACGACGCCGGCGCCGCCCGGGCGGGGCTCGACAATGGCGACGGCGACGGTGCAGAAGCGCGGCTCGGTGAGCTCCCACGCCGGCTGCTCGAAGGCTTGCAGGGCGGCGATGCGGTCGGCCTCGGCGGCGAGGAGCACCCGGTTCAGGTGGGCCAGGATGGCGGACGGCGTGGCCTCGTAGAGCGCGATCGAGCGGATCGTATGGCGGGCCAGCCCGGTGACGGCGGCGGCATCGACGCCCTTGCCCCGGACGTCGCCCACGACCAGGAGCCACCGCCCGCCGTCGACCGCGAACGCGTCATAGAAGTCGCCGCCGACCTCTACTCCTTCGCCGGCGGGGGCGTAGCGAGCACCGAGTTCCAGCCCCGGGATCGAGGGCAGGCTGGGGGGTAGGAGGCTGGCCTGGAGGCTGCGGGCCACCCGGCTGCGATCGGCGAAGAGCCGGGCGTTCTCGATGGCGGTGCCGGCGCGGACCGCCAACTGCTCGGCCAGCTGCAGGTCAGCCTGGTCCAGCGCGCGACCGGCCTCGGTGACGAGCGTCAGCACACCAACGGTTCGGTTCTGGGAGCGGAGGGGGATGGCTGCGACAGACTCCGACCCGGCGCCGCCGGCGCCCTCCTCGATGAGAAGACGCAGATCCTGGACCTTGGCCGGGTCGACGTGGGCGACGGCGACCGGGAGGGGCCGGCCTCGCTCGTCGACGATCTGGATCGCGCAGCCGTCGGCCAGTCGGGGCACGGCCAGCTCGACGACCTGGGCGAGGGTGGTTTCGAGGTCGAGGACGGACGAGGCAAGGGTGGACGACGCCTCGGCGAGGAATGTCAGTCGTTCCTGCGAGCGCTCGGCCGCCATGCGGGCCTCGCGCTCGGCGGCGACGGCCTCCCGGGCGTCCTCGTAGAGGGCGGCCCGGCGGAGTGCGGTCGCGCACTGGGCGGCGAGGGCGGAGACGATCCGCTGCTCGGCGTCGCTGAACTCCCGCTCCTGCGGGAACCCGATCACCATCGCGCCGAAGGCGGTGCCGTCCTCGTCGATGAGCGGCGCCACCGCTACGGCGGCGGAATCGGTCATCGGGGTGCCCCGGAACACCGGGTACCGGGCGTCCCGGTCTTCCTGGCCGTTCAGCAGCACCATGCGGCCGGTGCGGATGGCATCGCTGGCCGGGAGCGATGCGGCCAGGGGGAAGCTGCGCCAGCGGGCCTTGATCTCCTCCCGGTAACCGATTTCGTGGACGATCTCGACCGTTTCCTCGTCCTCGGCCACGAGCAGGATGGATCCGGTGCACCCGCCGAGCGCCGGCACGCCCTCGGTGAGGACGGCCTCGGCCACCGACGGGGCGTCAACGGCCCGGATGAGCGACATGGTGACATCCTGGAGGCCGCGCAGGCGCATGGCGACGGTCTCGGCCTCGGCCCGCGTGGCCCGCTCGACGGCGAGGAGGTGGGCTCGCTCCTCGTCCGCCAGGCGGCGGGCGGTGATGTCGGTCATGCACCCGATGCGCCCGGTCACGTTGCCGGCGTCGTCGACGGTGACCTGGCCCCGGCCCTGCAGCCAGTGGACCGACCCGTCGGGCCAGATGACCCGGTACTCCAGGTCATAGGAGCCCTTGGAGTCGAGGGCCCGTCCGAGCACGGCGAGGACGCGGTCGCGGTCGTCGGGGTGCAGCAGGGAGATCCAGGCGTGGGACGTGCCCTCGAAGGTGCCAGGCTGGAGGCCCAGCAACGTCTCGGCCGTCTCGTCGAGGGCGACCGCTGTTGTCTCCCGGTCCCAGCGGAGGATTCCCAGGCGACCGGCCGCCAGGGCCAGGCGCTGTTCGTCACGGGTGGTGCGCAGCTCGGTCGCCAGGCGGCGTTCGGCGGAGACGTCCTCGGCCTCGCCCACCACGGCGACGACGTGGCCGCTGTCGTCGAATACGGCCCGGTGGACGATGGCGATCTCGAGCGTGTGCCCGTCCTTGTGGCGGACCGAGAACTCGCCCGACCAGTCCTCGCCGACGCCGACCTTCTCCAGGATCTCCGTGGCCTGGCCGATCAGCGCCTGGGGCACCAGCAGTTCGACGGCGTCGCGGCCGAGTACCTCCTCTGCGCTCCAGCCGTAGAGCCGCTCGGCGCCCCGGTTCCAGCAGACGATGCTGCCCGCGGTGTCGGTCGCCACGACGGCCCGGCTGACGGCGTCGAGGACGGCCGCCGGCGTGAGGGTGAGCACCCGCTCCGTCACAGAACGGACCCCGCCGTCATGAGGTTCGACGCCGCGTGGACACGACTCCAGTGTACGGAACAGACGCTCGGAGGTCGGGGCGACCTTTCACCACGACCCCCCGCCCCCGCCCCCGCCGCCTCCGCCTGAAGAGCCGCCCGAGAACCCGCTTGATCCGGAGCCCGCGGGGGTGGCGGAGATGCTGCCGGCGGTGGTCACCGCGAAGCTGTCCATCGAGTGGGCGAAGCCGACCGCGGTGAAGTTGGACGACCCGCCGTACCAGCCGGGCTGCAGTTGGGCGTCGAGGCCGGCGAAGGCCCGGGCCCACTTCTCGGTGGCCCCGAACACGATGGCGTAGGGCAGGTACTCGGAGAACAGGTGCTGCTGCTCGGCGAAGCGGGCCCGGTCCTTCTCGGACTCGTCGATGAAGCGCCGGAAGCCGGCGACCCGCCGGAGCACACCGGTGCCCTTCGCCGTGCGGCGGGGCATGCGCTTGGCCGACATCAGGAGCAGGACGCTGCCGAGCACGAGGGGGACGGCGACCAGTGCGGCGTGGGTGACGGCCATGAGGGCGACCAGCAGGATCAGCGACGCCACGACGGCGAAAGCGCCGATGACGTACCACTTCACCCTGACCTTGTCGGGCCGGCCCGCGAACCAGCCCTGGGCCACGGCGTCCTCATACAAGGCCTCCTGCACTCCCTGAAGCCGGGTCACGAACGTGGTGCGCAGTGACGACAGCGTGACGTCCGAACCGTCCCGGAAGAGTCCGTCGAGCAGCAGTCGCTCGTAGCGCAGCAGGTCGCCGCTCTCCTTGAGCCTGGTGAGGGTCCAGTCCGCTTTGCCGAACCACCCCTTCTTCGGGATCTCGTCGATGCGCAGGTAGCCGCGCACGGCGAGGTCGATGATCGTGGCGCTGACGTCGAGGGTGTTCGCCGTCTCATCGACGAGGGTGCCGACCTGGCCCGGGCGGAAGTTGTCCGGCGGCGCGAACTCGACGGGCGTCTCCACGCCGCCTAAGGGCCCCAGCGACGGCCGGACCAGCTCCGCCTGGCCAGCCGAGGCAAAGGCGATGTCGACAGGGGAGCCGGCGAACGCCTGGTCGCGTCCGGTCCGCCACACCAGTCGGATGACGCCGAAGACGGTGACGAGCAGCAGGAGCAGGCCGGCGCCGGCGGTGGCCGGCGTGACCGAGAAGGCCCGGGTGAGGCTCCACCGCTCGTCGAGCACCGGGGCCGGCGGCGGTACGGCGCCCTTGGTGAACGCCACCACGACGGTGACGCCGTCACCGGCGGCGAGCCGGCGGTCGGAGAACGAGGAGGTCCTCCCGGCCAGAACGGCCTCGGCGCACGGCAGCCGTGAGCCGCCCTCCCCGCCGAAGCACGCCACCTCGATGATGTCGGCCGGCGTGGTCACGCGGATGGTGGCCTGCTCGATCGGGACCGGCCACTCGGTGCCGATGGCGTTCCAGTACAGCTCGTCGTGGCCCTCGAACCCGTTGAGGGCGCCTTCGATCCGGTAGGTGATGGTGTAGCGGTGGGCGCCGGTGATGGTCTTGTCCGGGTCGCCGATCTTCAGGCGGGCCTTGTTGGTGATGCTCTCCCGCTTGTACTGGTCGGGCGTGCCGGGGGAGCCCTCGACGGAGATGACCTTGAGCGGGTACACGCGCTCGTAGCGGCTGTCGTAGTCGAGGCGGACCGGGATCTCCCGGAAGATGCCGTGGCGGCTGTTGGAGGCGAAGTCGTAGTCGATGATCTCGGTGATCAGCAGGTCGCCGGTGGACTCGACGCGGATGTCGACGTCGTAGGCGGTGATGCGCTCGCCGACCCCCTGCGCGTTGTTTGTTGGCGCCCGGAGGGCGGCGACAGGGGTCGCGGGCAGGATCAGGCCGACCAGAATCAGCACGGCTGACGCCAACCGGCGCATCACTCCTCCTCGGGTTCGGTCTCGCCCAGGCGGGCGACGAGCTCTCGGTGGGCGCGTTGCAGGCGCTCCAGGTCGGCGCGTAGGCCGGCGACCGCGTCCTCCAGCGCCGCCACCCGGTCGATCCTCGCCGGCCGCCCGTCGGTGGCCGGCACGTCGTCGTCATCGTCGTCGCCGGCGAGGATCTCGGCCAGGTCGGCGCCCAGCAGGTGGGCCCAACGGCTCTCCTTCTGGCCGGGCCGGCGCTCGAGCCGGGCAGCCAGCGGTTCGTTGCGCCCGGCCAGCCGGCGCAGGGTGTCGTCGACCTCATCCTGGCTGGCGAAGGGATGCAGCCGCTCGGTACGGGTCCGCAGCTCCCCGGCGGTCTGCGGGCCGCGCAGCATGAGGACCGACAGGACGGCGAGATGCTCCGGCTCGAGGGCGTACATCTCGTCGAGGGTGTGGCGGTACTTGTCGGCCCGGTTGGAGCGGCTGTAGACGATCCGCACGACCTTGTCGGAACGCAGGTTCAGGAGGGCGTTGCTGACCGTGGCCTCGTCGAGCTTGGTGACGGGGTTGCGGTTCGACGTCTGGTTGCACGCCGACAGCAGGGCGTTGAGGGTGAGCGGGTAGTTGTCCGGGGTCGCCATCTCCTTCTCGATGAGGCACCCGACGATCCTCGACTGCACCGGCGTCAGCTTCACGGGTGCAAGGGTACGACGTGGCCCTGACCTTGAGCGTGCTCGACCAGGCACCGATCCCCGACGGCTCTACTGCAGCGGAGGCTCTCCAGCAGACGCTGGCCCTGGCCCGGGCCACAGAGGCGCTGGGGTACCGGCGGTTCTGGGTGGCCGAGCACCACGGCACCCGCTCGCTGGCGGCCACCGCTCCTGAGGTTCTGGTCGGCGCGGTGGCGTCGGAGACGTCGACGATCCGGGTCGGTTCGGGCGGCGTGCTCCTGTCGCACTACAGCCCGTTGAAGGTCGCGGAGACGTTCCGGACGCTGTCTGCCCTGCACCCCGGCCGGATCGACCTGGGCGTCGGCCGCACACCGGGAGCCGATCCCGTCACCGAGGCGGCGCTGCAGTACCTCCCCGGCGTGCCGGGCGACGAGCGCTACGTCGACAAGGTGGTCGACCTCCTCGGCTTCCTCCACGACCGCCTCGAGCCCGGGCACCCGTTCGAGCAGGTCCGGGCCATGCCCGACGGCGTGCCGGCGCCGGCACTGTGGATGCTGGGATCGAGCAGCCACAGCGGGGCCGTCGCCGCCTACCTGGGCCAGCCGTTCGCCTTCGCCCACTTCATCACGCCGGCGTTCGGGCCCCAGGTCGTCGAGGCCTACCGGCGGGGCTTCGAGCCGTCGGCCACGAACGCGGCGCCGGCGGTCCTGGTGGCCGTTGGGGTGATCTGCGCCGAGACCGACGCCGAGGCCCGGCGGCTGGCCCGGTCGGCCGAGGTCTGGGGGCTGCGGCCGGAGGGCACGGAGCGGGGCCCGCTCCAGTCGCCCGAGGACGCGGCCGCCCGCACCCTGACGGAGCTGGAGGAGGCCAAGGTGGCCCAGAGCCGGGCGGCGCGGATCGTGGGCGACCCGCAGCGGGTGGGCGACGGTTTGACCGCCCTGGCCGCCAGCTACGGCGTGGACGAGCTGATGCTGGTCACCGTCTGCCACGACGCCGGCGCCCGCCGGCGGTCCTACGAGCTGGTGGCCGAGGCGCTTCTCGGGTAGGGGTCCGGGATGGTTCAGCAGATCGGCACCGAGTCGTCCACCGCGAGGACCTCTGAAGCTCGCTGAACTGGCTGCACCCACGGTCGTATCCGACCGTCAGTGCAGCCAGATCGCTCAGCGGGGTCGGCCCGCCGTCCGATCTCTCATTTCCGGCGCAGGCGCTTCCACCAGGGGGCCTTCTGGCGATCGCGCTCGACGCTCAGCTCGGCCATGATCCGGGGGCCGGCGGCGTTGACGATCTCCTCGGCGGCGTCGAGCAGCTCGGCGGCGCCGTTGCCGAGGCCGGGCGGCTCTGGCGGGGTGGGTGGGGCCAGCAGGGTGCCGTGGGCCCAGTTGACGTCGGCCAGGCGGGGGGCGAAGCCGGGGCAGTTCTCCGGGCAGCGCCACGGCGCCTCGGGGGCGAGGTCGACGTTGCACTTCCGCACCGTTTCGCCGGTCGGATAGGTCCGGCTCTCGTAGTTCTTGCAGTCGGTCCGCATCGGCATGGGGACCATCATCTCAGCAATCGAATTAATTCGGTTGACGGGGCGCGCAGCGCGTGGTCACCATGTACCCATGCGAGTAGTGGCCTGGCAGAACGCGTGCAAGCAGAGCGGCGGCGACCGCGGCCTGGCGCGTCCGCGTACGGCCATGACCACCGCATCGTTCGCCGCCGGGCGGTCGTTCGGCACCCACCACAACTACATCGAGCGGCCATGGGGCCCAGGAGGCGCATCACCGGGGTAGCCACCCCTCCCTCCGCAGCAAGGCCCCAAGGCCGCCGGGATTCTCCCGGCGGCCTTTCTCATTGCCGCAAACCGGATCAACCAGCCACATTCGTCGAGAACAGTCATCGAGAACATTTACCGAAGACAGGAACGGAGAGGAGCGAGCGAGATGCTGGCCGAGCGGCGGGATAAACAGGAGTTCGACCAGGGCCAGGACCAGGCGTGGCTGTGGACCAACGCGCGGTGCAACGACGGGACCGGGAACCTGCTGGCGCTGTTCTTCTCCGAGCAGCTGGACGACATCGCCCGGGCCAAGGCCTTCTGCGGTGAGTGCCCGGTCAAGGAGGCCTGTTTCGAGGCCGCCCTGGTCCGGCGCGAGCCTTACGGCGTGTGGGGCGGTCGCCTGTTCTTCAAGGGCAAGGTGCTGGCGGTCAAGCGGCCTCGGGGTCGTCCGCCCAAGAACCCCCGCCCGGAGGTGGCCATGAACCCCGAGCAGGAGACCCTCATCGCCTGACCCCCACAGGCCCACACACCCGCTGGCGGGCGTCCGCCGCCCGCCAGCGGGACGTGTTGGCGGCGGCCCAGCCGTCGAACGGCCAGTCCCCGCCGGCGCAGACGGCATCGAGGACGGCCGTGCGCTCCGGCTCTTTGAGGCGGGGGAGCGCTTCGACGAGCGCCGGCACGGCGTCGTCGGAGAGCTCGGCCAGGTATACCGGGTCGACGGCCAGCTGGCGGGCCGCCCGTTCGACGTTGTGGCGGGCGACGATGGCCTCCGGGTTGAGGGCGTTGAGCCCCAGCAGCAGGGCCAGACCGGCCACCAGGGCGGCGCCGGTGAACCACGCCCGGTCGGCGCCGGCGCCGCTGAGCGCCAGGGCGGCGAGGACGAGCACGCTGCCGATCCACAGGGTGAACACCAAGCTGAAGAAGCGGAGCATCGTCAGGCCGTAGGCGTCGGTGTACAGGCCGAGGCGGCGTACGGCCACGGCGAGGATGACCAGCGTGAGGCCGATGGCGACCTCTCCCAGGACGGTGAACCGCCGGCGGTCGGCCGGATCGGAAAGGTCGGTGACCGCCCGGAGCCCGACGAGGGCGACGAGGGTGATGGCAGCGACGGCCACCAGCTGGAAGAAGCCCTGACGGGCGTACTCGGCATAGGTGAGCCCGGCGGTCTCGAGCACGTGGCGAGCCCCGCCGGCCACGGCGATGACCTGGGCCACGGCGAAGGCGCTGAAGAGGGCCACGAGCGAGCCGACGACGACGGTGGCCTCGACGTGGCCCAGGCGGTACGGCAGATGGGGAGGGGCCGGCGCAGGTTCGGCCGAGACGAGGCGCAGGAGGCCGGTCATGCCCCACGCGCCGATGCCGAGCAGTACGGCGTGGGTGATCACGGTCTCCGGCGACTCCCACCAGCTGAAGAAGCCGGCGAAGACTGCGTCCGCGGAGGCCAGCAGCAGTCCCAGGACGACGAGCAGCGGCAGGGCCAGGCCGGCGCCGGCCAGGATGGCCACGGGCCGGCGGCGGGACAGCGGCGCGGCCAGGAACGCCGGCGCCGCCAGCCCGTGGGCGGTGGCGTGGATGGCTCGGACGGCCAGGCTGGGGACCGGCAGGTCGAACAGGCGGCCGCCCCCGGCCAGCGAGGATCCCAGGAGCAGGAGGCCGGCGACGGCCATGATGTCCAGGGGCAGCAGCCAGGGGCTCGTTCGCAGCGACAGGAAGAGTCCGAAGGCCAGGGCGGCACCGACCACGCACGCGGCGTCGAGTCCGGCCACCCGCCGGCTGGCCAGCAGGCCGGCGACCACGGCGACGACCAGCAGCGTGCCAGCCACGCCGGCCATGCCGGACCGCACAGCCAGGTCGGCCAGCACCGCGGCCACCGCTGCGGCCACGAGAACCCGGGCATCGGCGGGGCGTTTCACGCCCAGCGCGAGGGGCCGAGTGACCGGGTCGTTGACGATGCTCATGACCGCGCCGCCGGCAGCTGGACGACCATTCGGCAGCCATGGGGCTGGCGGGTCTCGACCCGGATGTCGCCCCCGTGGAGGTCCACGATCCAGCGGGCGATGGCCAGTCCGAGGCCGGCGCCGCCGTCCTTGGACGAACGGGCCGAGTCGGCCCGGTAGAAGCGTTCGAACACCTTGCTTCTCTCCTCTTCGCTGATGCCAGGTCCTTCGTCGTTGACCTCGATGGTCACGCCGGCCCGGTCCTTGGTGGCCCGCAGCTCCACCGTCCCGCCGGCAGGGGAGTGGCGGACGGCGTTGTCGAGCAGGTTGGCGAGCACCTGATGCACGCGGGCCGGGTCACCGTCGGCGGTGGCCCCGGCCGGGTCGACCCGTACCGAGACCGCCACGTCGGTGGCCCGCAGCCGGGTCTCGCCGGCGACGTCCTCCAGGAGTGGCTGCAGCTCGAAGGACCGTCGTTGCAGGGGGACGGCGCCGGATTCGAGGCGCGACAGGTCCAGGAGCTGGGTGACCAGGGCACCGAGGCGCTCGGCCTGTCGCAGCATGGTCCGTAGCGTCTCGGGGTCCGCCGGCTCGACGCCGTCGACCAGGTTCTCGAGGACCGCCTGGAGGGCGGTGATGGGCGTCCGTAGCTCGTGCGATACGTTGGCCACCAGCTCCCGGCGCACCCGGTCGACCTCGCCCAGCTGGGTGGCCATCTGGTTGAAGGCCCGGGCCAGCTCGCCTACCTCGTCGCGGGAACTGGCGGTGACCCGGCGCCCGTAGTCGCCCCGGGCCATCGCCGCGGCGGCGGCGGCCATCTCCCGCAGGGGCGACGTCATCCCGTGGGCCAACACCTGCACCAGGCCGAGCGACAGGGCGCCGGCGGCGAGGGCGCTGACGACGGGCGACACGCCGGCGCCGGTGCTCACGGAGACGACCAGCACGGTGACGGCCACGGCGGCCACGATGACCGCGCCCAGCTTCATCTTGATGGAGGTCAGGGGATCGAGCGGCCTCACGGGAGGTCGAGGGCGTAGCCCACGCCGTGCACCGTGCGCACGATCTCCGACCCGAGCTTGCGGCGCAGCGAGCGGATGTGGGAGTCGACGGTGCGGGCGCCCGACCCGTCGCGGTACCCCCACACCTGGTGCAGCAACTGCTCCCGGGAGGCGACCGCGCCGGGGTGGGCTGCCAGCCAGGAGAGAAGGTCGAATTCAGTCGGCGTGAGATGGACGTCCTCGCCGGCCCGGCGCACCCGCCGGCTGGTGGCATCGACCTCGATGTCGCCGATCTTCACCGCCGGCGCCACTGCCCCGGTGCCGGGGAAGACCAGGGTCCGCTCCATGCGCCGGAGGATGGCGTGGACCCGGGCGACCAGCTCCCGGGGGCTGAACGGCTTGCTCATGTAGTCGTCGGCGCCCACGGCCAGGCCCACGAGCATGTCGGTCTCGGAGTCACGCGCCGTGAGCATGAGCACCGGTACGGGCCGCTCTTTCTGCACCTGGCGGCACACTTCGAGGCCGTCGAGGCCGGGAAGCATGAGGTCGAGGATGACGAGGTCGGGCCGCACCTCGTGGCAGAGGGCGACGCCGGCCGGGCCGTCGCCGGCGATCTCCACCTTGAAACCCTCGCTGCGGAGACGGGCAGCCACCGCCGAGGCAATGGACGCCTCGTCCTCGATGACGACGACCGTCCGCTCCTGCATGTCTCCCAGGATAAGAACCAGATGTGCAGGAGTCCTGCGTAGCCCGTGGAGATTCGGTGCAGACTCAGAAGTATGTGCAGCCAGGAAGATCCCGAGGACCAGACGCCCGCCGACGAGACGGCCGAGGACGAGCCGGACGACGACGACACACCGCCCACTGATGACGAGCGCATCGAGCAGCTCACCGAGCGCATCGAGAAGGCGCGGACCCAGGCCGAGGACGCCGGCGTGATCAAGGAATCCGACGACGAGGCGTACGTCGAGAGTGGCGCCACCGAGGGGGAGGACGACCAGACCATCACTCCACCCGGCTAAGCCCGGCGGCGCAACTCAGTGTGCCGGCGGCTCGGTCGACGGGCCGACGTGGGTGGCCAGCCAGGCGTTCATTGACCTCGCCACCCGCCACACCTCGACGATGCGCTCAGCGGCTGCCGGTGTGCCCAGCCAGTGGGCCGGCGGGAACCGCCGCATGACCGCCACACTCTTCTGGCGCAGCAGCGCGACCCGGGGGTGGTCGCGCGGGTAGCCCCGGGGCGCCGTCTTGAGGCCGGGAGCCTCGTTGGTCAGCTTCTTGGCCGCCAGGTCGGCCAGGATCCGTTCGAGTGCGGCGCCGGCCCGTTCGTCATCGACGGCCCGCCGGTACCGGTCGAGCTGGTCGTTGGACATCATCCAGTAGCCCGTCGCCACGACCAGGCCCTTGGCTGAGATCTCGACGTAGTACGCCTCGCCGCCATCGCCCTCGGTCACCGCGTAGCAGCGTGTCTTGTAGGGCGACTTGTCCTTGCTGAACCGGACGTCGCGGTTGGGCCGGAACACCTTGAGCGGCCCGAACTCCTCGGCGACAACGTCGCCAAGCGCCTCGAAGGGCGCCTTGACGTCTCGCTCGTAGGTCTCCTTGTGGGCGAGCCAGAACGCCCGCGTGTTGTCAGTTTCGAGGTCGCGGTAGAACTCGAGGGCGGCGTCAGGCCAGCCGCGAAAGCTCGCCATGGCTCAGCCGCCCACCGCCGCCGCGTCGATGAGCCGGCGGACGATCTTGCCCACGGGCTCGAAGTCCGACCCGTCGAGGGCGTGGTCGATCCGGTTCCGGGCGTGCTTGCGGGTGCTGCGTTCGGGGGCGACGACCTCCAGGAGGTCTGCCGGCCCCGTCATCGAGAGGACAAGGGAGGTGCGGGCCTCGATCGGTCCGTCGTCCGCCGCCGCAGCCCGCAGTCGATCGGCTATCGCATCCCAGGCGGCACGATCGAGGACCGGCCGCTTGGGCCGCAACCCGCCCGTGGAGGTTCCGACGATGCCGGCGCCGGCGAGGCCGGAGAAGACGGCCTCTTGCGTCGACATCCCGATGCGCTGCTCGAGGCCTCTGCTCATGTGTGACAGCACACCCCTCATCTTCGGGCCTTTCTCGGCGAGGACGTCCAGGGCGGCGGCCAGCGCAGGCGAACCCGGGACCTCGCGACCGGGCACGGCGACGATGCGGTCGGCACGGTCGCCGGGGCCGACCAATTTGTCGAGGAGAAGCTCGGCCACAAGGAGGCCGGCGAGGCATGCGTTCAGATCGCAGCCGGTGCCGAGCTGGAGGCGGCCTGATTCTGGCTTGATGGCCACGAGCGCCAGTTCCTCGGCGAGCAGCATGTCTCGCAGGCTACCGACCACGACTTTCCTACGCTGCGGCAATGGAACTGCGTGCGATCGGCCGCGTCGAGTCAGCACTGGTCGATCCGGCGGCTGCCCCCAAGCAGGGCCACGAGGGCGCACCGCCGGCGTGGCTCGCCTTCGACGACTCCGTGGCCGCCGGTCTGGCCGACCTGCGGGCCGGCGAGGAGATACTCGTCCTGACCTGGCTCGACCGCGCTCGACGGGATGTGCTCGTCGTGCATCCCCGGGACGACCCCGCCGCCCCCGAGACCGGTGTGTTCAGCACCCGTTCCGCCGACCGGCCCAACCCCATCGGCATCCACCCGACGGCGATCCTTCAGGTCGACGGTACGCGCCTGCTGGTGGCCGAGATCGAGGCCGTGGACGGCACGCCGATCATCGACGTGAAGCCGGTGCTCACAGCGCGTACTCGAGGTGGACGGTGAGCGTCGTGCGCGCCGGCGTCTCCGAGGAGTTGAGATTGACGGTGAGGAGGTCGTGCCCGTCGACCGCGGAGAAGTAGCACACGGTGGTCTCCTCTCTTTGGACACTGGCGCCAAACCAGGCGGATAGCGCCTGCTGCACTGCCGGGCACGCGGCCACAGGATCCTCGGCGGTCGTCCATTGCCGGGTCACCCCGTAGTCCTCGGGGCCGAGCGACGGATCGGGCGGGCGCGGCGCGAACGTGTCCGGGAGCCGGAGCCCGCTGAGCCGCTTCGTCCACCGGTCCTCGAGCTCGGCCTCGCCAGCGCGAAGGCCATCGCGAGGGAGACGACCATGGCCGCGACGAAGAGCGCCGGCACCCATGCGGGCGTGGCCCCCCTGAGAAAGGTGGACCACCACGACACGGCCCCGGCACCGCCGGCGACGACCGCCACCAGGCACGGCACGATCGGCGGCCGATTGAGCTCGGCATCGACCTCCTGGGCGTACTCGGCTCCAATGACGACCTGGCTCAGGACGCCGACGGCCAGGCCGAGGAGCGCCAGGAGGCCGAGAACCGCCAGGGCGAGCGCGCACAGCCGGCGGGACCACTCGCCTCCTGAGCGATCGAATGCGGCGGGTGCCGCAGTACCGGGCTTCGGTGTCATGGAGCCATGATGCGCTTCTCCCCGGCGTTGGCAATGGGCCTTGCCCCCATCCTCCGCCACCGCTGCTACCCCCCGAGCTGGAGCTGGCTGACCGCCGGCGCCGGCGCCGGCGCCGGCGGCCGCACCGAGCGGGCCCGGCGGGGGCCCGCCGAGCGCCCGCCGTACTTGGCGACGAGCTCGCGCACCGTTTCCGCCAGCTCGTCCTGGGTTTTCGCCGGCGCGTAGGCTCGGGGGTAGAGGCCGGCGTAGCGCTCCAACAGGTCGGGGCGGGCGCCGGCCAGCCAGCGGAGGTAATGCTCGCGGACGCCGGCGCGCAGGTGGAGCAGCAGCGGGGTGATGGACACTGCGCCGGCCTCGACGCATGCCCGGACAACCTCCTCCAACTGCTCAGGCCCGTCGGAGAGCCCCGGCAGGATGGGCGCCACCAGTACGCCGCACGGCACGCCTGCGGCGTTCAGCCGGGCTACCGCCTCGACTCGCCGGCGGGGGTGGGGCGTGCCCGGCTCGGTCATGCGCCACACGTTCTCGTCGAGGGTGGCGATGGAGAAGTTGGCCCGTACGTCGGTGCGCCGGGCCGCCTCGGCCAGCAGGTCGAGGTCGCGCAGGATGAGGGTGGACTTGGTGAGGATCGAGAACGGGTTGGCCGCCGCCGACAGCTCGCCGACGATGCCCTGCGTCAGCCGGTACTTGCTCTCGCAGCGCTGGTAAGGGTCGGTGTTCGTGCCCATGGCGATGTGGTCGCCGGCCCACCGCCCGGGGGCCAGCTCCGCTCGCACCCGCTCGACGGCGTTGATCTTGACCACGATCTTGCGGTCGAAGTCCTCGCCGGCGTTCATCCCCAGGTACTCGTGTGTCGGCCGCGCAAAACAGTTGTGGCTGATGACTCCGTCGGCGACGAAGTCACCGGTGCCCGTGGTGATGTCGAACATCGGAAGTTCCAGGCCAAGAGGTTCGACCGCGACGACTCGTCGGCTGCCGGTCCCCTTCATCGCGCGGCCCGTTATCGCCCGCTTGCGGGGTGTCGCAGGGTCGACCATCAGGATGAAGCGAACGGTCTCTGGAAGCCCGCCAATGAGGCGGACGTTGCCGACACGGTTCCTTCGAGCTGGTTCCAGCACCGTCAGAAAGCCGAGGATGCGGAACGAGTCCGTGATCCATTGCAGAAGGAGGGGATCGGCGTTGGCGATGCGGATGACCTGTCCAAGGTGTCCCTCGGCGTCGTAAATACCGGCCAGGAACCCGCGCGTCCACTCGTCCGTCGGGTGATCCGGCCACGCAATCATCGATTCGATGGCAGCCACCGCGTCTCGCTGCTGGGTTCCGATGGCATGCACCGCCCGGTGCGCGTCGGTGCTTGGCGCAAACTGGAACTCCCCAGTTGGGACGCCGGCATCCGCCAGATACTCCCGGGTCCGCGCCAGCGGCTCGAGGTCGGGCAGGGCCAGTCGGAACATATGGCGGACCCGTGGCCCGCCCCCGCGCCGGCCCGGGTAGGGGTCATGGCCGATGTGCGCATCACCTCGCGCCATGCCGCAGACGTAGCCACGCCGGTACTCCACGTCATGTTTGGGGCCAGGAGCGAAGCGACCGATGCCGAGCAGGTGGTTCGCGGTGGTCAGGTGGGGCCGGCGGTCGCGCCCGTATTCCGCCCCCATCACGTGCTTCCACCCCCGATCCGTGAGGAAGCGATGGTCGCCGCTCGACACGAAGACCGTCCCGTCCTCGAGGACCGTGCGGTAAGCCGGCCGCATCGTCGGCCAGTGGTCGGTGACCGGGGTAGCGGTGTAGCGGCGGTACTTGCCAATCCGCCGGGTCCCGATCACCTCGTCGCCGACCCGCAGGTCAGCGATCGGTTTGCTCCTACCGTCGGCCATGAGCACTGGTGTCTCGCCGACTAGGCAGTAGGAGCAAGCATGCGAGCATCCGCGATAGGCGTTGATCGTCCACCGGAAGGGCATTCGTGAGGCGTTGGGCACCTCGTTGATGACCCGCCGGGCATGGACGTGGAGGAACTCCAGGCCCCGGAACTCGCCCCTGCCGATGTGGCGCTCCATTTCCTGCTCGAACAGGGCGCCCTGGCCACGGTCGTCGCCGGCCAGACGCCAGCGGAGTTCGGTCACCGCCCCACCATAGCCGAACGTGCGTTCGCCGCTACCGCGAATCGAGGCTAGAACGTAGGCTCCGCGAATGG
The DNA here is from genome assembly GCA_964479465.1 of uncultured Acidimicrobiales bacterium. GTDB lineage: Bacteria > Actinomycetota > Acidimicrobiia > Acidimicrobiales > AC-14 > CADCTB01. The sequence goes on from CAYZMG010000003.1 coordinate 77,521, forward strand.
AATACACCAAGCGGTACCTGGCCGAGGAGGTCGCACTCGACCACGCCGGCGGCGAACTCACACGCCGTGAGGCGCTTCGCCGGCTCGGAATGATGGGGATCTCGCTGACGGCGGCGTCGGCCCTGCTGGCGGCCTGCGCCGGCAACGACGGCGACGATCAGGTGGTGGCGCCGTCAGGCCAGGCCTCCACTACCGCTCCCGTCGCCACGACCGTCGCCGGCCCGACCACCACCCGGCCGGCGACCACGCCCGTGCCGAGCCAGGACATCACCTTTCCCGGGCCACGGGGCAACCTCATCGGCGCCTACGCGCAGGCGGCCTCCGCCAAGGGCGCGGTGCTCGTCGTCCATGAGAACGGGGGCCTTGTCGATGGCACCCGGGCCGTCGCTTCCCGGCTCGCCGGCGACGGGTACAGCGCGCTGTCCATCGACCTGGTGTCGGGCGTCAACCCCGGCGGCACGGCGGCGGTGCCGGCGGGCGATGTGGGCGCCCTGCTGTCGAACTCCGACGTGTCCGACCGGCGCGCCGACCTGAAGGCGGGCTTCGACGAGCTGGCCAAGCGTAACGCCGGCAAGAAGCTGGGCATGATCGGCTTCTGCTTCGGCGGCACTGTCGTGTGGGACTACCTGACCACGAACGAGACCCGGCTCGCGGCGGCGGCCCCCTTCTACGGCGGCACCGTCGAGGGCGCCAACTACACCGCCAAGGCAGCCGTCCTGGGCGTCTACGGCGAGACCGACACCCGCATCAACGCCACCCGTGACGCGGCCAAATCGAACCTCGTGCGCGCCGGCGTGCCGCATGAGATCAAGACCTACGCCGGCGTGGGCCACGGGTTCTACAGGCAGGTGGAGACCCAGCAGTCCAAGCAGGCCTACTCCGACACCCTGGACTGGTTCGACCGCTACCTGAGATAAGCACCGCCTACGCTTCGCCGATGCCCGTCCGCTACCGGCGCGCCCTCGAGGGGCTCCTCGGCGTCCCCGCCACCGAGGGCAACGCCGTCGATGTCCTGCGCAACGGCGACCGCATCTTCCCGGCCATGTTCGAGGCCATCGCCTCGGCGACCTCCACCGTCGACTTCCTGACCTTCGTCTACTGGCAGGGCTCGATCGGCCGGGAGATGGCGGCCCTCCTGGCCGAGCGGGCGTCCGCCGGCGTACGGGTGCGGGTGATCCTCGACGCCCTCGGCGCCTTCAGCATGGACCGCAGCCTGGTCGAGGCCATGGTTGCCGCCGGCGCCCAGGTCGAGTGGTTCCGCCCCGTCAGCAAGGCCCGCTTCTGGGAGGCCAACCACCGCAGCCACCGCAAAGTCCTGATCTGCGACGAGGACGTGGCCTTCACCGGCGGCATCGGCATCGCCGATGAGTGGCGGGGCGACGCCCGGGGGCCGGGGGAGTGGCGCGACACCCACTTCCGCATCCGGGGGCCGGCGGTCGACGGGCTCCGGGCCGCCTTCGTGCAGAACTGGGCCGAGACCGGCCGCCCGCTGCTCGACGAGGGAGTCGACCGCTTCCCGGTGCAGCCGGTCGCCGGCGCCACGGTGGCCCAGGTCGTCCGGGGCGCGGCCCAGACGGGGTGGAGCGACGTCGCCACCCTCGTCCGCTCGCTGCTGGCGCTGGCCCAGGAGCGGGTGCGCATCACCACCGCCTATTTCGTGCCCGACGAGGCCACCTGTGCGGCGCTGGCGGCTACGGCCCGGCGGGGTGTCGAGGTCGACGTGCTCATCCCCGGGCCCCACATCGACAAGCGCTACGTGCAGCTGGCCAGCCAGGCCCAGTACGACGGTCTGCTCGCCGCCGGCGTGCGCCTGTGGTCCTACCAGGTGAGCATGCTCCACGCCAAGGTGATCACCGTCGACAGTGTCGTGGCCAGCGTGGGCTCCGCCAACTTCACCAGCCGGTCGCTGCTCCTCGATGACGAGGTGAACGTTGTCGTGTTCGATCCCGAAGTGGTGGCCGTGCTCGACGGCCACTTCGATGCCGACCTCGCCGCGTCCGCGCCCGTCGACCCCCAGTCGTGGCCCGACCGCAGCCGGGCTCAGCGGGCCCTGGAACAGCTCGTCGCCGGCCTGGGCGGCCGCAATATGTAGTGGGCTTCGACCCTGCTACTTGACGACGAAGGTGCCCGACATGGCGCCGGGGTGGATCTTGCAGTGGAAGGCGAAGGTGCCGGCCTTGAGGGCGGGCACGTCGAGGGTCTTGAGCCCGTGAGGGACGAGGCCGGCGTCGAACAAAGCCTCCGTGGCGCTGTGGCTCTCGAGGATCTGGATGTTGTGGGTCAGCTGGTCCTTGTTGTCGAAATTGATCTTGAACGCCTGGTTGGCCGGGGCGGCCAGGCAGTCTGTGTTGAACTTCGTCTCGCTGGCGGTGAGGGCCACCGTGGTGCCCGACGGGGAACAGTCCGACGTGGGGTTGCCGGCGTGGTCGGCATGGCCGTGGCCCTGGTTGGCCGGCGGGCCGCCGGCCAGCGGGTCGGTGTCGTCGGTCTCGCTGCCGCAGCCGACAAGGAACAGCGCCGACATTGCGGCCAGGGCGATGAACCTCTTCATACCGATCTCCTCCCGAGTGACGGCCCGCTTCTATCCGCGCCGCGCTCATACCTTACCGGCCGCTGTCGGCAGGCACCCTCAGGGGTTTCCCTGAGATCCCCGTCACCGGCAAACCGCCTTCCTATGCGAAGCTGCACCCTGTATGTCGGCGCCGAACTACTCCCGCCGGCGGTTCCTGGCCCTCGCCGGCGCCGGCTCGGCGGCCGTGGCTCTCGCCGGGTGCCGCACCGGGGACAAGGCCTCGCCGGTGCCGGCCGGGGGCGCCGAGGTGATGGCCGCCGAGGAGGCTCGCAAGCGCCCCGGCGCCGGTGTGAAGGATGTCGCCATCACCGCCGCCCCGTTCGCCGTCGATCTGGGCGGGCTCACCTCGCCCACGTGGGCGTACGGGTCGTCGGTGCCCGGTGGTGAGATCCGGGTCAAGGCCGGCGACCTGGTCCGGGCCCGGTTCACGAACCAGCTGCCCGAGGCCACCACCATCCACTGGCACGGCATCGCCCTGCGCAACGACATGGACGGCGTGCCGGGCATGACCCAGGAGGTCGTCGCCCCGCAGGGCACCTTCCTCTACGAGTTCACTGCTCCCGACCCCGGCACCTACTGGTTCCACCCCCACGTCGGCCTCCACCTCGACAGGGGCTTGTACGCCCCGCTGATCGTCGAGGACCCGGCCGAGCCCGGGCGCTATGACCGGGAGCACACCGTGGTGCTCGACGACTGGACCGACGGCCTGGGCCAGTCGCCTGAGGCGGCCATGGAGGACCTTCGGGCCGGGCGGGGGCCCCACGCCGCCCACCAGGCCGGCGGTGGGCCCCACAGCGAGGCCCTGAACAGCGCCGGCGGCGACGTGAACTACCCGCTCTACCTGATCAACGGTCGCCACTCATCGGCCCCGGTCGAGCTGGCGGTGCGGAAGGGGGAGAGGATCCGGCTCCGGCTCATCAACGCCGGCGCCGACACGCCGTTCCGGGTGGCCGTCGGCGGGCACCAGATGACAGTGACCCACGCTGATGGCTTCCCCGTCGTGCCGGTGACGGTCGACACCCTCATGATCGCCATGGCCGAGCGCTACGACGTGACGGTGACCGTGGCCGGCGACGGCGTGTTCCCGCTCATCGCCGTCGCCGAGGCCAAAGCCGACGCGGCCATGGCTGTCCTGCGCTCGGGAGCCGGCGCAGTCCCCGACTTCAGTGTGAGGCCGAGGGAGCTCAGCGGAAAGATGCTCCAGCTGAGCGATCTGGTGGCGGCCGAGCCCGTCCGCTTCGCCCCCGGCCGTCCCGACCGGACCTACAAGGTGGCCCTCGGCGGGGGTGACGCCGGCTACGTGTGGACCCTGAACGGCAAGCCTCACGGGCAGAACAAGCCCCTGGAGGTGCGACAGGGCGAGCGCGTCAGGCTCGACTTCACCAACTCGACGACCATGTTCCACCCCATGCACCTGCACGGGCACACCTTCCAGGTCATCAACGCCGGCGGCACCGCCGGCGCCCGCAAGGACACCACCATCGTCCGTCCCGACGAGCCGGTATCGGTGGAGTTCATCGCCGACAACCCCGGCCAGTGGATGATCCACTGCCACAACAACTACCACCAGGAGGGCGGGATGATGCTGACCCTGTCCTACGTCACCGACCGCCCGCTCACCTCCGCCGAGCGGGCCTCGCCCCTCGGCCTGGTGTGCGACTGGCTATCCCCAAACGTGGGGTGATCAGAGGGCGTCTGCGGCCACCACCGGTCGCAGGAGCCACCGGTGGCCCTCGGCCGCGGGGTCGGCCTGTTGCCAGGTCTCGACGAGCGCCGGCAGCCGGTTCAGCAGGACGAGCCGGAAGGAGTCGTGGAGGTCGATGAGGGAGCGCCGCAGGAGCACCCCGTCGATGAACGCGCTCCGCCCCGGATGGGCGACGAGGTGGCGAACGGCGTCCCAGCTGAACATGGCGCCGGCACCGTCCTCCCGTATCCGCCTGGCGCGCGTGGGGTCCCGGCTGTCGGGGGTCTTGGGGCTGGGGGCCACGCCAGCGGCCAGGACGCATTCCCGGAAGCCGGAGTCGTCGCCCAGCCGCCATGTGCGCTCGAGGGCGGGTTGCGCCGGCCCGTACGCAAGGGCGGTGAAACGCTCCACCGCCGACCACAGCACCAGATAGGCGGACTGGAGGCCGTAGAAGCGGTCCCACATCGCCGCGTCGTCGCCGGCGACGGTGGGGAACGGGGCCGTGGCGTACTCCAGTGCCGCCCGGCGGACGTGCACCAGGCCGAAGCGGAGGAGGGGGTCCTCGCCCGCCGACCAGGAGGCGAACCACTCGTCGGAGCTGCCCCGGTCCGGGTGGCGGCCCCGGAGGACATTGACCCGCCCGGGCCGGCCGTCGACCCGCATCTCGGTCATGTCCCAGCGGTAGTGCTGGCGGGGGGCGACGCTGCACACCGTGGTGTACGCCTCCTTCTCCCTGCCGGCGGCGAAGGTGAGCAGGACGCCGGTGACGCCCACCTTCCCGTCGGGATCGAGGAGAGGCAGGCCGTCACGCACCCGCAGCCCGCCGGTGGCGAGAGCGGCCGCCTCCTTCTTGACGACGTAGGCGTCGAGGAGGTCGTACGCCGGCTGGTCCGGCTTGTCCAGGCCGTAGGCGAACATCGGCAGGTGGAGCCGGGGCGGTGGCTCGAGTAGCTCGGGCATCAGGGGCTGGCTTTCAGTGGAGTCGTGGTCGGTGGGTTTGTAGACCGCACGCAGTGGTGCAGAACTACCACGGATGGCCATCACCGACGAGCGCGTCCCGTTCACGTCCATCGACGAGGCCGTCCACCTTCTCGACACGCCGGCCGAGCCCTGGAGCATCCAGCTCGAGGTCCACGTGTCGGGCGCCTTGGACGCCGATCGCCTGAGGGCAGCCATTCCCGTCGCCTTGGCCCGCCACCCCATGGCCCGGGCCAAGCTGCTCCCCGCCCGCCGCACGGACAAGCGGTGGACCTGGGCCATCTCCGGCGCTCCGGACCTCGACCCGCTCAAGGTGGTCGACTGCGACACCGACATCGACCTGGCCGAGCTGCGCGCCCAGCTCCACAGCCTCTCTGTGCCCCTCGCCGAGTCCCCGCCGCTGCGGCTGCGCCTGGCCCGTCACCCGCTGGGCGACGTGGTCATGATCAACGCCAACCACGCCGCTTTCGACGGCTTCGGCACTCTCCAGGTCCTGCGGAGCATCGGGAAGGCCTATGTCGACGAGGACGAGCCCGAGTCCGGCGTCGCGCTCTCTCGGGCGCGCGACGTCGACCGCCTCACCCGCGCCGCGAGCGGAGCCGAGCGCATGCGGAGGCTGTGGGCACTCGCCGACAAGGCCCGTGACCTGGCCACGCCGCCGGCCCGCCTGGCACCCCAGGGAGGGTCTAACCGGCCGGGCTACGGCATCCACCAGATCTCCGTGCCGGTGCCCCGGTCGCCCAAGGCCGCCACCGTGAATGACATGCTGCTGGCCGCCTTGCACCTGGCCATCGCCGGATGGAACACCGGGCAGGGCACGGCGTGCCGACGTATCGGCGTGCTCATGCCCGTCAACCTCCGGCCTCCCGAATGGAAGAACGAGGTCGTCACCAACTTCGTATCGGAGAGCCGGGTGTCGACCACGCCGGTGGACCGGCGCAGCTCGGAGACCATCCTGGGCGCCGTCTCGGCCCAGACCCGCCGGATCAAGGACGGTGGGGGGGCAGCGATGATGGACGTGCTGGCCCGCACGGCTCGCTTCCCCCTGTGGATGAAGCAGCCCCTCTCGCCGCTCATCTGGATAACCGGCAACCGACTGGTCGACACTGCGGTGCTGTCCAACCTGGGCTCGATCGACGGCAGCCAGTTGCCGCACTTCGGACCGGAGGCCGGCGAGGTCGTCGGGCTGTGGTTCTCGGCGCCGGCTCGCCTGCCCTGCGGGCTGTCCCTGGGCGCGGTCAGCGGCGCCGGCGCCCTGCACCTCGCCTTCCGTTACCGGTACCCGCTCTGGGGGCCGGCGGCGGCGGCCGCCTTCGCCGACCGCTTCGTCATCGAGCTCGGCGTCCTCGAGCGGGAGACCACCTGATGGCCTGGCACGGGTACCTGCGGCCGTTGGAGGTGGCCCAGGCCGAACCGCCCCTTCCGCCCCCGCTTCCACCCGGCCGGTTGGTGTACGTGCCCGGGCGGGGCGAGATGCTGGTTCGGGAGCTGGCGCCCGAGCGCGAGACAGGTGCCCCCACGGTCCTGCTGCTCCACGGGTGGACCCTTTGCGCCGACCTCAACTGGTTTGCCATGTACGCGGCCGCTGCCCGCCACGGGCGGCTGCTGGCCATGGATGTCCGCGGCCACGGCCGGGGCCTTCGCAGCGAGCAGCGGTTCAGCCTGGAGGCTGCGGCCGACGACGCCGCCGCCTTGCTCGAGGAGCTGGGTGCCGGGCCGGCGATCGTCGTCGGCTACTCGATGGGCGGGTCCATCGGGTTGTTGATGTGGCGCCGGCACCCCAAGAGCGTGGCCGGGCTGGTGCTGCAGTCGACGGCGCTGCAGTGGCGGGCCGCCCTGCACGAGCGCGTCTTGTGGAGCTCGATGGCCGGCCTCGAGTACGTCCTGCGCTTCGGTGTGCCCCACGGGCTGACCGAGCGCTACCTGCGCCGCGCCGCGGAGCAGAACCCCGACCTCCAGCCCGTGCTTCCCTGGCTCAAGGCCGAGGCGCTGCGGGGCAACCCGTCGGATCTGGCCGCCGCCGGCCGGGGCCTGAGCGCCTTCGACGCCCGCTCGTTCGCACCGTTGGTGGACGTGCCGGTGGTTGTCATCGTCAGCCGGCGGGACCGCCTCATCCGGGCCGGCCGCCAGCGAGAGCTGGCCGACGCCATCCCGGGTGCCAAGTCCATCGAGATCGACGTGGCCCACAACGGCTGGCTGGTGGAGCCCGATGTGGTGTGCGACGCGATCGAGACCGCCCTCGGGCTCGTTACCGAGCAACTCTTGCCCCACCAGGAGGCGCTTGGCCCCCTGGGGTGAGCAGCGCCTCTACGGGCGGGATTCGACCTTGCCGCCCAGGGCCTCCCAGACGGCCTCCGTGTGGCTGAAGGTCCCATCGCGGAGCCGGTCGACGACGTCGGGCGAGGCGTTGAGCTCCTGGGCGCAGGCCACGATCGCCTCCCGGTCGGCCGGCCAGATCGACGGTCGCAGGTAGGCCGCGATGCGGCCGCGGGCTTCGGCTTCGTCATGGTCGAGCTGCACATCGTTCGACTGTTCGGGGTGAAGGTCGCCACTCAGGAGGGCGTCCGTCGTTGGCTCGCCGTCGGCCGCACCCTCCTGATGGCGCCCCTCGTCGGCTCGCGCTTCGCTCGGCGAGCCCTGGGTCAGCGGTCGGGTGTCATGCTTCAGGCCGTCGTCGATCCTGGGGGAGTGCTTGTCGCTTCCGCGTTCCATGAGGGCCTCCTACCCAGATGGCCTGGAATGACAAGCTTGTAACTGTCGCAGCGGCTTGGGATGCTGGACGGGTGGCACTCACGGCGCTCCTTCCCTCCTCTCCGTCCCTCGAGACGGCCGCCCGGCGTCTGGCCGCGCTGCTCACGGGGGGCGAAGGCGGCCTGGCCGACCCTGGCAACGGCCATCTCCAGTTCGATGCCGAGATCCGGCTCCGACCCCTCGTTCGGGCCGATGCCGCGCCGGCGGAGGTATGGGCGGTCGACGGCGGGCAGGCCGTGGTGGCCGACGCCCGGTGCCTGCAGCTCGTCGTGGCCCGCGCCGCCCGGGTCTGCTTCCGCCTCGGGACCTGCGAGACCGAGGACGAGGGCGACCTGCGCGCCTTCCTGCTGGGCGGCAGGGAAAACCGGGTCGTGGCCGGCGCCCTGGGCCTGGGCATCGCCGAGGACGCCACCGTCGACCTCGGCCTGCTGCGGGACCACGAGGAGTGGGTGGCCGTCGACCGCTGCGTCGCCGAGGCCGCGCCCGGGGCCATGGTCCTCGTCGATGGCGACCTGGAGCCCGACTGGCGGGTGCCGCCGTCGTGGCTGACCGATCTGCTGGGCCGCGCCGCGTCGCGGGGTGTCGTTGTGGCGGCCGTCACCAAGCGATCGTCGTTGTCGCGGGGCGGGGCGCCCTTGCTGGGGGCGCTGGAGATCGAGGCCACCCGCGAGCTCGGCCCGCGGGCGATGTGGTGGGCGCCGGTGGCGCGGAGCCGGGCCGGCGCCCGGGTGGTGGCCGCCCGCCTCGACGCCGACGCGCCGTTCGCCTTCCGGGTCGACCTGTCACCCGGCGCCGACCCCGAGACCGCCCTCGCCGCACTGGCCGCCCTGTGCGACGACGCCGGCTTCCCGGGCTACCCCTACCCGCTCACCGTCGCCGACCGCCTGGCCGCCTGCCCCGGCTGGCTCCGCCAGGACACCTGGTACGAGCTGGAGGAGCTGCTCGACCAGGCCGGCGTCCCCGCCGAAGTCCGCGAGCGCGCCTTCGCCGACCGCCACGACCTCATGGAGCGGTTTTGATTTCGCGCTCGCAAGCAGAGCTTGCTCGGCGAGGCAGTTGCGCTCCACCCGACCGGCAGAGCCGGTCGGGCTCCGCCGTTCCTTTCTTGGCCGCCAGCCGAGAGGGGCGGCCTGCGGCCGCTCCTGCGGCCGGCGGCAATGGGGGTCTGTGATGTCCACTGGGCGGTTGTTGATTTCGCGCTCGCAAGCAGAGCTTGCTCGGCGAGGCAGTTGCGCTCCACCCGACCGGCAGAGCCGGTCGGGCTCCGCCGTTCCTTTCTTGGCCGCCAGCCGAGAGGGGCGGCCTGCGGCCGCTCCTGCGGCCGGCGGCAATGGGGGCCTCTGATGTCCACCGGGCGGCTGTTCGGGAAGAACGTGCTCGAAGGGGTGTTCCGGGCCGCGCCCGACGAGGATCTCTTCCTGGGCGAGCTGCTGGTGGCGGTCGACGAGGCCACGGGCCGGCGCTACCTGTTCCGCATCGTCGATGTGACCTACGGCACCGAGCACCGGGAGCCGGGCTGGGCCGAGCGGGTGGCGGGCACGCTACTGGTCGACGACGCCCGGGGCGAAGCCGGCCTGCACCGGCTCTACGACCAGTCCCGCCGGACCTACCGGGTGGCGACGTGCCGCTGCCTCGGGTACCTGACACCCGACGGCGCCGACTTCCGCCGGCCCAAGAGCTTGCCCACCCAGTTCTCCCAGGTGGTCAAGCCCGAGGCCGCCGATTTCGACTTCCTGCGCACCCGCATGGGCGACCTGCCCGTGGGCACGTTGCGCAGCGGCGAGGAGACGGTCGATTTCGAGGTCGGCATCGCCGGCCGCAGCCTGGCCAGCCACGTCGGCATCTTCGCCACCACCGGCATGGGCAAGTCGAACCTGATGATGGTTCTGGCCGGCGACGTCCTGCGCTCCGCCGGCCGCTACGGCCTCCTGCTGATCGACCCCCACGGCGAGTACCGCACCCAGCTCGCCCGCCACCCGTGGGCGGGGGAGCGGCTGCGCACTTACGCCGCCCGGCCGCTGCCCAACACGTCGTCGCTGAAGGTCGGCCTGGCCGAGCTCACCGTCGACGACCTGCGCACGGCATATGACTGGTCCCGCCCGCAGGAGGAGGCGCTCTACGAGCTGGAGAAGAAGTTCGGGGGCGACGGCCTGTCCTGGCTGGTGGCGTTCGCCCAGGTGGAGGATCTCCCGGGTCTGCGCGACGTTGAGCTGAACGGGCGGGTGGCGATGAACACCCTGCAGGTCCTGCACCGGCGGGCCCGGCGCATCGTGGAGCTGCCCTGCATCGCTGCCGACGCCCATGTCTCGGTCGGCGCCGCCGTGCTGCGGGATCTGCGCGAGGGCCGCGTCGTCCTCATCGACGTGAGCGGCCTCGGCTCCACCGAGGAGCTGCTGGTCGCCGCCTTCCTCACCCGCCGGGTGCTGGAGGAGTGGTCCACGGCCTACCTGGAGGATCCCGAGGCCCACGAGCGGCTGCCCGTGGTGGCCGTCGTACTCGAGGAGGCCCAGCGGGTGCTGGCCGCCAGCAAGGACCGTGACTCCAACGTCTTCCCCCGGGTGGCAAGGGAGGGGCGCAAGTTCAAGGTCGGCCTCTGCGCCGTCACCCAGCAGCCCAAGCTCCTCGACGGCGAGCTGCTCAGCCAGTTCAACACCTTCTTCATCCTCGGTCTGGCCGACGAGAAGGACCGCACCATCCTGCGCTCGTCGTCGAAGCAGGACATCGCCGCCCTCGGCCCCGAGATCCAGACCCTCATGCCCGGTGAGTGCCTGCTGGCCAACCTCGACGCCCCCTTCGCCGTGCCGGCCAAGATCCACCTCTGGGCCGACGTGGTGCGCAACTGCCCGCCGCCGCCGGCGCCCCGCCCCGTGGTCGCCGCCAACGTCTCGGCGATGGTCGACTGATGCGCGTCGCAGCGCTGGGCGACGCCCACCTCGGCCGCTCGTACTACTCGTACACGACGGCCGACGGCTTCAACCAGCGCGAGCGCGACTTCGAGGACTCCTTCACCCGGGCGGTGGAGCTGGCCCTCGCCCAGTCGCCCGACCTGCTGGTGTGGCTGGGCGACATCTTCGACCACCCCCGCCCCACCTACCGGTCCTACCGCATTGCCCAGAGGGCGCTGGTGCGCATCCGCGAGCACGGCACGCCGCTCGTGCTGATCACAGGCAACCACGACACGCCCCGGCTCCCGGGCACCGGCAGCCCCTACTCGGCGCTGGCCGACCTGTTTCCCGAGTTCCACTTCGCCCATCGCATGGCGTATGAGCGGTTCGCCTTTCCCGGGCTCGTCGTCCACGCCGTGCCCCAGATGCTCACCGTCGACGCCACCCTCGACGCCCTGGCCGAGGCCCGCCTGAGCCGGTCCTCCGACGCCACCAACCTCCTGCTGACCCACCCCCGGGTGCCGCAGGTCGAGCCCCACCACTCCGACATCAACGAGATCGCGGTCGACGCCGGCCTGCTCAAGTCCTCGGCCGACCTGGCCCTCCTCGGGCACTACCACTTCCACACCAAGGTCGACAGCGGCATCTGGTACGCCGGCTCCACCGACACGTTCTCCTACGCGGATGATCCCGAAGTGGCCAAGGGCATCGTCCTGCTTGACACCGACTCCGGCCAGATCGCCCACATCCCCCTGAGCGGCCAGCGGCCGCTCATCACCCCGCCCGCGGTGCACGCCCTGGGGCTGTCGCCGGCCGAGGTGCAGGAGCGGGTCCTGGAGCGGGTGGCGGCGGTGCCGGCCGGCGCCGTGGTCCGCCTGTTCCTCGAGGGCGTCGACCCCGAGGCCTACCGCATGCTCGACCTGGAGGCGATCCGGGCGGCGTCGGCCCACGCCCTCCACCTCAAGCTCCAGCCCGACTTTGCCGGCTCGAAGACCAACGTGGAGCTGCCCGACCTGGCCTCGCTGCCGGTGCAGTGGGCCAACTACGTGCAGGGCCAGGACCTCGTCGGCTTCGATCGAGACCGCATACGGAACAAGGGCGACGAGTACCTGGCCCGCGCCGTCGAGGAGGCCATCGACTAGCCGTGCGCGTCACCCGACTGCACCTGCGGAACTACCGCGTGTTCGAGGACGACCTCGACCTGGAGATCCCGCCGGGGCTCGTCGGCATCTACGGGCTCAACGGCGCCGGCAAGTCGGCGCTCATCGAGAGCATCCGGTTCACCCTCTACGGCAAGTCGCGGACCCAGATGGACGAGGTGCGCACGTCGGGCGTCAACGCCGAGTGCCTCACCGAGGTGGAGTTCGAGCACGAGGGCCACCTGTACCTCGTGCGGCGCACGATCAGCGGGTCCAACTCCCAGGTCAAGGCGGAGGCCCACGCCGACGGCCAGCAGGTGGCCGAGGGCGTGCGCGACACGAGCCGCTACGTCCACTCCATCCTGGGCATGAGCGACGCCGCCTTCCGGGCCTCCGTCTTCGCCGAGCAGAAGCAGATCGCCGCGTTCAGCGAGCAGACGCCGGCCGACCGCCGCAAGCTGGTCCTCCAGCTGCTGGGCATCACGCCGCTCGACGCGGCGCGCGACCTGGCCCGCAAGGACGCCCGCTTCGCCCAGGACCAGTTCCAGCGCCTGCGCAGCGTGCTGCCCGACCTCGACCTGCTGCGCCTGGCCGTCGCCGCCGCCGATGTGGCCGCCGCCGAGGCCGAGGAGCGCAAGGCGGAACATGAGGCCGTCGCTGTCGTCGCCCGGGCCGAGTTGGAGAAGGCCGTCGCCCGCCACCTCGACCTCGACGTCCTGCGCCAGGAGCACGAGCGGCTGGTGGCCGAGGGTAAGGCGGTGCGCGAGCAGTACGAGAAGGCCGCGGCCTGGGTGGCCAAGCTCACCGAGGAGAAGGCCGACCTTGAACGGGTGGCCGAGCGGCTGAAGATCCTGACTCCGGATGCCGAGGGCTGGAAGGCGGCGGAGGACCGGCTGCGGCTGGTGGAGGCGGTGGTGGCCGCGCAGGCCGCACTGGCGAAGGTGCCGGTACCGGTCACGCCGCTGGCGCCGGACGAGTCGGGGTACGAGGTGGCCCGCGCCGAGGCGGAGGAGGCCAAGGTGGCCCTGGCCGCCGTCAACGCCACCATCCAGGCGGCGAAGGTCGAGCGCGATCGGGCCACCGAGGCGGTGACCCGCTCGGCCGCGCTCACGGGCGAGGGCGACTGCCCGCTGTGCGGCCAGGCCCTGGGTGACGCCTTCGAGGCGGTGCAGGCCCACCGGAAGGCCGACCTGGCCGAGATCGAGGCCCGCCTCAACGAGCTGGAGCTCGATCACCGTCAGGCCGTCGTCTCAGCCACGACCAAGGGCGAGCACGCCGCCGTCCTGGCCAAGGCGCTCCGGCGGGCCCAGGAGGAGTGGGCCACGCACGAGAAGCGAGTCGCACGCCGCCAGGAGGCGGAGGCCGCCCTCGCCGCCGCCGAGGCCGCCCTCGGACGGCCCCTTACCGACGGCGAGCGGAGCGCGCTGGCGGCCGAGGTCGAGCGCCGGCGCCAGGCCAAGGACGAGTGCCAGCGAATCCATGGTCGGTTGGAGCGACGGGAGGCCGTCGCCGGCGAGCTCGACGTGGAGCAGGCGGCCATGGCCGAGAGCCTGGGGCGGCTGGCGGCGTTGCGCGACAAGGTCGCCGGCCTCAACTTCCACCCGGATCAGCTCACCGTGGCCCTGGCCGAGCGGGCACGCCTCCAGGCCGCGGCCGAAGCCGCCAACCTGCGGGCCCAGGGCTCGACGGTCGTGGCCACCCAGGCTCGGGAGCGAGCCCAGGCCGAGGCCCGCCGCCTGGGCGAGGCCACCGAGCAGCACGCGCAGCTGGCCGAGTTGGGGGAGGAGGCTCGCCATCTGGCCCGCCTTGGCGACCTGCTCAACGCCTTCCGCAACACCTTGGTGGCCTCGGTCGGTCCCCGGCTCTCGGCCCAGGCGGCCGAGCTGTTCGCCGAGCTGACCGACCGGGAGTACGACCGCCTGGAGGTCGACCCCGACACCTACGAGATCAAGATCCTCGACGCCGGCCGCACCTTCGGCATGGGCCGGTTCTCCGGGTCGGAGACCGATCTGGCCAACCTGGCCCTGCGGGTCGCGGTGAGCGAGCACGTGCGCTTCCAGTCCGGCGGCGCCGTCGGCCTCCTCGTGCTCGACGAGGTGTTCGGCCCCCTCGACGACGACCGCAAGGCCCGGATGCTTGTCGCCCTGGAACGGCTGCGGGCCCGGTTCCGCCAGGTGCTGGTCGTCACCCACGACACAGCCATCAAGGAACAGCTCCCGAACGCCATCGAGGTCGTCAAGCTGCCCGGCCGGCGGGCCACGGCGCGCACCGTCAACGCCTGACGATTTCCCGTCGGGCCCTGCGAGCAGGTACAACCGGTCCGTGGTGTGGATTCTCGATCTCGACGGAGTGGTGTGGCTGGCCGAGGACGTCATCCCCGGCGTCCCGGAGGCGGTCGCCCGCCTGCGCGAAGCCGGCAACACCATCCTCTTCCTGACCAACAACTCCAGCCGCACGGTGGCTGACATGGTCGAGAAGTTCGAACGCATGGGGATCCCCGTCGAGGCCGACGAGATCGTCACCTCGGCCCAGGCCGCTGCGTCCATGCTCGAACCCGGCACCGTTGCCCTGGTCTGCGCCGGCGACGGGGTGCGCGAGGCCCTCGGCGCTCGGGGCGTGAAGATGGTCGACGAAGGCGAGGCCGACGCCGTCGTGGTGGGGTTCCACAAGGAGTTCGATTACAAGCGCCTCAACGCCGCCTACCAGGCCATCCGGGGCGGCGCCCGCCTGATCGGCACCAACGACGACACGACCTACCCGACGCCCGACGGGCCGATCCCCGGAGGCGGTGCGCTGTTGGCGGCGGTGGCGGCGGCCGCCGGCGTGGAGCCCGAGGTGGCAGGCAAGCCCTACCAGCCCATGGCCGACGCGGTGCGGGCCCGCATCGGGGATGCGGCCGACGACGGGATGGTCGTTGGCGACCGTCCCGACACCGACGGGCTGATCGCGCGGCGACTGGGGCTGCCGTTCGCCCTCGTCTTCACCGGCGTGACGTCCGAGGACGACCTGCCCGTCGAGCCCGAGCCGGCGACGACGGCGCCGGATCTGGCCACCCTGGTCAATCAGAAACTGGGATAACTAGGAGTTGGCGTAGACCCACGGGTCGATGGTGAGGTAGCGCCGGCGATCCTCACAGCTGTCACGGACGGCGGAGATGTTCAGTACCGCTTTCCCCGCTTCCTGCTCGCCGGTGACCACCACTTCGTAGTCGCCGGCCTCGGGGCCGCACTCCTCGGAGTTGAAGCTCATGCGGCCGGCGCTGAGGGTGAACGACCCGGAGGTCGCGCCGGGTCCCTCGGGCACCACGAGGACGTAGTCGCCGTCGGCCCGCAGCTGGAGCAGGCCTTGGTGGATCGACCGGTAGATGCCCGTGACGTCGCCGGCGGTGGCCGGCACGCCCGGCGCCGGCGGCTTCACGTTGCTCGACGGTTTGGACTTCATGGCGCTGCACCCGCCGGCGATCATGAGGAGCAGGGCAGTGGCGAAGAGGCGTTTCATCTCCCCCGGATCCTGCCCTGTGTTGTCCTCATTGGGGAAATGCTTGATCTTGCGCGGTCTGTCGGATCAGATGTCCTCCGATACCTGTCCCTGTAGAAGGAGGTGGTCGTGAACAAGTCCGATGTGATTCAAGACGTGGCCGGCGTGTCCGGTGTGAGCAAGTCAGACGTGGAAAAGGTCATCGACGCCTTCTTCGACTCGGTCCGGACCGCGGCGAGCAACGGTGACCGGGTGGCGTGGCCGAGCTTCGGTTCGTTCTCGGTCACCCAGCGCCAGGCCCGCACCGGCCGCAACCCCCGCACGGGAGAGCCCGTACCCATCGCCGCGTCGAAGGCGCTGAAGTTCTCCGCCAGCTCGGCGCTCAAGACGGCCCTCAACCCGCCCAAGGCGAAGGCGGCCAAGAAGGGCGCTACCGCCGCTCCGGCCAAGAAGGGTGCCGCGGCGCCGAAGAAGGCGGCTGCGGCTCCCAAGAAGGCGGCGCCGGCGGCCAAAGCAGCGCCGGCCAAGAAGGCGGCGCCGGCCAAGAAGGCGGCGCCGGCCAAGAAGGCCGCCACCAAGGCCCCCGCAGCCAAGGCGCCGGCCAAGAAGGCCACCAAGAAGGCCAAGAAGTAGCAACCGCCGCCGGCGGGCCGGCGGTGAATGGTTCAAACGCACCTTGCATTTGGACCGGAGGAGCCTCACGGTGTGGGCATGCTTCGGCGGCTTCCTGTCCTGGTCGCACTGGTGGCGACCTTGGTGTTCGGGACGGGGATCGCTACTGCTTTGGTCCGCTCGGGTGATGACGCATCGGCGCCGGCCCCCACTACCACCACCACCTCCACCGCGATCGAGGCGCCGACCACCACAGTTCTCGCGCCCACGACCGCGGCTCCTCGCACGACCGTGGCCCGGGTCACCACCACCACCCGGCGGGTGACCACGACCCGCCCGCCGGCCACGACCACCCTCCCCGTGACGACGACGACTACCAGGCCGGCGCTCACGCGCGCCGCGGCGACCCAGGCCCTGTGCAGTGACATCGAGACGGCGGTCCGTCAGGTGGTGGGCGGCAACGTCCTCGGGGGCGGCCTCCGCTTGGTGCGAGCCCTCAACACCTACGGGGATGCCGCCGATCCCTCCGTCGTGTCCCCCGCGCGACGGATGGCGTCTGCCGGCGTCAACGGCGACCTCGAAACCAGCGCAGTCGCCACTCAGGAGGCCGCCGCCGCGTGCAACCGGCTCGGTTTCACCGTGACCCTCCCGGGCGGTATGCAGTGCGTCACCACGCCCTGCCCATGAGCGGGAGAACGGTGGGGTTCAGAGCTTCGAGATGAGCTTGAAGCGCTCGGCGTAGGCAATGCCGTCCGCCTCGCCGGCCTCGGCGTGGCGCCGGCGGATCTTGTCCCGGAAGCGCTCGGCCTGCTCGGCCGACGACGGGTCGTCGATGTCCATCGTCGTGCGGTACTGGCTGCGGTGCTCGAGCAGGGCAGCCAGCTTGGCGTCGAGGCCGGCGCCGATGTCCTCGACGTGGTCGTACTCGTCGGCCTCCCACAACAGCAGGTGCGACGGCCGGTGCGGCGCCTCGCCCTGCTCGGGGAAGAAGTGGGGGTCCCGCGCCGCCACGATGCCCTCGACCGCGAGCTGGCCGGCGTGGTGATGATCAGGGTGGAGGCGGTAGCGCTTCCACGGGTCGTGGCCCAGCACCACGTCGGGCTTCAGCCGGCGGATCCAGAAGCAGACGTCGGCGCGCTGGCGCAGGCCCGACTCCAGCTCGCCGTCTCGCCAGCCCAGGAACACCACGTCGCCCGTGCCCCCCAAAGCCACCGAGGCGGCCCGCTGCTCGACCTGGCGGCTGGCCACCAGGGTGGCGAGGTCGTCCTCCGGATCCCAGGAGCCCTTGGAGCCGTCGGTGCAGATGAGGTGGGAGATCGCGCAGCCCGCCGCTGCCCACTTGGCCAGCGTGCCGCCACAGCCGAACTCGACGTCGTCGGGATGGGCGCCGATGGCCAGGGCCCGGGCCGGCGCCGGCAGGTCGCGCGAACCCATCAGGCGAGTGCCCGGAAGGCCAGCAGGTCGGCGGGCAGGTCGACGTCGTGCGACAAGGACGGCTCGCGTACGACCCGCAACGGCAGCCCGAGCCGAAGGGCCTCGGCGCCGTGACGGGCGAAGGACCCGGGGCCGTAGGAGAAGGTGAAGCCGGCGTCGCCCGGCACGCAGATCACGTTGGTCCCGTTGTCGTACTGGTCGGGAACGAGCGTCACGCCGGCGAATCGGGCCACCCACGCCAGATGGCCGGCTCGGGGCAGGTCGGCGTGGGCCACGACCACCCGCCGGGCGCCGCCGGCGGCCAGGCGGGCCACGCCGGCCTCGACCGCCCGGTTCAGCCCCCGCTCCGGCTCCCACACGACGAGGGCGCCGAGGTCCCGGGCCCACTCGGCGACCTCCGCGTCGTCGCACACCACCGCGGTGGGCAGCGGCGCGGCCGATGTCACCACGTGGGTGGCCATGGCCCGCGCCAGTTCCGCCCGGTGGGCGGGGTCGAGAGCCGGCGCCAGTCGGAGCTTGGCCTCGCTGAAAGTCTTGACCGGGACCAGCACTGCCACCGGCCCGAAGGAGGCGAGCGCGCTCAAAGAACTTCGAGGACCTTCGACACCGGCTCCTGGCGCAGCAGCTGCCGCACCCGCACCAGCGCCTCGCGCACCTCGTGCGACGCGATGGCGGTCGCCATCTCGTCGAGGGATGACCAGCGCGAGATTGCGGTCCCCTCGACGAGGCCGCCGGCGTTGGGCGCCACGGTGACGGCCAGCTCGATGCCGAGGCAGCCCGATGCGCGAGCGAAAACCGGTACCACGTCGTCGATGAAGAGCCGCTTGACCTCCGCCACGTCGGCCGGGGCGACGGCGCTCTGGTACAGCCGCAGGAACTCAGCCATCGGACCACTCCGCCATCACGGCCTCCAGGTGCTCTTGGTGAACATGGCGGCAAGCTCGGGGTTGCTGGAAAGGGCCATGCGCCGGCGGTCGAGCACGCCCGCCAGGCGCTCGCCGGTGCCCGGGTACTTCAGCGTGACCCGCACTTCGTCGGGGGTGACCTCCAGCACGTTGTACGACGGCCGGGTGTAGCCGCGCACCCGGTGGGAGGAGACGGTGCCGGAGTTCACCAGGAGCACATGGTCGAGCAGCCAGACGTGGGGCACGTGCTTGTGTCCGGACAGGACCATGTCGACCTTCAGCTCGGCCAGCAGGGCGAGCACGTCGCCGGCATCCCACACGGTGTTGCGCTCCCGGCCGGTCCCGGGGACGGGGACCAGGTGGTGGTGGAGCACGAACACCTTGAAGTCGGCCTCGGCCGCGAACTGGTCGCGTATCCAGCGATAACGCTCGCGGCCGACCTCGCCCTCGGCCAGGTCGGGCTTGGAGGAGTCGATGGCGACGATCTGGACCCGGAGCGGGTGCTCGGTGCCGTTGCGGGGAGGAAGGGTGAGGGAGATGACCCGATCGCCCTTCTCGGACACGTCGCCGACACCGAAAGTGTCCCGGAAGTGGAGGTAGCCGACGTTCTTGGAGTCGTGGTTCCCGGGGATGACGAGCATGGTGAAGCCGGCGGCGAACAGGGGCTCGAGGAACTGCTGGGCCTGGCGGAACTCGCCGGCGTAGCCCTCGGCGGTGAGGTCGCCGCCGATGACGACGAGGTCGGGGTTGAGCCCGATGGTCTCCTTGACCGCCGTCTCCAGCAGGCCGGCGTCGAAGAAGGGCGAGCCGCAGTGGAGATCGGAGAGCTGGGCGACGACGAACGCTTCGCGTGCCATGGGTGCACGAAGTCTAAGGGACACGATCGACGCGACCCCGCAGGTAGGGTCCTCACCGATGACGCGGAAGGTGTGCGTGCTGGGGGCGGGCTCTTGGGGCACCGCCATGGCGGCCATGTGCGCGCTCCGTGCCCCGACCGTGCTGTGGGCCCGCCGGCCCGAACTGGCCGACGCCATGCAGCGCGACCGCCGCAACGCCGGCTACCTGCCCGAGCTCGCCTTCCCCGCCGGCCTCCGGGCGACGGCGTCACTGGTCGACGCGGTGGATGGGGCCGGCGTGGTGGTGATGGCGGTCCCTTCGCATGGGTTCCGCGCCGTGCTCGGCGACGCCTCGCCCCACCTCGCCGCCGGCGTTCCGGTCGTGAGCCTGACCAAGGGCGTGGAGCAGGGAACGCTCGCCCGCATGACCGAGGTCATCACCGCGGTGGTGCCGGCGCACCCGTACGCGGTGCTGACCGGTCCCAACTTGGTCGGCGAGATCGTCGCCGGCTACCCGACGGCCAGCGTGGTGGCGGCCACCGATGCCGGCCTGGCCGGCGAGCTCCAGGAGTTGTTCAGTACCGGTTCGTTCCGGGTCTACACCAACCCCGACGTGGTGGGTTGCGAGCTGGGCGGGGCGCTGAAGAACGTGGTCGCCATCGCCGCCGGCGTGTCGGACGGGCTTGGCCTCGGTGACAACACCCGGGCCGCCCTCATCACCCGGGGCGTGGCCGAGCTGACCCGCCTCGGCGTCGCCCTGGGAGGTCAACCCCTGACCTTCGGTGGGCTGACCGGCATGGGCGACCTCGTAGCCACCTGCATCAGCCGGCGCAGCCGGAACCGCTGGGTGGGCGAGGAGCTGGCCCGGGGCCGCCCGCTGGCCGAGATCGTCGCCGGCACCCGGATGGTGGCCGAGGGGGTGCGGACGTCGGCCGCCGTGGTCGAGCTGGCCGCCCGGGTCGGCGTGGAGATGCCGATCGCCGACCAGGTCGTCGCCGTGCTCGACGGGATCACGCCGGCGGCGGAGGTCGTCGCCGCCCTCATGGGCCGGATGATGAAACCGGAGCTCCACGGGCTGGGCTGAATCTCGCAGGCGGTTCTCAGCCTGCACCCAGGTGGGCGAGTGATCCTGCCTCCATGCCGCCGAGCCGTCTACCCGCCGTCGCCGTCGTACTCTTGGCAGAATGACCGACCACGCCGCCGTCGCCGCGAACGCCGCTCACCTCGAGCAGGCCCTGTTCGAGGTCAAGAAGGTCATCGTCGGCCAGGATCAGGTGATCGAGCGCCTGGTGGCCTGTCTGCTGGCCCGGGGCCACTGCCTGCTCGAAGGGGTGCCCGGCCTGGCCAAGACGCTGGCCGTGGAGACCCTGGCCGAGGTGGTGGGCGGTACGTTCGTGCGCCTCCAGTTCACCCCCGACCTCATCCCGTCCGACCTCACCGGCACCCGCATCTACCGGCAGTCCAGCGAGACCTTCGACGTCCAGCTCGGCCCCATCTTCGCCAACTTCGTCCTCGCGGATGAGATCAACCGGGCCCCGGCCAAGGTCCAGTCCGCCCTCCTCGAGGTCATGTCCGAGCGCCAGGTGTCCCTGGGCGGGCAGACGTTCAAGGTGCCCAATCCGTTCCTGGTCCTCGCCACCCAGAACCCGATCGAGTCCGAGGGCGTCTACCCGCTCCCCGAGGCCCAGCGCGACCGGTTCCTCATGAAGATCATGGTCAACTACCCGGACCGCAACGAGGAGGTGGAGATCGTCCAGCGGATGGCCGTGAACCCTCCGCACGCCAACCGGGTGCTCTCCCTCGACGACCTGGTGACGCTGCAGGCCGCAGCCGACTCGGTCTTCGCCCACAGAGCCGTCGTCGACTACGCGGTCCGCATCGTGCACGCCACCCGCGCCCCGGCCGAGCACGGGCTGGGCGACATCGTCGGCATGATCGACTACGGCGCCAGCCCGCGGGCCAGCCTGGGTCTCGTGGCCGGCGCCCGGGCCCTCGCCCTGCTGCGGGGGCGGGACTACGTGCTGCCCCAGGACATCGTCGACGTGGCGCCCGACGTGCTGCGCCACCGGCTGGTCCTGTCCTATGAGGCGCTGGCCGACGGCGTCTCGATCGACAACCTGGTGACCAAAGTCCTCGGCACCGTGCCGGCGCCCCGGCTGGCGCCAAGCCAGGACACCACCGCCATCGACGGGGTCGACGTGCCCGGCGTGGCCAGTACGGCGTGAAGGTCCTGCCCGCGACGGGCGAAGGTCTCAGCGACCGCCGGCCCGAGGAGGTTCTGCGCCGGCTCCAGCTCACCATCACCCGCCGGCTCGACGGGCTGCTCCAGGGCGACTACCAGGCGCTGCTGCCCGGACTGGGCAGCGAGCCCGGCGACAGCCGGGAGTACCAGGAGGGCGACGACGTCCGCCGCATGGACTGGGCGGTGACGGCCCGGACGACGGTGCCCCACGTGCGCGACCCGGTCGCCGACCGGGAGCTGGAGTCGTGGGCCATCGTCGACTGCTCGGCCAGCATGGACTTCGGCACCGGCAACTGCGAGAAGCGCGACCTGGCGCTGGCCGCGGTGGCCGCCATCGGGTTCATGACGACTCGCACCGGGAACCGCTTCGGCGCCCTCTTGGTGAAGCCCGACGGCATCACCCGCATCCCCTCCCGCCCCGGCCAGCAACCGCTCATGGCCTTGCTCCACAAGCTCGCCATCCGCGAGCGCGTCGACGGTAGCGGGTCCACCGATTTGGGCGCCGCCATCGTGAGCCACATGGTGGCCCGCCGGCGGCGGGGTCTGGCCGTCGTGGTGTCGGACTTCCTGTCGCCCCCCGGCTGGGAGCGGCCCCTCACCGGCCTCTGTGCCCGCCACCAGGTGCTGGCAGTGGAGGTCATCGACCGGCGGGAGCTGGAGCTGCCCAACGTCGGCTACCTCACCCTGGTGGACCCCGAGACGGGCCGGCGCATGGAACTGCAGACCGCGAAGGCCAGCATCCGGCAGCGCTACGCCGAGGCCGCCGCGGCCCAGCGGGCCGAGATCGCCGCTGCCATCCGCCGCGCCGGCGCCCAGCACCTTGTCCTGCGCACCGACCAGGACTGGCTGCGCGACATCGTCGACTTCGTCCTGTCCGCCCGCCGGCACCGTGGTGCCCTGCAGAGAGTCAACCGATGATCCTCGTCCTTCGCCTGTCGGCCCGCCGCCACCGAGGCGCCCTCCAGCACGTCAGCCGATGATCTTCGCCCTCACCTTCCTCTCCCGCGGCCGGTTGTGGTTCCTGCTCCTCGTCGCCGCCCTCATCGCCGCCTACGTGATGATGCAGATGCGGCGCAAGGAGTACGCGGTCCGGTTCACCAATCTGGCCCTCCTCGACTCCATCGCCCCGAAGCGCCCCACCTGGCGCAAGCACATCCCCGCCACTGCCTTCATCCTGGCCATGATCGCCCTGGTCACCGCGTTCGCCCAGCCGGCACGCCCGGTCAAGGTGCCGCGCGAGCGGGCGACCGTTGTGATGGCGATCGACGTGTCGCTGTCGATGGAGGCCACCGATGTCGAGCCCAACCGTCTCCTCGCCGCCCAGGAGGCGGCCAAGTCCTTCGTCGACCTGGTCCCCGCCCGCCTGAACCTCGGCCTGGTGGCGTTCTCCGGCGTGGCCCAGGTGCTCGTGTCTCCGACCACCGACCACGGCCTGCTCAAGCGCAGCATCGACAACCTCATCCTCGGCCCGCGCACCGCGGTGGGGGAGGCCATCTTCGCCAGCCTCGGTAGCATCGCCTCGGTGGCGTCGGAGCCGGGCCAGCCGCTGCCCCCTGGGCGCATCGTGCTGATGTCCGACGGCGAGACCACCGTCGGTCGGGCCAACGAGATGGCCATCCAGGCCGCCACCGACGCCCAGGTCCAGATCTCCACCATCGCCTTCGGCACCGACGACGGCACCGTCTTCGTCGAGGGCCGCAGCATCCCTGTGCCGGTGAACCGTGAGGCCCTGGGTGCCATCGCCGAGGCCACCGGCGGCCGGGCCTTCGAGGCCGCCACCGGCCGCGAGCTGCGCCGGGTCTACGCCGACATCGGTAGCTCCATCGGTTACCGCACCGAGGAGCGCGAGGTCACCTCCTGGCTGGTCGGGCTGGCGCTGGCCTTCGCCCTGGCCGCCGCCGCCGGCTCCCTGCTGTGGAGCTCCCGCCTGCCCTAACCCCTCTGCGAACTGGCTGCACTGACGGTCGTATACGACCGCCAGTGCAGCCAGTTGGCGAAGGCGGGCGGTACCGTTGGCTCCGATGAGGGTGGCCTTCGGGACCGACGAGCGCACGCCCCTGGCCGAGGACATCGTCGCCGCCCTTTCCGCCGCCGGCCACGAGGTGGTGCTCCGGATCGAGGACGAGCCGTGGCCCGATGTGGGCCGGCGGGTGGGGGAGGCGGTTGCCGCCGGCGAGGCCGACCGGGGCGTGGTCTGCTGCTGGACCGGCACGGGCGTGTCGATCGCCGCGAACAAGGTTGCCGGCGTGCGGGCCGCCCTGTGCACCGACGCCGAGACGGCCCGGGGCGCCCGGCGCTGGAACGACGCCAACGTGCTGGCGATGGGCCTGCGGCTGACGACGCCGGCGACGGCTGTGGAGATGCTGGAATTGTTCTTCGCCACCGAGCCCGATGCTGACGAGGCAACGAACATAAGCAAGCTCACCGATGGGTAAGAACTTGAAGGGGCCGGTCCTGCAAGCTGGGGAGTCCGCGCGGCGCGAGCGGGCGCCCGGGCCGGCCCCCCACTACGTCCCCTCCCTGGCCCGGGAGCGGGCGCTCTGGGACGAGGGCTACGACGTGGTGGTCGGGGTCGACGAGGTCGGGCGGGGCTCGTGGGCAGGGCCCATTTCCGTCGGTGCCGCGGTGCTGCCCCGTGACCGCCGGGTCTACCGGGTACGCGATTCCAAGATGCTGACCGAGGACGAGCGTGAGCGGCTCTTCCCCCGGCTCACCGCCTGGTGCGCGGCCTGGTCCGTCGGCCACGCCAGCCAGCAGGAGTGTGACGACCTTGGCATGTCGGCGGCCCAGAAGCTGGCCGCCCGGCGGGCCATCGACGGTCTGGGCGTGACGCCTGACGCCCTGCTCATCGACGGCCTGTGGGACTTCGTCGGCGGGATCCCGAAGGTCACCCGCATCGTGAAGGGTGACGCCAAGTGCCTCACCATCGCCACTGCGTCGATCCTGGCCAAGGTCACCCGCGACCGCATCATGCGGGCCGAGGCCGAGCACTTCCCGGCCTATGACTTCGACCTCAACAAGGGCTACCCCTGCCCCCGCCACAAGGCCGCCCTGGCGGCTTGGGGCCCCTCGTCGATCCACCGGCGGGCCTGGGTGTTCATGGACCACCAGCCCTGGGACGGCGTGCAGCGTCTGGTCCGGGATCTGCAGCCCGCCCTATGGTGACAACGTGAGTAGGACCGACGCTTTGATTTTGCGCACCGCGGCGGCATGGACGATCTTCATCTGGGTGACCCGGATGCGGAACATCCTGGGCGACGAGACGACGTCCTCTGGCTTCAAGGCCGTCCACGCCGTGCTGGCCCTGGTGTCGGTGGCCTTCGCCATCGCCATCCTGGCCGTGGCGTCGAGGAACCGCAGACGAGCACGCGACAAAACCGCCACGCCCTCGTAGGCCACATCACCAGCGCCGGCTTCGCCTCCGGCGACCGGTTCGTGGTCGGAACGTGGCGGGAGTCGCCCCTGGGCCGCCTCGACGACCTCATGTGGGCCCGGCCCGACGGCCGGCGGCTGCTGCTGGCGGGGACGCAGGAGGCGGCTGACTACGTCTCGGCCGCCTACGGGTTCGACGAGGTGGTCGTCGGGCCCCTGCGTGTCGATCTCCAGGGCCGCTTCCTGCACCTGCACGCCCCGGAGCGGGGGCTGGAGCTGCACCTGACCGGGGGCTTCGGCGTCGGCGTCCCGTGGCCGCGGCCGGCGTGGTTCACCCGGTGGGTCGAGGGCCCGGTCGCCCGCCGGCTGATGGGCGTCAACACCTACGGCGTGAGCCCGACGGGGGTGCGGGAATGGTACCGGGCGGTGTCGATCCGGCGGGTGGTCGCAGGGTGGGCGTCGGTCGACGGCGCCGACCTGGGCCGGCTGGGGCCGATCGACCCGAAGACCGGGTTCGGGTTCAGCGAGCCGCCGAGGTTCCCGTCGATGGTGGGGGTTCATCCATTGCTGGAATGGCCACATCCAACGCCAGCGTGAGGCAGCGGCAGCCGCCGCCGGCCTTCAGGAACTCGCTGACGTCGACCACCTCCACGTCGAAGCCCCACGCCTCGAGCAGCCGCCCCACCCGGCGCGGGCACTGGGCCATCACCACGGTGGAGCCGACCACCACCGAGTTGGCGCAGAAGCCCAACATCTCCTCGACCTCGAGGAAGAGGGGCTCGGGCACCAGGGCCTCGACCACCTTGCGGCCATAGCTGTCCCAGGCGTGGGGGGCGATCATGGCCCGGCGGTCGTCGAGGGGGCAGAACGTGAGGTCGAGGTGGTACAGGCGGGGGTCGACCAGCTCGATGGGGCGTACCGGCGCGCCCAGGAGGGTCGACAGGGGCCCGTGGGCGGCGGCGTCGGAGCGCGACCGGTACCCGGAGAGGAACACGCCCCGAAAAGGCAGGGCGTCGCCGGCCCCCTCGTGCCCGACGCCTTCGGGGAGCCAGGCCACGTCGTAGCCGTGGGCCGCGAACCAGGCGACGTCGTGGTCGACCTCGGCCTGGCGGTAGGGATGCCGGAACCGGCTGGGTACGAACCGGTTCCGGTTCACCGTGCCGGCGTTGGCGGTGAACACCAGGTCCGGAAGGTCGGGCTGGGGCTCCAGGAGCTCGACGCCGGCGCCGGCCTCGGTGAGGGTGGCCACGAGATCGCCCCACTGGCCTCGGGCCAGATCGAGGTCGACAGCCACCTCGCGGTTCATCCACGGGTTGATCTCATAGAGCACCCCGAAGTGCTCGGGCGGGCACATGAGGAACCGCCGCCCCCAGGGCAGCGGGGTCACAGTAGGTGGTGGTTGAGGGTGTGCAGGAAAAGCCCGACATCGGTGACGATGCCGAGCGCCTGGTGGCTGCCCCGGTCGGCAAGCTTGGTGACCACCGCCTGGTTGATGTCGACGCAGTAGGTCTCCACGCCGGCGGGCAGCACGTTGCCGGTGGCGATGGCGTGGAGGGTCGAGGCCAGCATGAGGGCGACGGCCACGCCCGGCAGCTCGGCCCGCATGGCGTCGGCCGCCTCGACCACGTTCGTGTACACGTCGGGCAGGGGCCCGTCGTCGCGGACCGAGCCGCCGAGGACGAACGGCACGCCGTGCTGCACGCACTCGTACATGACCCCGCCGGTGATGTAGCCGTCGGCTACGGCGGCGGCGATCGACCCCCGCCGGCGCACCTCGTTGATCACCCGCAGGTGGTTGGCGTGGCCGCCCTCGGGCGGCAGGTCGTCGCCGAGGGGCACGCCCAGCGACGTGCCCAGCACGTTCGACTCGATGTCGTGGGTCGCGAAGCCGTTGCCGGCGAAGAGCACGTCGATGATCCCGGTACGGACCAGGTCGGCGACGGCGGGGCCGGCGCCGGTGTGGATCACCGCCGGCCCGCAGACGGCCAGAACCTTGCCCCCGCCGGCCTTGGCTGCCTTGATCCGCTCGGCCACCCGGGCGACGAGCTGCTCCTTGGGCTTCTCTGACGACACGTCGGAGCTCATGAACTCGAAGGGGTTGGCGCCCCGGGGCCGATCGAGGGGCTGCACCCGCACGCCGGTGCGGCCCACGACGACCGGGTCGCCGGCGTGGACCCGGTGCATGGGCACGGTGCGCACCCGCCCGTCGGGGCGCACGACGAGCGCGCAGTCCATCTCCGGGTTCTCCACGTCGACCCAGTGGCCGCCGATCCGCACCTGGGTCGGAAGGTTGGTGGTGCTGTAGAAGCCCTCGGGCAGGACGCCGTCGGTGTCCGCCGGCTCGGTGACCGCGTCGCCCTGGGCCACCGCGTTGGCCCCGTGGATCTGGAGCTCGGCGAGGAGGGCGGCCAGGGCCTCGTCGTCAGCGGCGGTGATCTCGATGCGGACGTGGCTCGAGTCGAGGCTGGTACGCCCGATGTTCACGTCGACCATGCGGTAGTCGGCGCCGGCGTCGATGATGACGTCCAGCACCTTGGCGAGGATGAGGGAGTCGATGATGTGACCGTCGACCTCGACGACCTCATTGACAGTCATTCCTGCACCGCGACCGGGCGGTCGGGCTCGTCGGGGTCGTCATTCCGGACGACTTTGGACAGTGGTATCTCGTCGCTTCCGATCGTCGGCTCGTCCTTTAACCGGCCGACTCTCTCATCCCAGAGGTCACGGGCGATGACCTGGATCACGCCGGCGGCGGGGATGGCGAGCAGGGCCCCGAGGAAGCCGAGCAGCTCGACACCGATCAGCACGCTGACCAGGACGAAGAGCTGGTTGATGTGGACGGTCTTGGACATGATCGCCACCTGGAGCACGTGGTTCTCGAACTGCTGGTAGATCACGTAGAAGATGAGCATGCCGACGCCGGCGCTGGTGGAGTGCAGGAAGGCCACGCCGATGGTGGGGATGGCGCCGAGGGTGGCCCCGACGAGGGGGATGAGGTCGGTGAAGGCGGTCCACAGCGCCAGCACGGCGGCGAATGGGACACCGAAGATGAGCAGGGCGACGAAGGTCAGCGTCCCGGCGATCACACTGATCAGCAGGTTGCCCATGACGTAGCCGGTCAGGGCGCGGGCGCAGTCCGACGCCACCGCCTTGATCCGCCTCCGGTTCGTCGGATTGAAGGCGGCGAGGCTGGTCGCCAGGATTTCGGGGCCGTACAACACCATGAGCAGCGTGAGCACCAGCACGGTGAGGCCCGACACCACCCCACCCAGCACCTTGCCGGCGACCCTGAGCGCCCCGCCGCCCGCGTTGGCCAGGCTTTCCTCGATCCCGGCCTGAGCGTCGCGCAGGCGCTCGTCGAGGTTGTATCGCTTGACCAGGTCCCCGGCGGGCCCCCGGCCCTCCCGGGCCTCGCTGACGTAGGTGGGGAAGTTGTCGGCGAACTCGCGGCCCTCGTCCACCAGCGGGCTGATGAAGATGTAGAGCATGGCAGAGACGACGGCGATGCCGGCGACGAAGACGATGGCCGTCGACAGGCCCCGGCTCACGTGGAGCTTGCGGCGGAGGAGGTCGACCGCCGGCGTGAGCACAATGGCGAAGAAGGCGGCCACCACCAAGAGGGTCAAAATGTGGGCCAACATGACGATGGCCCGCAGGGTGAGGTAGGTGGCCACCACCAGGGCAATGCCGACGAGCATTGTGCGTACGGGCACCGGCTGTCGCTCGTCCGTCACGGCCCGGACTTTATCCAGGGGGTACTGTTCCGCTCGTCATGGGCCAGCTGATCACCATCTCCCGGAAGGCGTCGATTCGTCCCGACGTCGCCATCTTCGAGCTCAACCGCAGCCTCACCGGCATGGGTCACGAGCGCTACAAGTCGGCCGCCGACGCCGTGCGTTCGCGGCCGGTGGACGAGCTGGCCCGACGGCTGTTCGGGGCCGGCGGCGTGGACGGCGTGCACATCTACTCGAACGTGGTCACCGTCGACTTGGCGCCGGGAGCGACCGCCGACGGCATGGAGCAGATCATCCGCGACCTGTTCACCTACTACCGCCCGGGTGTGGAGGTCGCCGAGCCCACGGCCTGACCAGTGCACAGGCGAACATATGTTCGTCTAGACTGGCCGGCGTGGCAGTCGCCGTCGCCCAACTCGTGCCAGTCGCGATGGCAGGTGAGCGGTTGCTGCCGGTGCTCGGGCCGCTGGAGCCGCTGTTCCCGACCCGGGGTCTGAAGCGGGGATCGGTGGTGTCGGTCACGGGGGCGACGTCGCTGGCCCTTTCGCTGCTGGCGGCGGCATCGGCCCAGGGATCGTGGTGCGCGGCGGTGGGCATGCCGGCGCTGGGGCTGGCGGCCGCCGCCGAGCTGGGGGTGGCGCTGGAGCGGTTCCCGCTTGTGCCGTCGCCCGGGCGGGCGGCCGGCGCCGGCGGCTGGACCTGGGTGGTGGCCGCCCTCATCGACGCCTGCGACGTGGTGATGGCCCGGCCGCCCCGGCGGTTGGCCGGCGCCGATGCCCGTCGGCTCACCGCCCGGGTCCGGGAGCGGGGGGCGGTGCTGGTGGTCGCCGGCCAGTGGCCGGAGGCGGCCGAGGTGCAGCTCACCGTGGGGTCGTCGATTTGGGAGGGGCTGGGGCAGGGCCACGGCCGGCTGCTGGGCCGGCGGCTGGAGGTGGTGGCCGGCGGCAGGGGGGCGGCGGCACGGGAGCGGCGGGTCTCTTTGTGGCTGCCACACCCCGAAGGAGGTCTGCGGGAGGTGGTCGATGAGCGGCGTGCGCACGCTCGTCGTGTGGTGTCCTGACTGGCCGGTGGTGGCCGCCGGCCTGTGCTCGGTCCCCTCGGCGGTGCTGGCCACCGGCCGGGTGGTGGCGTGCTCGGCCGTCGCCAGGGCCGAAGGGGTGGCCCGGGGCCTGCGCCGGCGCCAGGCCGAGGCTCGCTGCCCCGGGCTGGCGGTAGTCGACCACGACCCGGCCGCCGACGCCCGGGCCTTCGAGCCGGTGGTCACCGCCGTCGAGGCGTTCACCCCTGATGTGGAGATCGTCCGCCCGGGGGTGTGCGCGATGGCCACGCGGGGGCCGTCGCGCTACTTCGGGGGCGACGACGCCTTGGTGGGCCTGGTGGCGGCCGCAGTCGACGATGCGTTGCCGAAGGGGGCGCCGGCGGGCCGGGTCGGGGTGGCCGACGGGCCCTTCGCCGCCGAGCGGGCGGCCCGGGCCGGCGTGGTGGTGCCAGCGGGGTCGAGTGCGGCGTTCCTCGCCGGGTTCCCGGTGTCGACGTTGTCATTCCGTTCGGCCACGGAGGCTGGCGGCGTCGACCTGGCCGATCTACTCGTCCGCCTGGGCATCCGCACCCTCGGCCAGCTGGCCGAGCTGCCGGCGCCAGCGGTGCTGGCCCGCTTCGGGCCGGCGGGGGCGGCGGCGCACCGGCTGGCCCGAGGCCTCGACGAGCGGCCGCTGGCCGCCAGGGTCCCCCCGCTCGACCTCACCGTGATGGCCGAGCTCGACCCGCCGGCCGACAGGCTGGAGACCGCCGCCTTCGTGGCCAAGGGCCTGGCCGACCGCCTGCACGAGGGCCTGACCGTCCAGGGTTTGGCCGCGACCCGGGTGCTGGTGGAGGCGGAGTGGGAGCACGGGGAGCGCATGGGCCGGCGATGGCGCCTTGATGGCAACGGTGGGCGGGGGGCGGCAGCGCTGGCCGAACGGGTGCGGTGGCAGCTCGACGGCTGGATGACCTCGGTGGCTGAGCGGCCGTCGGGGGGCCTGACCCTCCTGCGGCTGGTGCCCGAGGAGGTCCGTCCCGACGACGGCCGCCAGCTCGGCTTCTGGGGTGGCGACCGGGCCGCGGCGGAGCGGGTGGCGCGGGCGTTGGCCCGGGTCCAGGGCATGCTCGGCCCCGAGTCGGTGGTGACGGCGGTGCCGGCCGGCGGCCGCAGCCCGGCCGAGCAGGTGCGGCTCGTCCCGTGGGGGGAGCGCCCGCCGGCCCTCCCGCTTTCGGCCGCTCGGGCCGCCGGTGCGGCCGGAGAGCCGCCGTGGCCGGGGCGCATCCCGTCGCCCTTGCCGGCCACCGTCCACCCGGTCCCGGTGCCGGCCGAGGTGGCTGACACCCAGGTGTCGGTGGCGGGAGGAAGGTGGTCGGCGGTGACGGCGTGGGCCGGGCCGTGGCCGGTCGACGAGCGCTGGTGGGACGACGCCGCCCACCGCCGGCGGGCCCGCTGGCAGGTGATCACCGCGGAGGGGACCGGCCATCTCCTGTCGCAGGAGGGCGACCGTTGGGAGGTGGAGGCGACCTACGACTGAATGTATGTGCAGTCTGCATCTATTGAAAGCAACGTCACACCCCGATAAACCGGCTGGGAGGTTTTCAGTATCCGGGGGGTCATGAGGATGAGTTCGACCATGCGGCGATTGTCCGCGGCGTGCGTCCTGGCCGTGGTGGCCGGGGCGTGCGGCAGCTCCACAGCCGGCAAGGGCCCGGCCACCGCCTCGTCCGCCGTCCAGGTCAACCGGACGGGGGAGATCCTTCCCCTGACCCGGGACGAGGAAGGGCCGGCGCTCCTGGTGGACAAGGATGATCCCAACACCGTCTACCTGGCGTACACGGAGATGATCTCGGGCGCCTGCAAGTTCTCGGTGTCCACCGACCGGGGGGCGACGTGGCGCTCCGAGAACGCACCAGTCCTCGAGCCGTACACGAAGAACTGCGCCATGGGCACCTCCGGCCCGCAGAACCTTCGCAACGAGCTGGTGCAAGGCCCGGACGGCACGATCTACTACGTCTTCCAGGCGAACGCGGCCGATCGCAACGGTTCGCGTAGCGTCCTGCTTGGGCGTTCATCCGATGGTGGACGGTCGTGGGACACCGTCCCGATCGATCCCGGCGCGCGCGCTCCAGAACCCGGAGTCATGAAGGAGGTCAACTTCGAGGGCCACATCGCTCTCGACCCGGCAAACCCCCAGCGGCTCTATGCCATGTGGCGACGTTCGTTCAACGGCCACCCGAATCCTCCGGGTAACCCGCCAACCCGCCCGCACATGGCCATATCGGACGACGGCGGAGAGAGTTGGTCGCCGCCGCAGCGGATGTTCGAACGCAACAGCGGCTTCGACGGGCCCCGCCCCGTGGTGGTGGGCGACCGGCTGTGGGCGTTCTGGCGTGAGTCGGCCCCGCCCACGCCGACCGCGGGCGCGGCGCCGCTCCCGTCGCCGCCCGTGACCAAGCTGTTCGCCAGCGTGTCGACCGACGAGGGCAGGACGTGGACCGACCACGAGATCACCAACGCCAACGACGCCAGTGAGCCCATCGTGGCCTACGACCGGGAGCGGGGCCTGTTCCACGTGGTGTGGCACGACAACCGGGCCGACGAACTGGACGCGTATTACTCGTCGTCCCGGGACGGCGAGACGTGGGCGCAGCCGAAGCGCCTGAACGACGACCCCGAGGGCACCAAGTACGGCCAGCACTACCCGCAGATCTCGATGTCTCCGAACGGCCGGCTCGACGTGGCCTGGTACGACTGGCGAGAGGACCCCTTCCCGCCGTCCACCGTCGGCAACGGCCAGACCCTCAGCCTGTTCTCCAACCGGGGCAAGTTCGCAGCGGTCTACATGACCAGCTCGCGGGACGGCGGGGCCACATGGACGCCGAACGTGCGGGTCAACGACGTCCCCATCGACCGCACGATCGGGTCATGGATCAACAACATGGATGTGATGGCCCCGCTGGCAGTTGCGTCGTCCAATGAGGGCGCCATCGTGGCCTGGTCCGACACCCGCAACGGCAACACCATCAGCAACACCCAGGACATCTTCACCGGCACCGTCACCTTCGGGGACGCCGACGTCCGCCGGGTCACCGGCTTCCAGGCCGGCGTCGTCGGCGTCCTTATCGGCCTCGGCCTAGCGATGTGCCTCGCCCTGCTCATGAGCCGCCGCCAAAACCCGCCGGCCGACCTCCCACCGAAGCGCGTGGCCAAGGAGCCGGCGCCGGTGAAGTAGCGCGCCGCCGGCCGAAGGGCGCTGGCCGGCGCCGGGAAGTCGGCTGTGCATTGTTGTACCTCAAAGGTACAAGAATGCACACTCAGCTGCCGGCGGGCCGGCGACCGAATCGCTCGCCGGCGGGGCGGGGGGCGCATTGCTTACCGCCGAGAGGTACAAGAATGCACACAAACTCGGTGGCGGACCGCCGCCGGAGTCGAGTGTGCATTTTTCGGTCCCAGAGACGTAACTTTG
The DNA here is from genome assembly GCA_964479465.1 of uncultured Acidimicrobiales bacterium. GTDB lineage: Bacteria > Actinomycetota > Acidimicrobiia > Acidimicrobiales > AC-14 > CADCTB01. The sequence goes on from CAYZMG010000003.1 coordinate 110,629, forward strand.
CACACTCGATGGCTGGCGGCACCTCCGCGGGTCCGAGTCTGCTGCGAAAGTCGAGTAGCTATCGCCCAATAACGGCTTGAATTTGCTGGACTGGAAAGTCTTCGATTCGGCCATCGGTTTGCAGGTCGCGAAGGACGCCGGTTTGACCTCCTAACCGCCACGTTGCGGACCATCGTTCCACCACGACTATGTCGTAGTGACCGACGTTCTGGTATTGGTGAGTGATTTGACCGTCCGGCCAAGGTTCACCCTCGGACGCGTGGGGACCACTCGTCTCGCCGTCTCCCCAATCGACTGTGTAGCTCCCCGTCGCCACAATCTCGAGCGGGCCGAATACGGTGGTGTTCCTATAGACATGCCTCGTTTGTCCGTTCGTTTCCAGATAGGCGACCTTGCCAGTGATGGCGCGGCCCGGAGCAATCTGCGGAACCGGTGTCGGCAGTACAACATCCTCCCAGTGACGTCTTGCGACCATTGCAGGCGTCTCGACCGGACCGATCTGTCCTGGGGCAGGCGCCTCTGGCGGACAGGGAGGTGCGGTCCAATAAAGACTGCTTGAGTTCCCTGGGCCTTCGTCGGCTTCACTGGGTCCCTGCACTGGGATTGGCTGAGGCGTTCCCGCTTCATAGTACGCGGTCCCGATACATGCCTCACCGTCGGGTCCGACTTGTATCTTGTCATATGGTAGATAGGTCTTGACGGGCCCGGATGTCGTCCCCTGTGACCCGCCACCTCCGCTGGTCTGAACCACCTGCGGCGCCGTCGCGGTGGAAGATTCAGAGCCTCCGCACCGGGATGTCGACGGCGTTATCTGAACGCAGGTCGGTAGAACTGTTGGCTGGGCTGGCGCCGGGGATGTTTGGAACAAAAGGAACAGTACCAAAAGGATACTCACAGAGGACATGGATTCGCTGGTTGTGATCCGTCGGGGGTAAAACCGTCGTAGATCATTGCCCACAGTGTGCGATTGTATTGGTGTGGATCACGCGACGGCTCTAGTGGTCTCAGGGCAACCCACTGCGGATCTGCTGTACCTGCGTCCGGAGACATGGCCGAAAAGTCGCGCTGGATTCTTACGAAGATGCAGCTGGGCTGGGCGGTAATTATACGGGTAACGGTTGAAACTCTGTTACCAGGGTTTGGCTTGTAGCCACTTAAGTTCTTGCGTATCTCGTCTTCGACCGAATCGACTACGAGCTGCAAGAGACGATTCTCTCCGTATATCGACCGGAGCCGGTCATATACATCGGCTGTGATGGTCTGAGAGCGGACTAAGGTCCGACCAGCATCCCCCATTACGTGGTCCAACCCAGCAAGTACCCGGTTGATGTAAGCAACGTCGATTACCGCCGGCACGGCGTAGGGATTCGTTGTCGTTGTCGCCGGCGGGAGTGTGGCGAGGGTCGGGTTTGAGTGGGGCGGGTCGGTCGCCACTGTCGGGTTGGCGCCGGCGCTGCCCTTGTCCGCCCCGCCCCCCGAGCAGGCGGCGGACGCGAGGAGAGACGCCGTCACCAGTGCCGCTCGGATCGCCGTCCGCCTTACCACCACAGCAAAGTCATATCAGCCCATTTCATCCCTGGCAAGGGGGCGAACAAATGTTCGATATACTGGGGCAATGGGGTGGACGAACCCGCCGGTTCCTTGGGCTGAACTGGAGCGCCGGCTGTCGGGGCGGCCGTACAACGCCGATGGGGGGGACAGCCCGGCATGGTCGAACCAGCGGGGGGAGTACCGGCCGCCAGCCTTGCCTCGCAGAACGACCACGACGCCGTACGCCGAGCTGCATTGCCACTCGAATTTCAGCTTTCTCGACGGGGCGTCGCACCCGGAGGAGCTGGTGGAGGAGGCGGCCCGGCTCGGCCTCAGCGCACTGGCCCTCACCGACCACGACGGGTTCTACGGCATCGTGCGCTTCGCCGAGGCGGCGAAGGCGCTTGACGTCCCGACCATCTTCGGGACTGAACTCACCCTCGACCTTCCACGCAAGCCGCAGGCCGGCGCTCCCGACCCCGCCGGCCGCCACCTCGTGATCCTCGCTCGGGGCCCCACCGGGTACGCCAACCTGGCCCGGGCCATCACCGACGCCCACATGAGCGCCGGCGAGAAGTCCCTGCCCAAGATCGACCTGGCCACGCTCGCCGGGTACAACACCGGCCACTGGCAGGTCCTCACCGGCTGTCGTAAGGGGACGGTGCCGGCCGCCCTCCTCCAGCACGGGCCCGCGGCGGCGGCCAACGAGCTCCACCGGCTCATCGACGCCTTTGGAAGACCACATGTCGCGCTCGAGCTGTGGGACCACGGCGACCCGATGGACTCCGTCCGCAACGACGCCTTGGCCGCCATCGCCGCACGGGCACGGGTCGACGTCGTCGTCACCAACAACGTCCACTACGCCACGCCAGCACGCCGGCCCCTCGCCACGGCCATGGCCGCGGTCAGGGCTCGACGGTCGCTCGACGAGCTCGACGGTTGGCTCCCCGCCGGCGCTTCCGCCTCGCTCCGCAGCGGCGCCGAGCAGGCACGAAGGTTCGCTCGCTACCCCGGCGCCGTCCAGCGAGCGGCCGACATCGGCCAGGCGTGCGCGTTCGACCTGAAGCTCGTCGCCCCCAACCTCCCCGACTATCCCGTCCCGCCCGGGCACACTGAGATGTCCTGGCTCCGCGAGCTCACCAGGCGGGGCGCAGACCGGCGGTACCCGAGCAACCCGGCCGCTGCCAAGCAGATCGAGCACGAGCTGGCCATGATCGAATCGCTCGGCTTTCCCGGCTACTTCCTGATTGTCTGGGACATCGTCGAGTTCTGCCGGCGCAACGACATCTTCTGCCAGGGCCGGGGCAGCGCGGCCAACTCCGCCGTCTGTTACGCCCTCGGCATCACCAACGCCGACGCCGTCGGCCTCAAGCTGCTGTTCGAGCGCTTCCTCTCGCCCGAGAGAGACGGCCCGCCCGACATCGACCTCGACATCGAGAACGGCCGGCGGGAGGAGGCCATCCAGTACGTCTACGAGCGCTACGGCCGGGAGAACGCGGCCCAGGTGGCCAACGTCATCACCTACCGCCCCAAGTCGTCGGTACGGGACATGGGCAAGGCCCTCGGTCACCCCCAGGGCGCCCTCGACGCCTGGTCCAAGCAGACCGACGGATACCGCCTCTCCGACACCAAAGACCACGACATCCCCGGCGCAGTCATCGCCCTCGCCGAACAGATCCAGGGCTTCCCCAGACATCTCGGCATCCACTCCGGCGGCATGGTCATCTGTGACCGGCCGATCGTCGAGGTCTGCCCGGTGGAGTGGGGCCGCATGGAGAACAGATCGGTCCTGCAGTGGGACAAGGACGACTGCGCCGCGGTCGGCCTGGTCAAGATCGACCTCCTCGGCCTCGGCATGCTCACGGCCCTCCACCTCGGCGTCGACCTCATCAAGACCCATCACGGCATCGAGGTCGACCTGGCCACGATCCCGCAGGAGCCCGAGGTCTACGACATGCTCTGCAAGGCCGACTCGATCGGCGTGTTCCAGGTGGAGAGCCGGGCCCAGATGGCCACTCTGCCCAGGCTCAAGCCCCGGCACTTCTACGACCTGGTGGTGGAGGTCGCCCTCATCCGCCCCGGCCCCATCCAGGGCGGGTCGGTGCACCCCTACATCCGCCGGCGCAACGGTCAGGAGCCGGTCACCTATCTCCACCCCTTGCTGGAGAAGTCGCTGAAGAAGACCCTCGGCGTGCCGCTTTTCCAGGAGCAGCTCATGCAGATGGCGATCGACGTCGCCGGCTTCACCGCCGGCGAGGCCGACCAGCTGCGCCAGGCCATGGGTTCGAAGCGCAGCACGGAACGCATGGAGGCGCTCAGAGGTCGTCTCTACGAGGGCATGGCCACCAACGGGATCACCGGCCAGACCGCCGATGCCATCTACGACAAGCTCGCCGCCTTCGCCAATTTCGGCTTCCCCGAGAGCCACTCGGTGAGCTTCGCCTACCTCGTCTACTCGTCGTCGTGGATGAAGCTGCACTACCCGGCCGCCTTCTGCGCCGCCCTGCTCAACGCCCAGCCCATGGGCTTCTACTCGCCCAACACCCTGGTGGCCGACGCCCGCCGGCACGGCGTGACCGTGCATGGGCCCGACGTCAACCTGAGCGACGTCAAGGCCACCCTGGAGGGCGACAGGAATGCACCGGACGTTCGCCTGGGGATCGAGTACGTGCGGAACGTGGGCGACGACCTGGCCAGGCGGATCGCCGAGCGCCGGCCCTACGCCTCCATGGAGGATCTCGTCCGGCGCACCGGCGCCACCCTGCCGGCGGTCGAGGGCCTGTCGACGGCCGGCGCCTTCGGGTCACTGCAGATGGAGCGGCGCCAGGCGCTGTGGGGCGCCGGCGCCGTCGCCCAGGCCGCCGACACCAGGCTGGAGGGCGTGGTGGTCGGCACCGACGCGCCCCGGCTCCCGGCGATGTCCGAACCCGAGATCACCGCCGCCGACCTGTGGGCCACAGGGGTCTCGCCCAGCAGCCACGTCATGCAGTACGCCCGGGCCGGCCTCGACGCCGCCGGCGCCGTCACCGTCACCGGGCTCGAACGCATCCCGTCCGGCCGCCGGGTCGAGGTGGGCGGCGTGGTTACCCACCGCCAGCGGCCGGCCACCGCCAACGGGACGATCTTCATCAACCTTGAGGACGAGACGGGCATGCTCAATGTCATCTGCAACCAGGCCATCTGGGACCGCCACCGGCGGGCGGCCCGGTCGTCGGCCGCCCTGCTGATCAGGGGAAAGCTCGAGCGGGCCGAGGGGGTGACCAACCTCATCGCCGAGAGGATCGAGCCGCTGTCGCTGGCCGCCCAGACGACGAAGTCCCGCGACTTCAGATGACTAACAGGCGACCTCGAACCACACCCGCTTGGCACCGTCGCGCTCCCGCTCGACGCCCCATGCCGTCGCCAGCTCCTCGACGATGACCACGCCCCGCCCCGACACGTCGTCGAGGTGGGCGAGGCGCCGCACGGGGACGGCCGGGCTCCGGTCCTCTACGGCGACCCGCACGACGCATTCATCGACGGTCACCGCCAGCTCCGGTCCCGACCGGCCGTGGACAATGGCGTTGGTCACAACCTCGCTGGTGAGCAGCTCGACCGTGTCGACGACGACGTCGGGTACCTGGCGGCTCAGCAGGACATCGCGCACGAACCGGCGCGCCGCTCCCACGCTCGTCGGGTGTTGCGTAAGCATGGTGCGAACTTCGATGTAGCGGATCTTAACGTCACGAAAGGGCGTTTCAGGACCGGGCGGTCTGGGAAAGAGGCCCAAATGGACGCCAGTACGCTCACGACGCAAGACCGAAGACCGCGTCGTCAGTAGGGCGACCCGGGCGCGGTGTCGTCCAGGACCAGCCCCATGATCACCGCGTCCCACAGCTGGCCGTTGCGCCGGGGATAGTGCCGGCGCAGAAGCCCTTCCTCCACGAAGCCGTGCCGGAGGTACAGCCGGCGGGCCGCGTCGTTGTGCGGCCACACCTGGAGAGCCACCTTGTGGGCGCCGAGGTCGCGGGCGGCGTCTATCACTCCCCGCACGAGGGCGCCCCCCACGCCGCGGCCCCGCCACCGCGAGTCGACCATCATCCCCAGGCCGGCGACCCCGTACGGCGTCATGTCGACCCGGGCGTGGCCGACCACCTCGCCGTCGACCAGGGCGACGAGGGACGCGCACTGCTCGGAGGTCGTCTCCTCGAGGAAGCGGGCGTGCTGGGCGGGGCGGTCGACCGGCGGCTGGGTCCCGAGCCACTTCCCCTCTTCGACCACGGCGATGAACATGTCGACGATGGCGTCCACGTCGTCGGGGTCGGCCCGGCGGACGCCGACCACAGTCACGAGACTGCCGTCTGCCGACGGCAGTCCCGTGATTGTTTGCTGGACCGACCTCCTGGGCCGGTCACGGAGACAGGACGGCCCCGAGGACCCTCCGACTCAGCGACCACGGGGTAAGGGAGGAGATGCCGCTGAGGATGCGGTAGCCCAGGCCGGGCACGCACTGGGCCCGGTTCTCGGCCACTGCCCGCAGGCCGGCGCGGGCGACGCTGTCGGCCTTCATCCACGCCACTCGCGGCAAGAACGACCGGTCGATGTCCGCCGCGCCGTGGAATTCGGTGGTGGTGAAGCCGGGCAGCAGGTTGGTGACCGAGACGCCCCGGCCGCGCACCTCCTCGTGCAGGGCGACGGTGAAGCTCGACAGGTACGCCTTGGTGGCCGCGTACGTGGCCACGTAGGGCATGGGCTGGAGGCCGGCGATCGACGACACGTTGAGGATGCCGCCCCTGCCCTGGGGGAGCATGTGCTCCAGGGCGGCGTGGGTCAGGCGGACGGGCGCCAGCACGTTGAGGCGGATCTGGCGGTCCTGGCGGTCGAGGGGGATGTCGGCGAACGGTCCCTGGCCACCGACGCCGGCGTTGTTCACCAGCAGGTCGACGCCGGCCCGCAGCCGGTCCTCGACGGCCGCGAGCTGCCCGGGGTCGCTCATGTCGGCGACGAGCACCTCGACCTGCACACCGTGCCTGGTTCGGAGCTCGGTGGCCAGTTCTTCGAGGCGGTCCCGCCGGCGGGCGACGACCACGAGGTCGGAGCCGTCGGCGGCCAGGGCGACGGCGATGGCCCGGCCGATCCCGCTGGACGCTCCGGTGACGAGGGCGACGGGCCAGCGAACCATGGCCGCCGATGCTAGAGGCGGTGGCGCCCTCGCCCCGTTCTGGTTGCGTCTACCCGCGCATTCGGTGGGTAAGTGCAGCAAGAACGATCCTGTCTCACCCTCTCTCTATCGTTCCGGCTATGGAGATTTCCTGTGACGACTGTGTGATGCAGGACAGCTGGGCGTGTGAGGACTGCGTGGTCACCTTCATCTGCGGGCGGGAGCCCGGAGAGGCGGTGGTGTTCGACGTGGCAGAGGCCCGAGCCGTGCGCCTGCTGGGAGAGGCAGGCCTCGTCCCACCCCTTCGCCAGCAGGTCAGAGCGGCCCGCTAGAGGCGAGCATCACCCAACGGCCTTCGGGCCGAGTGGTACGGTCCGCACGAAATGGCCCGGTCTTCGGGCCGCTGGCACCGGGAGCCTGCTTGCGAAAGCTCCACCTCGTGGGGTTGACCACCGACCGCGACGGTTTGATCTTCACGGCCCGGAAGGGCTCGAAGTCGGGTGGGTACATCGTGCCCCTCGACAAGAAGGTGCTGGCCGCCATCGCCGCCGCAAGCGACTCGGCCAACGGCGATCCGGCGGAGAAGCCGGCGCCGAAGGGCGACGTCGAGGCGGTGCCCAAGCGGCTGCGCAGCGAGAGCGCCCTGACGCCCCGGGAGATGCAGGCTCGCCTGCGCTCCGGACGCACCATCGACGAGGTGGCGGCCGAGGCCGGCGTCGACACCGAGTGGGTGGCCCGCTTCGCGGTGCCGATCCTCGCCGAGCAGGCCCAGGTGGTGGAGCTGGCCCGGAGCGTGGTCTACGCCAAGCCCCGCTTGGGCGAGTCGAGCGAGCCGCTGGGTTCCTCGGTCGTGCAGAACCTGTCGGACCGGGGCGTCTTCATGCCCGACGATGTCCTCAACGCCGGCTGGAGCGCGTTCCAGCTCCACGACTCGGTGTGGATGGTGCGCTTCCGCTACCGGTCCCGGGGGCGCGACCAGGAGGCCCAGTGGGAGATCGACGTGCCCACCGGGCGCCTGCGGGCCCGGAACCGCCAGGCGTCCGACCTGGGCTACGTGGGGCCCGACCGCTGGCAGGGCGAAGAGGAACTGGACGAGCCGTCCGCCGAGACGCCGGCGCCGGCGCCGCCCGCCCGCCGGCGGGCCGCACCGGCCCCCAAGCCCGCACCGAGGTCGGCGCGCCCGGCCAAGAGGGGGGCAAAAGCGGCCAAGGCGACCAAAGCGCGGACTCCCGCCCGCCGGGCGGCGGCCAGGGCCACGCCGGCCCCGCCGGCGAAGATCAAAGCGGCCAGAGCTTCAGCGGCCAGAACTTCAGCGGCGCGCAACGTCAAGTCGGCGCCGGCCGTCAAGAGGGCAGCGCCCCGGAAGGCCGCTGTTGCCACCCGGAAGGCCGCGGTTGCCACCCGGAGGGCGGCGCCCAAGACCACCGCCCGCCCGGCCCCGGCCAAGGCCGCCAGCCGGCGCCGGGCCACGAAGGCGGTGCCCGCCCCCGAGGCGGGGCCAGCGGCAGGTTCGGGCGGGGTGCGGATGGCCGTGGCCCGAGTCTCCACGGCGCGAGTGGCGGCCAGCATGGCCTCGGCTGACCGCGAACCGTGGGCGGCCGCCGTCCGGCGGGGGTCGCGAAGCGGCGCCGGCACGGCGGCGCCGCCCGGAGATTCGCAGTCCACGTTCAGGCCGGCGGCCTCCCGTGAAAGGGGGTCCGACCGGAAGGGGACGGTGGGGCCGTTCGAGCCCCGACCCTTGCCCAAGCCCGGGAGCGAGCCGCCGGAACCGCGCATCCGCAAGGTCACCGTTCCCGCGCCTCGGGTTCCGGCCGGCGACGGCGTCGGGCCAGCCATCACCCTCCCCGCGCCCCGCCGCCAGGCGAAGGACACCGAGGCCCTGGCCTCCGGCGAGCGGCCGAAGCGGCGGCGGCTGCGGTCCCGCTGACCCCCGACGCGGTGGCCCACGTGCTGGTCACCAACGACTTTCCGCCCAAGGTGGGCGGCATCCAGTCCTATCTCTGGGAGCTGTGGCGACGCCTGCCTCCCGACCGGGTGAGGGTGGTCACCACCACCCATCCCGACGCCGCCGCGTTCGACGCCAACCAACCGTTCGCCGTCCACCGCCACGCCAAAGTTCTGCTGCCCACGCCGGCCCTGGCCGCCACGATCAAGCGGGTGGCGGCCGAGGCGGACGCCGCGCTCGTCCTCCTCGACCCGGCCCTGCCCGTGGGCCTCCTCGGGCCCCACCTGGGCCTGCCCTACGGGGTCGTGCTCCACGGGGCCGAGGTCACCGTTCCCGCCCGCCTCCCGGTGGCCCGCCAGCTGCTTACCGGCGTGCTCAGGGGGGCGACGTGCGTTGTCGCCGCCGGCGGCTATCCGGCGGCCGAGGCCTTCCACCTGGCCGGCGACGGGCTACCGGTAACGGTCGTGCCCCCCGGGGTCGACGTCGAGCGCTTCCGGCCGCTGAGCCCCGAGGAGAGGCGCCGGGCACGCGTCGATGCGGGCCTGCCGGTCGACGGCAAGGTCGTCGTCGGCATGAGCCGGCTGGTGCCTCGGAAGGGCTTCGACGTGCTGATCGCCGCCGCCTCTCTCCTGGCTCCCATCCATCCCGACCTCACCGTCCTGATCGCCGGCACCGGCCGCGACCGCCGGCGCCTGGAGCGGCTGGTGGCGTCCACTGGGGCGCCGGTGCGACTCCTCGGGTTCGTGCCCGACCGCGACATGCCCGCCCTCCTCGGCTGCGCCGACGCCTTCGCCATGCCGTGCCGGAGCCGATGGGGCGGCTTGGAGCAGGAGGGCTTCGGCATCGTGTTCCTGGAGGCCGCGGCGTGCGGTGTGGCCGGCGTGGCCGGCTCCAGCGGGGGCTCGCAGGAGGCCGTGGCCCACGGCGAGACCGGGTTCGTCGTCCGCCGGCCCCAGGACCCGGTGGCGCTGGCCGCGGCACTCGCCCGCCTCCTGGATGACCCCGAGCTGTGCCGGACCATGGGCGCCGCCGCCCGCCGGCGGGCCGAGGCGCAGTTCTCCTACGACCACCTGGCGACGCAGTTGGCGACGGCAATTCGGTGATTCAGAAAGCGTCGTGGGCCGGCACGGCCGTCTTCGCCGTCACCGCGGTCGCGGCCGCCGCCGCCCCGGAGACCTTCAAGCCAGTGGCACTCGTCACCGCCGTCGCGCTGTTCGTCGGCGGCTGCGGGATCTTTTTGTGGGCCTTCCTCCTGGTGGCGGCGCGCAGCCGCACCGACCAGATGGAGCAGGCCCAGATCTGGTTCCTCACCGGGCCGCCGACGCCCCCTGAGGTGCGCCGGAGCCTGCTCGGCGCCCTGGCCGTCCAGGTGGTGATCGGTCTCGCCACCGCCGGCGTGCGGCCCTATACCAGCCTGGCCGCCGGCGTGCTCGTCCCCATGTGGGGGCTCGGCCTGTGCGGGCTGTGGGCGGCGCGCCACGGGGCGTTCCCCGCCCGCCCGCCGGATCCGAGACGTCCCGGTCCGGGCCTACCATCGCCCCATGCCGATCGACGAGAGCAGGATCCGTGACCTTGCCGGTTTCAAAGGCGAGGACGCGCCGGTGACGTCGGTGTACCTCGAGGTCGACGGGCGCACCCGCATCCGCGCCCGTGACGTGGAGATGGCCCTGGAGCGGATGCTCCGGCCGGTGCGCGAGCACCAGCACCAGCAGGGCCACGACTCCGTGCTCGCCGACCTCAAGCGCATCGAAGACCACGTGAAGGCCGGTCTCGACCGGTCGCACGTCCGTGGCCTAGCCATGTTCGCCTGCTCGGCGCATGACTTCTGGGAGGTGGTGGAGCTGGCCGTACCAGTCCGCGACCGGGTCGTGGTCAACCACACGCCGTACGTGCGGGAGCTGGAGGCCGTCGTGGCCCAGCACCAGCGGTTCGCGGTGCTGGTCGTCGACCGCCAGCGGGCCCGGCTGTTCCTCTTCCAGCAGGGGGAGCTGCTCGACCGCCAGGAGGAGCTTGACCTGCTGCCCCGCCACGACGACGACGGCGGCCAACTCGGCAAGGACCAGGTCGCCGGCCATACCGCCGCCGCCGCCCACCGTCACCTCAAGCACGCGGCGGCCGCGGCCTTCGCCCTCCACCAGGAGCAGGGGTTCGACCACCTGGTGCTCTGCGGCCCCGACGAGATCACCGCCGAGCTCGAGCGGGAGCTCCACGCCTACCTGCGGGAGCGCATCGCCGGCCGGGTCCATCTGGCGTCAATGGCGGGCACCGAGGACATCCGCCAGGTCGCCGAGGACGTGGAGTCCTCGGTGGAGCGGGAGCGCGAGGCGGCGGTGGTCGACCGCCTGCGCCAGGCGGTCGGGTCGGGCACCGCCGGGGTAGCCGGCCTGCAGCCCGTCCTCGACGCCCTCGTCGCCCGCCGGGTGGAAACTCTGGTGGTTTCGCAGGGCTTCGAGGCGCCCGGCTGGCGGTGCCCGAGCTGTGCCTGGGTGGGCACCCTGGGCCGGCGTTGCCCCCTGTGCTCCGCCGACATGGAGCAGGTCGACGATGTGATCGAGGAGGCGGTGGAGGAGGCGCTGGCCCAGGCGTGCCGGGTGAGCGTCTGCAACGACAACGCCGACCTCGACGTGATGGGGCGCATCGGCGCCCTCCTGCGTTACTGACCGTGCGCACGGTCGGTGTCGACGTCGGGGGAACGAAGTGCCTCGCTGTTGCCGTCGAAGGCGGCCGGATGATCGACGAGCGCCGGTTGCCGACTCCGGCGGGGGAGCTGGCGGTCCTCGACACCATTGCCGCCGTCGTGGCCGAGGTGGCGGGCACCGCCGAGCTGCGGGGCGTCGGGATCGGTGTGCCCGGCTTCGTCGACCGCACCGGCGTGCTCCGGTTCGCGCCGAACCTGCCGGGCGTTGTCGACTTCCCCATCAGGGCCGAGCTCGAGGCCCGGCTGGGAATCCCGGTCCTGGCCGACAACGACGCCACGTGCGCGGCGTGGGGCGAGCGCCAGCTGGGGGCGGCCCAGGGCTACAACGACGTGATCCTGGTGACGCTCGGCACCGGGATCGGGGGCGGGATCGTGGCCGGTGGGTCACTCATGCGGGGCACCACCGGCTTCGGCGGCGAGATCGGGCACATGGTCATCAACACCGACGGCCCGCCGTGCCCGTGCGGGCAAAGGGGCTGCTGGGAGCGCTACGCCTCCGGCAGCGGCCTCGCCGCGCTGGCCCAGCGGGCGGCGACGGAAGGGCGGGCCCGGCGGGTGCTGGCCCGGGCCGGCGGCGACGTGGAGAACGTCCGGGGGGAGCACGTGACGGTGGCTGCGGCCGAGGGAGACGCCGAAGCCAAGGCCGTGCTCGCCGAGCTCGGGTGGTGGGTGGCGCTCGGTCTGGTGAACCTCACCAACATCTTCGACCCCCAGGCCTTCGTGCTCGGCGGCGGGCTGGCCGAGGCCGGCGACCTGTTGCTCGACCCGGTGCGGGCTGCGTTCGGCGAGCTGCTCGCCGGCTCCTCCTACCGTCCGGGCGTCGACATCCTGCCGGCGACCCTCGGCGAACACGCCGGCGCCATCGGCGCGGCGTGTCTCTTCGAAAATCCGCGCGAGAAGAGCAAGTCAGGACCGTTGTAGTTTGGAGAGGGCTGCCGGTCCCCGGGCTCCCCAGCCCCCGGGGGCCGGCCGCCTTTCTCGTTCGGTCGCCTACCATCCCGGCGTGACTCGCAGATGGTTGACCCTGGCCGCCGGCGCCTTCGTATCCGTGCTTCTGGCCGCGTGCAGTAGTGGCGACGACGAGCCGACCGCCAACAGCCAGACCAGCCCCTCGACGACAGCTGCCCGCTCGCCGGCCACCACGGTGACGACTCAGCCGTCGATCGAGGGCGTGCAGACGTTCCAGGTCGAAGCCGGCCACTCCGCCGGCCCCGTCGCCTACCCCCAGGTCCCTCCCGCCGGCGGCATCCACAACCCACTGTGGCAGCAGTGCGGGTTCTACGACCAGCCGATCGAGAACGAGAAGGGCGTGCACTCCCTCGAGCACGGCGCCATCTGGATCACCTACCGCCCGGAACTGCCTCAGGCCGAGATCGACGGCCTGGCCACCCTGGCCCGGAGCCGCAACTACATCCTCGTGTCGCGCTGGGACTCGGGCCTGCCGGCGCCTGTCGTGGTGACCAGTTGGGGCCGGCAGCTCCAACTCCAGTCCACAGCCGATCCTCGCATGGCGTAGCTCATCCGTCAGTACATCGGCCAGGGCCCCGAGCTCAACGCCGCCTGTTAGCTGTGCCCCGTCAGGCAACGTTCGCCGCGCTCACGCCGGCCAGGGCCACCGCTGGCTGCGTTCTCGTCCTCGACGC
>CAYZMG010000004.1:0-1904 GCA_964479465.1 uncultured Acidimicrobiales bacterium
TGCCCACCTTCGACGTCAACCGGGCCAGGACCCTGCTCGACCAGGTCGGCTGGAAGGACGAGGGCGGCGGCGCCCGGACGGCGCGCGGCGTGCCCAACGTGCCCGACGGCACCAAGTTCGAGGTCGACTGGCACGGCTACGCCGGCGACTCGACGCGCTACGGCGAGCAGATCCGCTCCCAGGTCGCGGCCGTGGGCATCACCCTGCAGGTGAAGACCGAGGACCCCGCCACGCTCACGGCGAACGTCTTCCGCACCCGGGACTTCGACACCGCCGTCATCTCCTACTGCCACGGTGACGACCCCGAGATCGGCTTCCGGCGCACGGTGGACACCGCCCAGATCAGCACCACGGCCTTCAGCAACGGCGCCGGCTACAGCAACCCCCAGGTCGACACCCTGCTCAACCAGGGCGCCCGCGAGCCCGACCCGGCCCGCCGCACCCCCATCTACCGCCAGATGCAGGAGCAGATCGTGCGCGACCTCCCCTACATCTGGCTGACCGAGAGCGCCGGCCTGCGGGCGTTCAACGCCGATTGCACCGGGTTCAACCACGAGAACACCGGGCTCTTCGCCGAGGCTGCCAGCTGTAAGAAGTAGACGTACCAGTTGTTCTCTGGGCGAGGTCGACCTACCGGTCGACCTCGCCCATGATGGGGTCGATGGTCGAGATGACGGCCACGGCGTCGGCGATGAGGGCGCCGCGGATCATGTGGGGCAGGGCCTGGAGGTTGACGAAGGACGGGCCCCGGATGTGCATGCGGTAGGGCTTGGCGCTGCCGTCGGACACCATGTAGCAGCCCAGCTCGCCCCGAGGTGACTCCACGGCCACGTAGACCTCGCCCTCGGGTACGCGGAACCCCTCGGTGAAGATCTTGAAGTGGTGGATGAGGGCTTCCATCGACTCGTCGATGCGGTGGCGGGGCGGCGGGGTGACCTTCTTGTCCTGCACCTTGTAGTCGCCGGAGGGCATCTTCTCGAGGATCTGGTGGACGATCTTGATCGACTCCCGGATCTCGTTGAGCCGGATGGCGTAGCGGTCGAAGGTATCGCCGTAACTGCCGACGATGATGTCGAAGTCCACCTGGTCGTAGGCCAGGTAGGGCTGGTCGCGGCGCAGGTCCCACGGCATTCCAGTGGAACGCAGGATCGGCCCGGTGACGCCCAGGGCCAGGCACTCCTCGGTGGTGATGACGCCCACGCCCTGGGTGCGCTCCTGCCAGATGGGTTGGCCGGTGAGCAGGGTGTCGTACTCGTCGAGGCGCCCGGGGAAGGCGTCGAGGATCCCGAGAACGTCGTCCCGCCAGCCCTCGGGCAGGTCGGCGGCGACCCCGCCCGGGCGGATGTAGTTGTGGTTCATCCGCAGGCCGGTGACCTTCTCGAAGAAGGCGAGGATCATCTCCCGCTCACGGAAGCCGTAGATCATCATGGACACCGCGCCGAGGTCCATGCCGTTGGTGGCCAGCCAGAGCACCTGGGACGACATCCGGTTCAGCTCGCACATCAGCATGCGGATCCAGGTGGCTCGGGGCGGGAGTTCGACGCCGAGCAGCTTCTCGGTGGCCAGGCTGAACACCAACTCGTTGAACAGCGGGGACACGTAGTCCATGCGGGTGGTATTCGTCGGGCCCTGGAGATAGGTCAGCTCCTCACCGGTCTTCTCCATGCCGGTGTGCAGGTAGCCCATCACCGGCTTGCAGCGCAGCACGGTCTCACCCTGGAGCTCGATCATCACCCGGAGCACACCATGGGTGCTGGGGTGCTGGGGCCCCATGTTGATGATCATGGTGTCGTCGCCGGTGGGGACCTCCTCGACGTCCTCCGGCAGGTGAGGAATGCGCAGGACCGAGCTGGCATCCCGCAGGTACGCCACGCCGGCGGTGCGCTGCGAGGTGTGCAGCTCCT
>CAYZMG010000004.1:1914-38078 GCA_964479465.1 uncultured Acidimicrobiales bacterium
GGACGTTTCTGCGACGCTCATCGGGCTGCCACCTCCATAGGCTCGCTCATCGGGCGGGCGGTGCTCCCTTGAACTGGACCGGGATGCGGCCGACGCCGTAGTCCTTGCGGAGGGGGTGGCCCTCCCAGTCGTCGGGCATGAGGATGCGGGTCAGGTCCGGGTGGTCGGTGAAGACGATGCCGAACATGTCGTAGGTCTCCCGCTCCATGGCTTCGGTGCCGGGGTGGAGGTTGAAGATCGACGGCAGCTGGAGGTCGGACTCGGGGAGCTGGACCCGGACCCTGATCCGTCGGCGGAACTCGGTTGACAGCAGGTTCACCACCACCTCGAAGCGCTCGGGCGAGACGCCGGCGGGCAGAGGGCGATCGAGGTTCATCAGGTAGTCGACGCCGGTGAGGTCGACGCAGACCCGGTACCCGTCGTCATACAGAAGGCCGAGGAGGTCGAGGTACCCGGACTTGTGGGGGTGGACGACAAGCTGGCCCCCGGAGAGCGACGACACTGCGCCGTGGATCAGCTCCGGCTCCGGGTCGGGGGGGACCCCTTCGGGCTCGTCCATGTCAGTGCGGGGTGGCGACGGCGATCCGGCGCTCGGTGACGTGGACGCCGGCGCCGGCGCCCGTCTCACCGCGGCGCTTGAGGATCTCGCCGGTGCGGATCAGCTCGTGGAGGGTGAGGATGGAGTGCATCAGCGTCTCGGGGCCGGGCGGGCAGCCGGGGCTGTAGACGTCGACGGGGACGATCTGATCGACACCCTGGACAATGGCGTAGTTGTTGAACATGCCGCCGCTCGAGGCGCAGACGCCCATGGAGATGACCCACTTGGGCTCCATCATCTGGTCATAGACCTGGCGCAGCACGGGGGCCATCTTCTGGGAGACCCGGCCGGCGACGATCATCAGGTCGGCCTGGCGGGGGGAGGCTCGGAAGACCTCCATGCCGAACCGGGCCAGGTCGAAGTGGGCGGCGCCGGTGGCCATCATCTCGATGGCGCAGCAGGCCAGGCCGAAGGTCGCCGGCCACACACTGTTGTACCGGGCCCACTTGATGAGATCCTCCACCTTGCCGGTGAGGAAGTTGTGATTCAGGTCTTCGAGGCCCATCAGGCCGCTCCCTGCTCGACGGCCCGGCCCTCCGAGCCGACCCGCCGCACGGTGGACTCGGTGGTGCGCCGGTCGTCGACCAGTGGGTTCGTGCGCTTGACCGGGCCCCAGTTCAGCGCCCCATTGCCGATGAGGTAGAGGAACGACTCGAAGACCCCGGCGGCGAAGATGAGCATGGCCCACAGGCCGAACGCCCCCAGCTCCCGGTAGACCACCGCCCACGGGTACAGGAAGATGATCTCGATGTCGAAGACGATGAAAATCATCGCCACCAGATAGAACCGGACCGGAAAGCGCTCGGCGGGCTCCCGGTCGGGGACGATGCCGCACTCATACGGCGCCAACTTCGCTGCCGTGGGCTTCTTGGGCCCGAGGAACTTGGACGCAAGGATGGAGAGCCCGGCGAACAGCGTCGCCAGGATCATCATCACCAGGAGTGGGAGGTACTGGTCCACGATCTTCGAGGAGCCTAGCCCGAGCGCCGGCCCGGGGCGGCTGCTACGACTGGCTCGCCTTCTGGGCCATGAGCTCCTTGTCGCGGGTGTGGAGCTGGTAGGCGAGGAGCCCGAAGATCAGGGCCGAGGCGATGGTGAACACGGCCGGGTTCAGGCGCAGGCTGCCGAGGTCGCGCACCATGACGACGGCAGTCGGCGTGGCGCTGTCGTCGGCGCGCGGCCGGGGTGGGGCGGCGCCGGGGATCACCTCCTGCGGGACCACCGGCTTGACCTGGATGACCAGGTAGTGCGGGTGATGCCACAGGTCGAAGGGTCGGAAGTTGAGGATGCCGAAGGGTCCGACGGTCTCGCCGCCCTTCTCCGCCGCCCCGACCACCAGGTAGTCGGCCGGGCTGTCGAAGACGCCGTCGCCCTCCCCGCCACCGGTGAGGACCCCATCGGAGATGGGCAGGGCGTCGGACACGTCGGGGTCGTCGACCTGGAGCTCCTCCCAGCCCCGCGGGAAACCGGAGAGGATGTCGCTGTCGACCTGGCCCAAGTCGCCCTGGACCGTGAACCGGGGTACCCACGTCGGGGCCTCCCCGATCGGGCCGATGCCGTACACCCACCAGGTGAGCCCGATGACGACGAAGAACCCGAACAGCCCGGCGCTGGCGGCCTGGAAGCCGAGGCGAGCGCCCAGGTTGGTGCCCAGGATGAGCGCACCCGACCCGCAGAGGACGACGACGGAGATGAGCACGTAGAGCCCACCACGCACGTGAGGGTTCCAGGAGAGGGCGAGGATCAGGTTGTCGATCACAGACCACGCTCGTAGTCGACGACGGCCTTGATCTGCTCCTCGGTGAGCGTGTCGCCGAAGTACGGCATCCGGCCGGAGGCGATGCCCCGCTGGCCGTACTGCCCGGCGAATTCGGCCGTGTCCGCCACCCAGCTCATGTGCTGCTCGACTGCGGGGAACTGCCGCAACGTGGCCCCGCCGGTGAGGTCCGGCCCAAAGGCGCCACCGCCGGGCGGGCCGGTGGGCTGGCCGTAGGACGCCCCCTGGGTGTGGCAGCGGGCGCAGAACCCCTCGAAGAGCCTGGCGCCGTCGGTGCCGAACTCCCTGAGGTTGGCCTCTTTGACCTCCTGTGGATCGAGCTTGATGTGGTCCAGGTAGGCGATGAGATCCTCGATCTGCTGGTCGTTGAGCGCGCCGCCACCCTCGATGCCCCACGGCGGCATGGGCGTGCCGGCCCGGCCGTAGACCAGGATCTGCCTGACCTCCTCGGGCCGGAACCGCAGCATCACCGTGTTGAGCGCCGGCGCCACCCACTGGACTTGCTGGGGGAGGGCATCGGGGTTGAGCGGGTCGACGATGGTGTACAGGGCGACACCGCCGATGCCCTCCTTGCCGTGACAGGTCTCGCAGCCGTAGTGCGGCTCACGGGGCGTGGGCGGGTCGCCAGGCGAGTTCTCGTAGTACCACTTGCCCCGCTTGACCTCCTCATGCTCGAACCAGGCCGTGCCCCGGTCGAGGCCGCCGCCGGTCTGGCGGAACGGCTCGCGCACCCAGTAGGCGGGAAGACCGATCGCGCAGATGGCGAGCATGGCGAAGGCCCACCACAGGTACCTGGTGAGGCGCTTGCCCTCCATGCCCTCGTCGTCGTAGTACGGCTTGCGGTTGGGAGCCTGGGTGAGCTCCGCTCCCGGCTCGTAGGTACGGCGGGCGGCGCCGAGGAGGTAGATCACCCAGCCGGTGAGCATGACCAGCACGACGGCGAGACCGATCCGCTGCTGGGAGGAAACTGCGAGGAGGTGGGTCACATCAGTGCTCGGAGACGGCACCGATGCAGTTGGGTCCCTCTGCTTCCTGGCCGGTGGTGTTCGTCCCGATGGGCGGGCCGGGGATCACCGTCCCCGTGTCGACGATGATGATCCCGTTCTCCACGGTGGCGGCGAAGCGGTCCATGCCCCTGGGCGCCGGGCCACCCTTCTTCTCCCCCACCCGGTTGTACTGCGAGCCGTGGCAGGGGCACTCGTACCACTGCGACGTCTGGCACCACGGCACCCGGCAGCCCAGGTGCGGGCACTTCTGGTACAGGGCGACCACGCCCTGCTCGTAGCCCTCGACGACCGCCGCGTAGGCGGCGACATTCTTGGCCGCAGCCACGCCCTCTTGGGGGTACGGACTGATGTAGGTCCGGCCGGAGCCCACGTAGAACGGCTCCTTCTTGTCGGCAATCTCGTCCATGACCTCGTCGAACTTGCCCACGCGGATCTTGGAGCCGAACCCGCCGGAGAGCGACGGCCACAGCATGGCGACGCAGGCGGCCCCGAAGCCGGTGAGGGTCAGCGTGAAGGTGCCGATGATGCCGCGGTTGAGCACCTGGCGGCGGGTGACGCCGAGGGCCTCCTCGTCGAGGGGCGCCGGGAGCGGCGCCGGCGGGGCGTCCGGGGCCGCGACCTGGGAACCCCGGCGCTCGAGCGCCGCAGCCCGCTCCATCTCGCGCCCGGATGCCGAGGCGTGGCCCACGGGAACCGGGAGGTGGTCGGTGGCCATCTCGGCCCGTTCCTCAATGCTCGGGGCCGCGTCGGCGGCGCGCTCGGCATCGCGCCGGCGAGACGTCACGAACAGGAACAGGAACATGAGCCCCAGGAGGGCCATGATCGCCAGAAGGAAGATGATGCTGCTGTCCAACAGGGCTCCCAGAAAGCTTACGGGTAGAAGTGGCTTACAGGTCGAAGAACACGCCGTCACGCCACGGGAACGTGAAGTTGAACCCGGGGCCACGGAAGAGTGTGCCGATGATGACGAGAACGGCCCAGAACATGAAGAAGGCGGTGAAGAGGGAGATGGCGAACTTACGGTCCTCGGGCTTCTGGCTCGGGTTCTTGTCGATGTACGGAGCCAGCATGAGGCCGAAGATGCCGATGCCGGGGATCGTCACGCCGGCGACCATGGGGTGGAACATGGTCAGCAGCTCCTGAAGGCCCAGGAAGTACCAGGGGGCTTTCGAGGGGTTGGGCGTGAAGTTGAAGTTGGCGGCGGCCAGGAACGGGGCCTGGACGATGGCGGAGAAGACCAGCAGGAATGCGCTGCAGGCCAGGCAGGCGATGAACTCACCGATGAGCAGGTGGGGCCAGGTGTGCACCTTGTCCGTCGGCGTGGCCTTTACGTCTTGGATGGACCCCGCCTTGACGACGGTGAGCAGTCGCTGGGTGTGACCCTCGGGGCCCTTGGCGACAGGGGCGGGAGCGGTGGCGACGGCAGTAGCCGCCGCCGCCGTGGCCGCCGCCCCCGTGGTGGCCGGCGTGGCCGCGCCGCCGCCCTCCTTTGCCGCTTTGGCGGCCGCGCTACGGGCGAGCAGGCTGGCCGGGATCTTCCCGCCATCGTCGGCGGGCGCGTCAGAGGCGGTGGCGGGCGCGCTGGGGTCAGCCGCCGCCCCCCCGACAGGGGGCGCACCGAGAGCGGCCCGCCGCTCGGCAGACCGCTTGAGCAGATGCTCGGGAACTTCAGCCACAACAGCCTCCTCGTGCGAGCTTCATCACAGGGGACCTGAAATCCCGCCGTCCTTGCGGACACGCCAGAAGTGGATGGCCATGAAGATCACGATCACAAACGGCAACATCAGCACATGGAGCACGTACCAGCGCAGGAGTGTCTCCCCGCCGATCTCCACGCCTCCCAGGAGAACGAACCGCACCTGTTCCCCGAAGACCGGTGTGTAGCCCATCATGTTCGTACCCACGGTCACCGCCCAGAGGGCCAGCTGGTCCCAGGGCAGCAGGTAGCCGGTGAACGACAGCAGCAGGGTGAGGGTCAGCAGGATGACGCCGATCACCCAGTTGAACTCCCGCGGCGGCTTGTAGGCCCCGTGGTAGAAGACCCGGGACATGTGGAGGAACACCGAGAGCACCATGAGGTGCGCGGCCCACCGGTGCATGTTGCGAATCAGCAGGCCGAAGGTGATGGACGTCTCGAGCGTCTCGATGTCGGCCCAGGCCTGGGCCGTCGTCGGCCGGTAGAAGAACATCAGGAAGATGCCGGTAACGGTCAGCAACAGGAACAGGAAGAACGACAGCCCGCCCAGGCACAGCGTGTAGCTGACCTTGACCGCGTGGCGCTTCACCTTCACCGGGTGCAGGTGGTAGATGAGGCTGTTCATGATGACGTAGGACCGGTTCCGGGGGCTGTCGGTGTAGCCCTTCCTGAAGATGGAGCCCGGACGGAAGATCGAGGCCCACGCCTGTGAGCCGCGGACCTTCTCCCCTACCTCGGCAAGGCGCTCGGCCGGGCTCGCGCGATGCCCGTTGCCGTTCCCGTTGCCGTTCACTCGCCTTGCCATTCTGGCCCTTCTCTAGACAGCCGGGGCTGCAGACGCAAATCCACTGGTTAGAACCGCATCCCGTAGGCGTAGCCGTGCTTCTCGTCGCGCTGGTGGGCGTCGCCGTCCTTGGACGCCACGCCGGCCTTGCCCATGATGATGACGCCGGTGGGGCACCGGTCGACGCAGAGGCCGCAGCGGGTGCAAACGTCCTCGTCGACGATGAACACCACGTGGTCATCGGGGTCCTCGCCCGGGGCACCGGTGTTCAGTGACTCGGCGATGGTGTCCGTGGAGAGCATGTGGATGCATTTCCACGGGCAGATGTCGACGCAGCCCTCGCACATGATGCACTCGGACTGGTCGATGTGAAGGAACTGCTTGGGCTTGACCGCCTTGGCCAGGTAGTCGGTCTCGACCTCCTGGAGGGCGTAACCGCCGGGGAATGCCGGCATGGGGGGATTGGCGTCGTTCTTTGCCATGTCGCTATGCCTTCCTGAGCACGGGACGGCCGAACCGGGAGCGGGCCTCTTCGACGTCGCCCGGCTTCTTCCTTCCCCGCTTCTGCCATACGGACCACAGGTACATCTGACCACCGAGGAAGACGATGTACAGCACGGTGGCGACGATGTCTCGGATGGCTTGGTAGTTGATCAGGATCCGGCCGGTGCCACCGAGGGCCTTGGAGTCGTTGCCCCACACCACGCCGGCGGAGGAGATGCCGACGAGCAGCTTGTCGGGCCGCCAGAGCAGCTCGTTGTCGGCATAGGTGAGCCACTGGTGGGGGACGATGCCGTAGGCCAGGAGCATCAGGCCGAACACATACGCGCTCGCAACCATCGCCTCGCCCCAGGTGACGGGGGTGCCGAGGGGCCGGCGGGCGCCGACGTACATGCAGATGGCGACACCGAGGGCCAAGATGATCATCGAACTGACGAACGCAGCCACCTGCACCTCCCTCGTGAACGCGATCACATTCTACGCAGGGGCCTGGCTCTGGACGAGTCGGCCCTGCGCGTTCTCCCTAGTTCAGCAGCCCGGAGCCAGCGCAGCCAATCTGGGCGTGCGGGCCGACGAAATCCGGCTCTCCAAGGGCCTGCTTGGCTTCGGTGTGCCAGGTACGCGTACATTCGTGGCGTGACGGAGGTTCCCGACTACCTGCTCGAGCGGTCGCGGCAACGCCGCGCCGCCCTCGGCCTGCCCGGCGGCGAGGCTCCGGCCGGCGGCGACGGTGGCGCGGCGTCGCCCGCGGCGTCGTCGTCAGTGGCGACCGCAACCGCTCCGGCCGCCCCCCAGCCTGCGGCCGCCGCCACAGCCACTTCGGTAGTCACCGACCCCGAACCCGAGGTTCCGGTCGAAACCGGCCCCCGCAGCGGCATTCCCTGGTGGATGATGCCCGTGCTGCTCATCCTGCCCTTCTGGGCCATGACCTACATGGGCGCCTTCGCCGAGCCGGAGGGCGCGGCCGGCCCTCGCACCGGCCCCCAGATCTACGCCTCGGCCGGCTGCGGCAGCTGCCACGGTCCCTCCGGCGGCGGCGGCGTCGGCCCGAAGCTCTCCGGCGGCGATACCAAGCTCACCTTCCCCAACGTCGAGGAAATGATCACCTGGATCTCCGAGGGCTCCTCTTCCTCCCGGGGCCAGCCCTACGGCGACCCCGGCCGGCCCGGCGGCCAGCGGCCGGCGGCTTCCGGCGGCATGCCGGCCTTCGCCGGCCAGCTGACACCAGAGGAGATCGCCACCGTCACGGAGTACATCCGGGAGCAGATGTAGGACGGCCATCCACGACACCACCGCCGGCGGTGCCATGCACGACGTTCTGGTCGTCGGCGGCGGCCCGTCGGGCGCCGCGTGCGCCTACTGGCTGGCCGAGGCCGGCCATGACGTGCTCGTCGTCGAGAAGAAGAACTACCCCCGGGAGAAGACCTGCGGCGACGGGCTGACCCCCCGGGCCGTGCGCCAGCTCGACGACATGGGCCTGGCCGACCAGCTGGCCCGCCACCACCGCTTCACCGGCCTCCGGTCCGTCGCCTTCGGCATGGAGCTGGAGCTGGAGTGGCCCGACGTCCCCGGCATGCCCCGCCACGGCTACGTCGTCACCCGCCACGACCTCGACGAGGCGGTGGCCCTGCGGGCGGAGAAGGCCGGCGCCACCCTCTGGCAGGGTGCCGAGGCCCTCGAGCCGGTCTTCATCGACGGGGTAGTCCGGGGAGCCGTCGTGAAGGACAAGGCCTCGGGCGAGAAGAAGGAGGCTCGAGCCAAGTATGTGGTCGTGGCCGACGGGGCCAACTCCCGCTTCGGGCGAGCGCTGGGCACGACGCGCAACCGGGACTGGCCCCAGGGCATGGCCATCCGCGGGTACTTCACCTCCGATCGCCACGACGAGCCCTGGATCGAGTCGCACCTCGACGTGCGGGACAAGGACGGCAACGTCCTGCCCGGCTACGGCTGGATCTTCCCGGTGGGCGACGGCCGGGTGAATGTCGGCATCGGATTGCTGTCCACCTTCAGCCAGTGGAAGGAGGTGAACACCACCAAGCTGATGGAGTCGTTCGTCTCCTCCCCGCAGTGCGCGGCCTGGGGCATCCGGCCCGAGACCTCCTGCGGTGCTCCCACCGGCGGGCGCCTGCCCATGGGGCTCGCCGTCGGGCCGTGGACGGGGCCGACCTGGATCGGCACCGGCGACGCCATCGGCGCCATCAACCCCTTCAACGGTGAGGGCATCGCCTACGCCTACGAGACCGGGCGGATGGCTGCCACCCACCTCGACCGCGCCCTGACCTCGGGCGACGCGCTGGCGCTCAGGGGCTACGACAAGGAGATCCAGGCCACCTACGCCCTGTACTTCAAGGTGGCCCGGGCCTTCGTGAAGATCATCGGCCGGCCCAAGCTGATGCGGGCCATGGTCGGCACGGGCATGCACTCCCGCACGCTCATGGAGTGGGTGCTGCGGATCATGGCCAACCTGCTGCGGCCCGACGAGCTGGGGCCGGCAGAGGCCGCCTACCGGGCGGTGGCGGCGCTGGCGCGGGTCGTCCCGGAGCGTTAGCCGTGAAACACGTCTCGGCGGAGCGGTTCGAGGAGCTGGTCGCCGACGCCCTCGACGAGATACCGGAGGAGCTCGGGCGCCTCATGGACAACGTCTGGGTCACGGTGGAGGACGTTCCCGAGGAAGGGCCAGGCCTGCTCGGGCTCTACAGCGGCGTGCCGCTGACCGAGCGGGACAGCGGGTACGCCGGCATGGTGATGCCCGACCGGATCACGCTCTACCGGATTCCCATCTGCGCCATGTGCCGGACCGAGGCGCAGGTGGTCGAGGTGGTGCGGGACACCGTCATCCACGAGGTCGCCCACCACTTCGGCATCGACGACGACCGCCTCGACGAACTCGGGTGGGCGTGACGCTCCAGCTCCTCCTGGAAACCCACCCCGCCTGCCTGGAGCACGACGCCGGCCCCGGGCACCCGGAGCGGCCGGCGAGGGTGGTGGCGGCCGTGGAGGGCATCGAGGGGGCGGGGCTGGGCGACTCGCTGGTGCGGGTGGAACCCCGGCTGGCGACGGTGGAGGAGCTGGCGCTCGTCCATGCCCCCACCTACGTCGAGGCCATCAGGCAGTTCTGCGCCCGTGGCGGCGGGTCGCTCGACATCGACACCGGCGCCGGCCCCGGGTCCTGGGCGGCCGCCCTGGTGGCCGCCGGCGCCGGCCTGGACGCCGTCGAGCGGCTGGAACGGGGCGAGGCCGGCGCCGCCTTTTGCGCCGTGCGCCCACCGGGCCACCACGCCCTCGCCCACCGGGCGATGGGGTTCTGCCTGTTCAACAACGTCGCCGTATGCGCCGCTGTGCTGGCCGAGCGGGGCGAGCGGGTGCTGATCGTCGACTGGGACGCCCACCACGGCAACGGCACCCAGGACATGTTCTACGACGACGGCCGGGTGCTCTACCTGTCCGTCCACCAGTCGCCCTTCTACCCCTTCACCGGCCGTATCGAGGAGCGGGGCGCCGGCGCCGGCGAGTGGCTGACGGTCAACTTCCCCGTGCCCTGGGGCACCACGGGCGACGTCTACCTCGCGGCGATGGACGGGATCGCGCCGGCGGTGAAGGCCTTCAAGCCGACGTGGGTACTGGTGTCGTGCGGCTTCGACTCCCATGCGGAGGATCTGCTGTGCTCCCTCGGCCTGCGGGAAGGCGACTACGCCGACCTCACCCGCCGGTGCGCCGGCCTGGTGCCGGCGGGGCGCTGCATCCTGTTCCTGGAGGGCGGCTACAACACCGACGCCATCGCCAGCTCGGCGGCGGCGTGCGCGCAGGCGCTGGTGGGCGCCGAGGCCGAGGGCCGGAGGACGGCCGGCGGGCCGGGCATGGATGTGGTCGACACCGTCGTGGCCGCCCTCACCCGCCCGTACGAGGGCTGACTTCGGAGGCTGCGGCCGCGGCCAGGTCGACCGTGCGCTCGATCTCCCGGTGGGTGTGGGCCAGGCTCGGGAACAGGGCCTCGAAGGGACTGGGGGCCAAGGCGACCCCCCGGTCGAGCATGTGGTGGAAGAAGGCGGCGTAGGCCTTGGCGTCGGACTCCTTCGACGTGGCGAAGTCGGTGGGCGGCGTAGGGCTGAAGAACAGTCCGAGCAGGGGGCCGACGACTGGGACCGACACGGGCAGGCCGGCCTCGGCGATCACCTGGGACAGGCCGGCGGCCAGCTCGGCGGCCCGACCCGACAGCTGGGCGTAGGCCCCGTCGTCGAGCAGCTCCAGCACCGCCAGGCCGGCGGCGGTGGCCAGCGGGTTCCCGGACAGGGTGCCGGCCTGGTACACCGGCCCCTCAGGGGCCAGGCAGGCCATCACGTCGGCCCGACCGCCGAATGCGGCGAGCGGGAGGCCACCGCCGATGACCTTGCCCATGCAGGTGAGGTCGGGCGTGATGGCGAACCGCTCCTGGGCACCGCCCCGACCCAGGCGGAAGCCGGTGATGACCTCGTCGAAGATCAGCAGGGCGCCGGCGGTGTCGCACGCAGCCCGCAGGCCGGCGAGGAAGCCTTCCGCCGGCGCCACCAGGCCCATATTGGCGGCGACGGGCTCCACCAGCACCGCGGCCACGTCGTCACCGATCGTCGGGACGACGTTGTAGGGCACGACCACCGTGTCGGCCACCGCGGAGGCGGGCACGCCGGCCGACGCCGGCACGCCATGGGTGGCCAGGCCGCTGCCGCCGGCGGCGAGCAGGGTGTCGGAGTGGCCGTGGTAGCAGCCCTCGAAGACCACCACCTTGTCCCGGCCGGTGTAGCCCCGGGCCACCCGCACAGCGGTCATGGTCGCCTCGGTCCCGCTGGAGACCAGCCGGACTTTCTCGCACGACGGCATGCGCTCCCGGATGGCCTCGGCCAGCAGCACCTCGCGCTCGGTCGGCGCCCCGTAGGACGTGCCGTCGGCCGCGGCCCGCTGCACGGCCTCGACCACCTTCGGGTGGGCGTGTCCGAGGATCGACGCCCCCCAGGACTGCACGTAGTCGGTGTAGCGCCGGCCGCCGACGTCCCAGACGTAGGCCCCCTCGGCCCGGGCCACGAAGTACGGCGTACCGCCCACGGAGCGGAACGACCGCACCGGCGAGTCCACGCCCCCCGGGATGACCCGCTGGGCCCGGGCGAACCACTCCTCGTTGGTGCTCACAGCCGAACTGGCTGCAGTGACGGTCGTATCCGACCGCCAGTGCAGCCAGAACGATGGGGGTGGGAGGTCACAGCGCTTCCGCCAGCTCGCGGGCCAGGTAGGTGAGGATGAAATCGGCGCCGGCCCGCTTGATGGCGGTGAGCTGCTCCAGCGCCACCGCCGGCCCGTCGATCCAGCCCCGCTCGGCCGCGGCCTTGAGCATCGAGTACTCGCCGGACACGTGGTAGGCGGCGACGGGCACGTCGAAGCGGGCCCGGACGGCGGCGATCACGTCGAGGTAGGCCACCGCCGGCTTCACCATGACCATGTCTGCCCCCTCGGCGACATCGAGAGCGACCTCGACCAGGGCCTCGCGGGGGTTCCGGTAGTCCTCCTGGTAGGTCTTGCGGTCGCCGCCGGCGGCAATCTGCACATCGACCGCCTCCCGGAACGGGCCGTAGAGGGGCGAGGCGAACTTGGCCGCGTAGGCCAGGATGGCGGTTGCCTCGAAGCCGGCCGAGTCGAGGGCGGCGCGGATGGCGGCGACCTGGCCGTCCATCATCCCGGAGGGGGCGACGACGCCGGCGCCGGCCTCGGCCTGGGCCACGGCCACGCGGGCGTAGAGCTCCAGCGTGGCGTCGTTGTCGACCGTTCCGTCGGCCGCCTGCACCCCGCAGTGGCCCGACGACGTGTACTCGTCGAGGCAGAGGTCGGCCATGACCACCAGCTCGTCGCCCACCTCGTCACGGATGTCGGCCAGGCCGAGCTGGGCGATGCCGGCGGGATCCCACGCCGCCGACCCGTCGGCGGACTTCGCCGCCGGCACGCCGAACAGGATCACCGCCGGCACCCCCAGGTCGGCCAGGACCCGCACTTCCTTGCGGAGGGACTCCCGGGTGTGCTGGACGACGCCGGGCATGGAGGCGATCGGCTGCGGGGCCTCGATGCCCTCCCGCAGGAACAGGGGAGCCACCAGGTCGTCGACGGAGAGCCGGGTGTCGGCCACAAGCCGGCGCAGGGCCGGCGTGCGGCGGAGGCGCCGCATCCGCCGGGCGGGGAAGGTCACTTGGCCCACCTCTTCGAGGATGGGCCCAGTGAATGCTCGCTGGACCGTTCTCCCGGACCGGTCATCCGTCCAGCGTACGGTGTGCGGCATATGAGACTCCAGAGCGCCATGCTCGCGGACGCCGCCCGCGTGGCCGACAACAAGCTGTACGTGTTCGGCGGGCAGTGGGACCGCCTCTACACCCACTCCTTCCCGGCCACCCACGCCGCCCTCACCGTGGTGCTCGTCATCGAGGTCTCCTACGCCGAGGCGCTCACTGACCACCACTTGCGCGTCGCCCTCATGCGCGACGGCGCGCCCATCGGCCCCGAGGCTCGGGGCGTCATCAACGTCGGCCACGCGCCCGGCACCATGCCCGGGGCGCCCTCCTATGTGCCGATCGCCCTGCCCTTCGACCAGATCGTCTTCCCCAACGCCGGCCGGTTCGAGTGGGTCGTGTCCCTCAACGACGAGCCGATGGGCTTCATCCCCCTGGAGGTCACCCTCGCCCCCGGCGGCGCCATGGAGGAGCCGGCAGAGGACAGAGGCCCCTTCAGCACCTGAGGGCCGCTTCAGCTTTGTCAGGCGGCGCCCAGGACGCCGACCAGCGCGTCGACCAACCCGTCGACGGTGTGCTCGGTGGCCACCACGGTGACGGGCACCCCGTGC
Organism: uncultured Acidimicrobiales bacterium; assembly: GCA_964479465.1. Classification (GTDB taxonomy): domain Bacteria; phylum Actinomycetota; class Acidimicrobiia; order Acidimicrobiales; family AC-14; genus CADCTB01. The sequence goes on from CAYZMG010000004.1 coordinate 15,131, forward strand.
TCGGACGCGGTGGCGGCGGTGACCGGGCCGATGCAGGCGACGACGGGCGGCAGGGTCGCGCCGAGGGCCAGCCACGACGTGACCGTGGACGACGACGTGAAGGCGATGGCGTCGGCCTTGGCCGCCGCGGCCAGGGCCTCGTCAGTGGGCTGCGCCGGCACGGTGCGGTAGGCGTCGACCACGTCGACCCTCCAGCCCTTGGCCCGCAGGCCCTCGGCCAGGACCGGCCGGGCCGCCGCCGCCTGGGGGATCAGCACCTGGCCGGCGCCGGCCGGGAACGCCTCCACCAGGGCTTCGGCCACCGCCGAGGGCGGCACCAGGTCGGCCACCACACCCCGGGCGGCGAGGGCGCCGGCGGTGCCCGGCCCGACGGCGGCGACCTGCGCGGCACCGAACGCCCGCGCGTCACGGAGGCCGGCGAACGTGCGCTCCACCGCGTTGACCGACGTGAACGCCACCCAGTCATAGGCCGCCGGCGCCGCGGCCCGGAGCGCCTCGCCACCGTCGGCCGGTTCCGCGATCTCGATGGTCGGCAGCTCGACGGTCTCCGCCCCCAGGGCCTGCAGCTTCTCGACCAGGTTCGACGCCTGGGCCCGCGCCCGGGTGACGACCACCCGCCGGCCAAAGAGCGGCCGACCCTCGAACCACCGGAGGTCCAACCCGGCCACCTTGCCGATGACGATGGTGACCGGCGGCTCCAGCGTCACCTCGCCCAGCTCGCCGAGGGTGGTGCGCACCGTGCGCTGGCCCGGCCGCGTGCCCCACCGAACCGCGGCCACCGGCGTCGACGCCGGCAGCCCGCCGGCTTGGAGACGGGCGGCGATCTCGGCCCGGTGAGCCACGCCCATGAGGACGACGATGGTGTCGGCCGCCCGGGCCAGGGCGTCCCAGTCAACGTCGTCGTCCACCGCGTGGCGGCTGTGCCCGGTCACCACGGTGAACGACGTGGACAGGGCCCGGTGGGTCACCGGGATGCCGGCGTAGGCGGGAACCGCCACCGCGGCGGAGATGCCCGGCACGACCTCGAACGGCACGCCGGCGGCGGCCAGGGCCTGGGCCTCCTCGCCGCCTCGCCCGAAGACGAACGGGTCGCCGCCCTTCAGGCGCACAACGCACTGGCCGCGCAAGCCCCGGTCGACCAGCAGGGCGTTGATCTCCTCCTGGGCCACGGGCGCGCCCGGCGACTTCCCAACGTCGACCCGCTCGGCGCCGGCCGGCGCCAGGTCCAGCAGCGAGATCTCCGACAGCCGGTCGTGCACCACCACGTCGGCCCGGGCCAGGAGCTCGGCGCCGCGCCGGGTGAGCAGGCCGGGGTCCCCCGGCCCTGCCCCCACCAAATACACGGTCACCGAAGGTGGCCCACGCAGAGAGTCATCGCAGGTCGGCGAGCAGGGAGGAGCCGCCGGCATCGTCGAGGAGGCGCCGGGCCAGCCGCCGGCCAAGCTCATCAGGATCGTCGTCGGAATCGGTGTCCCGCATCACGATCCGCCCGTCCGGCGTCCCGATCATGGCGGTCAGCGTCACCCGGCCGTCGCCGTCGACGGTGGCATAGGCGCCCACGGGCAGATCACACCCGCCCCCGACCTCGCGCAGCCACGCCCGTTCGGCGTCGACCGCCTGACGCGACGGCGCGTGCTCCAACGCCGCCAGCGCGGCGAGGACGGCGTCGTCGCCGGCCCGGCATTCGATGGCCAGGGCGCCCTGTCCGACCTGGGGCACCATCAGGCCGGGGGGCAGGACGTCGGTGACGTCCGACGTGCGCCCGAGCCGGTCCAGGGCGGCGACGGCCACCACGATGGCGGCGAATCCGCCGGCCTTGGCCAGTCGGGTGTCGATGTTGCCCCGGAGGCCGGCGAAGGTCAGGTCGGGACGCAGCCAGGCGAGCTGGGCCCGCCGGCGCACGGAACCGGTGGCGATGCACGCGCCCGGCGGGAGCGAATCGAACCGCTGCCCGACCAGGGCGTCGCGGGCGTCGGCCCGCTCGGGCACCGCGGCGATGGTCAGTCCCTCGGGTGTCGACGACGGCAGATCCTTGGCCGAGTGAACGGCGAAGTCGGCCCGGCCGTCGAGCACCGCGGCCTGCACCTCCTTGGCGAACACGCCCCGGCCGCCCAGCTCCCAGATGGGCACGTCGGTCCGCCGGTCCCCCACCGTGTCGACCACGACCGTCTGAACCTCAATCCCCAGCAGTGCGGCGACCAGGTCGGTCTGGGCCCGCGCCAGCCGGCTACCGCGCGTCGCAGCGCGGAGGCTGGCCATCATCAAGACCTAGAGGTCGAACAGCTCGGTCAGGGCGCCGGCCAGGCGCTCGCCCTTGGGCGACCCGGCGGCATCCTTCAGGCGCACGGTGGGGTCGTGCAACAGCTTGGCCAGCAGGCCCCGAGTCAGCGCCTCGACCGCCTCCCGCTCCCGCGGCTCCAGCCCGGCGAGGCGGTTGCGGTAGCGGGTCAGCTCGGCGATGCGCAGCTCTTCGGCCCGCTGGTGCAGGGCGGAGACGGTTGGCGTGGCCTGGCGGGCGGTGGTGGCCTCGACCCAGCGCTCGACCTCGTCGGCCACGATGGCCCGCACCGGCGCCACCTCCTTGCGGCGCTCGTCGAGATTGGCGGCGACGAAGCACTCGACGTCGGCCAGACCCAGCAGGCTCACGCCGGGCAGCTCGGAGGCGCGGGGGTCGATATCGCGGGGCATGCCCAGGTCGACGATCAGCAGCGGCCGGCCGGGCCGGAACTCCAGGGCCCTGGCCAGGTCATCGGCGCCCAGTACGACGCTGGTAGCGCCTGTGCTGGTGAGGAGAAGGTCGGCATCGGCGAGCGCTGCAGGGAGCCCATCGAGGGTGACCGCCTGGCCGCCGGCCCGCTCGGCCAGCTGCTCGGCCCGGGCCCACGTGCGGTTGGCGACGGTGACCCGGCTACCGGGAACCGCGGCCTCGGCCACCTCGTCGACCAGGCCGGCGCCCATCTCGCCGGCGCCCAGCACGACCACGCTGCGCCCCTCCAGCCCGGACAGCCGCTCGGTGGCCATGGCCACCGCGGCCTGCGACAGCGACGTGATCCCCCGGGCAATGGCCGTCTCGGTGCGCGCCCGCTTCCCCACCTCCAGGGCCTGGCGGAACAGAAGGGAGAGCCGGGCGCCGGCCGCCTCCTCCTGGCGAGCCCGCTCCCAGGCGTCACGCACCTGGCCCAGGATCTGGGTCTCACCGACGACCACGGAGTCGAGGCCGGCGGTCACGCTGAACAGGTGGGCAGCGGCCGCTTCGTCGTAGTGGACGTAGAGGTGGTCCGAGAAGTCCTCGGGCGGCACGAACGAGAGCTCACTCAGGAAGTGGCGGACATCGGCCATGGCGCCGTGGAAGCGCTCGGCCACCACGTACACCTCCACCCGGTGACAGGTGGAGAGCACGACCGCCTCACTGAGGAAGTCGCGGGCCATGAGGTCGCCCAGGGCCTTGGGGAGGCGCTCGTCCCGCATCGCCATGCGCTCGAGAAGCTCGAGCGGGGCGGTGCGGTGGCTCAGTCCGACGACGACGACAGACACGTCTGAAGACGCTCTCGAGCGTGGGCCAGGTCACCGGTGCGGATGAGGTCGAGCATGTCGGAGTCGAGGGCCGACCGCCAGTCGAGGCCCTCGGTGCTGACGCCGGCCGCCTTGAGCCCGTCGCGCTCGGTGGCCAGCAGGTCGAGCAGGACGGCGTACTCGGGGCCGATCTCCCCCTCGAGGCGCCGGCGCAGCCAAGTGGCAAGGGCGGGGCTGCGGCCGCCGGTGGAGACGGTGACCTGGAGGTCGCCCCGGCGGACGACCGACGGCAGGGTGAACGAGCAGTTGGCGGGGTCGTCGGCGCCGTTGACCCACACGCCGGCCCCCTGGCCGGCGTCGTACACCGCCCGGTTGACCGCCGGGTCGTCGGTGGCCGCGATCACGAGCCACATCCCGTCGAGGTCCGCGGGGCGCCACGGCCGCTCCTCGATCGTGACCCCGTCCAGGGCCCGCAGCTGGGGGTCGACCCGCAGCGCAACCACCGTCACCCGGCCCCCGCACGCCAGCAACCCCTCCACCTTGCGAATGGCGACCTTTCCGCCCCCTACCACCAGGCAGCGCCGGCCGTCGAGCACCAGGTTCACCGGGTACTGCATCACTGGGCCTCGGCCACGCGGGGAGCGACCTCCCGCAGCTGCTGGTAAAAGGACAGGATCTGCAGCTCGATCGACAGGTCGACCTTGCGGAGCGACACGCCCCGAGGCACCTGGATGACCGCAGGGGCAAAGTTCAGGATCGACGTCACGCCCGCCGCCACCAGCAGGTCGGCGACCTCCTGGGCCGATCCTGCCGGCGTGGCCACGATCCCGATGGCGATCTGCTCCTGGGCGGCGATGGCGGGCAGGTCGCCGAGGTGGCGGACGGGGAGGTCGGCCACGATCTCGCCCACTTTGGACACGTCGGCGTCGACCAGGGCGGCGATGCGGAAGCCGCGGGCGCCGAAGCCCCTGTAGTTGGCGAGGGCGTGGCCCAGGTTGCCGATGCCGACGATCACAACCGGCCAGTCCTGGGTCAGACCGAGAACCCGGTTGATCTGGACCAGCAGGAACTGCACGTCGTACCCCACACCCCGGGTGCCGTAGGAGCCCAGGTAGGAGAGGTCCTTGCGGACCTTGGCCGCGTTGACGCCGGCCATCTCGGCCAGTCGCTCGGAGGAGATGGTGATGGTGTGGGCGTCGGCCACCTCCAGCAGGCTGCGGAGGTAGACGGGCAGGCGGGCGACGGTGGCCTCGGGGATGCGCCGGGGGTTGCGGGTGGGCGATCCCATGCCGGCGGTGGGCAGGACGGCCTCCACGGGAAGGGGCGGGCCCTCCCCAATGCCCTGGGCGGCACCCCCGTTGGAACCGGAGGTTGCAGAGGCCGTGTTTGCCATGGGACCGGAGGTCCACGCGGGGGCGTCGCGGGCGGGCGACGGGGAACCTTCGTCCCTCTTCGGGTCCTGCATTGCCCGAAGTGTACGTGACTTCGTGCGTTTGTTCACAAGCGCCCTCTTCTGCCCAGCACCCCAATCGTACCGCCGCCCCTCAAGATTCCGGCCCCGATCGCCGAAGCGGAGATCAACGAAGCAACAACAGACGAGCAAGGGAAAGGCAATGGGACCCCAGGGCCGGTGGAGGGCGAGAGTGGCGGCAGTCGTGACCGCGACCGCCCTCTCGGCGGCCGTCCTCGCCGTCGCCGGGCCCGCCCAGGCCGCCTCGGCGGAGGAATCGAAGGTTCTGGCCCTCACCAATCAGGTGCGGGCATCGGTCGGGGCGCCGGCGCTGGCATGGGACGAGGAGATGGCCGGCATCGCCCGGACCTGGGCCGCCAAGTTGGCCGCCGACGGGGTCATCTCCCACAACCCGACCTACAGCCGCCAGATCAACGGCACCTGGACCAAAGCCAGCGAGAACGTGGGCCAGGGGCCGAATATCGACACCGTTCACCGGGCACTGGTCGCCAGCCGTTCCCACTACGTGAACATCATCGACACCGAAGTGACCTCCATGGGCGTCGGCGTGGCGACCTCGGGCAACACCGTCTTCATCGTCGAGAACTTCGTCGGTCGTGCCGGCGCAGTCGTCCCCAAGGTGACCACCACCACCAAGGCGCCGGCGCCGCCCACCACCGCCGCCCGGCCCGCCACCACCGTGGCCCCCAAGCCGCCGGCCGCGCCCAAGCCGACCCCCACGACCACCGCTCCCCCGACCACCGTGCCGGCGCCGCCGGCGGCGGCCAAATCCGTCATCGACGCCTCGCCGTGGGGCTACCTCGTCATCGACATCAGTTTGCTTGAGCCGGCCTCCGGGTGACGAGGCCCAAGCGGGTAGCATGCGTAGTCGTGTCCCGCACGATCCGGGTGATGGTGGTCGATGACACTGACCACGTGCGCCGCATGCTCACCTCGATGCTCTCCCTCGACGGCTACGAGGTGGTGGGTGACGTCGCCAGCGGGCCCGCCGCGTTCGAGGCGGTGGTCGAGGCCGACCCCGACATCGTGGTGATCGACTACAAGATGCCGGGCATGGACGGCCTGGACACGGCCCGCGGCATCCGCCAGCGCCGGCCCGACCAGGTGATGATCCTCTACACCGCCTACATCGACGAGCCCCTCGAGCGGGCCGCCGCCGCCGCCGGCATCTCCCTGTGCATCGGCAAGGTCGACGGGTTGTCCTCGCTGGAACGCGAGATCAACCGCCTCTGCGCCAGCCTCTTCTAGTGAGGCCGTCGATCGCTATCCTGCTCGCCGGGCTGCTGGTCCTGATTCTCGGCGCCTCGATCATCCAGTTCTTCGTGCTCGCGCGCTAAATCCCGGCGGCCGCACCTGCCGCCGGGAGGCGGCCCCACTCGGCTGCCGGCCAGGAAGGGCGGCGGAGGCCTGCCGGCTCCGCCGGCGGGCCGGAGCGCAGCTGCCTCGTCGAGCAACCTCTGGTTGCGAAGGCGACTACTCCGCGGCCTTGATGGTCACTGAGTCACCGGCGGCGATGCGTAGCTCCTCCGACGCCGAGCGCCGGTCGAGGACGATCGACACCAGCCCGTAGGAGTCGGTGACCAGGCCGATCTGGCCGGACCGCAGGTCCGAGTAGCTGCGGGCCCGGATCGCTTTGCGGGTCTTGTCGCCCGAGACGAGGACCAGCGGGTCGTCCATGAGCAGCAGGTCGTCGGGGTCGACGTTGAGCTGGATGTTCCCGAACCGGTCCACCCACAGGACCTCGCCGGTCACCGCTCCGTCCTCCTGGCGCGACAGCGGCATGATGCCCGGCAGCAGAGTGATCGGGTCGATCAGCTCACCGAGCTCGGCCAGGTCGACGCCGGCGCACAGGTGGGCGGCCGCCGGGGCGAAGATGTCGCGGCCGGCGAAGGTCGGGCCCGGCGCCGGCAGGTGGTACTCCTCGTTGGTCAACGACACGGCCCGGCGGGCGCCGCCGACCATGGCCACCGCCGGGGCCAGCAGGCCGTTGTCGGGCCCGACCAGGATCGCAGCCCGACCGTCGCCGTTCTCGCCGCCGGCCTCCACCGCCACCGCCCGGCGGTTCGAGCCCACGCCGGGGTCGATCACGGCCAACACGACCGATGGGGTGAGGGTCAGGTACTGCATGCTGCGGGCCAAGGCCAGGGCGCCGGCCCGGATGTCGTGGGCGGGGATGGAATGGGTGACGTCGCCCACGGTGACCTGGGGCGCGATGGCACGGACGACCGCTTTCACCACCCCGACAAATTCGTCCTCCAGTCCGTAGTCGGACAGGAACCAGACGGTGTCGAACGTCACCCGGCCTGCGTGTACGTGCTCGCCAGGTAGCTGTCGACGTCTTCCTCACGCACCCGGTAGGACTTGCCCACCCGCACCGAGGCGAGCTGGCCGGCCTTGAGCAGGCGGTAGACGGTCATAGTGGAGACCCGCAGTTGGCCCGCGACCTCCGCGACGGTAAGAAACCGGGCCCGTTCGTGAGATTGCGAAACCAAGATCGATCACCCCTCTTCGCCTGTAGGCAATGTATGCCCAATGGGCGCCGGCAGGAAAGGGCTCAGCCGCCGAGGGCCCTCGAGCGCTCGGTGGCGGCAGTGACGGCCTCCATGAACGCGGCCCGTACGGCCCGTGACTCCAAGGCCGCGAGGCCGGCGGCGGTGGTGCCGCCGGGCGACGTCACCGCCGCCCGCAGCGCCTCGGGACGCTCGCCCGACTCGGAGAGGAGTCGGGCCGAGCCGAGCAGGGTCTGGATGGTGAGCGTCTCGCTCACCGTGCGGGGCAGGCCGGAAGCCACGCCGGCCTCGATGAGGGCCTCGGCCACGAGGAAGACGTACGCCGGCCCCGATCCCGACAGCCCGGTCACCGCGTCGAGGAGCTTCTCGGGGACGCGCTCCACCTTGCCCACTGCCGAGAGGATCTCCTCGGCCCAGGCCAGATCGTCGTCGGTGGCGGCCGCGCCGGCGGCGATGGCGGCTGCCCCGCAGCCGACCAGCGCCGGCGTGTTGGGCATGGCCCGTATCACCGCCGCCCCCTCGCCCAGCCAGGTCTCGAGGTGGGCCAGCCTCACGCCGGCGGCGATGGACAAGACCCGCCCGATGCCGGCGCCGGCCAATGCCCGGCAGGCGGCCTCGACGTCGGCCGGCTTCACGGCAACGACGGCGCCCTTGGCGCCGGCGGTGACCTCAGCGGCCAGTCCCAGACCGGGGTAGGCCTCCGCCAGCTCGTCCCGCCGGCCGGCGACCGGCTCCACGACCAGGACCTCCTCCGCCTTGGCCCAGCCCGAGGCCAGCAGGCCCGACACCAGGGCGGCGCCCATTTTCCCACCGCCGAGCACTACGAGCCGCGTCATCCCGGCACGTTACGGCAGGTAGCGGGTCGGGTCCTGCGGGCTGCCGTTGACCCGGGTCTCGAAATGCAGGTGGGAGCCGGTGGAGTTGCCGGTGGAGCCCATGTCGCCGATGAGGTCGCCCTGGCTCACCCGCTGGCCGTCGCTGGCCCGGAGCCGGGTCATGTGGGCGTACAGCGTCGAGAAGCCGCCCCCGTGGTCGATGACGATGCAGTTGCCGTACCCGCCGTTCCAGCCGGCCAGGATGATCGTGCCGGCCTTGGCCGCCCGGATGGGCGTGCCGGTGCCGTTGGCGATGTCGATGCCGGCGTGGAGCGAACCCCACCGGTAGCCGAAGCCCGAGGTGACCGACCCGTTCGTCGGCCATGCCACACCGCTGCCGCCCACCCTGGCCGGGGCGGCGTTGGCCGCGGCGGCGCTGGCCGCGGCCGGCGCCCGGGAGGCCTCCGCCTGGCGAGACCGGATGAGCGCCGAGAGCGTGGCCTCCTCCCGCGAGAGCGCCGCCACCTCGGAGGTCACCTGTTCGATACGGGCGTCGAGGGCGTTCTTCAGCTTGACCTGGTCGTTGCGGGCCTTTTCCAGTCCGGCCAGCTTCTCGGCGGCGGCCTTCTTGCGATCGGCGGCCACGCTGGCCGCCTCGGCCAGGTTCTCCTTCTCCATCTGCTCGTCCTGGCGGGCAGCGCGCATCTGGTCGACGATGTCGCGGTCGCTGGAAACCACGTGGGCCAGCAGGGCCTGGCGCCGGCTGGCCTCGCCCAAGTCCTTCGACCGGACGATCTCGAGCAGGGTGTCGCCCCCTGGGTGCACGTAGGCCCGCACCGCCGCTTCCGAGACCTTGGCCCGCAGTTCGGCCATCTTGGCCTCGGTGGCGGCCAGCCGGGCCTGGGCGGTGGTCAGGCTCCGCTCCGCCGCCCTGAGCGACTGCTGGGCGGCGTCGGTGTTGGCGGCCTCGATGGCCACACCGGCGTCGAGCGCCCTGACTGCGGCCTCCAATTCGGCGTCGTTGGCCTTCAGTGTGTCGAGCTGGGCGGCGGCCTGTGCCTTCTTGGCATTGGCTGCGGCCCGCTTCTCCTCGGGCGTGGGGTCGGCAAAGGCCGGCGTGGCCAAGGCCATCACCAGAAAGACAACGAGTGCGCGGGCTGAGCCCCTCAGGTTGGCCATGAACTCCAGCGATGTGCAGCTACCGCCGGGCTGCTGGGTGGGCGAAGGCTAAACCCGGCGGATGAGCGATGCAAGACTGTGAGTGGGGGGCCGGGCACGGACGCGAACGGGCCCGAGGAACCTCCTGGTCACCCCCACTTCCCCGAAGGGGTGCCCCGTCCGCCCCTCGGGCCCGGCAGGCAATGTACCCGGCGTCGGGGCAGAACGCAAGAGAAGAACATGGAATACATCGAAGGCGCGCCGAAGAGCCCTCGGCCTGCACCCCCCACCTGGAACCGTCAGACTAGCGCCGGCGGGCGGCGTCCGGGGCCGTTCTGGACCCACCATCCCGCTCGTGGGGCCGCTCGGGCCCGCTCAGCGACACTCGACGAGTCGACGGGCGGTGAGGTCGGCGTAGAGCCGGCGCAGGCGGGCAGCGGTGATCGACCACCGGTAGCGATCGGCCTGCACGGTGGCCTCAAGGCTCATCTCGATCGCCAGCGCGGGTTCGGCCAGGAGCCGGGACACATAGCCGGCGTAGGTCGCCGGGTCGCGCCCCTCGACGAGGAACCCCGTCTCCCCGTGGGCCACGATCGTGCGCAGGCCGCCCACGGCGGCGGCCACGACGGGCGTGCCGCACGCCGCCGCCTCCAGCGCCACCAGCCCGAAGGACTCCGACCGGCTGGGCACGAGGCATACGTCGGCGGCCCGGTAATACAACGCAAGTCGCCCGTGGGGCTGGGGGGGGACGAACTTCACCCGCTCCTGCAGGCCCAACTCGGCGACCAGGTGATGCAGGCGGGCCAACTCGGCGTCGCCCTCGACGCCGCTCGGCCCACCGACGACCAACATGGTGGGCGCCGGCCCCACTGGCCCGGCGCGGTCCGACGGTCGGGTGTCGGTCTGGGTGAGAAAAGCGAGCGTCCGCACCGCCACGTCGGCGCCCTTCAGGGGCTGGATGCGGCCGGCGAAGAGCAGGACGGGCTCGTCGCCCAACCCCAGTTCGGCCCTGGCGGCCGAGCGATCGCCGGGGGTGAACAGCTTGTGGTCGACGCCGGGCGGCACGACCTCGATGCGGTCGGGAACCGCTCCGTAGAGGCGTTCGAGCTGCCTGGCCTCCTCGGCCGAGTTGGCCAGGATGGCGTCGGAGCACCCGATGACCTCCGCCTCGGCCTTCGCCCTCCGGTCGTGCTCCTCCGCCGCCTCCTCGGCCTTGACCCGAGCCAGGGTGTGGAACGTCGAGACCAGCGGCAGCTCCAGGCGGTGCTTGATCGTGTGACCGGCCACGCCCGAGAGCCAGTAGTTGGCGTGGATAACGTCGGCCGGACCCGACTCGCCGATGCGATCGAGCACACCGGCGGTGAACTCCTCGACGTGCTCGGGGAGATCCTCCTTGACCACCGACGACTCAGGGCCGGCAGGTACGTGGTGGACCCGGAAGCCGGGCTCGACCTCGATCACCGGATCCAGGCCCCGCCGCCACGACCGGGTGAACACCTCGCACTCGACGCCGGCGCCGGCCAGCGCCGAGGACAGCTCCCGGACGTAGACGTTCATGCCCCCGCCATCACCGGAACCGGGCTGGGTCAGCGGAGAAGTGTGGAAGGAGAGGACGGCGAGGCGCACGACGGAGTAAACCCTACCCAGCCGGTTCACATTCCGTAATCAGCTGGGCCTTTACCGGTCGAGCAGGGCGGCGACGTCGGCCTCGCCGGTGCCGTACCGGCGGGCCAGCTCGCCGTTGAGGGCGTCGATGCGGCCGAACAGGCCCCGCCGGGCGGCGGAGGTGCGCTTCTCGAGTTCCCCGATGCTGCGGGCCAGGTCGGCCACGCCGTCGTCGGACAGGTCGGCCAGATGGCCCAGCTCGTCGGGGCCGGCGACCCGGTCGATCTCGATGGTGAGGTCGGTGTCGTCCGGCGCCATCAGCCCGCTGGGCAGGCGGCCCGGCCCGCTGCCGGCGCTGCCCTTGTCGCTCAGGATGTCGGGCAGCTGCTCGATGAGGGTGTCGAGGTCGATCGGCGAGCCGCCTTCGCTCCGCCGGCGCAGGTCGGCGGCGACAATGTCGGCCCGACCCTGAATGATCCGCCGCAGGTAGGACACCTTGTCCTCCACGGCGCGGACCTCATCGCGCATGGCCCGGATCTCCTCGATGGGCCGCGCCGCCACGTCGCCCATCCAGTCCTCGGCCAGCACCCGCTCGACGTCGTCAGTCCACATCACTTCCAGGTTACAACCCGCCCCCGCCGGCCGGATGGGAAGTAGCGGTAGAACGCGCGGCCCCGTATGGCCGCGGGGGCCAGCGGACCGAGCTGCCGGCTGTCGGTGCTGGCGCCGGCGTTGTCGCCAAGGACGGTGACGCCCTCCGGGCCCCGGGCCGCCACCCGCTTGACCATTGTCCGCGACGGAAGCCGCGGATCGGACACGGCCACGACCTCGCCGGGCCGCCCCCGCACCGGTCGGAGCACCAGGAGCCGGTCGCCGGGTCGCAACGCCGGCAGCATGCTGTCACCCACGACCTCCACCCGCCGGACGCTCCGCCAGACCGCCGCGAACACGACCCCGGCGGCGACTAGATAGTGTCGAGTCGACCGTCGCATCCGGACCAAGGAGCATAGGCATGCCAGTCCTCTCCCGCGTGTTGTCCATCATCGACCGCTTCAGCCCCCCTGAGCAGGTCCACGCCCACTGCGATCTTCCGTGTGGCGTCTACGACCCGGCCCAGGCCCGCATCGAGGCCGAGTCGGTGAAGGCCATTCAGGAGAAGTACGGGGCATCGGGCGACGAAGCCTTCAAGACCCGCGCCCTCGCCATCAAGGAGGAGCGGGCCGATCTGGTCAAGCACCACCTGTGGGTGCTGTGGACCGACTACTTCAAGCCGCCCCACCTGGAGAAGTACCCCCAGCTCCACCAGCTGTTCTGGGACGCCACCAAGGCCGCCGGCGCCACCAAGGGCTCCGTGGACCCGGCCACTGGCCAGAAGCTTCTCGACCAGATCGCCGAGATCGACACGATCTTCTGGGAGACCAAGAGGGCGTAGCTGTTCCCGAACCCGTTGCAGTTACCCGCGCATATGGGGGGTACCTGCAACTGGTTCGGTGTGTTACTGCAAAAAGACGATTGCGCACCAGGCCCACAGGGGACCGAGGAGCAGCAGGGAGTCGAGCCGGCGCAGCGCCGGCGCGTGGCCGCTGCGGTCGCCCAGCAACGCCGAGGCGGCGACGGGCCCGCACGGCGCCAGTACCGCAGCCAGCACGCCGAGGAACAGGGGCTGGGCGCCGGCGAATGGGGGCACCAGCACGACCTCGGCGAAGATGGTGATCGGGATCAGGGCGGCGACGCCGGCGGCGGGGCCCTCCCACGCGGAGGATGCGCCGGTGCCGATCAGGTAGGCGCCGGCGTCGTAGGCGCAGATCATGGCCAGCAGCAGCAGGGCGGCGGAGATGCCCGTGTGACGCACCAGCACCGGCCCCGCCGCCGCGAACCCGATGGCCACGCCGATGGCCAGGGTGAGGGCGACGTCGCGCGACGGTGCCCGGGTCGGGGCCCGCAGGCGGCTGACGAAGGTGACCAGCACGCCGGCGGCGACCACGCCGGCCATGGCGCCGACGTCGAACGACGCCGCCACAGGAAGGCCGGCGGCGATGGCGGCCGCAGCCAGGGCGACGGGACGCTCGCCCCGCTTGCGCCACACCCTGCAGGTCTGGGCGCCGGCGATGAACGCGGCGACCGCCAGCCATCCGGCCAGGTAGGCGGGGCCGGCGATGGTGAACCCGAAGGTGACGGTGGCCCATGCCAGGCCGAGCCGGCCATGGGGGCGAACGCTCTTGTGGACGACGGCCAGCGGCGGGCGATCCGGCTCTGCCTCGGGTCGTGGGTCCGGGGCCAGGGCGGGCGTGGGGTCGGGGACGAGGGCCAGGTTGCCGCGGACCACGACCGGCGGGGTGGCGTGGGGGCGGGCCGCCGGCGGCACCGCGGCCCTACCGGCCGCCGGCGGCACCGCGGCGCCGCCGGACACCGGGGGCAGGACGGCCACCACGTCGACGTCCGCCACCGCCGTCGACCGGTCGGCCGGCTCGCCGTTAACCCAGACCTTCGACGACCCCAGCACGGCCGCGAAGCGGTCACCGAAACGCCGGCACGCCTCGTCGAGCACGTCGGCGACCGTCGCCGCCGGGATCTCGACCGTGGTCAGGCCGGCGGCCTCGCGAGCCGAGGCGAACAGTCGTAGGACCGCCACTAGAGGGTTATCTCCGCCCGGCCGTCGCGCACGACGACCTTGCCGGCGCTGGACGCCTCGAAGGCCACGATCTGCCGGCCCTCAGACGTGCCGGCGTCGTACATCGTCGTCATGAGGTCGTTGCCGGGGAACACCGGCCGGTAGAAGCGCACGGCCAGCCGGCGCAGGCGGTTGGGGTCGCCACCGGCCAGCTCGTCCACCACGGCGCGGGCGCAGAGCGCCATCGTGCACATGCCGTGGACAATCACCCCCGGCAGGCCCACCGCCTGGGCCGCGGCATCGTCGACATGAATGGGGTTGCGGTCGCCCGAGGCCTCGGCGTACCGCAGGGCCTGGTCGAGATCAACCGAGCCGGCCACCGACGCCAGCTTGGCCGCTTTGGCCTCGCTCGGGAAGGCGTGGGGTGGAGGCGTGGGGCCGCCGTCCTCGCCGGGCTCGATCCCTCGGATAAGCATGGTGGCGAACTGCTCGACGATCGGCGCCCCTGTCTCGTCGGCGCTGACCACCCGCATGGTGAACCGGGTGCCCATCCGCCCACTCCGCAGGCTGTAGGCCTCGGCATGGGTGACCAGGCGCCGGCCCGGCACCAGCGGGGCGTGGAAGTGCATGTCCTGCTCGGCGTGGAGCATGGCGACCTGATCCTCGGCGGGGACGACGTCGTGGAGGGCCACCATCATCGCGTCCCAGGTCGGGACGACGGCGAAGATGGGCGGGGCCAGCGCACCGGAAAGGTAGGCGGGGTTGGCGTCGTTCGTTGCCGCGGCGTACGCCCGCGCGCGCTCCGCGTCGATCGTCGCCGTCCGTGATTCGTACCGGGTCCCGATTTTCTCCAAGGGCAGTCCCACCTGGCAGCCGACGCTATCCGAGCCGGCGCTCCAGCTCAGCCAGGAGCCGGGTGGTGAACGCCGGCCCGAGCAGATCGGTGCCGTGGCCGGTGCCCGGGAGCAGCCACAGGTCCTTGGGCTCGTTGGCCCACTCGTAGATCGTGCGCGGGTGCTCCTCGTTGAAGTAGTGGTCGCCAGGGTCGGCGACGACCAGGGTGAACGCCGGCGAGATGGCCGCGGCCTGGGCCTCGGCGTGGGGCACGCCCTCGCACACCTGGGCGATTCGGGTCCGCATGAACACGGCAAGGAACCGCCGGCCGGCCGGGGTCATGGCGTAGCGCTGGATACGCTTGGTCGCCGGCGTGTCCCAGGCCCCCCACCACGCCGGTGCGCTGATGGCCACGACACCGGCGACCCCGCCGAACGACCCCCCGTGGAGCAGCACCGCGGCCCCGCCCAGGCTGATGCCGACGGTGACCACAGGCAGGGACGGGTCGGCCGCCTCTACCGCCGCCTTCACGTCGAGGGGCTCCTTGGGCCCCATGCTGCTCACCCCGCCGGAGTTCCCGTGGCCCCGCAGGTCCGGGACGATGACATGCATACGAGCGGCCAGCTGGTGGGCGAAGGCGTGGATGCGCGGCATCCGGGAGGACTGGGAGAACCCGTGGACCAGCACCACCGTGCCGGCGGCGTCCGCCGGCCCCCGCAGCCGGGCCGCGGCCAGCCGGACGCCGTCGTCGGTGAACAGCGCCATGCGCTGCTCGTCCCCGTAGTGGGGGACGAACGCATGCTTGCGGAGGTAGCCCGCTAGAGCGGCGCGGCGGCGAGCCTGCGACGTCGCCATTCGACCTCCGCCCGTCCCAGCTCGGTGGACGGGGGCGCGTGGTGGAGGTACTCGTCCAACAGGTCACCCCAGCGGTGGGTGACGCCCATCCGGCCGAACAGCGCGCTCATGCCCCACACCACCCGGTCGAGGATTACGTAGGACGGCGGCATGTTCAGTTGGCGGATGACGTCGTTGAACTCCCCGGACAGGTCGAGCATGCGCTGCAACGTCTGGCCCACGAACTCACTCGAGTACGTGAACTCCTCGGCCTGGAACGGCAGGTAGGGAAGCGTGCAGAACTCGTACAGGCGATCGGCGGGCACACCCGCATCCGCCGGCAGGAAGCCGGAGTGGACCACCGCCTTGAGGGTGCCCTCGGGATCCTTGGCCAGGATGGCGTCGAGGATGGGGCTCAGCCCTTCCAGCTCTCCGGGCGCCCACCGCTTGACCAGCCCGAAGTCGAGGAAGGTGACCTTGCCGGTCTCGGGGTGGAACCGGTAGTTGCCCGGGTGCGGGTCGCCGTTGAAGACCCGGTGGTGCCAGATCGAACCCTCGGCGAAGCGGAACAGCACCTCGGCCGCAGTGTGCTTCTGGGCCGGCGTGGCCGTGGCCAGGAAGTCCTTCCAGTTCAGGCCGTCGACCCAGTCGCTGGTGATGACCCGCCGGCTGCTGCGTTCGGGGATGACGTCGGGCACGTGGATGAAGGGGTGGTCCCGGTACCGGTCGGCGAACTCCTTCTGGCAGGTGGCCTCGAGCCGGTAGTCGAGCTCGTCGCCCATGCGGGCCCGCAGCTCGTCGACCATGGGCTTGACGTCCATGTTCTTCAGGGCGAACGAGGCGAAGAGCCCGTAGAGGAACTCGGCGTTGTCGAGGTCGGACCGGATGGCCTTGTCGACGCCGGGGTACTGCACCTTCACGGCCACCAGCCGGCCGTCGGGCATCACCGCCTTGTGGACCTGGCCGATCGACGCCGCCGCCACCGGCACCGGGTCCCAGTCCAGGAACAACTTCTCGGGATCGGCGCCCAGCTCGGAGCGTATGACACCCTCGGCCAGACTCGGTGCCATCGGGGGGACGTCGGCCTGGAGCGTGGCCAGCGCGGCCTGGGCCTCGGGCGGCAGCCCGTCGGCGATGAAGGAGACCATCTGGCCCGCCTTCATGATGGCGCCCTTCATGCCGCCCAGAACCTTGGCCACGTCCTCGGCCGTCCTGATGGCGAACTGCGCCTCGAGCTCGGCCCGCCTGGCCTCATCAGCCCGGGTTCCCCGAACCTTGATCAACGCCCAGTGGGCGCTGCGCCGCATCGACAGCCGCCACACCCGGGCCTGGCGCTCCAGGCGGTTCCGCCGGTCCTCATCAGACAGGTAGGCGGCGCCGGCCCCCACGGCACCGGCCACCGCCGCGCCGCCGGCGCCCAGCAGAACAGATCTACGCAAATCCTGGATACCTACTCGAGACCCGGCGCCTGCCCCGGCCCAACCCCCGCCCGCTCGCCGGAGAATCGGACGTCGCGCTCAGCCTCGGCCTGGTGCTCCAGGCACAGCCGCGTGGCAGGCATGGCCTCCAGGCGCTCGTCGGGGATGGCATTGCCGCAGACCTCACAGGTGCCGTAGGTACCGTCGTCGAGGCGGCGCAGGGCGTGCTCGACGTCGGCCAGCTCGGCCTCGACCTGCTCGAGGATCGACAGATCCTTCTCGCGCTCGAAGGTCTCGGTGCCCATATCGGCCTGGTGCTGGTCGTAGGAGCTGAGCTCACTGACGCTGTCCGTCTCGGACTGGTCGGTGAGGCCCAGGTCGTCGAAGGTCGACTTCACCTCGCCGAGGCGCGCCCGCTCGTCCGCCAACCGCTGCCTGGCCAGGTCCGTGTCCATCCACTCCAGCCTACGCCCGTGCCGGTGATTGCCGGACCGCGGGCCCAGAAGGTCAGGGCCCACTGAGTACGCTGGTCCCGGGCCGTTAGCTCATCGGGTAGAGCGGGAGCCTTTTAAGCTTCTGGGCCGGGTTCGAGCCCCGGGCGGCCCACCACCCGATGCCGTCTGCGGGAAATGGCGGCCTTACGCCGTCATTCAGAGCATCGGAAACGCAGTCGCCGGCGTGCTCACGTCGGCCATGGCCAGGGCTCCTCGTTCGTCACCCACCAGCCCGGCGAACCCGGGCTCGCCGGCCAGCGCGCTCACCGGCAGCGCCCGGGCGCCGGCCAGCAGCACGCCGACCAGCTCGGCGCCGGCGAACAGCGCCGCTCCCGTCATCCCGGCGCCGGCGGGCCGGGCGGCGGTGACGGCCATCGGCGTGGGCCCCGCCGGCACGACGTGGCCGAAGAACTGCTCCGGGTCGCGGGGCCAGCGGGTCGGCGCCGATGCCGGCGGGAACCCCACCGCCGTCACCGCCACCGGCAGGCGGCCCGCTATCCGGCCCCAGCGGGGCCGGATGGGCGGCATCATCAGCATCTCCGGGTCGTCGAGCTCGAGGATCACCGCGCCCCCCGGCGAGGACCATACCGGCGTCGCCGCCAGCCAGGTCGCCGTGCCTGCCGGCCGGACATCGGCCGCCGTCCGGCCGGCGCCGGCGGTGAGCACCAGGCGGTCGTCGATCAAGTAGCCGGCGCTGACGCTGCCGCCCTTGACATGGACCTCCAGCGCCCGCGAACGCTCGATCCCCATCAGGTCCGCCGGCCGGTGATGGCGACCATGCCCCCGGGCAACACCTCGTCGCCGAACGACGACGACAGCCGGGCCTCGACGCCGTGCGCCGCCAGCGCGGCCGGGACCGCCGTCGTGCCCACCAACACATTGTCGTGCCGCTCGTCGTCCCGGCGCCACGAACCGTCGCCGGTGGCGACGAACGTGGTGATGTGGCGGACGAAGCGGTCGGGCGCCGGCGACTCGTACCGCGTGACCAACGCCCAGTCGTCCTCCACCCGCGCATACGGCGGCGCCTCCCGCCGGGTCTCGCCGTAGCGCCGGTCGAGGAGGTCGAAGGCCACCACCCCGCCGGGGCGCAGGGCGCCGGCGATGGCGGCAAGGGCCCGGTCGATCGCCGGCTCGTCGGGCAGATAGTTCAGGACGTGGCCCACGGAGATGATGGCGTCGGCAGGCGGGAGCGGGTCGTCGGGCAGCACAAGGACCTGGGCGTCGCCGGCCAGCTCCACCATCGCCGGCGACGCGTCGGTGGCGAGCACCCGGTGGCCGGCCTCGACGAGGTGCCGGGTCAGGGCCCCGCTCCCACACCCGAGCTCCAGCACCGTCCCCCGTCCCTCGAGGATCGGCTGGAGGAGGGCCAGGATGCCCGGGGCGCAGGTGTCGGCGTGGAGCCCGAACGCAAGGTGATGAATTCGAGCGAGGTCATGCTGGTACACACCGCATATTCGCTCGCCGCCGCATGAGCCGGCGGACAAACTGGCGCCATGCGTGTGGAGTCGGTCAACGCCAGCCCCGGGCACACCCTGCGCAAGCCCGGCCACCTCACGATCCGGCTGGTAGAGGGCATCGGCGTCGAGGGGGATGCCCACGCCGGCGCCACCGTGAAGCACCGCTCGCGGGTCCGGCGCGACGCGACCAAGCCGAACCTGCGCCAAGTCCACCTCATCGGTGCCGAGCTGCACGACGAGCTGGCCGGGCGCGGCTTCACGGTCGCCGCCGGCGAGATGGGCGAGAACGTCACCACCAGCGGGATCGACCTCCTCGGCCTGCCCACGGGTACCCGGCTGCGGCTGGGCGGCGACGCAGTGGTGGAGGTCACCGGTCTGCGTAACCCGTGCATCCAGCTGGAGAAGATCCAGACCGGGCTCATGGCCGCAGTGCTCGACCGCGACACCGACGGTAAGCTCGTGCGCAAGGCCGGCGTGATGGCCGTGGTCGTCGCCGGCGGCGACGTCCGCCCTGGCGACCCGATCGAAGTCGAGCTGCCGGCGCCGCCCCACCAGCCACTCTCTCCGGTCTAACTAACTCAACTCAGAGCCAGCCGATCCGGGCGCTGACCAGGTCACGGTCGTCGTCGGGCCGGCCGAGCTCGCCGGCGTGCACCCGCTCCAGCAGCCGGCGCACGGCATCGACGATCTCGGCCGCCGCCCCCCGCAGCGCGACGACATCGCCGGCGCTCACCTCGCCGGCGGCCACGCCCGCCCGCTCCAGCACGGCGTCGGGGTCGGCGAGTTGCGCCGCCAGCCATTCGACCGGCGCCGCGCTCAGTTCGGGCACGAAGTGGCGGGGCCCCGGCTCCCACCCGTCGAACGCAGGGTGGTGGTGGGCCCGATCGAGACTCCCGGGTGCGCTGTCGACCGACTCCAGGAGATCCACCCGCCACAGCGGTCGCTCGACGGAGATCGGCTGGGCCGAATAGATGCCGCCGTGCAGCGGCCGGCGCTCGAGCATCCGCAGCTCCAACCGCACCCCGCGCTCGGCCCCCTCCTGGCCTCCGAGTGGACGGGGGTTGACGAAATACAGGTCGCCCACGAGTACCGCGACCCGTTCGAAGCCGAAGGCGTAAAGCACGGACCCAACGGTATTCTGCCGACGATGGGTCGACGGACGGTGCTCGCGCTGGTGGTACTCACCCTCGCCCTCGCGGGCTGCGGCGGGGATTCCGGCAACACGGCCTCCAACACGCCGGCCACGACCGTGGCGCCAGCGGCGGACACGACGACCACCGTGGCCGGCCCCAGGTCCGCCGCTCGCTGGGAGACGGTGACCACCTTCAACGGCTCCGGGGCGTTCCAGACGCCGGAGTTCACCATCCTCCCGAACGCCATCCAGTGGCGGGTGCGCTTCACTTGCGCGACCGGCACGCTCAGGATCAACTCCGACCCGCCGCCCCGCCGGCCCGCCCCGGTGGTGGATGCCACGTGCCCCAAGGAGGACACCGGCTACTCCATCGTCACCGGCCCGGTGCGTATGCGGATCGCGGCCACTGGAACGTGGAAGGCGGTCGTCGATCAGCAGGTCGACACCCCCCTCGATGAGCCGCTGCTCCCCGGCATGACGCCCGACCGGGTCATCGCCCAAGGCTCGTTCTACAAGTTGGAGGTGCGGGGCGAAGGCACGGCCAAGCTCTACCGCCTGCCCGACGGCAAGCGCATCCTCCGCTTCGAGAACTTCCAGACCGGTGAGAACACCGACCTCTTCGTGTGGCTGTCGGAGGCACCCAAGCCGGCGAACAGCGCCGAGGCGGTCGGGACGCCCCATGTCGAGATCGCCAACCTGAAGTCGACCATCGGCTCGCAGAACTACGAGATCCCGGCGTCGGTACCGACGGAGAAGATCAAGAGCGTGGTGATCTGGTGCCAGCCGGTCCAGATCGCCTACGCGGCCGTCGCACTCGCCTAGATACGCTCCCGATACGCGGCCCTTACGGGCGCCGGGCGACACTCGGGTGTTGTCCACGAACGGGGGGTTACGAGAATGATGGGATCAGGGGGGCGCGCGACGCGTTCGCGCCGTTGGCGCATGGCCGTTGCCGGCCTGGCGTGCGTCGCAGTCAGCGCCGGCATGGTCGCCTGCGGTGACGACGACGGCGGCGGCGAGGCGATGGCCGCGGTCACCCACGCCGAGCGCACAGCGGGCACGTGGAAGACCTGGGTGCTGTCCTCGGGCAGCGAGATCCAGGTGCCGGCGCCGGCGGCGGCCGACTCGGCCAAGGCCAAGGCCGACGAGAAGGCGGTGAAGGACGCCGCCGACGCGCGCTCGTCCGCCACCCAGGCCACGGTCGACAAGTGGAGCGGGCCGCTTCCCACCAAGCCGTGGACCGAGATCATGTTCCGGGCCATCGAGAAGTCGTCGAAGAACCCGCCCCTGTCGACCCGGAACGCAGCCCTGATCCACGTGGCCATGTCCGACGCGGTCATCTCCGCCTACCACTGGAAGTACGAGTACAACGTGAAGGCGCCGGAGGGGGTGGACACGCTCGTCCCGGCGTCGCCCGATCCCACCTACCCGTCCGAGCACGCCGCCATCGCCGGCGCGGCGTCGAAGGTGATCGCCTTCCTGTACCCGGATGAGGCAGCCCTGCGCCTCGACGAGATGGCCGACGAGGCCGCCCAGTCGCGCGTCGACGCCGGCACCAACACGCCGAGCGACGTCGAGGCCGGCCTGGCCCTCGGCCGGGCCGTAGCCGACAAGGTCATCGCCTATGCCAAGACCGACGGCGCCGGCGCACCGTGGAACGGCCGGCGCCCGGCCGGGATCGGCAACACGGTCGCCTTCTGGCAGCCGCCGCCGGGAACCACGGCGGCGCCTACCGACCCGGAGGCGGCCAAGTGGAAGCCGTGGGTGCTGACCTCCAACAGCCAGTTCCGGCCGCCGCCCCCGCCCGCCTATAACAGCGCAGGGTTCCGGACCGCGGCCCAAGAGCTCATCGAGATGAAGAAGAACCTCACGGAAGAGCAGAAGCGGATCGTGAAGTTCTGGGAGGGAGCGATGGGCACGGTGCAGCCTGGCGGCATCACCATGGGCGTGGCCATGGGTGACATCGAGAAGGCGATGGCCGAGGGCGACGTGGCCACCCGCTGGACGATCCCGCAGGCGGCGCGGGCCATGGCCATGTTGAACGTCACCCTCGCCGACGGCGGCATCTCCGTCTGGGACGCCAAGTACTTCTACTGGTACCCGCGGCCCGAGAACGCCATCCGCAGCGCGGGCCTCGACCGCACCTGGGACCCGTTCGTGCCCACCCCGTTCTTCCCCGCTTACCCGTCGGGCAGCGCCGGCTACGCGGGCGGGGGCGAGGGCATCATGTCCCACCTGTTCCCGGAGCGGGCCGCCGAGTTCAAGCACCGGGCCGAGGAGCAGGCCCTCTCCCGCCTCTGGGGTGGAATTCACTGGCGCTTCGACGAAGTCAGCATCGACGGCGGCCGCGAGATCGCCAAGCTGGTGATCGACAAGGTCAAGGGTGACACGGTGGGCGCCGGCCAGACCTGATTGGAGCATGCCACTCAATGGAGTTCGCCGGCCGGGGCTATCGCCCCGGCCGGCGCTACGATGAGTGTTTCCACAGGGTCTGAGGGAGAGGGACCGTGCCTCGCTTCGGCAAGGACAAGAACGCCAGGAACGAAGATCTCGACCGCCAGGCGGCGGAAGAGGTCGAGCGGCTGACCCGCCGGGGAATGGGCCCCGGGGGCGGAGGCATGCCCGGGATGCCCGGCATGGGCGGCGGCGCGCCGCGAATCGGCCCGCCCTCACCGCTGGAGATGATGGCGGCCGAGGTGGCCGATCGGCCCCCGGCCGGCCGGCGCCAGGCCCAGCCCGCCCGCCGGCCGGCGCCCCGCCCCCAGCAGGCGTTCACCGCCATGCCCTCCGGCGGGGTCGGGTCCAGCTTCGGTCCCGGCGGCTTGAACCCTGGCCCCCGGGGCGCCTCCTCCGCTCCGCCTCCGCCGGCCTTCGGCGGTGGCGCCTACGACGATGACTACGGCGGCCACGTCACCGGCCCGCCCGTGTACAACGCGGGAGAGCCGGACGAGGAAGAAGAGATGTCCATCACCGAGATGGCGCTCATGGACCACGCCGCCCGCACCGGCTTCGACCCCGAAGACCTGGTCATGACGTACGACGCCAGCTCCGCCGAGGAGATGCGCGACGCCGCCATGCGCCAGTTCTACGAGCGCC
>CAYZMG010000004.1:38088-70300 GCA_964479465.1 uncultured Acidimicrobiales bacterium
TAGTCCCGCCCGCGGCCAAACCCCCGGTGCCGGGCATAAGGCCCCCGGTCTCTCCCGTGATCAGGTCCGCAGGGGCTCCGCCCCCCCCGGCCCGGCCGGCCCCGCGCCGGCACGCCGGGTGGAGGACCCCAAAGCCGCCGGCGGCGCGCTGGCCCAACGCCTCGCCGCCCGCCGGCGCCGTGAGGAGGAGGAGGCCCGCCGGGGCGGGGCCGAGCCGGCGCCGGCGCCGACCGGGCGGACGACGCGCCCGACGGTTCCCTCAGCCGCAGCCGCAGCCGCGGCGCCGGCGGAGCGCCGGGTCGACGACGGGGCGCTCTCCCGCGTGCTGGCCCGCCGCCGGGCTGCGCTCGGGGTCGACACGCCGGCGGAGCAGCCAGCCGCCTCCGGGCCGCGGGGCACGGCCGGGCGGGCCCAGCCGGCGCCCACGCTCCGCTCGGTACCCGAGCCTGACGACGGCGATGCCCCCAGCCTCGAGGACATGGCCGCATCGATGCCCGCGAAGAAGGCGCCCGCGAAGAAGGCGCCCGCGAAGAAGGCGCCGGCCAAGCGGGCGACGAAGAAGTCGGCTGCGGCAGTCACCGAGGCGCCGGCCGCGAAGGCGCCGGCGAAGCGGGCAACGAAGAAGGCAGCCGCCGCTGAAGCGCCGGCGAAAGCGCCGGCGAAAGCTCCGGCGGCCAGGGCCAAGAAGGCGGGGGCCACGCTGGCAGCGGCCCCGGCCAAGACGAGCGCCGCGCCGCCGGCCAAAAAAGCGC
Organism: uncultured Acidimicrobiales bacterium; assembly: GCA_964479465.1. Classification (GTDB taxonomy): domain Bacteria; phylum Actinomycetota; class Acidimicrobiia; order Acidimicrobiales; family AC-14; genus CADCTB01. The sequence goes on from CAYZMG010000004.1 coordinate 38,841, forward strand.
CGGCCAAGAAGGCCGCCGCCCGGCCGGCGGGCAAAGCCAAGACCGTCTTCTGCATCGAGTGCGGCGAGAAGATCCCGGCCATCGCCAAGTTCTGCTTCACCTGCGGCACCCGCCTGGCCGCGCCCGAGGGCTGATCCCCTCGAACTGGCTGCACTGGCGGTCGCATACGACCGCCAGTGCAGCCAAAACGTGGGCGCTAGGGGCGCCGGCCCATGAACGCCACCAGGCGGTCGTGCAGGGGGTTGTCGTCCGAGATCGGGATCTCGGGCCCGAACACGCCCGTCTCCCGCAGCTCGGGGCTGAGCAGGCCGTGGGAGATGTCGAGGGCTTCGGTGGCCAAGTCGGGCTCGATGGTGGTGTCCTGGCCGGTAGCGCGAGCCAGGTCCCAGCCGTGGACGACGATGTCGAGGAAGTGGATGCTCACCGCCGCCGGCGCCGGGATGTCGCCGAAGGACATGTGCACCTTCCGCTCCATGACGCCGGGCTCGGCCCACGCCGCCAGCACCGAGTCGGCCGAGGCGATGTAGTTCGAGCCGGGGTCGGGCAGGGTGTGATCGTCCATGTCGCCGGTGGCGTCGGGTCGGCCGCCCCGGGCCACCTCGGCGAACATCAGGTTGCCGCCGATGATGTGGTTGAGGAGCAGGCGCACGTCCCAGTCACGGCACGGCGTTGGCAGGCGGAGCTGTTCGGGGCGGACGCCCATGACGATGCGGCCGGTGTTCAGCAGGGCGCGGCGGTACTGGATTGAGTCCAAGCGCCGGCGTCAGGCGGCCGAGCTCGAGCCGCCGGCGAGGCGCTGCTGGCGCCGGGCCTCCTGCGACTTGGCCAGCTTGTCGATGCGCCTCATCCGCGTCACCAGCCGCTCCCGGGCCTCCTCGGCCTCGGGCGACAGCCCCTCGATCGCCTCCAGCTTCCAGGACCTCAGGATCACCGGCGCCAGGATCTGGTCGTGGTGGATGCTGAGGTTGTAGATGCCGGCCTCGGCGATGGCCTTGGCGTGGTTGGTGAAGTCGTCGATGCCGGCGCCCGGCATGGCGAAGTCCTTCACCTGGCGCTCCATGGCCAGGACCATCGTCGACGGGTCGAGCGCCACCGCTGCGGTGGTCACGTCCTTGTAGAACAGGTAGTGCATGTTCTCATCGGCGGCCACCCGCTTCATGACCTCGTTGCCGCCCTTGTCGTCCATGAGCTTGCCCGTGTTCCAGTGGGAGATGCGGGTGGCCAGTTCCTGGAGGGCGACATAGACAAAGCCGTCGGCCGCCCCGGTGATGGGCTGGTGGAAGCCGAACTCGGCGTGCTGCATGCGACCCCGCTCCATGACCTTGGGATCGAGGGCGCCGGTGACGGTGAGGAAGTCGCGGATCACGATGGCGTGGCGACCCTCTTCGGCCGTCCAGCGCCGGTTCCAGGCGCCCCACGCGTGGTCGATGCCGAACAGACGGGTGATCTCGGTCGTGTAGTAGGGGAGGTTGTCCTCGGTGAGGAGGTTGACGAACAGCGCCCGCTTCACCGGGTCGGGGATCGGCCGGTACTCGGGGTCGTAGGCGTCGCGGGGGTCATGCTTGATGACCTCGTCCCACGGCACAAGCTCGTGGGGGAACCACTCCTTGGACGCAGCGAGGTGGCGCTCCAGCAGCCGTTCGGCCTCGGGTGCCAGTTCGTGGAGCAGGTCGATCTCGTTCACGGTTCCTCCCCCGCGGGACGGCTGCTTCATCGCCGCAAGATCAGTCTACCTACCGGTAGGTAGGCTGATCCAGTCGTTGCGCGATCATTCCTCAGAAGACCACGACTGAGCGAAGAACTTCCCCGCGCTGCATCCTGGCAAACGCCTCCTCGACCTCGTCGAGGGCCACGGTCTCGGTGACGAAACGCTCGAGGGGAAAACGGCCGGACAGGTAGAGGTCGATGAGCATGGGGAAGTCCCTGGTGGGCAGGCAGTCGCCGTACCACGACGGCTTGAGGGCCCCACCCCGTCCGAAGAACTCGATCATCGGCACTTCGAGAGTCATGGTCGGCGCCGGCACGCCGACCTGGACGAGCGTGCCGGCCAGGTCGCGCGAGAAGAACGCCTGCCGGAACACCTCGGGATGCCCCACGGCCTCGATGACCACGTCGGCGCCGAAGCCATCGGTCAGTGCCCTTATCGCCTCCACGGGGTCGCCCTCCGACGCGTTCACGGTGTCGGTGGCACCGAACTCCCGGGCCCACTCCAGCTTGCGGGGGTCGAGGTCGACGGCGATGACCGTGCGGGCGCCGGCCAGTGCCGCCGCCGCGATCGCCGCGTCACCCACGCCGCCGCAGCCGAACACGGCGACGGAGTCGCCCCTTGTCACGCCACCGGTGTTCACGGCGGCGCCGAAGCCGGCCATGACGCCGCAGCCGATGAGGCCGGCGGCGGCGCCGGCGGCGGGGTCGACCTTCACCGCCTGGCCGGCGGCGACCAGGCTGAGCTCGGTGAAGGCGCCGATGCCCAGGGCGGGGCTGAGCGGGGTGCCGTCGAGGGTCATCTTCTGGGTCGCGTTGGCGCTGTCGAAGCAGTACCAGGGGCGGCCGCGGAGGCAGGACCGGCACGTCCCGCAGGGTGCCCGCCAGGCGAGGACCACGAAGTCTCCGGGGCCGACGTTGGCGACGTCGTCGCCGACCTTCTCGACGATGCCCGCCGCCTCGTGGCCGAGGAGGAACGGGTATTCGTCGTTGATCGCCCCCTCCCGGTAGTGGAGGTCGGTGTGGCAGACGCCGCACGCCTGGATGCGGACCAGCGCCTCGCCCGGCCCGGGGTCGGGCACGACGATCGTCTCCACCGTGACCGGTGCCCCCTTGGACCGAGCCACGACAGCGCGCACCTCATTCGCCATGTTTGTCCTCCTTCGGGATTAGCAGGGCTCGGATCTCGTCGTCAGTTGTCTGGGTGAAGTCGATGTAGTACTGACCCACGGCGTCGAACCTGGCCGGCGTGTTCGGGCACACCACCTCGTCAGCCTCGCCGGCCAGCTCCCGGCACGTCTTCCTGGCGCCGACGGGGACGGCAACCACGACGCGTCCCGCCAGCTGAGCCCGCAGGGCGGCGACTGCGGCCCGCATGGTCGAGCCGGTGGCCACGCCGTCGTCGACGACAAGCACCGTCCGGCCGACTACGTCCAGCGCCGGCCGGTCGGCCCGGTAGGACTGCTCGCGGCGGGCGACCTCGGCGGCCTCTTTGGCAGAAACGGCTTCGACCACCTCGGGCGGGATGGCCAGGGCGTCGACCACCGCCTGGTTCAGGACCCGCACCCCACCGCTGGCGACGGCGCCCATGGCCAGTTCGGGCTGGCTGGGAACGCCGAGCTTGCGGGCGAGGAAGACGTCGAGCGGCGCACCCAGGGCCTGCGCCACTTCGTAGGCCACCGGGACTCCGCCACGGGGCAGGCCAAGGACCAGGAGCCCGGGGGCGCCGGCGAGGTGGCCGAGGTGGCCGGCGAGCACCCGGCCGGCGTCGGCACGGTCGCGGTAGGCCACGTGCCAAGTGTGCCCGACGGTGGAGAATACCGAGATGCCCGACGCCGTGGTCATCGGAGCGGGCCACAACGGGCTGGTGGCGGCGGCGATGCTGGCCGACGCCGGCTGGAGCGTGGCGGTGCTCGAGGCCCAGGACGTCATCGGCGGGGCGGTGCGCACCGAGGAGCTAACCCTGCCCGGCTTCCGCCACGACACCTTCAGCGCCTTCTACCCCTTCAGCGTCGCCTCGCCGGCCCTGACCGCCCTCGACCTCGACGCCCACGGGCTGCGGTGGCGACGTTCCCCCCTCGTGCTGGCCCACCCCACCCCCGACGGTCGGGCGGTGGCGCTGTCGACCGACGTGGAGGAGACCGCAGCGTCCCTCGACGCCTACGCGCCCGGCGACGGCGATAGCTGGCGCCGGCTGGCTCGGCGCTGGGACGAGCTGAGCCGGCCGCTGATGGCGACCTTCCTCGGCCTGTTCCCGCCGGTGCGGGCCGGCGCCCGGCTGGCCGCCGCCCTCGGTCCGTCGGAGTGGCTCCGCTTCGCCCGGTTCGCCCTCCTGCCGGCCCGGCGCATGGCTGCCGAGGAGTTCGCCGGCGGCGGGGAGGGCGGTCGCCTCCTGCTCGGCGGCAACGCCGCCCACACCGACATCGGCCCCGAGACCGCCGGCAGCGGCCTGTTCGGCTGGATCCTGGCTTGCGCCGGCCAGCAGCACGGCTTCCCGGTCCCCGAAGGTGGCGCCGGCGAGCTGGCCGCCGCACTGCGCCGGCGGGCAGAGGCGGCCGGCGCCACCGTTTCCACCGGTACGCCCGTTGCCAACATCGTCATCCGCCAAGGCCGGGCGGTGGCGGTGCGCACCGCGGAGGGCACCGAGATCGATGCCCGGCGGGCGGTGCTGGCCGACGTCGACGCCCCCACCCTCTTCCTGCACCTCGTGGGCGCCGAGCACCTCCCGGCCCGGGTGCTCGACGACCTGCGGCGGTTCGAATGGGACCTGGCCACGTTCAAGGTCGACTGGGCTCTGGACGGCCCCATCCCCTGGACGGCGGACGCGGCCCGGCGGGCGGCCACCATCCACATCAGCGACACCCTCGACGAGCTGTCCCGCTACTTCAACGACGTGGCCACCGGAACGCTCTCGCCACGGCCGTTCCTGCTCTTCGGCCAGCAGGCGGTGGCCGACCCCACCCGCTGCCCGCCGGGCACGGCCACCGGCTGGGCCTACACCCACGTGCCGCGGGGCGTCCGGTTCGAGCCGGCGGCCTACGCCGATCTGATCGAGGCTCGCATCGAGGAGCTGGCGCCCGGCTTCGGTGACCTGGTGAAGGCCCGCCACGTCAAGTCGCCGGCCGACCTCGAAGCGGCCAACGCCAACCTGCGCGGTGGAGCGGTCGGCGGCGGCACCCAGCAGCTCCACCAGCAATTGGTCTTCCGCCCCACGACGGGGCTGGGGCGGCCGTCCACTCCGGTCACCGGCCTGTACCTCGCCGGCTCGTCCGCCCATCCCGGCGCCGGCGTGCACGGGGCGTGTGGGGCCAACGCGGCCCGCGCCGCGCTAACGGCCGATCGGCTGCGTCAGGTCGGGCTGCGCAGCCGGCGGACGGACAGGCGCCCGCCCTCGGAGCGCACCTCGTAGCAGGGCTGGTGGCCGGTGGCCGGTCCGTGGACCACGTGGCCGTCGGCCAGGCGGAACACGCTGCCGTGCCACGGGCACGCCACGCACCCCTCGCCGTCGAACTCGCCCTCGTTCAGCGGACCGCCGGCGTGGCCGCAGACGTTGGAGAGAGCCGCGATCGCCCCGGCCGGCGTCTTGGCCAGCAGCACGTCGTCGTCGTCGACCTTGACCACCAGCGGCTTCCCGTCCACCAGCGCGAGGTCGTCCCCCACATCGACCCAGTCGTCGCCGCCGTGCTTCCAGGCGTTGCGGTCGGGGCCCACACCCTGGCGGTACACCAGGTGCCCGCCCAGGTAGCCGCCGGCGGTGGCCGCCGTAGCGCCGAGCAGGCCGAGGGTGATGCCGGCGCCACGCCGGCCGCCCGCCGGGCGAACCACGACCACGTATACAGCCACAGGGCGGCGACGTTGGCCACGGCGTGGACGGTGCCGATCCGCCGCTCCTCGCCGATGGTGTCGGACCAGTCCGACAAGCCGGCGGCCGCCGTCGGCACCGCGCTGAGGATGCCCAGGCCGATCAGGCGCTGGGACGCCACCGCGCTCCGCTTCCCGCCCACCAGATCGAGCATGAACGAGCTCGTCCAGAAGCCGATGGGCAGGTCGGTCAGCACCGGGTGCAGCGGGTGGCCGGTCCAGGTCCCGCTGAGGGCGTCCTTGACCGGGCCGTGCCCGATGAGACCGGCCACCTTGGAAGCCACGGGCTTACCGACCTTGTCGATGGCCTCCGTCGTGGCCAGCTTGTGAACAAGCTGGCGGAGCGGCTCCGCGCCTTCCATCACTCCGACGGGGTGACGGGAAGCGAGGTCATGTCCGCCAGCGGGTACACCTTGAAATGGCTGAAGTTGTAGACCGGCGACTGGGCCAGGAGCATCTCCAACTCGTCGTTGCTGCCCACGTTGTAGATCCACGCCCCGCCGTGGCTGCCCACGATGTGGTAGCGGCCGATGACCTTCCCGCTCTGCTCGAGTGGGAGGGCGTAGTCCCGCATGCGTAGGACCGCTTTCATCACCTCCCCCGACAGCCGGCCGATCTCGATGTTCCAAATGACCAGGAACTTCATTGCCGCCTCCAAGGGTCGTGGCTCTCAGTCGCCGATACGCTCGCCGCTCCTACCGATCATATGGATATCTTCCGGATCCTCCTTCTCGAGGACCCTACGGGCCTGGTCGGCAGCCTCGTCGTCGTCGACCGCGACGGCCACCATGGCCTTCCCCTCGCGCAGCACGTCCTGGTACTTCAGGTCGAACTCTTCGAGGCTCAAGCCGCTGATCCCGCCCACCATGCCGCCGACCACGCCGCCGGCGATGCCGCCGCCGAGCACGCCGGCCCAGATGCCGCCGGCGACGACCGGGCCGATGCCCGGGATGATGAACGCAGTAGCGCCGGCGAGGGCGCCCAGGGCGGCACCGGCGCCACCGCCGGCGCCCGCCCGCTTCGCGATCTCACCGGTAGCCTCCATGTCACGCAGGCGGGTGTCCGGGTCGCTGGCCGCCTCTTCGTGCTGAGCCCCCACGATGGAGACCCGATTGGCCTCGATGCCGGCCTGGCTCAGTTCCAGGGCGGCGTCGTTGGCCTTTTCGAGATCGGCGAAGGTGGCGACGATGTGCTGTCCGGTGATCTGGGCCATCAGATCGGCTGCGGGTCCGGGATCGGCGGCTGCGGCGTGGGCGGCTGGGGTAGGGGCTCGGGGTCGGGCAGCGGGTCGTTCGGGACGTCGATCGGGGGGTACGGATCGGGCTGGGACATAACGCGCCGGTACCCGTCCACGGCGGTCGGGAAACGCCGGGTTGTCCAGCGGCCGCCCCGGGGAGAACCCGATCGTGGCTCCCCGCTTGCGCAGGGTCGACTGTTCATCCCCCGGCATCCACCGGCGGAAGGTGGGTCGCGGATTTGTGTACCTCGATCCCGGCGGCGCCCGGATCACGGATCCAGCCGTCCTCGAACGGGTCAAGGCCCTGGTCATCCCCCCGGCCTGGACCGATGTGTGGATCTGCATCGACCCACGCGGGCACATCCAGGCCACGGGCGTCGACGCCCGAGGCCGGCGCCAGTACCGCTACCACGACGTCTGGCGGGAGCGGCGGGACCGGGAGAAGTTCGACCACATGCTCGAGTTCGCCCGGGCCCTCCCCAAGCTCCGCCACAACGCGAGCCAGCACCTGGCCGAGGAGGGCCTGAGCCGGGAGCGGGTGCTGGCCTGCGCGGCCCGGCTGCTCGACCTCGGCTTCTTCCGGATCGGCACCGAGGGCTACGCCGAGGAGAACCAGACCTACGGGCTGGCCACCATGCACAAGCGCCACGTGAAGCTGGAGCCGCCGAGCACGATCACCTTCGACTACATGGCCAAGGGCAGCAAGCGGCGCATCCAGTCGGTGGTGGACCCCGACGTGTACGCGGTGGTCGAGGCCCTCAAGCGCCGGCGGGGCGGCAAGCCCGAGCTGCTGGCGTGGAGGCAGGGACGGAGGTGGGTCGACGTGCGCTCGCCCGACATCAACCTCTACATCAAGGAGGCTACCGGCGGGGAGTTCACGGCCAAGGACTTCCGCACCTGGAACGCCACCGTCCTGGCTGCTGTCGCCCTCGCTGTCTCGACCGGCGCCGCCAGCCCCACCGCCCGCAAGCTGGCCGTCGCCCGGGCCATGAAGGAGGTGGCTCACTACCTCGGCAACACGCCGGCGGTGTGCCGCTCGTCCTACGTCGACCCCCGGATCGTCGACCAGTACCTCGGGGGCACCACCATCATGCCGGCGCTGGAGCAGGCCCTGGTCGGTGGCCCGGCTCAAGCTGCCGAGGCGGGTACGCTTCTGACTCAGGGCCCCATCGAGGCAGCAGTCCTCGACCTGCTGGAGGACAACGTGACGCTACGGGTAGAGGTGGCCAGTTGAGCCAGCCGTCGTCGCCGAAGTACGGCGCCACCCTCACGGAGATCATCGCCACCTTGGAGGCGGCCGGGTTCACCGGCCAGATGGCGTCCCGCGCCGACGGTGCCATCCAGTGCCTGACCTGCCGCCAGGAGAGCCCGGCCAACACCTTCAAGCTGGGTGCGATGCGCCGCACCGAGGGCGCGTCGGACCCTGCGGACATGCTCGCCGTCGTGGGCCTCACCTGTCCCAACTGTGGGACACAGGGCACCGCGGTGTTGGGCTACGGCCCGGAAGCGGATCCCGACGACGCCGAGGTCGTGGTCCACCTGGGCGTGCTCGGGGACTGAGACCGGGGGGAGGGCTGGCCGGCGGGGAGGGCGACGACCGGATTGTCGTCGTACCTCGCGCGCCGGGCCCGTTGATCCGTCGGGCACGCCCGAACCCCAGGACGGCCTCGACGACCTGATCGACGAACTGCCGCCCGACACCGACGAGGGGCCGGGCCCGATGGACGCCCCTGCGGATCGACCACCACGCCCTGGGCCGGCCGTCCGAGGCCGACGAGGCGCTCGACGGGCTGCCGGCGACGACCGGGCCGGCGCGGGCCGCGGCCCATGGCGCCGTACTGGAGGTGGCCACGCTCCTCGACGGCCGCACACCGCCGCCGCCGTCGAGGAACAGGTGGTGGCGCTGCGGGCCCTCGACGACGGCGGGCCGGTCGAACCAGTCCCCCGGATCGTGGCCGGCGCCCGCTGGCTCGGCGTCGCAGCCTGGGCGCCGGTTGCCGCCGCGGCGCGCCGGACCACCGCCCGGCGCCGCCGGCTTGCCAATCCGGTCGCCGACGCCGTGCGCCAGAGCGGGCTCGTCCTACGCAGCACGCGGCAGTCCGTCCGCCGGCTACGCCAGGACGTCCGGGCCGCCTTCCGCCGTAAGGGCTAGCCCTGCGGGCCGGGGGCGACCCCGAGCTGCTGCATGAGCGCCAGCTGGTCGCTCTGGCTCCAGTCGTTGACGATGCGACCGTCGGCGATCTGGTGGATGGTGATGCCCTCCACCGTGACCGACTTGCCGGTCGCAGGGATCCCGAAGAAGTTGCCCGTGTGGGTGGCGGTGCCTGTCCACCGGTTGACGACTTTGTCGCCTTCGACGACGAAGTCGTCGATCACGCAGTGCCAGTCCGGGAAGCCCGCACGGAAGGCACCGATGAGCGGCTTCAGCCGGGCGGCCAGCTCGGGGGTGAACAGCTCGTCGATGACATCGACGTTGCCGCTGTTCCACGCCTCCTCCAGATACCGGGTGACCAGCTCCTTACCGTCGTCAGCCATGCTTCGCCTCCTCCACGCGCCAGCCGAGATCGACCCTATCGCTCTTCCGCTACTACGGATTCCGTGGTACCGTGCAGAACGGAGAAGGGAGGCGGATGGACACCACGCAGCTCCTCAAAGGTGTGCTCGACCTGGCCGTACTGGCGGTGGTCCGCGACGAGGACGGGTACGGGTACGACATCGTTCGCCGCCTGCGCACCGCCGGCCTCGACGACGTGGGCGACGCCTCGGTGTACGGCACCCTCCGCCGGCTCTACCAGGCGGGGGCGCTGAAGTCCTACGTGGTGGCGTCCGAGGAGGGCCCCCACCGCAAGTACTACGGCGCCACGCCGGCCGGGCGCGACCTGTACGAGACCTGGATCAAGAAGTGGCGAGGATTCGCGGAGGCGATGGACGTCCTGATCGACACGCCGGAAAGGAAGACAGCGTGACCTCCACCATGGACTTCGGCGCCACGACCGACACGGCGACTCTGGACGCCGACCGGTACCTGAAGGATGTCGCCCCCCACCTGGCCGCCCTGCCGGCCGAGGAGCGCGCCGACCTCCTCGACGATCTGGCCCAGCACCTCCGGGAGATCGCCGCCGAGGAGGGGCCGCCGCTGGCCGAGCGGCTGGGGCCGCCGGAGGCCTACGCCGCCGAGCTGCTGGCGTCGGCCGGCGTGGAGCTGGGCGGAAGGCCGGGACCGCCGTTGCTGGCCCGCGCCAGCCGCATGGTCGAGCGCGGCCGCGAGTCGTGGGCCGGTCAGGAACTGATCCGCCTGTCGCCCGTCCTCCGGCCGGCGTGGTGGGTGGCGCGGGCGTACCTCGCCGTCTCGTTCCTTGCCGGGGTGCAGGGCGGGGGTGCCAGCGTCTTTCCGATACCAGAGCTGGCCGGCAGCCAGCTGATCGGCCTCCTGGCCATCCTCGGAGCCATCCCGCTCTCCGTGCGCCTCGGCCAGCGCTCCCTACGTCGGAGCGGGCGCCTGCTGCTGGCCGGCGCCCATGTGGTGCTGGCCATCTACGGCCTCTCGCTCCTCGACGACGCCGGCTCCACCCGGATCAACTATGTCGACGCCTACGGCCCGCCGACCTACGCCGACCGTGGGTGCCTGGCCGCCGCCTCGGGCCAGCCCATCACCAACCTCTACGCCTACGACAGCGAGGGCCGGCTGCTCGACCCTGTTCTCCTCTTCGACCAGGACGGCCAGCCCGTCGACAACCTTTGTCCAGAGGCCGGCGCCCGCGGCAGGCAGCTCTTCACCGAATACCGCCAGGACGTCAACGGAGCGCCGGTGATCAACGCCTTCCCCCGCCGCCAGACCGCATCCGCCCAGCCCGGCCGCCCGTCGTTCCCTGACCAGCCGGAGGCCACCGTCCCCGTCAGGCCGCCGGCGGTGGTGGTCCCCCGCCTCAGCCCGACGACGACAGTCACCACCACCACGCCCTGAGCCCCGCGTTCCGCGTACCGGAGAGCGCCAAGAACGTGCCGTTCCGGTACACGGAACGGGCCGCGCCGCCTACCGTCTCCGTGTGCGGGCTCGACTGTGGACTGCGGCGGCGGTCGTGCTCCTCTTCTCGACCGGCGCGGCTTCGGACGAGGTCATCGAGGCCAACCTGAAGGTCGTGGGCCGCTCCACCGTCGGGCCGCCCGCCGTCTACGGCGATCTGACCGTGGTCGGCGCGACTGCGGTCGTCGCCACCGAGGTGCCGGCGGGCCCCTGCGCCGGCGCCTCGGTGGTGGTGCTGGACGTCAAGGACGCCAGCAAGCCGCGGGTCGTGGCGTCCATCTCCATCCCGCCGGCGACCATCGCCGCCGACCTCGACTCGACGACCATCCAGTCCGAAACGTTCACCGGCGACCTCCTCGCCATCGCCCTGGCACCCTGCGCCGGCGGCTCCGCCACGGGTGTCGCCTACTACGACATCACCGACCCTGCGACACCCCGGATGCTCGCCCAGACCGCCGGCGCCACATCGGTCTCGCTGGCCCAGCGGCCCGACCGGCGGGTGCTCGCGGTGCGAGCCACCGCCGCCGGCGTTGCGGTCGACGACGTGAGCCACCCCACCGACCCCGTGGCCCTCGGAACCTGGTCCGTCCCGCCCGCCGCCGCGGGATGCGGGGCGGTGACCGTGGCGCTCTATGACGACGGAGTGCTGGCGGCCGCCGCCCTCGCCGGCGGCGTGTACACCCTGGACCTGACCGAACCGTCCCAGCCGACTGTCGCCGGCCCCGCCGAGGGCGCCGGCGGTCACGTGGGGGTCCTGCCCCTCGGGAACCGGACGGTCGCCGTCGTCGCCGAAGACGGGAGCTGCCCGCCGGGCGAGCCCGGGCTTCGGGTGCTGACACTGGAGCCGGGCCAATCGCCGGTGGACGCCACCCCGCTCCGGTACGCCGGCACAGGGAGCCCCGGCCGCCTGGTGGCCAGTGGCGGGTACGCGTACGTCGCGTGGCACGGCGCCGGCCTGCGGGTCGTCGACTTCGCCGAGGTACGGGCCAAGACCGTGGCCCAGTTCGTGCCCGCCGACGCCGATGTGGTGGGCGTCGCCCTCCTGCCCGAGCACGTCGTGGTCAGCGACGCAGACCAAGGGCTGTTCGTCCTGGAGCGGCCCGACGAGGGCGGGGCCCGGGCGACGTTCTGGTCGCAGTTCCTGACGCTGCTGCAATACCTCGGTGGGGCGATGTTCCTTGCCGCGCTCTTCGTCGTCCCCCGGCTGGCCCTGGGCCGGTCGCCTGTCGGCGCTCGTTCCCGGGTCCCGTCGCCCGCCGGCCGGCGGCCAGCCTAAGCTAAGCGGCAGCGAGCACGACCTGGGCGAGGCGGTCCGCGGTGGCCACGTCGTCGGCCACGATGAGGTCCACCCGGTCCCCGTTGCGCACCACCCGGGCGCTGCCGGTGGGGCCGGTGACCCGGCCCTCGGCGTCGGCCGCCCGGGTCGATCCCGACCATCCCCGGGCCCACCGGGCGAGAGCGTCGGCCAGGCGGCCGGCGTCGGCCGGGTTGTCGGTGTGCCAGCGGTCGGCCAGGCCCAGGGCCGTCCCGCAGCGCACGGCGCCGTAGGCGTCGCCGTTCCATCCCGCCGCCGCGCGCTTGGCGTCGTTGCTGGCCAGCTCCCCGGAGAGGATCTGGATCATGTCGAACTCACCGAGGGTGCCGGTGTCGACCACGCCGCAGCCGGTGGCTGCGGCCAGGTCCGGCAGCGCCGGCGGCGACCACGTCTGGCCCGAGGCGTAGGTCTCGGGGTGGAGGATGTGCTCGGTGGAGGTGGGCGGGTTCCGGTAGGCCTTGTCGACCTCGGCGAAGCCGCCGGCCCGGTGGAGGCCCTGCACGAACGTGGCGCCGCTCTGGTAGGGGAAGAACAGGGACTCCAGCAGGTACCGGGGGGCACGGGCATAGGCATTGAGCGCCTCGGGGGTGACGCCGCCGGAGGCGGCCTGCTGGCGCTCCCGAGCGCTGAGGTGGCGCTCCTGCCACAGGCTGGCTGTCAGTTCGGCGTCGCCCTCGATGAGGGCGCTGAAGGCGAAGGCCTCCTCGGTCTTGTTCTCGTCGTCGAGGGCCTTGGTACGGGTCCCGAAGTCGAAGTGCTGGTCGGTCAGGGCGTGGGTGAGCTCATGGGCGAGCGTGACCTTGGTGGCGGGGTCGAGGTTGTCGCCGGCGCCGCCCACGTAGAGTTCCTTGACCTCGTCGTCGTAGTAGCCCAGCACGCCGCCGGCGAGGATCGAGTCGATCGTCTTGGCGTAGTCGACGTCCTTCTCGAGCAGCTTCAGCAGCTTCAGCACCGACTCGTCCGCCGTGATCTCGTCGCGGTTCTCGGCGATCTCCTCGGCGTTGAGCGCGCGGACCCGCTGGGCCAGGGCCTCCTTGCTGACGACCTTCACCGGCAGCGACCCCTTCCACGCCAGGCCCCGGATGCTGGCCACCTGGACCTTCATCTCCTCGACGATCCTCGACTGGGCCGGCGTGAGCTCGCTGGCCGGCGTGGTGTCGGGGACGGTGGAGCCCCCGGCCGCCGGTGCAACCGTCGTCGTGGTCGAGATGGCGTTCTCGACGGTGTCACGGGCGTCGCGGATGGTGGCGATGCCGATGCCGGCGGCGATGAGGACCACGACGAGGGCGATCAGCACGCCCAAGGTGGTCTTGGTGCTGTCGGTCCACTGCGACTTCGGCGGCGGCGCGTCGAAGTCATCCATGGGGGCCAACGGTAACGCCGCCGGCGGGTCTAGCGAGGGCGGGACGGGAAGGCGAGGATCGTCAACGTCCCCACGACCACCAGCACGCCCGTCAGCCCGAACAGCAGGCTCCTCGCCGCCTTCCGGGGGCCGGGCCGGCGGACGTAGTCGTCGATGATCCACCGCAGCCCGTTCGCCCCGTGGCCGAGGGCCAGGACGAGCAGCAGCCAGTCGAACAGCCGCCACAGCGGGTTGTGCCAGCGCTCGGCCACGAAGTCGTAGTCGGTCTCGACCACGTCGTTGATGATGTGGGTGATCGCGAAGTGGACGAGGGCCAGGAACACCAGGGCCAGGCCCGACAGGCGCATGAACGCCCACGACAGCGCCTCGGGGCTGCGCTTGCGACGGGGCGGGGCTTCGACGGTCTTCACAGGATGCGCCCGTCGATGAAGGGCCACATGATGACCACGCCGCCGGGGACGCCGAGCCCCACGGTGAGAGCCACGACGACCTGGAGGAGCCGGCGCTGGTTGCGCACCGCCTCGGGGAAGACATCAACGGCCACGATGCGCACGCCGTTGAAGGTGTGGAACAGCAGGGCGAAGAGCAGGCCGACCTCGAACAGGCGTAGCAGGACGTTGCCGTACAGGCGGTGGACCTGGTCGTAGGTCTCGGGCCAGCGCAGCAGGGACACGTCGACGATGTGCAGGAGCAGGAACAGGAACACCAGGAACCCGGTGATCCGGTGGCCGAGGAAGGCCCACTGACCGGCCTTGCCCTTGTACCGGGTACTGGTCGTCATTTCGATACGGAGTCGTCGGGCCGGCGCCGGCGGTACCAGCGGTCACCCCAGATGGTGGAGCCGGCGACGTAGACGGCGAAGCCGGTGATGATCACGGTGACAGTGCCCAGAGCGATCGCGAACAGGATCTGGGCCGTCTCCATGGCGATCACGGGCCGATGCTCCGGGAGCCACGGAAGTAGGGCCACAGACACTCCGGAACGGCGACGCTCCCGTCCGACTGCCGGTAGGTCTCCACCACCGCGGCCCAGACCCGAGGGACGGCCAGGCCGGAGCCGTTGAGGGTGTGCACGATGGCGGTGCCGCTGCCCTCCGCCGGCCGGTAGCGGATGTTGGCCCGGCGAGCCTGGTAGTCGCTGAACCAGGAGACCGAGGAGGCCTCCAGCCACATGTCGCAGCCGGGGGCGTAGACCTCGATGTCGAAGGTGCGGGCCGCCGACGCGCCGATGTCGCCGGTGCACAGGTCGACCACCCGGTAGGCCAGGCCCAGGGCGGCGAGGGTGCCCTCGGCCCGGGCGAGGATGTCGGCGTGGACCTCGGCGGCCTGGACCGGCGTGGCGTAGGACAAGAGCTCCACCTTGTCGAACTCGTGCACCCGCAGCAGGCCCCGGGTGTCGCGGCCGGCGGCGCCGGCCTCCCGGCGGAAGCACGGCGTGTAGGCCATGACCTTCACCGGCAGGTCAGCCTCGTTCAGGATCTCGTCGCGGCCGAGGGAGGTCAGCGGTACCTCGGCGGTGGGAATGGCCCACAGGTCGTCGCGCTCGAGGTGGTAGCCCTCGTCGGCGAACTTGGGCAGGTGGCCGGTGGACACCATGGTGTCGGTACGAACGAGGCTGGGCGGGCGGATCTCCTCGTAGGCATCGGCGTTGCGGTCGAGCGCCAGCTGGCACAGGGCCCGCACGAGGGTGGCGCCGGCGCCCCGGAACACCGGGAACATGGAGCCGGACAGCTTCGCCCCGCGCTCCAGGTCGAGGATGCCGAGTCCGGCGCCGACATCCCAGTGGGGCACCCGCTGGTGGTCGCCGTAGGCCGCCGCGTCGTAGCCCTCGACCCGCAGGACGACGTTGTCGGCCTCGGAGGCGCCGTCGGGGCAGTCCTCGGCCGGCAGGTTTGGCGTGCGCAGCAGGATGTCGCGCAGGTCGGCGCCGGCGCTGGACGCCTCGGCCTCCAGCTTTCGCTCCTCCTCGCCCAGCGCCCGGCTCTCGTCGGCCTTGGCCTCTGCGGTGGCGATGTCGCCGGCCTTGCGGGCCTGGCCGACCTCCTTGGACAGGTTCCTGATCTTGGCCCGCATGCCCTCGACGGTGGCCTTCAGCGCCCGCTCCTGGGCCTCCAGCTCGGCCGCCCGCTCGATCTCGGCGAGGTCGAGCCCGCGACGGGCCAGGCCCGCCTTCACCGCGTCGAGGTCGGTCCGCAGTCGCCTGGGGTCGAGCATCACAGGACGGTAGCGTGCCGCGGATGCCGTCGATCGACGTTTCCGGGCTGGAGGTCCGCTACCCCGCCGGCGTCGTGGCGGTCGACGGGCTGACGTTCGCGGCCCAGGCCGGCGAGGTGCTGGCCCTCCTGGGGCCGAACGGGGCGGGCAAGACCTCCACCGTGGAGACGTTGGAGGGCTACAAGTCGCCCACGTCGGGGACGGTGCGGGTCCTGGGGCTGGATCCGGTGGCCGACCACGCCAAGCTCACGCCCCGCATCGGCGTGATGCTCCAGAAGGGCGGGGTGTACCCCGGCATCCGCCCCGTCGAGGCGCTGCGGCTGTTCGCCTCCTTCTACGACTCCCCCGAGGCTCCGGCGGCATTGCTGGACCGGCTGGGCCTGGCCGCGGTCGCCCGCACGCCGTGGCGCCGGCTCTCCGGCGGCGAGCAGCAACGCCTGTCGCTGGCGCTCGCCCTGGTCGGGCGGCCCGAGGTGGCGTTCCTCGACGAGCCCACCGCCGGCGTCGACGTCGCCGGCCGCCGGGTCATCCGGGAGGTGATCGCCGAGCTGCGGGCCCGGGGATGCTGCGTCCTGCTGGCGACGCATGAGCTCGACGAGGCCGAGCGGGTGGCCGACCGCGTGGTCATCGTCGACCACGGCCGGCTGCTGGCCGAGGGGGCGCCGGCGGAGCTCATGTCATCGACCGCCCGGACCACCATCGACTTCGGGGCGCCGGCCGGGCTCGACACCGCCGCCCTCTCCGCCGCCCTGGGCGCACCGGTGACGGAGACCCGGCCCGGCGAGTACTCAGTGGCCACGGCGCCGGCGCCGGCCACCGTCGCCAAGCTGACTGCGTGGCTGGCCGAGCACGACCTGCCGCTGGGCGACCTGCGGGCCGGGCGCCAGTCCCTCGAAGACGTGTTCCTGCGCCTGACGAGCGGCCCGTGAAACGGGTCCTGGCTCAAACGAAGGTGGAGCTGGCGCTCACCCTGCGGCGGGGCGAGTCGGTGCTGCTCTCCCTCGGCATCCCGGTGATGCTGCTGGTCTTCTTCTCCTTCGTCGACGTGCTTCCTACCGGCACCGACGACCCTGTTGACTTCCTGGCACCTGGCGTCCTCGCTCTGGCCGTGATGTCGACGGCCATGGTCGGCCTGGGCATCGCCACCGGCTTCGAGCGCCAGTACGGCGTCCTCAAGCGGCTGGGGTCCACGCCACTCGGCCGGCCGGCGCTGCTGGCGGCCAAGACCCTGGCCATCCTGGCCGTGGAGGTGCTCCAGGTGGCGGTGCTGGCCGGCGTGGCCCTGGCCCTCGGCTGGCGGCCGGCTGGATCGGTGGTTGCGTTCGTGCCGGCCATGCTGCTCGCCACCGTGGGCTTCGCCGGCCTCGGCATGCTCATGGCCGGCCGCCTCCGGGGCGAGGCCGTGCTGGCCGCGGCCAACGGGCTCTACCTCGTACTGCTCCTGCTGGGCGGCATGGTGATCCCCCTGGCCGAGCTCCCCGGCCCCCTTCGGGCGGTGTCCCAGGCCCTGCCGGCGGCGGCGCTGTCCGACGTCCTGCACGCTGCCTCCAACGCCGGCGCCGTGCCCGGACGGGCCTGGCTGGTCCTGGCCGCCTGGGCGGTGGCGGCGCCGGTCGCAGCGGCGGCGACCTTCCGCTGGGAGTAAAGCACCGGCTAACGGGAGAGCATCCGCCCGACGGCCCCCATCAGCTCGTGGACCTGATCGTCGGGTTCATTCGGGCCGCCGTGACCGCCGACGAGGCAGTGGCGGACGTGGTCGTCGAGCAATCCGAGGGCCACCCGGTCCAGGGCAGCCTGGATGGCGTTGATCTGGGTAAGAACGTCGATGCAGTAACGGTCGTCCTCCACCATGCGGGCGATTCCCCGCACCTGTCCCTCGATGCGGGCCAATCGGTCTTTCAGCTGGTCCTTGGTGGCCGTGTAGCCGCGGGCCTGCGCCATGACATCCGTCCTCTCTCAGAAAACTCTTGACGCAGTATACCCCTACGGGGTACTACTATCGATACCCCCAGGGGGTATAGTCGAGCAGGAGGCCCGCAATGACCGGACACCACGACCACGCAGCGATGTTCAAGAGGCGGTTCTGGTTCAGCCTCGTGCTCACCATCCCCGTGGTCCTGTACAGCCACATGCTCATGACCCTCACGGGCTGGACACCGCCGGCCTTCACCGGCGACCACTGGGTCGGGCCCGTCCTCGGCACACTCACCTTCGCCTACGGGGGACCGGTGTTCCTCCGGGCCGGATGGGGCGAGCTGCGCAGCCGCCGGCCCGGGATGATGCTGCTCATCTCCATGGGCCTCCTGGTCGCCTTCGGCGCCTCGGTCGCCACCACGCTCGAGCTCCTCGACGCCGACCTGTGGGCGGAGCTGACCACCCTCGTGACCATCATGCTGCTCGGGCACTGGCTGGAGATGCGGGCCCTCGGGCAGGCCCAGGGGGCGCTCGCCGCCCTGGCCGCCCTGCTCCCCGACGACGCCGAGCGGGTCACCGGCGCCGGCATCGAGACGGTCCCCGTCGGCGAGCTCCGGCCGGGCGACGTCGTGCTCGTCCGCCCCGGTGGCCGTGTCCCGGCCGACGGGGAGGTCGTCGACGGGATAGCCGAGGTGGACGAGTCGATGGTGACCGGCGAGTCGCGCCCGGTGGGCAAGGGCCCGGGCAGCCGGGTCGTGGCCGGCACCGTCGCCACCGACTCTGCGCTGCGCATCCGCGTCGACAAGGTGGGCGACGACACCGCTCTCGCCGGCATCCAACGCCTGGTGGCCGAGGCGGAAGCGTCGAAGTCGCGAGCCCAGGCCCTGGCCGACCGGGCCGCCGCCCTGCTGTTCTACGTCGCCGTCCTGGCCGGCGCCGCCACCTTCGCCACCTGGGCCGCCCTCGGCGACACCGACGACGCCGTCCTGCGCACCGTCACCGTGCTGGTCATCGCCTGCCCCCACGCCCTGGGCCTGGCCATCCCCCTGGTCGTGAGCCTGTCGACCGCGATCTCGGCCCGGGCCGGCATCCTGGTCAAGGACCGCCTGGCCCTCGAGCGCATGCGGACCATCGACACCGTCCTGTTCGACAAGACCGGCACCCTCACCAAGGGCGCCCACGTCGTCACCGGCGTGGCGCCGGCGGCAGGGTTCGACGAGGCGACCGTGCTGGGGTTGGCCGGCGCCGTGGAAGCCGACTCGGAGCACCCGCTGGCCCGGGCCATTGTGACCGCGGCTCAGGGGTCGGCGATGCGGGCCACCGGGTTCCGGCCCATCCCGGGCCGGGGCGTCGAGGCCACCGTGGATGGCCTGGCCATCGCCGTTGGCGGGCCGGCGCTGCTGCGCCAGCGGAGCCTGGAGTCGCCGCCCGAGCTGGCGGACCAACTGGCCGAGTGGTCCACCCGGGGCGCGGCCGTGCTCCACGTCGTCCGGGACGGCCGGATCGCCGGCGCCCTGGCCCTCGAGGACGAGATCCGCCCCGAATCCTCCGAGGCCGTCGACGACCTCCACCGCCTCGGCATCAGGGTGGTCATGATCACCGGCGACGCCCGCCCCGTGGCGGAGGCCGTGGGCAAGACGCTCGGAGTCGACGAGGTCATGGCCGAGGTCCTGCCCGAGGACAAGGACGCGGCGGTGGCCGCCCTCCAGGCCCGGGGCCTCCGGGTCGCCATGGTCGGCGACGGGGTGAACGACGCCCCCGCACTGGCCCGGGCCGACGTGGGCATCGCCATCGGCGCCGGCACCGACGTGGCCATCGAGTCGGCCGGCGTGGTGCTGGCCTCCTCGGACCCGAGGGCAGTGGTCGGGGTCATCACCCTGTCCCGTGCCGCCTACCGCAAGATGCTCCAGAACCTGGCGTGGGGCGCCGGCTACAACCTGGCCGCCATCCCGCTGGCCGCCGGCGTGCTGGCGGGCGCCGGCCTCACCCTGTCACCGGCCGTCGGAGCCGTCCTGATGAGCGTGTCGACCGTGGTCGTGGCCCTCAACGCCCAGTTGCTGCGCCGGGTCGACCTCGGCCGGCCGCAGCCGGCCACCACGCCGCCGGCGCCGCCCAGGCCCAGGCAGCCGGCGCACGCGCACTAGGTCCCTGCGGCCTCTTCGGCGGCCCCGCCCGGGGGGCGGTCCTCCATCCAGGAGCGCAGCGCCCGGAAGCCGTCGGTGTCGCGGATGTTGTCGAAGTTGTTGTCGCTGTCGATCAGTGCGGTGTCCCGGAACCCGTTCTCGACCGCCCGGTCGAGCCAGGCGAGGGCGTGCTCGGTCTCATTGGCCAGGGCCCAGCTACAGGCCGCGTTGTAGGCCACCAGTGGGCCGGGCTCGGCCTTGAACAGGATCTCGCCGACCCGGGCCGCGTCCCGGTAGCGGCCGGCGTGGTGGAGGCCGAGCTGGAGGGCGCGGTAGCCGTTGGTCCTCGGGGCCCCGCCGGCGACGACCGGTACGGTACGCATCTCCTCCAGCAGTCGGTCGAGGAGTCCGGCGGCGCTCACCATCCGGGCGCCGATGGTCGCGCCGATCACGTCGTCGCACTGGATGAAGGCCGGCGCCAGCTGCTCGCTCTGCTTGCCTTCGGCCAGCGCCACCATGCGCTGGACCAGCGGGGTGGTCTTGGACATGCCGCCGCGGAGGCGGTCGAGGGCGGCTCGGGCGTTGTCGGGCCGGTTCTCGGCCAGGTGGGCCCACGCCAGCAGCTCGGCGGCGGTGACCTCCACCGGGAACGACGCTGGGTTGGTGCCGGCGCTCTCGGCCAGCTCAGCGGCTTCGGTGTAGCGACCCTGGAGCAGGGCCGCCCGGGCCTGATTGAGCTGCTCGAGCTGCGGGCCGTCACGCTCGGAGCGCAGCGCATTCAGGCTCTGACTGCCGAACAGGAAGGCGATGATGGCCATGAACGGGGCGCCGATGGAGAAGGCCAGCAACCCGAGAGCGACGGCGCCGGCCAGGGACAGGTACTGGGCGTTGCGGAGGCCGAATAGGTCGGCGGCGACATGGCCGCCGTCGAGGGGCAGGATCGGCAGCATGTTGAAGATGCCCCAGAGGATGTTCACGTAGATGAGGATCTCGATGGCGGTGTCCACCAGGTCCGGCCCGGACACCACCTGGGAGAGCACGACGCCGACGATCGCGGCCAGGAAGCCGGCGGCCGGGCCGGCGAGGGTGACGACCAGCGACTTGCCCTTGGGCTGGACCGGCCCCAGCGTGTAGCCGCCGAACCCGGTCAGGGTGACGGTGGGCTGGGCGCCGTAGGAGCGGTGGGCGGTGGCGTGGCCCAGCTCGTGGATGAGGATCGACACCCCACCGACCACGAGGAAGACGGCGATCTCCGCCCCCCGGTACCCGTTGAACCAACCCAGCAGCCCCATGACGAGGAAAAAGATGAGCTCCACCCGCACGGGTATCCCACTGATGCGGAACTGAAGGTTCTTCATCGCCCGAAGGCTAAACGCAACAGGGACCGGCCCGCGGGCCGGTCCCTGTTGCAATGCAATGTCTGGGAGCTCCTAGGAGGTGACTCGGCCCTTGCTGGCCGCCGGCTCCGCGGCCGTGGCCGTCTCGGGCCGGCGCTTGCCGGCGAGGAGGCTGACCCCGAGCAGGACGATGCCCACCACCGCCAGCCCGGCCATGGCGGCGAGGGCGTAGCGAAGGGCGTCGCTGCTGCCCGAGCCCAGAGCCTCGTGCTGGACGATCGAGGTGTACACGTCCTGGTTCTCGGTCAGCCTGTCGGCGTTACGGGTGTCGTCCCAGGCGAAGACGGCGACCTTGTTGGTCGACGCCACCCCGATCGGCATCCGCATGTCGTAGCCGTTGCTCCAGACGCCGAGGCGGCGGTCGATCGACTTGTCGTTGGCCCGGATGTTCTTGGCCCAGGTCTCGCCGTTGTCCTCCGAGTAGGAGTAGTAGACGTCGTTCATGAACTGGCCCTGGTCGTTGCGGAAGTCCCACCAGACTGCGTCGACCCGGCCGTTGGGAGCGACGCTGACACTGGGGTTGTTCTGGGAGTGGCCGGTGTCCTTGGGGTCGAGAGGGACGTCGTCGTTGAGCTGCTTGGGCTCCGACCATGTCTTGCCCCCGTCAGTGGACCGGCGGGTGAACACGTCGCGGTCACCGAGGAGCGCAGCGGTGTCGGGCCCGACCTTGTCCTCGTAGACGATGTGCAGCGTGCCGTCGGGCCCACCCTCCGATGACCAGTCCATGATGGCGCCGGCCTGGTAGAAGCCGCTCGGCGCGGCCACCTCGTTGACCTCGAAGGTCTTGCCCTTGTCGGTGGACTTGGCCAGCAGGATGGCGTTGTTCTGCGAGCCGGCGGGCTGGCCGGTCGCGTTCTGGTAGAAGACGGCGTACACGGTGCCCTTGTCGTCCACCGTCAGGGTCGGGCTGCTGCCACCCCACTTCTCGGGGTCGGGCTTGTTGGCGACCGAACTGAAGTAGTCACCTACCACCTTCACCGGCTCGCCGTAGGTCCTTCCACCGTCGGTGGAGGTGGCGATCATGGTCTGGGCGACCACGGACGGCGTGGCCTGCGGGAAGCTCTGGCTCCAGCCGATATACACCGTGTCGGCACTGCCGGTCTTGGAGTCGACAGCCAGGCCGTTGATCGGCCGGTTGTTCTCGGCCTGGCCGGCGCCGGTCTTGCCGCGGGCGTCGCGGACCATGACCGGATCCCAGCTCTCACCCAGATCGGTGGACTTGGCCACCAGCACGCTGAAGTTGGCGTACGTGCCGGCGTGCTCCGCGCCGGTGCCGACGTCCTGCTGGTCCCAGCCGTTCAGCCCGTAGTACACGGCGCCGTCGCGGCCGAACTCGATGGGCGTCTGGGTGCTGGTGCCGGAGGTGTGGAAGCAGAACGGGTAGCTCTGGGGCGACGGAAAGGCGTCCATGAGCTTCCAGGTGCGGCCGGCGTCGAGGGTGCGCATGAACCGGCAGGTTCTGCTGCGCATCTCGGGCGTGGCCGCCACGATGACGTTCGGGTTCTCGGGATTGACGGCGAGGAACGGGGCGCCGTAGGTCCGGGTCGGGGCGAGATCCTCGCCCGTGGCCCGCACCGACGCGAGCACCCGCGGCTCGCCGGCCCCGATGGCCACTCCCTGGCTGCCCACGAGGGCGATCAGAGGAAGCGCCCCGAGGGCGAGGAGGTGCCGGCGGCTCATCGGTTGCTCCTGACCTTCTCGGGAGTGGCTCCGGGTCCGCGACGGGAGGACATCAGGGCGGCGCCGCCGGCGGCGAACATGGCCAGACCGGCCACGCCGAGGCCGACGAGCACAAGGGCGCCGGTGCCGACGGGGTTGTCCTCGATCAGGTCCGTGGGCCGCTGCTCGATCTGCGGCGTGAGATCCTGGCCGAGCACCGGGTTGGACCCGTCAGGGTTGAGGACCTGGACCAGGGTCTTGGTCGGCATGCCCCGGATCAGCTTTTCGGATTCTTCCAACTTCTGGGTGGCCCAGAGGGTGTGGATGCCGGGCTTGAGGTCGGCCGGGATGGTGACGGTGCCAGGGCCCCACATGGCGAAGCCGCCGCCGGAGGTCTTGAAGCTGCCGATCACCGGCCCGTCAGCCGAGTCGACCCGGATCTCGACCGGGTTGGTCAATCCGAAGCCGCTCGGGCCGAACACGGTGACCGTGTCACCGGCCTTGAACGTGGTGGGTGTCACCTGGAGCTGAGCCACGTGCGGTGCCCAGGCACCGCTCACCGGGATCAGCATGCCGGCGGCCGCCGCGGCGCCAGCAACTGCCGCGAACCAGCGGCGCGAAAGTCTGTTCTGCATCGAGAAATTCCCCTAAACGCGTTGAATGAGAAAGAACCGCCGGGAACGGCGGCCGGATTCATCTTCCTGGCAGTTAGTGTCGTCTTCAATAGGTGTTTCTCGCATATACCGTTCGCCGGTGCATCGGGCCGACGACCGGGCGCTCCTGCCCAGCCACCCGGGACGCTGAAACGTCAGCGGGCCTTGGGCGGCGCCAGCAGCTCGTGCTCGACGTCGTCCCAGAGCAGGACGCCGTCCCTCTCCCGCTGCTCCTGGCGCTCTTCGCGGGCGTACCAGCGGAAGAAGATGATGGCGATGACAAGCCACAGGTAGAGGCCGCCGACGATCTTCATGATCAGCCCGGCCGTCTGCTGGTCGGTGAGAGCGGAGATGCCCCACAGCCGGGGGAACGTGGCGTAGATCTTGTAAAGCGGGTGGTCGTTGAAGGTGAGGAACGACGCCGGCACGGTGGGCACGATGGTCTGGAGGAACAGGTAGAGCATCTGCACCGGCGGGTTGATCCGGCGGATCTCCGGCAGGGGGCTGGCAACCGGCATCCACATGAGCACCGCGGAGACCAGGAGCACGGCATGGGCGACGAAGTGGAGCGGGTGGTATTGCACGGTGGCCTCCACCACCACCGGCCAATGGCTCAGGACGAGGACGACGTTGAACTGGATCAGCCCGAAGACGGGCTTGCTGAGAGAGCGGACAACCCGAAGGAACCTGCCACGACCGAGCAGGTTCCGGGCCATCCACGCCGGCGTTCCCGCCACCAGCAGCAGGGCGGTCACCAGGGTCAGCAGCAGGTGCTGGACCATGTGGGCGCTGTACAGGTAACCCTCGGCCACGTCGTGCAGGGGCCAGTCCGACGCCAGCCACATCACACCCAGGCCGGCGGCGAAGGTGAGCACCTTGGCCCGGCTCACCACTGTCTCCCCTGGCCGGCGGGCCTGTTCACGGCGCACCGCCAGGGCGTAGAGGGCGGCGAAGGCCCCGACGAGCACCCACACGTCGGGGTGGAAATGCCAGTGGGGGAAGGCCACCGCTGGGGTCATCAGCCCCGAGCTCACCTCGTCCAGACGCCGAAGGTGGTCAGCACCGCGCCGAAGCAGAAGATGGCCAGCGCCAGCCCGGCCACGAACAGGCGGCGGAACAGGCGGCTGTCGAACTTCAGGTGCATGAAGTAGCCCACCACGACGACGAACTTGACCGCCGACATGGCGATGAGGCTGGGGGCGAGGATGCCCTCCACGGCCTTCCAGTACGAGAAGACCACCTCGACCGCGGTGACCACGGCGAGGAAGATGGCGATCTTGATGTACTTGGCCTCGTTCGGGTGGTCGTGGTGGGCGCCGCCCTCCTCAGGCAGAACCTCGACGACCGGCCCCGTGTTGTGGTCCTTCGTGGGCGTGCTCATGGGATGAGGTAGATGAGGGTGAAGATCACGATCCAGACCACGTCGACGAAGTGCCAGTAGAGACCGACCAGCTCCACCGTCTCCGCCTTCGACGCCGGCAGCTTGCCCCGCATCGACAGGCTGTAGAGCGACAGGAGCATCAGCACGCCGATGGTGACGTGGACCCCGTGGAAGCCGGTGAGCACGTAGAAGCTGGAACTGAACAGGTTGGTCCGGAGGTTCATGCCCTCCCGGGTGAAGACGGTGAACTCATACACCTGGCCGGCGACGAAGCTGGCACCCAGCAGGGCGGTGGTCAGGATCCAGATACGGGTCAGGCGGTGGTCGCCCTTCTGGATGGCGGCCAGGGCCAGCACCATGGTCAGCGAGCTCATCAGCAGGACGAAGGAGCTGACCGAGGTGTACGGGATGTCGAAGACGGCCTCGGGAGTGATCGTGCCCGGCTCGCTTTGGCCCTTGAACAGCAGGTAGGTCGAGATCAGGGCGCCGAAGAGCATGCACTCGGAGCCCAGGAATGCCCACATCCCCACCTTCTCATTGCTGAGCCCCGTCGAGGTGGGCGGGTGCCCGGGGTCGATCTCGACGTGCGACCCCGACGATGCAGTGACGGTGCTCACGCCGGCACCGATTCCAGGTCCTCGCCGGCGGGGCCCGGCCCGTGCTCGGGCGTGTCCTCGGGGGCCGTGGCCGGCTCCAGCGCCCAGGCGTAGAGCCCGCCGAAGATCCACATGGTGCCGAGGATGGCCACCGCCCACGTCTTGTAGATCATGCCGTAGCTCAGGATCGGCAGGCCGATGGTGGTGACGATCGGCCAGTAGGACGGCGAGGGCATGTGAATGTGCTCCTCGTGCTCCTCGCTGTGGTCGCTGTGGTCCCCGTGGTCCCCGTGGTCCCCGCCGGCGCCCTCGATGTGGTCGGGGCCCTCGTTGCCCTCGGCACCCGTGGGCTCCACCTCTGTGCCCGCCATCGTCGGCTGGCCGAGAGGGACCTCACGCCGCACGCTGCGGCCGTTCTCGTCCTCGGTGTACTTGCGGTGCCACAGCTCGTCCCGGCTGGTGACCAGCGGGATCTCCTTGAAGTTGTACTCCGGCGGCGGCGACGGGATCGTCCACTCCAGTGTGCGGGCATCCCAGGGGTCGTCGGGCACGTCCTGGGGCTTGCGGTTCTTCCACATGTTGAAGATGAAGATGGCGACGGAGAGCGCGATCACGAACGATCCAATGGTGGAGACCAGGTTCCACACGTCCCACCCCCGCCCCTCGGGGTAGGTGTAGACCCGCCGGGGCATGCCCTGGAGGCCGAGGATGTGGAACGGGCCGAAGGTCATGTTGAAGCCGAGGAACATCAGCCAGAAGTGAATCTTGCCCAGCCGCTCGTCGAGCATCCGGCCGGCGAACTTCGGGTACCAGTAGTAGGCGCCGGCGAAGAGGCCGAACATACTGCCGCCGAAGAGCACGTAGTGGAAGTGGGCGACGATGTAGTAGGTGTCGGTCTGCTGGGTGTCGGCGGGGACCACGCCGTGGGTCACGCCCGAGAGGCCGCCGATGGTGAACATGGCCACGAAGCCGATGGCGAAGAGCATGGGCGTGGGGAAAGTGAGCTTCCCCTTCCACAGGGTGCTGATCCAGTTGAAGATCTTCACGCCGGTCGGTACCGCGATGAACATCGTCGACGCGCTGAAGGCCGACACGGCGACGGGGCCGAGGCCGGTGGCGAACATGTGGTGGGCCCAGACGCCCCAGCCCATGAAGCCGATGGCGATACCCGAGAACACCATGACCTGGTAGCCGAAGAGGGGCTTGCGGGAGAACACCGGGAGCACTTCGGACACGATGCCCATCGCGGGGAGGATCAGGATGTAGACCTCCGGATGGCCGAACATCCAAAACAGGTGTTGCCAGAGCAGGGGGTCGGAGCCGGCCGCAACGTTGAAGAAGTTGGTGGAGAACGTGCGGTCGAAGCCGAGCAGGAACAGGGCGACGGTGATGACCGGGATGGCGAACAGCAGGAGGAACTGAGCCACCAGGCTCATCCACACGAAGATCGGCATCCGCATCAGGCTCATGCCCGGGGCCCGCATGTTGATGACGGTGACGATCAGGTTGACCGCGCTGGTCAGCGACGCGATGCCCAGGATCTGGAGCCCGTAGATCCAGTAGTCGATGTTGTGGCCCGGGAGGTTCCGGGTCAGGGGCACGTAGCCGAACCAGCCGCCGTTGGGCGCCCCGCCCAGGAAGAAGCTGGAGTACATGAAGAGGCCACCGGCCAAGAAGATCCAGAACCCGAATGCGTTGATGCGGGGGAAAGCGACGTCGCGCGCCCCGATCATGATCGGCAGCAGGTAGTTCGCCAGGCCGGCCGACAGCGGCATGATGACCAGGAAGATCATCGTGGTGCCGTGCATCGTGAACAGCTGGTTGTAGGTGTCGGCTCGGAGGAAGGTCTGGTCAGGGGCGCCCAACTGGACCCGGAGCAGCAGGGCCTCGATCCCGCCGATCAGGAAGAAGATGAACGCCGTCGCCGAGTACATGATGCCGATCTTCTTGTGATCGACGGAGACCATCCATCCCCAGGCACCCTTGGTGTAGCCCGTGGGGCGGCGGAGGAAGCGGGTCGGGGCGCCCGGCGGCGACTGAAGGGCCAGGGAGCCCTGCCGCTCCGGGGTGACGATTGCCATCTAGACGTCCTCCACAACGAACTTCGGCTCCACTACGTACCTCGGCGTCATCGCAGGGTGTTCAGGTAGACGATGAGCTCAGTGATCTCGTCCGGGGTCAGGGGGGCGCCGGGGATGATCATCTTGTTCCCCGGCTTCTCGCCGAGAGGATCGCGCAACCAGCGGCGCAGGTTGGCGTCGTTGTTGTCGAAGATGCTGCCGGCGAAGGTGGTGCGGGAGGCGAAGTGGCTCAGGTTCGGCCCGATCGTGCCCTCCGACACCCCCTCGACGGTGTGGCAGCTGCCACACCCCCGCTGGATGAAGAGGTTGGCGCCGGCCTCGCCCCGCGTGCCGGCGGACGACTTCACCGAAGGGGCCTGCTGGCTGGCCACCCAGGCGTCGAAGTCCTGGGGGGTCATGGCGATGGCAATGGCCCGCATGTTGGCGTGGGAGTCGCCGCAGAACTCGGTGCACTGGCCGATGTACTCGCCCGGCTCGTCGGCGGAGAACGACATGCGGTTCTGGCGGCCGGGCACGACGTCGGTCTTGCCGGCCAGGGGAGCGATCCAGTAGCTGTGGATGACGTCGTTGCTGAGCAGGGTGAGCTCGACCGGACGGCCGACGGGCATGCGCAGCTCGTTGGCGGTCACGACGCCCAGGTCGTCGTAGCGGTACTCCCACCAGAACTGGTGGCCGACCACGGTGACCCGGACGGGGTTCTCGGGTTGCTTGGCCAGGTCGAAGATCGTGGCGATGGTCGGCACGGCCACCGCGAGGAGGATCAGGGCCGGCACGAGGGTCCAGCCCACCTCCAGGCGGGTGTTGCCGTGGATCTGCTTGGGCTCGGGCGAGTCGGGCCGGGCCCGGAACTTGATGACGGCGATGACGACCAGGGCCTGCACCAAAACGAAGACCACGCCGGCCACGACGAACACCGGGTCGATGAGGTCGTCGATCTGCCGGGCGACCGGCCCCTTGGGGTCCAGCGTGTCTTGGGGCGCGTTCCCAGCGCAGGCGGCGAGGAAGACGAAGAGGCTGGCGCTGAGGGCGGCCAAACGGCGGTTGCGTCGCACGGCACTTCCTACACTGTCCGGTGCGGGCCAGCGCGTCCAATCGGCGCCCGGCAGGGGGCACTTTTTCAGCCCGCGGCCGGCAAGCTACGTGCGATGCGCGGCCACCAGCGCCGGCGCCTCGTGCTCGCCCAGGCCGGCGGCCCGCCGGCGGCCCCGGGGCCCGGTGACGGCGAAGACCACGGCGAAGAGGGCCGCGCCCACCAGCACGATCGTCGCCCCCGACGAGACGTCGAGGTGGTAGCTGAGCACCATCCCGGCGAACCCGCACCCGGCGCCGATGAGGGTCGACAGCCAGAGCATGCGGGCGAAGCTGTTCGTGAGCATGCGGGCCACGACGGGCGGGATGACCAGGATGGCGGCGATCAGGACGACGCCCAGCACCTTCATGGTGGCCAGGATCGAGACCGAGAGCAGGAGCATCAACAGGGCGTCCATACGGGCCGTGTTCACGCCGGAGACGTCGGCCACCTCGGGGTCGAAGGTGGTGAAAAGCAGCTTCCGGTAGAAGGCGAGCACCATGGCTACCGCGGCCAGGGTCACGCCGGCGACGATCCACACGTCGGCCATCGTCACGCCCAGGATGCTGCCGAAGATGGCGGCGTCGAGGCTGCGCCGGACCTGCCCGTAGAGGCCGAGCAGGGCGATGCCGAACGCGAAGGAGGCGGTGGTGATGACGCCGATGGCGGCGTCGGAGCCGATGGTGCGCCGGCGGGTGACCCGGCCGATGGCCAGGGCCGAGGCCATGCCCCACAGGCCGGCGCCCAGGTAGAAGTTGAACCCGACCAGGGCGGAGGCGGCGGCGCCGCCGAAGATGGCGTGGGACAGCCCGTGGCCGATGTAGCTCATCCCCCGCAGCGTCACGTAGACGCCGATGAGGCCGCAGAGGGCGCCGGCCATGGTGGCGACCAGCAGGCCGTGGCGGAAGAAGGCGAACTCGAGGGGCTCCGCCAACCACGTCACGGGGCTTCCGCCCCCTGAATGTCGCGAGAGCCGCCTCCCGGGCGGCTCATGGGGCCTCCCGCCTCGAACTGGTGACAGAAAAGGGGGTCCTGGCCCCGTTCTGTGTCACCAGTTCGGGGGCGTCCACCACGATGGGCATGCCGCCGTGCTCCAGGACGTCCATGGGGGCGCCGTACGTGCGCTCCAGGACGGCCGGCGTCAGCACCTCCCTTGGCGTCCCCCGGCCCGTGATCTCGGTGTTCAGGCAGACGAGCCGGGGCAGGTGGGCGGCCATCCCGTTCAGGTCGTGGGTGGTGAGGACGATGGCCAGGCCGCCGGCGTTGAGGTCCGAGAGCAGGCGGAGGATGTCGTGGCGGGTGCGGACGTCGACCCCCGAGGTCGGCTCGTCGAGCAGGAGCAGCTGGGGCCGGCGCAGGAGGGCCCGGGCCAGGAAGACCCGCTGCTGCTGGCCCCCGGACAGCTCCCGGATGTGGCGGCCACCGAGGCCCCCGATGCCGAGCCTGTCCAACACCGAGGCCACCTCGGCCTTTTCGCCCGCCGAGGGCCAGGGCAGGCGCCGGCCCGTCGTGCGCGCCATCAGGACCGCCTCGGCCACGGTCACCGGGAAGTTCCAGTCCACCGTCTCCACCTGGGGCACGTAGCCGACCCGCAGACCGGGCTGGCGCCAGACGCGGCCGGCGACGGGCTGGACCGTGCCCAGCACGGCCCGCAGCAGGGTCGTCTTGCCCGAGCCCGAAGGCCCGACGACGCCCACGAAGTCGGAGCCGCCGACCTCCAGATCGGCGGCTCGCAGGACGATGGTGCCGGCGTAGGCGCAGGTGACGCCCTCCAGGCGCAAGACGGTCACTGGGGGTAGACGGCGGGGTCGGCGATGTCGGGCACCTGGACCGCCCTGAGGGCGGACGCATCGCCGCCCAGGCTCTCCACCATGGTCACGAAGTTGAACTTCATGAGGCCGAGCCAGGAGTGGTCGGGGTCGCCGGGCTTGCCGGGCAGATCGTCGTCACGCAGCTTGTCGACGTAGCGAACACCGGCCTCGGACCCGATCCGGGCCAGGACGGGGCTGGGAAACACCTCGGAGCCGAAGATGGCGGGCACCCCGACCTGGCGGACCTGCTGGATGAGCCCGGCCACCTCCCGGGGCGTGGGCTCCTCGAAGCTCGACACCTGGATGGCGCCGATCACCTTCCAGTCGTAGTGCTGGGCGAAGTAGGCGTAGGCGTCGTGGTAGGTCAGCAGGTCCCGCTTCCCGACGGTGGCGCTGGCGACTGTCATGGCCGCGTCGAGCTCATCGACCTTGGCTGCGAAGCGCTCGTAGTTGGCGGCGTACTCGCCGGCGTGGACGGGGTCCCGGGCCGAGAGCGTGTCGCGGACGATGCGGCCGTACTCCTTGGCGTACGGCGGGTTCGTCCACAGGTGGGGGTTGGGCTTGCCCCCCTCCCGGGGGAACGAGAAGTCGTACAGGTACTGCTCGGGCCGGATCGTGCGGTCGCCCAGCTCGATCACCTCGGCGCCGGCCTTGAGGTTGCCGGCGGCCAGCTCCCGGGTGGGGTCCTCCAGCTTGAGGCCGTTGACGAAGACCACGTCGGCCCGGGCCAGGATGCGGGCCGCGCTCGGCGGGGGCTCGAAGGTGTGGGAGTTCGCCCCCTCGGGTACGAGCCCCCGCACCTCGGCCCGGTCACCAGCGACGCTCGACACGATGCTGGTCAAGGGCGAGACCGTGGTGACGACGTTCAGCTTGGCCGGGTCGTCGGCCGCCTGCGTGCTCCCCGCACCGCACGCGCCCGAGAGCAGGGACAGCACCAGGGCCGCGCCGGCGACGAGTTCCTTCCGTCTACCCACTTCCAGCAGGCTATCGCAAGCTGCTCGCTATAGCGGCTCGGGTACTACACTTCACTCATGCCGGTCCGGGAACAGGCAGAACCGA
>CAYZMG010000004.1:70310-95929 GCA_964479465.1 uncultured Acidimicrobiales bacterium
GGGTCATCCTGGAGACCTTTCTCGGCATCGGCGGCCACATCACCGCCGAGACCCTCACGGCCCGGGTGCAAACCAGCCAGCCCGACGTGCACGAGTCCACCGTTTACCGCTTCCTCGACGAGCTGGAGCGTCTCGGCGTGGTCGACCACGTCCACCTCGGCCATGGCCCCGCCGTCTACCACCTGGCCACCGACGCCCATCACCACCTGGTGTGCGACAAGTGCGGCACGGTCGTCGAAGTCCCGGAGTCCGTGTTCAACGAGCTCCGGACCCGCCTCCAGACGGAGTTCGGCTTCACTCTTGAACCGCGGCACTTCGCAGTAACCGGCCGCTGCAGAGACTGCGGCTAACCGCAAGGGGTGCCGGCGGCCGCTCGAAGCCGCCGGAGGCGGCCCCAGCCCGGCTGCCGGCCAAAGTACCAACGGCGGAGGTCCGCCGGCTCCGCCGGCGGACCGGAGCGCAGCTGCCTCGCCGAGCAACCTCCGGTTGCGAGGCGACGAGTCGTCGTCAGACGACTCTTACTGTCCCCGTCATCTGGGTCGGGTGGACGTCGCACTGGAACCTGTACTCGCCGGCGGGAGGGGCGTGGAAGGTGTAGGTGGCGGTGGCTATGCCGGTAACGATCTGACCCCGGAAGATGGGCCTGGTGGGGTCCTGCCCGATGATGGTGATGTTGTGCTGGACGTCGCGGTCGTTGTTGTCGAACCGGATCTCAACATCGGAGTCGGCTGTCAGGGTGATCGTGTCGTGATCGAACGCCACGTCCTTGGCCCCGAGCTGCACCGAGCCGGCCTCGCCGGCGTGCTCCTCGGAGTGGACCTCGATGTGGCGCTCGCCGACGGCGGCGGCGAAGATCCCGCCGCCCACCATGACCACGCTGCCGATGGCCAGGACCGCAGCCAGGGTGCGGCCGCTGATGTTGGGCCGCACCGCGGCGATCGATGCGCAGCCCAGGATGACCACGCCGACCAGCAAGGCGATGACCCACGACGCCGTCTCCGACACCGCCAGCAGCACCCGGGACATGAAGTACATGACGCTGGCGATGGTTGCCAGCCCCAGCACCGGGAGGCCGAGCGGCAGCAGGCTGATGGCGCGACCGGTGGACTCCGAGGTGGCGCGGGCCAGCCAGCCGGCGGCGGCGCTCATAGCTAGGAGCACGCCGGCCCAGGTGAAGAGGGGGTGCTCGATGAGCCCGATCATCACCAGGCCCACTGACACGCCGGCCGCAATCGGCCAGCCGCCACCGCCGGGCACGGGGCGTACGACGACCGGCCGCACGACCGGCGGGGCATTGCCGGCCACGACCGGGGCGTACTCATTCTCCCGGACGGTGGACAGCATCACGCCCAGCAGGAACGCCACCGCGCTCACCATCAGGTAGAGGACCCCGCCCATGACGTCGAGGGTCAGGACGTGGTAGACGGCGGCGAGGAACGCGGCGCCACCGGCGACGGGCAGGAACAGCCTGGAGGTCTGGGTGAACATGGCCGCCTACCCGTGCCTGCTGAGGATGAACAGGACGGTGACGACCACGAACCAGACGATGTTCGTGTACTGCCAGAACACCGCTCCGGCCCGGAGGGCGTCGTGGCGGTCGTCGGTGAAATGGCCGGCCATGGTGCGGAATGCCAGGACCAGCACCACCACCATCGCCACCAGCAGGTGGAGGAGGTGATAACCGGTCAGGAGATCGAAGAGCGTGCCGTAGGTGTGGTCG
Source organism: uncultured Acidimicrobiales bacterium (assembly GCA_964479465.1). Taxonomy (GTDB): domain Bacteria; phylum Actinomycetota; class Acidimicrobiia; order Acidimicrobiales; family AC-14; genus CADCTB01. The sequence goes on from CAYZMG010000004.1 coordinate 72,031, forward strand.
TTGAAGCCGAACCCGGTACGGACGAACGTGAGCCACTCGAGGTTGGCCATGGCCAGGCCCAGGAACAGGGTGAGGAGCAGCGCCATCGTCGCGTTGCGCCCGTCATTGCGGCGAGCGGAGAAGATGCCCCACTGCACGGAGAGGCCCGACATCACCGCAGTGATGGTGATCATCGTCGGGAAGTAGGTGCTGACCGACACGTCGCTGGGCGGCCAGGTGGTCGAACCCTCCTTGATGCCCAGGTACACAGCCACGACTGCCGCCAGCACCATGGCGTCGGCGGTCACGAACAGCAGGGCACCGATAGTGCTCGTGCCCCGGCGGGGTCTGCCCGGGACGGGCCCAGGTAGTGCCTCGCCGGTGGGCAGGACCATCGGCGCCTCATTGGAGGCGACGACCGGAAGGTTCTCGGTGGCGGAGGTGGCGACTAGCGACATCTAGGCGGTTTCCTCGGGAGGCTGGGGCGGGGCGGTCCGGAGATCGAGCAGCGGCGTGCCGGAGCGGATCTCCGGCAGGGCGTCGAAGTTGTGACGGGGCGGGGGCGAGGTAGTGGCCCACTCCAGGGTCTGGCCGCCCCACGGATCGGCACCGGCGGCGCGGCCCCGGCGGGCCAGGATGCTGACCAGCAGGTCCAGGACCAGCACGACCAGGCCGAGGCCGGCGATGGCGGCGCCGGTGGAGACCACCAGGTTCCCGAGCGCCCATTCGTCGCCGGAGTCGAACGTGGAGGTGTGCACAGCCATGTCCTGGATGCCCAGCATCAGCATGCCCACCACGCTGAGCAGGGTGCCGCCCACCACGGCGAGGATCTCGACCTTGCCCAGGGTGTCGGACAGCCGCCGGCCCCAGATCTTCGGGGCCCAGAAGCTCAGGGCGGCGACGGCGCCAATGGTGGCGGCACCGAAGAACAGGGCGTGCTGCTGGCCGGTCTGCCAGTAGTTGGCATGGGCGTCACGGCTGGCGTCGAGGGCGGAGACCACCGACGCGGCCAGACCGAGGCCGAGCACGGGGAGCATGCCGAGCGCCCACAGCATGGGCGTGGCGGTGAACCGCTCACGGAGCGCGTCCCGGTTGCCCTCCTGGCCGGCGATCCGCAACGTGGCCAGCCAATTCAGGATGAGCAGGGCGACGGGCACCAGCACGACCAGGGCGCCGAGGATGAACATCGGGCGGGCCCGGGTGAGCGTCTCGACCTCGCTGCCCCAGCCGGCGAAGCTCAGAACACCGACACCCACCAGGGCGGCGGAGGCCCGTGCCCGGCTGAACAGCGGCCGGCCGGCGAAGGTGGCGACGATCTCGCTCACCGCGCCCAGGGCCGGGATCAGCAGGGCCCACAGCATCGGGTAGGCGGCGAACCAGAACAGGCGAGGCCAGATGAGGGGGTTGCCGCCCCGGCTGCCGGTGAACCCGCTGAAGATCGAGGTGCCGTAGTGACGGTCGACGAAGAGCAGGCCGAAAGCGCCGACGAGGAGGGGCAGGGTGAACAGGAGGACGGCGCCCGAAACCATCATCGACCAGCTGAAGATGGGGATCCGGCGGAGCGTCATCCCCGGTGGCCGCAGTTGGAGGACGGTGACGATGAGGTTCACGATGACGACGACAGCGGCCATGCAGACGAGGACCAGGCCGAGCAGCAGGAAGTCCGGCCCCTGGCCGGGCAGGCCCAGCCTGACCGGGATGGGATCGCTCAAGGCCCAGCCGTGGAAGGTGTCGGAGAGGGCGGGAGCGATGCTGACCATGATCCCGCCGGTCAGGAACAGCCAGAACGACATGGCGTGGAGGCGGGGGAAGGCCAGCCGGGCCGCGCCCACCTGGAGGGGCACGATCGCCGACGCCAGGCCCAACCACACCGGCAGCAGGAACAGGAACACCGAGAAAACGCCGTGGAGGGTGAACAGTTGGCGGTAGGTGCGATCGCCGAGGAGCTCCGCATCCGGCGTGGCCAGCTGGGCCCGCATGAGCAGGGCCATCACCACCCCCGCCACCAGGAAGACCACGGCGGCGGCCACGTACAGCGAGCCGATGTACTTGTGGTCGGTGCCCTTGGGCCAGGCGTCGGGAAGGTCCAGGGCTGGCTGCGCCGGCCCGGTGTCTGCCGGTCGCGCCTGCTCCTCGACCTCGGTGTCGGTCATTGCCATTGTCGCCGGACTTTATACAGACCGCCCCCGGCCCTTCGAGTTGAGCGCCCCGGCGACGGGGGTAGCGTGCCTGTGCGCCCCCTTTTGCACCCCGGACGAGCCGAGACGACCGCCTGCGCCGCTGGTGCCTCGGCGGCGGCCTGGCCATCGTCGCCGTGGCCCTCAGCCCCCCGGTCGAGGCCCGCGCCGATTCCACCCTGGCGGCGCACATGGTCCAGCACGTGGCCATGACCATGGCGGCCGCGCCACTGCTGGCGGCCGGCGTCCGCCTGCCGCGGATCAATCCCTTGATCGCCTGGGTGGTGTTCGCGGCCACCGGGTGGCTCGTGCATTTCACCCCGCTGTTCGAGGCGGCCACCGGGAACGTGGGTGTCCACGTCTTCGAACATGCCCTGCTCCTGGGCGGCGCAGTGCTGTTCTGGGCCCAGGTCGTGGGGAAGGGAGCCACCATGTCGCACCCGCTGCGCCTCCTGTACCTGGTCGTGGCCATGCCCCAGAACACCTTCCTGGCCCTGGCCATCTTCTCGACCACACGGGTCCTGTACCCCCACTACGCCGGCGGCGACGACCCCCTGGGCGACCAGCGCCTGGCTGGCGGCATCATGTGGGTGGCAGGAGACCTGGTGCTTCTCGTCGCCGTGCTGGTGGTCGCCGCGGCCTGGGCCCGGCACGAAGAGAACCAAACGCGGGCTAGTGAAGAAGCAGCTGATCAGCTGCCATCGCCCCGAACAGCAGGGTGATGTAGGTGATTGAGTACTTGAACAGCTTCATGGCGTGGTCGGGCTTGTGGCTCCGGGCCAGGACGACCGCCTTCCAGGTGAACAGGCCCCCGAGCACCAGAGCGGCGGCCAGGTAGATCCAGCCCATGGAGCCCGCCGGCCAGAAGGCCAGGCTGGTGGCCCACAGGACGACGGTATAGGCGACGATGCGCTTGGCCGTCTCGTCGAAGGTGGCGACCACTGGCAGCATGGGCACGTCGGCGGCCGCGTAGTCCGCCTTGTAGCGGATGGCGAGAGCCCAGAAGTGCGGTGGCGTCCAGACGAAGATGATGGCGAACATCACGAAGGGGGCGACGGCCAACTCGTTGGTGACCGCGGCCCATCCGACCAGGACGGGAACGGCGCCGGCGGCGCCTCCGATCACGATGTTCTGGGTCGACGTCCTCTTGAGCCACAGCGAGTAGACGAACACGTAGAAGAGGGTGGCCGAGACGGCCAGAACCGCGCTCAGGGGGTTGACGACCACCGCCAGCCAGGCCGCCGCCGCAGCTTCGAGGGCGATGGCGAAGATGAGGGCGTTGCGAGGGGTGATCTCGCCCGTGACCAGCGGGCGCTTGCGGGTGCGGTGCATCAACTTGTCGATGTCGCGGTCGATCACCATGTTGGTGGCGTTGGCGCCGCCGGCGGCCAGGGTGCCGCCGATCAGGGTGGCGAGGATCAGCCACGTGGCCGGCATACCGCGCTCGGCCACGATCATCGCCGGCACCGTCGTCACCAGCAGCAGCTCGATGATCCGGGGCTTGGTGAGGGCGACGTAGGCGGCCAGCCGGCTCCGGCCGGGCACTGCGACCGTAGGGGCCGCCGCGGTGGGGACTGGGAGAGCGGCCTCGGTCATTGCGCCATGAGACTACGGCGCAGCATGCCGATTTGGGAAAACGGCCCGTCGAGCCACCCGATCTGGCTGCACCTACCCGCGCCTGTGGGGGTCAAGCGCAGCAGGTTCGGGTGGGGGGTCAGCGCCCGCGGGTGGTCGGGGTGGGCGCCGGCGCCGTGGTGGTGGTCGTCGGCGGGGCCAACGACGGGTCGCGCTGCCAGTCGGGGATGTAGCTGTTGTAGCCCGAGCCCCCGGTGATCTGGGCCAGGCCGGTGCCGTCGAGATTGATCACCAGGATCCTGATTCCGCCACTGCGGTAGCTGCTGAATGCCAGCTTGGTGCTGTCCGGCGACCACGTGGGCGCCACTGCTGAGTCCTTGGTGCGAGTCACCTGCCGCTGCCCGCTCCCGTCGGCGTTCATCACCCAGATGTCGAAGGAGTTCCCGTCGGCCCGGGCCCGCTGGAAGGCGATCTTCGTCCCGTCGGGCGACCACACAGGCAGCCAGTCCTGGGCCGGGTCGTCGGTCAACCGGACCTGATTCGTCCCGTCGACGTTCATCACGTAGATGTCGTCGTTCCCCTCGCGCAGGCTCTGGTAGACGATCTTGCTCCCGTCGGGCGAGAAGCCCGGGGCCGTGTCCGTGGACGCCTCCAGCGTCAGCGGCCGCTGCTCCTTGCCGTCGGCGTGCATGATGAAGATGTCGAAGTTGCGGTTGCGGGCGCTGGCGAAGACGATCCGCCCGCCGTCGGGCACCCAGCGGGGGAAGACGTCGGTCTCGGCATTGTCCGTGAGCCGGACCTGGTTCGTGCCGTCGGCGTTCATGACGTAGATCTCCCAGTTGCCGTCCCGGTTGGACTCGAAGGCGATCTTCGAGCCGTCAGGAGACCACGAAGGCGTCTGGTCGGTCGCAGGGTTGTCGGTGAGCTGGACCCTGCCGGAGCCGTCGGGCCTGACCGAGTAGATGTCCAGGTCGTCCCCGCGGTCGCTGGTGAAGACGATCCTGCCGGTGCCCCCGGTCGCCGCGGTCAGGGGTGTCTCGGCGTTCGCGCGCTGGAACACCAGAACCACCCCGGCGACGAAGACGAGGAGGGCGATCGCCCCGAGCGCCCCGACGACGGGGCTCGGCCGACCATCATCCGTGAACGCCGCGGCCATCGCCTCAGTCTGCCCGGTCCCGGCCCCAGGTGGAGTACGCGCCGGTGAAGAGGGCCGGCAGCCCGCCGGTGTGGAGGAAGACCGTCCGGGTGTCCGGCCCGACCGACCCGGCAGCCCGAGCCGCCACCAGGCCGGCAAGGGCCTTCCCGGTGTAGACGGGATCGAGGAGCAGGCCCTCGGAGCGGGCCGCGAGGAGCACGGCGTGCCGGCACTCCTCCGTCGGCGCGCCATAGCCGCCCCCCACGCGGTCGTGATCGACGCGAACCGTGCCGACCGGCGACGGCAGGCCGGCGAGGGCGGCCACCTCCACGGCCTTGGCCGGGACTGCGGTGTCGAGGTCGGTGCGGGCGCCGACATCGACGCCCAGCACCACGTCGAGGTCGCCCAGGCCGGCGGCGAGGCCGGCATGGGTGCCCCCCGAGCCGGCGGCGACGACGACCACGTCCACCTCGCCGAAGAGAGCCGACGCCTGCTGGCGCAGCTCGGCGGCGGCCCGCACGTAGCCGAGGGCCCCGACGGCCGTCGCCCCGCCGATCGGGATCCGGTAGGGCCGGCGGCCGGCGGCCTCCATCCGGTCGGCGGTCTCTTCGATGGCCGCCTCGATCTCGGTGTAGTCCATGCCCTCCTGGAGCCCGGTCCAGGAAAGGTCGGCGCCGAGGATCTCGGTGAGCAGGACATTGCCGGCCGACGTCTCCGGCTTCGGCCCAGCCATGACGACGGCGCAGTCCAGGCCCAGGCGGTTGGCCGCCGCCGCGGTCATGCGCACGTGGTTGCTCTGGGGCCCGCCCCCGGTGACGAGCACATCGGCGCCTTTCGCCAGGGCCTCGGCGCAGAGGTACTCGAGCTTGCGGGCTTTGTTGCCGCCGCCGCCCAGGCCGGTCACGTCGTCCCGCTTGACCCACAGCGCCCCGGGCTCCATTCCGAGCGCCGCGCCAAGCCGGTCGGCGGCCTCCAAGGGGGTCGGGATGGCGGCCAGCAGGAGTCGCCGGTCAAGAGGAGGAGGCACTGTCCCGGAACGTACCCCTCTTCGGGACCTACGATGGGCGCCCGATGGGTTGGTGCCACGAGTTCGGATGCCAGATCACGACCGGCTGCAACCATCCGATGAAGGCGGGTGGGTCGGCGTGCACGTGCACGATGTGCGAGACCGTGTGCCGGGGGAAGTTCTCGGGATGCCCTGAGGTGTTCGCCCGCAGCGTGCCCGTCGCCGTGCCCTCGCGCCCGGTTCAGCCGGCGCAGCCGGCGCCGGCCTCCGTCTCCTCCGCCCGGCCCCAGCCATCCCTCCAGCACCAGGCCGGCGGGCCGCCGGCCACCCAGGACCAGGCCGGCGGGATGATGTCCCGGGAGAACGGCGCCCGGGTGCTGCACTGGATGCGCGCCGAGTTCGACGGGGTGAAGGCCCAGCTCCACGCCGTGGCCAGCAGCCTGGCCCACCAGCAGGCGGTGGTGGCCGACCTGGCTGCCAATCGGGGCGCCGACATGAACAGCGCCATGGCCGACATCGAGGGCTCCGTCGCCGCCCTGCGCACCGAGGCGTCCCGGATGCGGCGCGACGCCGGCGGCCTCCAGGAGGACGGCGCCGAGCTGCGCCGGGAGTCGGCCCGCCTTCGCGAGATCGAGCGGGAGATGAACGAGCGGCTGCCCCAAGTGGTGGCCGACGCCGTCCAGCCCGAGCTGCGCGCCGCCCTCCGCGAGGTCGAGGCCATCACCTCCGGCTTGCGGGAAGAGGCGTCGCAGCTGCGGGCCATCCGTGACGGGCTGAACGACCAGCTCCCCCGCCTGGTGGAGGCCGCTGTCCGGGAGGCGCTGGCCGGCTTCTCCCCCCCGGCAGCCCCGGCTACGAGCCCGATCACGCCGGCGCAGGCCCAGACCGCGCCAAGAGCCAACATGTACGGCAGCGTGGCCGAGCAGGTCGCGGTGGTCGAATCCCTCGCCGAGCCGCTCCCCGAGGGCGCCCTGGCCGACGAGCCAGCCGACGACATCGCCGCGTCCGCCTTCGGCGCCCCGCCGGCCGTCCCGCCGGCGCCAGTGGGCGCCGCCGACGGCGGCGTCGGCGAGGACCCCCTCGCCTGCACCCTGCCCGGCCTGGTCGTGGGGCCCTCACTCGCCCTCGGCGTGAGCGCGGCCCTCCGGCGGGCAGGCCTGCGCCGCCGGCGCCGGCGCCGGGCCAACACGCCCTCGCCCGGCCTGTACCGGCGCGACCCCTTCGCCACCAACGTCACGCGCCGGATCGACCGCTACGCCCGGGCCCGGGCCGACCTGGCCGCCATCAAGCCTCCCGGCCAAGGCGCCAACGGCAAATCCCCGAACGGCGCCGCGCCGGCGCCGGCCAGCCCGACCACGATGGCGATCGGCTTCCGCGACGCCGAAGAGATCACCGTGGATCTGGCCGAGGTCGGCGTGCTGTCGCTCCTCGGGCCGGCGGCAGCCGACGTCGCCCGGTTCATCACTACGTCGTGCCTGGCCCAGAACGCCGGCGTCGGTGAGGCCTGCGTGGTGGGCGACCTGCTCCCGCCGGGCCTGGCCGTCCCCGACCTCATCCAGCCGCGTGACCTCGCCGGCTGCCTGGAGGAGCTGGCGCAGGATCGCAGCCCCACGGCGCCGGGCACCGTTCTCGTCGTCGCCCGCGAGCCTTCTCCGGAGAACCTGGCCGCACTGATCGACGCCGTCGTCAAGAGCGAGGGCCCCCGGGTCCTGACCGTGCTCGTCGACACCGCCGCCGACCAGGCGGTGACCATCCGGCTCGAGGCCAACGAGCGGGCGGCGGAGGTCGGCCACGAGGAACTGGCCACCCGGCTGGTGGGCGCCCGCCTCTACACCCTCGGCCGGGAGGCGGCGAGTGAGCTGCTGGCCGTGCTGGCCAGCGCCCGGACCGACGACGAGGTGATCACCGCCGTGGTCCAGGAGGCGGAGCCCTTCGAGGTCGTGATGGCCGAGGCCCCGTCGGTCAACGTGCAGCTGCTGGGCACGTACCGCATCGACGTGAACGGCACTGAGATCCGCGCCGGGCTGCGGGCCAAGGCCCGTGAGCTCCTGGCCTTTTACCTGCTCCATCCCGCCGGCACCACGCTCGACGCTGCCGTCGAGGCTCTGTGGCCCGAGGCCGACCCCGGTCGAGGGTCGGAGTGGTTCTGGACGGCCCTGGGCAACCTCCGGAGCCGCCTGCGCGACGCAACAGGAGAGAGGAAGCTCAAGGTCATCGAGCGCGACGGCGACCGCTACCGCGTCGAGCCGCTGTTCGATGTCGACCTGTGGCGGCTGGAGCAGGCCCTCAGTGACGGCGCCGCCGGCGGCGATGATTTCGTGCGGTCCGCGGCCTACGACCGGGTGGCCCAGACCTACACCGGCGACCTGCTGGCCGGCGCCGACTGGGCCTGGGCCGAGACGCCCCGGGAGGACCTCCGCCAGCGGGTGCTCGACGTCCAGGTGTGGCTGGGTGACATCCGCTGGGCCTCGGGCGACGCCCGGGGTTCCTGGCAGGCCCTCCAGCGGGCGGTGGAGGTCGACCCCTACGCCGAGCAGATCTACCGGCGCATCATGCGCCTCCAGTCCAAGCTCGGCCGGCCGGACGACGCCGCCGCCACCTACCGCCGGCTCCAGGCCCGCCTGGTGGAGATCGACCTCGAGCCCACGCCGGAGAGCGAGAAGCTCCACGCGGATCTCGGGCCCGGCGCTAGCCCGTCAGGTACCTGAGGACGGCGGTCGCCAGGTTGACCAGCGCCGGGCAGCCGCCCTGGCGCTCGGGCACGGTGGCCGAGAGCAGGATGCGCTGGCCGTTGCGGCCTTCGATGAGGGTCACGTCGAGGCAGTCCCGCCTCGGTGCCTGTCCCGGCTTTCCGTAAATCCGTGCCTCGTTGCCCAGCACCCGGGCGACGGCCGGCTCGAACCAGCCCTCTGCTCCCAGGAGGGCGCTGGTCAGGCCGATCACGTCGGTCGAGGCGATCTTGAACCGCTCGGCCTCGGGGATCTCGTTGTGGAGCACCAGCCGGCGCACCGACTCGCTCATCTCGAACAGGTTGGAGCACTGGCCCTGCGGGCAGTCGGTGTCGATCTTGCCGTTACGGACGGGGATGACGACCTTCCTGGCCCCTTCGGTGATCGTCATCGCCGGCTGAGATCGCAGGTTGCCGCCCACGGTGTAGGACCTCTGGATGACCGTCACCGGGAAGCCCCGGGCCGGCGTGAGGAACTCCTTGTTCAGGTAATCGACGCCGGCGATCTCCACCAGGTCGTCGTAGGCGCCGTTGTCGCTGATCCGGATGGCGGCGTCGTAGATCGACCGTATGGTGCGCGGGGCGCCGTTGCCGAAGGCGACCGTGGCCGCCCCCGTGAAGCCCTGCTGGCCCACGAACTCCAGGGCGCCGAGAGCAGCCAGCACCTTGATCGACGACGCCGGCCAGAAGTTGGTCCCCAGAGCGCCGACCCCGCCCTGGTAGTCCTCGTACGCAAGCCCCCCGGCCTCCTTGGTGATCTTGGCCGCATACACGCCGGCGCCGGCGGGGAGCCTGAAGCCGGCCGTGGCCAGGGCGGCGTCGAGCGACGCGGGGGACGAGAGCGGCAGGGCCCGCGGCCCGAGGGACGCCGGCGCCACCAAGGCGGGAGCGTCAGCGGCGGCCGAGGCCATCTTCCCGCCGGCGATGAAGGCGAGGGCTCTCGGGGCGGCCGAGGTCCGCACCGCGACCAGGGCGCCGGCGACGATCAGGAGTGCGGTGACCGCGCTGGCGAGCGCCAGCCGAGCTTCCGTCATCCCAAAACGTGGATCCGGGAGACCACCCGGCCGCCGTCCTGCCCGTCAGGGCGGATGTCCAGCGTACCCAGGGTGAGATGCGGCTGCGACCGGCGCTCGGTCGGGGAGCCAGGGTTGAAGAGGAGCTGACCGCCCAGGCCGGCATCGTCCCACGGGATGTGGCTGTGGCCGAAGACCACGACCTCGGCATCGGGGAACCGGCGGTGCATGCGGTCGGCGCGGCCCGGCGTCGGCCCGCTGTCGTGGACCATGGCGATGCGCACACCGTCGATCTCCAGCGACTGCGTCTCGGCCAGGACGCCGAAGAGCTCGGCGTCGTTGTTGCCGAGGACGGCGTGCACGGGGGCGAAGCCGCCCAGCTCGTCGAGCACCTCGGCGACGAGGATGTCACCGGCGTGGAGGATGACGTCGGCCTGCTCCAGGTGGGCGTAGGCGGCGTCCGGCAGACCGCGCGCACCGGTGCGCCGGATGTGGGTGTCGGCGAGGACGACGACGTGCGTCACCCCCCCAGGTTGGCAGACGCGAATGATCTGCTCGGGGCGCCCCGCCAGTTCGCGACGCCGGAATCCTGGCGGCCTCCCACCACTACGCTCGGATCCTCTGGATCCCGTCGAGGCCCTGCAACGCATCGCCTACCTGCTCGAACGGCAGGGCGCGCCGACGTACCGCGTACGGGCGTTCCGGGGCGCGGCTCGAACCCTGGCCAAGCTCGACCCCGGCGACCTGGCCGACCGGGCCAAGAAAGGCCGCCTGCGCGACCTGGCCGGCGTCGGCCAGACCACCGAGGCGGTGGCCACGGAGGCCATCGCCGGCCAGGTGCCCGCCTACCTGGCCAAGCTGGAGGAGGAGGCCCGCGGGTTCGAGGACCAGGACCCGGTCGTGCTCGACGGGCGCAGCGCCGAGATCCGCGCCGTACTCCGGGGCGACTGCCACACCCACTCCGACTGGTCCGACGGTGGCAGCCCCATCGAGGAGATGGCCCGGGCGGCCCACGCCCTCGGACATGAGTACATGGTGCTCACCGACCACTCGCCCCGGCTCAAGGTGGCCAACGGCCTGACCGCCGAGCGGCTCCGCACCCAACTCGACCTGGTGGCCGAGATCAACGAGCGGGTGGCCCCGTTCCGCATCCTCACCGGCATCGAGGTCGACATCCTCGACGACGGATCACTCGACCAGACAGACGAACTGCTGGCCCGCCTCGACGTCGTCGTGGCCAGCGTCCACTCAAAGCTGCGCATGGAGTCGGAGCTCATGACGCCCCGGATGATCGCCGCCGTGCGCAACCCCCACGTCGACATCCTGGGCCACTGCACCGGGCGCATGGTCACGGGCAAGGGCCGCCCCCAGTCCACCTTTGACGCCGAAGCGGTGTTCGCCGCCGCTGTCGAATCCGACACCGCGGTCGAGATCAATTGCCGCCCCGAGCGCCTCGACCCGCCCAAGGCGCTGCTGCGCAAGGTGGTGGCCGCCGGCTGCAAAGTGTCCATCGACACTGACGCCCACGCCCCCGGCCAGCTCGAGTGGCAGCCCTACGGCTGCGTGCGCGCCGCCGAGTGCGGCGTGCGGGACGAGTCGATCGTCAACGCCTGGCCGGCGGAACGGCTCCTGGAGTGGACCGCCTCCCACTCGGCCTGACTCTGCAAGACTGCCGGCGCCAAGACCGCGGGGGTTGCGGCAGGCGAGCACACGAGGTGGCGATGCGCACACGTCCGGGCTTCCGACTCTGCATGGCCGTGCTGGCCCTCGGCCTGGTGGCCAGCGCGTGCTCCTCGGAGAAGAAGACCACCGAGGTCGGCCGCTCGACGGTGGTGACCGAGGAGAACCGGTTGTCGCGCACCCACGAGGCGCCCAGCCTGCTCGTCGACCGCAACGACCCGAACACCGTGTACCTGGCCGAGGTGGAGCTCCAGGCCGGCGAGAACCGCTTCTACATCTCCTCGGACAGGGGGGCGACGTGGAGGCAGTCGGAGGCGCCGAAGCTGGTGCCCTTCACCGACGGCGGCCTCGGCGCCGGCAACCCCAAGAACATCCGCACCGAGCTGGACCAGGACTCCAGTGGCACGCTGTTCTACCTCTTCCACGCTCAGAACCCGACCGCCGGCGGCGCCCGCAGCGTGCTGCTCGGCCGGTCGACCGACGGCGGGCTCACCTGGCGGACGTCTGCGGTCCATGCGGCCCCCAACCCGGTCGACGAGGTGGTCGAGCTGAACTGGCAGGCCCACATCGCCATCGACCCCGCCGACGAGCAGCGGGTCTACGTCACGTGGCGGCGGGCGTACCAGGTCCCCGCCGGCACGCCGTCCCGGCCGGTGCGGGCCTTCATGGCCACCTCCGACGACGGCGGCGCCACCTTCGGCCCGCCGGTGATGCTCATGGACAAGGCCACCGGCTTCGAGGCGCCCCGCCTCATCGTCCGCGACGGCAAGCTGTGGGCCTTCTACCGGGAGAACGCGCCGGCCGCCGGCCCCAACGTGCCCGAGCCGCGGCTCACCTCGATCATGGCGTCGGTGTCCGAGGACCAGGGCAGGACCTGGCAGGACTTCAGGGTCATGGGCGCCCGCGACGCCAGCGAGCCGGTGTCGATCCTCGACCGCGAGCGGGGCGAGTTCTACCTGGTCTGGCACGACAACCGCAGCCAGGATCTCGACGTCTACTTCTCCAAGTCCGCCGACGGCGCCACCTGGTCCGAGCCCCGCATGCTCAACGACGATCCCAAGGGCGCCCGGATCGGCCAGTTCTACCCGAAGATCTCCCTCGTGCCCGGGGGCCGGATCGACGTCGCCTGGTACGACTTCCGCAACGACCCCTTCCCCGCCCCGACCGTGGCGCCGACGGCCACGGCGCCGTTCCTCGGTCTCACCTCCAACGTCGGCATGTTCGACGCCGTCTACCTGGCGTCTTCGGAGGACGGGGGCGAGACGTGGTCGACGAACATCCGGGTCAGCGACGTGCCCAACGACCGCAGCCTGGGCACCGCCGGCCCCCAGTACTTCGTGCAGGTCCCCCTTGCCGTGACATCCGGCGAGAGCTGGAGCGTGGTGGCCTGGTCCGACACCCGCCACGGGAACACCGAGAACTCCACCCAGGACATCGCCGCCGCCGTGGTCGACTTCGCCCACACCGAGCCCGGCGGCGCCCGCGGCCGCGACTTCGGCCTCGGGCTGCTGGCCGGCGTCGCCCTCGGCGGCGGGTTCGCCATGTCGCTGGCCGTCGCCCAGGTCCGCCGGCCGGCGGACACGCCCGAGCCGGCGTAGCCACGCCCCAAGAGGTGTTGCGCACCGGTAGTTTCGCCGCGAAAGTAGTCGGTACCTGCGCGTCACGAAAGGTTCCTGACATGTCGACCAAGCTCGTCCGCTGGGGGGCGAGGGCACTGCTCGTCAGTGCCTTCCTCCTCGCGTCCGCCGCCCCCTCGCCCGCCCCCCACATCGCCCAGCTCCAGATCACGCCGGCCCAGGTCAAGGCCGGCGAAGAGGTCACCGTCTTCGGTCCCCGGGGCTACGGCCGGACCAACCCGGTCGAGATCCGCGCCGGGAGCTTCGACGGGCCGATCCTGGGTACCTTCCAGCCCAACGAAGAGCTCTACGCCATGTGGGGCCCGGGCGCCGTCCGCATCCCGGAGGACGCAAAGCCCGGCACCTACAACCTGTACGCGACCCAGACTCTGGCCGCCAACGAGACCCACATCCGGGGCGTGCCTGCTCGCGGCGAGGTCACGATCCTCGGCGCCGGCGGCGCACCGGTGCTGAGCCAGGCGCCCGAGGTGCCTCTCGACCAGCAGCCCACCGTGGGGCTGCTCGAGGAGGAGGCGGTGAGCACGGGCTCGGTGCTGCTCGTCGCCCTCGGCGTCGCCGGCGCCGGCCTGTTCCTCGCCGGCCTGGCCGTCGCCTTCTCCAGCCGGCGCCGCCCTGGCCAGCCCTCGGTGGCCGGCAAGTGACGCGCACCCGCAGAGCAGTCGCCGGCCTTCTGGCCGGCGCCGTACTGGCCGTCCCGGCCGCGGTGAGCGCCCAGACGGAAGGCCCCCGGCTCACCAGCCCGATCCGGGCCACCGTCGATGACCTCGCCCCCACGCGCACCTACTCCGCCCCGTACCTGCTGATCGACCCGGCCAACGAGCGCAACGTGGTGGCTGCGGCCGTGGAGATGCGCACCCGCCTGTGCCGGCTGTTCCGCTCGACCGACGCCGGCCAGACCTGGCGGCTCCTCGATCCGCTGCCGGGCCTGCCGTCCTACCCGTTCTGCTTCAACACCGCCGGCATGCAGACCGAGACCCCGATCGCCTGGGGCCGTGACAGCACCCTCTATTACGGCCTCAACGGCTGGGACACCCAGGACGGCGGCCAGCGGGCCAACATCAGCGTGCTCGTCGCCAAGTCAACGGACCTGGGCGACAGCTGGACGACTCAGATCGTCCGCAACGCCCGGGGGCTCACCGGCGCCGCCACCGAGAACAACACCCCGGTCTCCTCGATCGCGGTCGACAGCTCGGGCGCAACCGACGTCGTCTACGTCACCTGGCGCAAGGCGCTGCCGGAACAGACGAGCCCGCCCTTCCAGCGGGCGCCGATGCTCTCGGTCTCGACCGACGCCGGCGAGACCTGGAGCGAGCCGATCGATCTGCAGGCCAAGTACCCAAAGACGATCAGGAACGCTCAGGGCCAGGACGTTCCCTTCGTGATGAGCTTCAGCGCCCCGTCGCTGGCGACCAACGACAAGGGCGCCCTGTTCGTCATCTGGCCGCTGAACACGGTGGGCATCACGCCGGCGCCGCCGGCGCCGATCATCATCGGCAAGACCACCGATCGGGGCGCCACCTGGGAGTTCAACGATGTCTCCCCGCCCAGCCCCTACACCGAGCACGTCGGCATCCTGAAGTGGTCGTCCGCCGGCGGCCCCCAGGGCAGCCTGCACGTGATCTACGAGGACAAGCCCGGCCAGACCCCCAGGGGGGCCGACCGCGACATCTACTACCAGCGGTCGACCGACGACGGGAAGACCTGGACCCAGCCCAAGCTGCTCAATGACGACGACCCCAACGGGCTCGCCGTGCAGATCACGCCCAACATCGACGTGACACCCGACGGCCGTGTCGATGCCGTCTGGTGGGATTTCCGCGACGACAAGGGCGCGATCGCCACCGACGTCTACTACACGTACTCGACCGACAACGGCGACAGCTGGTCCAAGAACACCCGCATCACCGACCGCTCCGTCAGCCGGCGCATCGGGGTCTGGACCGGCGCCGACATCCGCCAGCCCCCGGGAGTGGCTTCGCTGAAGGAGTACGCCATCATCGGATGGGACGACACCCGTTTCGGTGACGACACCACCCACACCCAGGACATGTTCACCCGGGTGGCCCAGTTCGAGGCCCTGGGCGCCGGCGCCGGCAACGACACCGCCCGCTACGCCCTCGGCGCGGTCATCGGCCTCGCCGTCGTCGGCCTCGTGCTCCTGGCCCTGAGCTACGCCGCCCGCAGCCGCACGCCGGCGCCGGCGGCCGTCGACACGAAGGCCGCTACCAAGGTGAAGTAGCGCCCCGCTCCACTCTGGCTGCACTGGCGTGCGAATACGACCGCCAGTGCAGCCAGAACCGGGGTTTTCAGTTCTTGCGATCGAGGTCGGACGGCATCTGCCAGTCGACCACGATCTCTTTGGAGAGCTGGAGAAGCAGGTCCGCAGTCGGGTACGGCGATGTCGGATAAGGCAGTGGGCGCGGCACGGCTCGATCCACGAACCTATCGCTGGTCGCCGTCGACACTGGGGACATCGCATACCCCCTTAGACAGGCCGGTGATCGACCCGTTCATCCTGGATACACCCGTTCTTGAAGATCCGTCAAGGGCCGAACAGCACTATTGCGCTTTCGGGCGCAAGCACCGCCTGGCCGTCCTCGACGCCGGCACTGTCTCCCGACGCCAGGACGACCTCGCCCGACCCGACCGGAACCGTCGCCGGCGCCTCGCCCAGGTTGCAGGCCAGGGTGAGTCGCCCCCGGACCAGCACCAGCCAGCGGGCGTCCTCGTCGAAGTCCACCGTCACGTCGCCGGCGCCGGCGGAGCGACACGCGCCATCGGGCGTCGAGCGGCGAAGTGCGATGAGCTGGCGGTGCCAGTCGAGGAGGCCGGCGTGGCGGGGCTCGGCCAGCTCGTCCCAGTTCAGCTTGGAGCGACGGAAGGTTTCCGGATCCTGGGGGTCGGGCACCTCGGCGGGGTCCCACCCGAACGCAGCGAACTCCCGCCGCCGGCCCTCGGTGACGGCCTTCCCGAGCTCGGGGTCGTCGTGGTCGGTGAAGTACAGGAACGGCGTGGACGCGCCCCACTCCTCGCCCTGGAAGAGCATGGGCACGGACGGTCCGAGCAGGACCAATGCGGCGGCCACCCTGAGCAGGCCGTCGCTCATCAGCATCGAGCTGCGCTCGCCGTTGGCCCGGTTCCCGACCTGGTCGTGGTTCTGGAGGTAGCCGAGGAACCGGGTCAGGGGGATGCCCGCCGGCGGGCGGCCGTGCCGGCGCCGGCGGTGGGGCGAGTAGCCCCCGTCATAGACAAAGGCCTGGCGCAGGGCCTTGGCCAGCTGAGCCACCGAACCGAAGTCGGCGTAGTAGCCGGCCCGCTCGCCGGTGAGGACGGCGTGCAGGGCGTGGTGGAAGTCGTCGCTCCACTGGGCGTCCATGCCGAAGCCGCCGAGGGCGCGGTCGGCGACGATGCGGGGGTCGTTGAGGTCGCTCTCGGCGACGAGGAACTTGGGCACGCCGAGCTTCGCCTCGAGCTCGTCCACCCGGCCGGCCATCTCCTCGAGGATGTGGGTGGCCGAGGTGTCGACGATGGCGTGGACGGCGTCGAGGCGGAGGCCGTCGGCGTGGTAGTCACCCAACCACATCAGGGCGTTGTCCAGCACGAACTCCCGCACCGGGTCGCTGTCGGGGCCGTCGAGGTTGACCGCCTCGCCCCACGGAGTACCGTAGCGGTCGGTGAAGTAGGGCCCGTACTGGCCCAGGTAGTTCCCCGACGGGCCGAGGTGGTTGTAGACCACGTCGAAGATCACGGCCAGGCCCCTGGCGTGGCAGGCGTCGACCAGGCGCTTCAGGCCCTCGGGGCCGCCGTCGCCGGAGTTGGGGGCGAACAGGTCCACCCCGTCGTAGCCCCAGCCCCAGCGGCCCGGGTACTCCACGACCGGCAGCAGCTCGACGTGGGTCACGCCGAGTGCGACAAGGTGGTCGAGGTGAGGGATAGCGCCCTCGTAGGTCTCCTCGGCGGAGAAGGTATCGACGTGCAGCTCGTAGACGACGGCCTCCGGGAGCGGCACGCCGCCGGCCCAGCCGGCGTCGGTCCAGCCGAACGCGGCGTGGTCGACCAGGCGCGACGGCCCGTGGACCCCCTCCGGTTGCCACGGCGAGCGGGGGTCGGGGAGGGGGGCGCCGCCGTCGAGGGAGTAGGCGTAGTCGTCCCCGGGGGCGGCATCGGCCTCGCCGGAGAACCAGCCGTGCTCGTCGGGGCCGGCGAGGGGGTGGCGCTGGTCGCGCCGCACGACGAGGTCGACGCGACTGGCGCGCGGCGCCCACACCCGGAACGAGGTCATCGTCAGTTCCTCACCAAAAGGGCCACCGGGAAACCCGACAGCAGGGCGGCGAGCCACACCTCACCCTCATCGGCGGTCGATCCCCCCAGTGCGTCGGTCCACCGGCCCTCGGGCAGCGTGACGGTGGTGTCCCCCCAGCCGTCGCGCAGGCCAAGCACCAGCCGCGGCGCGATGACGGCCACTCGCCCGCCCCGCACGTAGGCGATCACGTTGGCCGCCCGGTCGCCGGCGGCGGGAAGCGGCTCGTAGCTCGCCCCTGCGAAGCAGTCCGGCAGCCGCCGGCGCACGTCGAGGGCCCGCTCGGTCATCCACAGCTTCGGCGCCCCGTCGTCCTCCCATTGCAGGACCTCGGCGGCCGACGCCTTCCTCACCTTCGCCAGCAATGCCCGGCGCAGGTCGTAGTCCACCGGCCGGCGGTTGTCGGGGTCGACCAGGCTCAGGTCCCACAGCTCGGTGCCCTGGTAGATGTCGGGCACGCCCGGCGAGGTCAGCTTCAGCAGCGTCTGGGACAGCGACGTCCGCCGGCCGGCGGGGACCAACGGCGCGGTGAACGCGGCCACCTCCGCGGTGAACGCGTCGTCGGCCAGCACGGCCCGCACGAACGCGGCCAGCGCCTCGTCATAGGCCGGGACGGGGTCGACCCAGGAGGTGTGCTGCTTCGCCTCCCGCGACGCCTTCTCCATGAACGCCACCGCCCGGTCGACGCCGAGGGGGTGGGCGCCGACCAGCACCTGGTAGAGCAGGTACTCGGCGTTGGCGTCGGGCATGCCATCGCGCTTGTGGCAGGCGTTCATTGCCGCCCACCGGGCCACGGCCGCGCCCCACTCCTCCGGGATCTCCGACAGCAGGCTGATCCGGGCCCGCACGTCCTCGCTGCGCTTGGTGTCGTGGGTGGAGCTGGCAAGGAGCGTGCCCGGCCAGTCCCGGGCCATTCGAGAGTTGACCTCGTGGAACTCGGTGACCGACGTGCCGAACCGGCCGGGGTTCCCGCCGACCTCGTTGAGCGAGACCAGCCGGTTGAACTGGTAGAAGGTCGTGTCCTCGACGCCCTTGGCCATCACCGGCCCGCTCAGCTGCTGGAAGCGCAGGGCGAACTCGTTCTCCTGAGTACCGGTGATGCGCTTCAGGAGGAGGTCGCGCAGGAACTCGAACAGGGACGGGTCGAGGTCCCCGCGGCGCTCCGTGGCCCGGTCGACGGCGGCCTCGACCCGGGCGACATCGACGGCGGAGGGCTGCGGCGGGCCGGCCCGGACGTAGGTCCGGTACACGTCGAGAGCGGCCAAGACCTCCCGCACGGCGCGGGAGAGATCCTGGCGGGTGTGGTCCCGATGCTGGCGGTGCCGCTCGCACACCCACACCAGATCGTTGACCAGGCGATGGACGTCGGCGGCCAGCACCTCGCGCATGACCAGGTGCTTGTTGTAGTAGACGGCGGCCTCGTAATCGACGGGGGAGCCGACGAAGCCGGCGTAGATGTCCGTGCACGGCTTCTCGCCGGCGGGGTCCACGAACAGGCCGTTGACCCTTGCCGCGAAGTCGTAGCCAGTGGTCCCCTCGACGACCCAGTCCGCGGGCACGACCTCGTCGCTCTCGAGGATCTTCTCGACCACGATGTAGGTGTCTCCCGCAGCCTGGTCGAGCAGGTGAAGATAGGCGGCGGGGTCGCGCAGGCCGTCCACGTGGTCGACCCGCAGCCCGGTGACCTTGCCCTTCCGGATGAGCCCGATGATCTTCTCGTGGGTGTCGGCGAAGACGAACAGGTTCTCGCTGCACAGGGCGATCAGCGTGGTGATGTCGAAGAACCGGCGGTAGTCGAGGTCCTGGCCCGCCACCTTCCAGTAGGCCAGGCGGTAGTTCTGGCGCTCGAGGAGGTCATCGATTGCCTGGGGTTCGCGGTTGAAGTCGTCGATCGCCTCGTCGACCGCGCCGGAGACCGCCTCGTCCTCGAACAGCTCGGCCAGCCGGCCCCGGAGGATCTCCTTATCGTCGTGGCGCTTCTCGACGCTCTCCCGGTCCGATGCCAGCGAGTGCGGTAGCCGGCCGAGGTCGACGGCGACCCTGACCAGCGCGGCGGAGCCGATCTTCATGCCCACCGCAGTCAGGAAGTCGTTCTGGGACCGTGGTGAGACGGGGAAAGCGTGGTCGAAGTACCGGAACTCGAACGATGCCCCGTCGCGCACCAGGGTGATCTCGCCCCGGTCGATGCAGCGGCCAACCTGATCGCCGAGCACCGGCACGAGGACCCGCATGCGCATCCGCTCCTCGGGCGGGTCCCAGTCGATGTCGAAGTAGCCGGCGTACCTGCTCGACGGCCCGTTCTCGAGCACGTCCCACCACCAGGCGTTCTCCCGGCCGGTGATGGCCATGTGGTTGGGCACGATGTCGACGAGCTGGCTCATCCCCCGGGTGTCCAGGGCGGCGCACAGCCGCTCGTAGGCAGCCTCGCCGCCCAGCTCGGCGTTGAGCCGGTGGTGGTCCACCACGTCGTAGCCGTGAGCGCTGCCGGGCGCCGCCTGGAGGAACGGCGAGCAGTAGAGGTGGCTGATGCCGAGGTCGGCCAGGTAGTCGACGATGCCGGCGGCGTCGTCGAAGGTGAACCCGGCGTGGAGCTGGACGCGATAGGTGGCGCGAGGGATCGGCATCGCTCCCGGCGACGCTATCGGGCGCGACCGGGCCCTGCGGTCACAGCCCGGCGGCTTCCAGGACCATCGTCTCGGGGGTGCCCACCAGAGCCGGGGAGACCCCCGGGACCCAGACTTTGGTCATCAGGAAGTCCCGGAACGACTCGGCCGCTTCCCTGGTGTCGAAGTCGAGGTCGATCACGACGTAGGCCGGGTCGTCCACGGGCCGCCGGACCCGAAAGGCACGAACGCCGGCGTCCCGCCGGGCGTCGGCGAACCGGTTGAACGCCGCTGCCCAGGTGTCGAAGTCGGTGATGGCGTGGCGGATGTGCAGTGTGGCCATGGGGTGCCTCCTTGTTCGGTTTCTCCCTACGAGGGACCGTACGGCGGCATGCCGGGCCTGGGT
Organism: uncultured Acidimicrobiales bacterium; assembly: GCA_964479465.1. GTDB lineage: Bacteria > Actinomycetota > Acidimicrobiia > Acidimicrobiales > AC-14 > CADCTB01. Next base: position 92,270 of record CAYZMG010000004.1, read on the forward strand.
ATCCCAACTTCATGGGGTTTCGCCGCCCGCCGTACTGTGAGGCGTGTCCGTGGCGCGGGTCATCCGGCTCTGCGAAGAGCACAACGAAGCGCGGGGCCTGCGGCTTGCCGTGCTGGACGAGCTACGGGCCGCGGTGGGCTTCGACGCCTACTCCTGGCTCCTCACCGACCCGGAGACCGAGGTCGGCTGCGCTCCCTTGGCCGACGTCCCCTGCCTGCCGGAGCTACCCCGCCTCATTCGCCTGAAGTACCTGACGGCCATGAACCGCTGGACCCGGCTCGTGGCGCCCGTCGCCCTCCTCGGCGCCCAGCGCGACACCAGCCTGGTCTGGCGGGACATGCTCGCCGGCTACGGCGTCGACGACGTGGCGTCGGTGGTTTTCCGGGACCGGTTCGGTTGCTGGGCGTTTCTCGAGTTGTGGCGGCTGGGCCCGAGGCCGTTCACGGAAGCGAACGGGGAGTTCCTCACCGCCGTCGCCGCGCCGGTGACCGAGGCCCTCCGCAGATGCCAGGCCCGCACGTTCGACGATGTCCCTGCGCCCCCGGAGCGGACCGGGCCGGTCGTCCTCATGCTCTCCCCCGAACTCGAGGTCAGGGCGCAGACTCCGGAGACGGAGCGTTACCTGCGGGCCCTGGTCCCGCCGGACGGTGAGCGCCGGCCGGTCCCCTCCGGGGCCTACAACGTGGCCGCCCAGTTGCTGGCGGTCGAGGCCGGCGTCGACGACCACCCGCCGTGGGCCCGGGTCCACCTGGCCGGCGGCGCGTGGCTGACGCTGCGGGCGGCGCGCATCGGCGACACCCCGCCCGACATCGCCGTCACCATCGAAACCGCCTCGCCGGCGGAGCGGACTGAGGTCTTCGCCCGGGCCCTGGGGCTCAGCGCCCGGGAGGCGGAGCTCCTGGGGCACCTCGTCGCCGGCGCCGATACGCGCCACATCGCGGAGCGGATGTTCCTGTCCGAGCACACGGTGCAAGACCACCTGAAGTCCATCTTCGCCAAGAGCGGGACGCGCAACCGCCGCACCCTGATCGCCCGCGCCGCCGGTCGCTGAGATGGCGCCGGCGCGATTCCTCTGGCGCGCCTGAGGCGCGACCATGAGCGCCATGAAGCTGCCCGTCATGCCTCCCGTGAAGCCCATGCTGGCCAAGCTGGCCCGGGAGATGCCGGCGCCGGAGGGGATGCTCTACGAGCCGAAGTGGGACGGCTTCCGCTGCATCGTCTTCCGTGACGGCGACGAAGTGGAGCTCGGCAGCCGCAATGAGAAGCCCCTCACCCGCTACTTCCCGGAGCTGCCGCCGGCGCTCAGGGCGAACGTGCCGCCACGGTGCGTGCTCGACGGGGAGATCGTCATCGCCGGCGCCGGCGGCCTGGAGTTCGAGGCCCTCCTGCAACGGATCCACCCCGCGGCGTCGCGCATCAAGATGCTGGCGGCGACCACGCCGGCGTCGTTCGTCGCCTTCGACCTGCTGGCCCTGGGCGACGACGACCTCCGTCAACGACCCTTTGGCGAGCGGCGCGCCCTCCTCGAACAGTCGCTGGCGACGGCCGAGCCACCCGTCCACCTCACGCCGGCCACCGGCGACCCCGTCGTCGCCACCGATTGGTTCAACCGCTTCGAGGGCGCCGGCCTCGACGGCGTGGTGGCCAAGCCCCTCTCGCTCCCCTACCGGGAGGACGAGCGGGTGATGTGGAAGGTGAAGCACGCCCGCACCGCGGATTGTGTGGTGGCCGGCTTCCGGGTCCACAAGGACGGGGCCGGCGTCGGCTCGCTGCTCCTCGGCCTCTACGACGACGAGGGCACCCTCCACCACGTGGGCGTGGCGTCGTCGTTCAGCGTGGCCCGGCGCAAGGAGTTGTCCATCGAGCTTGAGCCGTTCCGGGCCGGAGCGCTGGACGGCCATCCCTGGGCCGCGTGGGCCGAGGCGGAGGCCGAAGCCGCCGCGAAAGGCGGGCGAATGCCGGGTGGTCAGAGCCGCTGGAACGCCGGCCGCAACATGTCGTGGGAGCCGCTGCGGCCCGAGCTGGTGGCCGAGGTGGCGTTCGACCACCTGCAGGGCGACCGGTTCCGCCACGCCACCTCGTTCGTGCGCTGGCGCCCGGAGCGGGAGCCGGCGTCATGCACGTACGGCCAGCTCGAAGTGGCGGTGCCCGAGGAACTGGAGGCCGTATTCGGGGCCTGAGGCCCTCTCGACGTTGGCGTTCGGTCCGCATTGGGCACAAAGAGGGTACATGCCTGTTTCCGCCCTCCGCCGGCCCGTCGAGCTGTCCACGCAGCCCGCGGTCGCCCGGCGGGAGCTGGCACGCATGCTCGACGTCACCCACTGGCCGGGCGATGCCGACGGCGCCATCCTCGCCGTCCACGAGGCCATGGTGAACTCCCTCCGCCACGCCGGCGGGGTCACCCGGGCAACTGCCGGCTTCGACGGGCGGTCACTGGTCGTGCGGATCTGTGACCGGGGCCGGGGCTTCGACGTGCCCCGGGCACCAGGAGTGGCCGACACCGCCGCCGAGCGAGGTCGCGGCCTCTTCCTGATCCGCCACCTCACCTCCGACGCCCACATCGAGCGCGCCGGCGCCGATGTCCGACTCGTCCTCACCTTCGTACCGTGAGCAACTTCTCCACACCCGCCATGGCCGGATCGATGCCCCTCTGATAGCTTGACACTTGCACCTGGGAGGCGTTCTTGAGCAAGACGCAGGGACGGGGCAGCGAGGACGAGGATCTCCTCCAGCTCTACCTGAATGACATCGGGAAATACCCCCTGCTGACCAGGGACGATGAAGTGCGGCTGGGCACCCTCACCCAGAAGGGTCTGGCCTCGGCGGAGAAGCTGGCCCGAGGCGACGCCCTCACCATGGCCGCCCAGGAGGAGCTCGAGCAGGACGTCGTGGCGGGTGCCGATGCCCACCGCAAGTTCGTCCGGTCCAACCTGCGCCTCGTCGTCTCCATCGCCAAGAGGTACCAGGCGTCCGGCCTGCCTCTGCTGGACCTGATCCAGGAGGGCAACTTCGGCCTCATCCAGGCGGTCGACCGTTTCGATCCCCGCCGGGGGTTCAAGTTCTCCACCTACGCCACGTGGTGGATCCGCCAGACCATCGCCCGGGGCATCGCCAACACCAGCCGCACCATCCGCCTCCCCGTGCACGCGGGCGACCAGCTCCTGGCCATCCGTATGGCCGCCTCCGCCCTCGAGGTGCGCCACGGTCGCCCGCCGAAGGCATCCGAGCTGGCCGACGCCGTGAGCCTGCCGGCCAAGAAGGTCGAGGAGCTGCTGCCGTTCCTCGGGGAGCCGGCGTCGCTGTCGGAGCACCTCCTCGACGGCGAGACCGAGATGGGCGAACTGGTGGAGGACCTGACCACACCGCCGCCTGACCAGGCAGTGTTCGCAGCCATGCTGCCCACCCATGTGGCCCAGCTCCTGTCCGTGCTCGAGCCCCGCGAGCAGGAGGTTCTGTGCCTCCGCTACGGCCTCGACCGCGGCAGCCCCCGCACCCTCGAGGAAGTGGGCGAGCACTTCGGCCTCACCCGGGAGGGCGTGCGCCAGGTGGAGCTCAAGGCCATCTCCAAGCTGCGCCGCTCCTCGTCGGCCCGCAGCGCGCGTGACCTGCTGACCGCGTAGCTCGGAGCGGCGCACCGCCCGCTCGGTACGACCGTCGGTG
>CAYZMG010000004.1:95939-121007 GCA_964479465.1 uncultured Acidimicrobiales bacterium
CGGGCCCTCGGCTCAGCGGCACACCATGGCCCGCGGATCCTCGCCCCGCAGGGCGAGCACCCGCCCGACCGCTTCGTCGAGGCGGGACTCGGGCAACCGGCCGTCGGTCACCGCCGCCACCACACCGTCGCGCATGGCCGCCGCCTTGTCTCCGGGGGTGGCCAGCACCAGGTCGGCGCCGGCGTTGAGGGCCAGCACCGCCGCCTCCGGCAGCGACCACTGCTCGACGATCGCCTCCATGCCGACCGCGTCGGTGATCGCCACCCCACCGAAGCCCAGGGACCGCAGCAGGCGGTAGGCGGCCGGCTCCAGGCTGGCGGGCAAGGCCCCGAGGGCGCGGTAGGTGACGTGGGACATCATCACCGCGCCGATGCCGGCGCCGACAACCGGGCCGAAGCCGGCCGTGGCGATCGCCCGGAGCTCGGGCAGCGGGGTGTCGGACACCACCTCGCCGTCGTGGCTGTCGGCCAGCCCGCCCTGGCCGGGGAAGTGCTTGGCCGTGGCGGCCACGCCGGCCCGCCGCAGGCCGTCGGCGAACGCGGCGGCGCGCACGCCGGCCTCGGCCGGCGTGGTGGCGAAAGCTCGATCGCCGACGGCCCCGCCCGCCGGCCCACCGTCGGCGTCCACGACCGGCGCCAGGGCGACGTCGAACCCGAGGTCGCGAAGAACGCCGCCCCGCTCGGCGCCCACCGTGGCGATGTCGGCCAGGGGCCGCTGGCCCAGCGTGCGGGCCGACGGCGTGCTCCCCACGATGGGCCGCAGCCGCGACACCCGGCCGCCCTCCTCGTCGACCGCGACCAGCAGCCGCCGGGGTGACTGTTGCCGTAACCCGGCGACCAGCGCTCGGGCCTGGGCCGCATCGAGGATGTTCGACCCCAGCAGGATCACCCCGCCCACGCCCAGAGCAGCGACCGTCGCGACCAGCGGTGCGTCGGCCGTGGTGGCGTCGTTGATCCCGACGGCGAGGACGGTGGCGGCGCGAGCCTCCAGCGGCGCCGGCTGGCACGGTCCGGTGGTCGACGACGAGGTGGACGATGAGGTGGGCGCCGGCGCGTCCCCAATGGTGGTCTGCGCCGCCATCCCGGTCCCCGGACCGGCGTCCCCCCCGCAGGCCGCCCCCGCCAGCGCCAGCACCAGCACGGCGACGCCCCGGCGACGGGCGCGTCGGCGAACCAGCATCGGTCCGACAGTACCGACCGGCGGCAGATCCGACGTCAGGCGGCGTAACGCGGGGTACCGGTAGCGGACTACGTGGCATGAACAGACTCAACCTTGCAAGGCGGGCGCTGGCCCATTCGCTGATGGTCCTGGCCCTCGTGGCGCTCGCGGCCTGCGGCGAGGACGGACCTGACGAGACCGCGGAGCCCGCAACGCCAGCTGCCGTCCGCACCTACGTCGGGAGCGCACAGGGAACGGCGGCGTTCGTGGCCGTGGTCTTCGACGGGTCGCGGGTGATGGCCTATGTCTGCGACGGCGTGCCGGGTGAACCGGCAGGGACAGCCCCCACCGTCCAGGCGTGGTTCAACGGACCGTCCGACGGCGCCGTCGTGAGCGTGACGCAGCCCGCTGGGCAGCTGCAGCTCCAGCTCACCGAGACGGAGATGAGCGGCACCCTGACCTTGACCGGCGGGCAGGCACTGGCGGTGGCCGGGCGCACCGTCGCCGGTGACGCCGGGCTCTACCGGGCCGAGGCGACGGGTACCGACGCCAAGGCGGTCGCCGGGTGGATCCTGGCCGCCGACGGCCAGCAGCGCGGCGGCGTCGGCGGAGAGGGGAGCCTGCCCAGGCTGTCCGGGACCAGGACGCTGAACCTGGCCCAACCGACGTTCACTGTCCAGGGTCTGGCCACGGCACGGATCTCCAAGGTGGGGATCACGCCGATCCCGATTCCCTGACGAATGCCGCCGGCGCCGCCGGCGGGTAGGCAGCCCGTTGCGCCGCTGCACGGTACGCCGGGCGCCGGCCCGGGTAGATCCGCTTCATGAGTGAATCGACCGTACCCAAGGCCGTCCGGGCGGACCCGGTAGAGACCGGCAACGGCGTGATCAGCGCGTCGCAGCAGCCCTCAGGCCCCGGCAACCGCGAGGGCGGTGGCGAGTGGCCCGATCCCGACACGCCCCCCGCCGGCCTCACGGAGTACGATCCCCAGCGAGTGCCGGTCAACATGTACGAGACCGAGGGGGCCGTGGTGCTCGTCCTCCCGCTCCCCGGCGTGATGGCCGACGACATCACCGTCGACATTGAAGACACCCGGGTCCACGTCAACGCGGCCCAGCGCACGCCGGCCGAGAAGGACTACATCGCCCACGAGTGGCACTACGGGCCCTACGAGCGCATGGTCAGCGTGCCCGTCGGGTTCGGGGGGCCGGCGTCAGCCACGTTTGGCAACGGCCAGCTCGCCCTGCGCATCGAGCGGGGCGAGGGCCGCGACGGCAAGGTCGTGGTGCAACCGGAGACCGCCGGCCACACCAGCTAGCGCCGGCCACACCAGCTAGCGGAGCATCCGCCGGTCGACGCCGCTGCCCCCACGACGACGAAGCCGGCGCCTTCGCCGGCGCCGGCGATCACCCTGGCGCCCGTCATTGACGTCACAGCCCAGGACCCGTGCTGCGTCGTCATGCTGTCCTACGGCGACGGAATCGCGCGTCCCGGGTTCGGCGGTGGCTGCGACAGCCCTCATTCGCGGACGGGCCTCATCGCGACCCACACCTTCGCCGACCCCGGCGACTACGAGCTCCAGCTCGTCGTCACCACCTTCCCGGCGTCACCCAGCCGCGGGCGCCCGGCGAGCCGCCCGTCGCTCCGCCCATCAACGGGGCGGGCATCCTTGCCTGCATCGGCGTCGGCATCCGCCTCCCCATCCAGCCGTCGTGCGCACCATACGAGCACTACCGCCCTGGAACCGTCTTCACCCACGCCTGACGCCCGGCGTCGGGAGCCCCGGCTCAGGCCGCCGCCGGCTCCTCGGCGGTCAGCAGAGCCATCAGGCGCTCCTGCACCATACGGAACGCCGGCTCGTCGATGATCCCAGCCCGGTCCCGAGGGCGGGGAAGGTCGACGGGGATGACGTCGAGGACCGACGGGCTGGGCGGGTTGGCCATGACCACGATGCGGTCGGCCAGCAGGATGGCCTCGTCGATGCCGTGGGTGACCATGAGCACCGTCTCGGTCTCCGACTCGTGCTGCCACAGCTCGATGAGCTGCTGCTGGAGCCGAGCCCGGGTCAGTGCGTCCAAGGCCCCGAAGGGCTCGTCGAGCAGGAGCAGCCGCGGGCTGACCGCGAAGGCCCGGGCCACTGCCGTGCGCTGCTGCATACCGCCCGAGACCTGCGCCGGCCGCTTGTCCTTGTGCTCCCACAGGCTCACGGCCCGTAGGTAGCGCTCGACGATCTCGTCGTTGACGGTTCCACTGCGCTCCGGACGGGCCGCCCGGGCCGCCTCCCGCACGTTGGCCAGCAGGCTGAGCCGGGGCAACAGCGAGTAGTTCTGGAACACCATCGCCCGATCTGGCCCCGGCCCGGTGATCACCTTGACATCGAGGTTGAACTCGCCGGCGTCGGCCTCGAGCAGGCCGCCGACCACGTTCAGCAGGGTCGACTTGCCGCACCCGGAGTGGCCGATGAAGGAGACGAACTCCCCCTGGCCGATGGCCAGGTCCACGCCCCGCAGGACGTCCTGGCCGCCGAATGACTTCCACACACCCTTGAGATCGAGCATTACGCAGCCGCCTTCCGGGCCAGTCGCATGAACATGGTGTCGAGCAGGACGCCGATCGTGCCGATCAGCACGATGGCGGAGATCACATAGGCGAGGCTGCCGCCGTTGTAGGAGTTCCAGACGAAGTAGCCGATGCCGGTGTTGCCGGCCAGCATCTCGGCGGCGACGATCACCATCCAGGCGATGCCCATCGACAGCCGCATACCCGTGATGATCGACGGCAGGCTGTGGGGGATCACCACGTGGCGGATGTAGGCCAGCCGGCCGAACTTGAAGACCCGGGCCACGTTGCGCTGGTCGGGCGGCACCGACGCAGCGCCGGCGGCGGTGTTGATGACCGTGGGCCACAGCGACGTGACGAAGATGACGAACACCGCCGCGCTCTGCACGTCCTTGAGCACGACCAGTCCGATCGGGAACCACGCCAGCGGCGACACCGGACGCAGGATCTGAACGATGGGGTTGACCGCGGCCCACGCCCGCTTGCTCCCGCCCATCAGGAAGCCGAGCGGCACGCCGACCAGCGTCGCCATGGCAAAGCCCTTGAACACCTTGATCAGCGACACGCCGAGCTGGCGCCCGATGCCCTTGTCATTCGGCCCGAGGTCGTAGAACGGGTACCGGAGCAGCTCGCGCAGGGCGGTGAACCCCTCGGTCGGGGTCGGCAGGTCGGGCGAGCTCCGAGCGACGAGGGCCCAGAGGGCGACGAACACCGCGACGCCGACGGATGCCCAACCGATGCCCGAGACGAGGCGCGTGAGGCGGCCGCCCGCCTTCTTGGTCGACGGCCGCTGGGGGGCCTCCGGCGTCGCGCCGGAGAGCTCCCCGGCCTCAGTGGGGGTGGTATGGACGATGGTCATACGCGGTTGGCCTCCTCGAGCGGCTTCCTCGGGTCGAAGGTTGTGTTGTCGAGCTTGATGTGGAACGGCTTCATGTCGTCATCCGGCACGTCGATGCCCTCCTTGGCCGCCACCTTCTCGTAGAGGTCGCGGAGGACAATGGTGTCGACCAGCTCCTGGTAGGCCGGGTCGGCCTTGAGCAGCCCGAAGCGGCGGTACTGGGTCATCCACCAGATGCCGTGGCCCCGCCGAGGCGCGTTCACCTCGCCGCCCCGGAAGAAGGTCATGTAGTCGTCGGTGTAGGTCTTGTGGCCGATGCCGGAACCGAGGTCGTACTGGCCAAGCAACCGGCCTTCGATCTCCGAAGGCGGCGCGTTGATGTACGACGCGGCACCGATGGTCTCTGAGGCCTGCTTCCGGTTGGCCAGGTCGTCCAACCACTTGCTGGCCTTGAGGATCGCCCCCATCACGTCCATGAGGACGTCGGGCCGCTCGGTGGCGAACTTCTCGGTCACGACGAGGGCCTTCTCGGGGTGGTGCTTCCAGATGTCCTGGGTGTTGATGTGGGTGAAGCCGACACCCTGAGCGACGGCCTGGGCGCCCCAGGGCTCGCCGACGCAGAAGCCGTCCATGGCGTCGACCTTCATGTTGGCCACCATCTGCGGCGGGGGGATGGTGATGATCTTCACCGCGTTGAAGTCGACCTTGGCCGCCTTGAGCCAGTAGCGCAGCCACGTGTCGTGGGTGCCGCCGGGGAAGGTCCCCGCCAGCGTCGGCGTCTTTCCTACGAACGCAGCTCGCGCCTTCTCGACGTCGCCGTAGCCCACCGCTGCATAGTCCTTCGACAGCGAGATGGCCTGGCCGTTGTTGTTCAGCATCATGGCCACCCGCATCGAGCGGGCACCGGAGCCGCCGATGCCCGTCGCCACCGAGAACGGCATGCAGGACAGGACGTGGCCGCCGTCGATCTCGTTGTTGAGCAGGTTGTCCCGGGTGGCGGCCCAGGACGCCTGCTTCTCAACCGAGACGTCGAGACCCCGCTCGGCGAAGTAGCCGAGCTCCTTGGCCATGACGATGGACGCGCAGTCGGTCAGGGCGATGAAGCCGAGGCGCACCTTCCGGTTCGTGCTGGTGCCGCGAGCGGAGGCCGCCGGCGCCGGCGAGCCGCCTTCGACGGGAGGGTTCCCGCACGCGCCCAGCAGAGCACCGAGCGGAGGCGCGGCAGCCGCCAGTCCCGCCATCCGGAGAAACGTTCTTCGATCCATGCGACGGACCGTACGGGGGGCGGGAGAAGGGCCGGTTTCCCCTCAGTATCCGGCGCGTGACGTTCGCCTCCAACGCGCCACCAGCGGTTGAGAGCGGACTGTCACGCGTTGTTCACCCCGCCGCAGAATCGGTTCACAAAGCGTTCGCCTTGCTCCCAACCGTTGGAAACAGGCCCGACACACGGCCCCTGCATCCTTGGAGGAATGAGCGATGGTCCCCTCGACGGCTTCGTGGTGGGCGTCACCGCCGACCGTCGCGCGTCGGAGCAGGCCGAGCTGTTGCGCCGGCGGGGGGCCGTTGTCATCCTCGGTCCGTCGATCGAGACCGCCTACCTCGCCAACGACGAGGCCCTGCGGCTTGTAACACAGCAGTTGGTCGACGACCCGCCTGACTACCTGGCCGCCACGACCGGAATCGGCATTCGGGCGTGGTTCGAGGCGGCCCAGGCGTGGGGAATGGGAGACACTCTGCTCGACGCCCTCGCCGGCACGAGGATCGTCGCCCGGGGACCGAAGGCGACCGGGGCAGTGCAGGCCACCGGGCTGACGGTGTGGCGAAGCGCCGCCAACGAGCAGATGGACCAGCTCTTGGCCCACCTCGTGTCCGAGCCGCTGGCCGGCGCCCGAGTGGCGGTCCAGCTCTACGGCATGCCCGCGCCGCAGGTCGTCGGTGGCCTGGCCGAGGCCGGCGCCGTCGTCATCGAGGTGCCCGTGTACCAGTGGCGGTCGCCGGAGGACCCGGCGCCGGCAGTGCGCCTGGCCCAGGCCGCCATCGACGGCCGGCTCCACGCGGTCACGTTCACCGCCGCCCCAGCGGTGACAAACCTCTTCGCCCTCGCCGCCGGCGCCGGCATCGGCGGGGCGCTACGCGACGCGTTCAACCGGGAGGGCGTGGTCGCCGCCTGTGTGGGGCCGGTGTGCGCCCGGGGGGCGACCGACGCCGGAATCATCGCTCCCCTCGTCCCGCCGGTCGGGCGACTCGGCCTGATGGTGCGGGTGCTGTCGGAGCGCCTCGCCGGCGAGCGCCGCACCGTGGCCATGGCCGGCGTCGACGTGACCCTGCAGGGTCTCGTCGCCATGGTCGGCGAGTCACGGGTCCAGCTGAACTCCCGGGAGCGGGCCCTGCTCGATGCCCTGGCCACCCGGCCCGGGAGCGTGGTCTCCCGGCCGGCGCTGGTTCGAGAGATGTGGCCCTCGAACGGGGCCGCTCCCCATGCCGTCGAGGTCGCCGTCGCCCGGCTGCGGCCCCGTCTCGGCCCCGCCGGCGCCGCCCTGGTTGCCGTGCCCGGGCGGGGCTACCGCCTGGAACCGTAGACACACGGGCACAAGGGCCCGGGTGAACGCTCACGCGCCACCCGGGCCCCCATACTTACCGCTCGGCGATCGCCGCCGGCGGCTCAGTTCTTGCCGGTGCTCAGTTCTTGCCGGTGGTCACGAAGCTCACGCAGTCACCCTGGTTGCGGAAGGTCGGGTTGGTGAACCGCTGCCACCCGCCGTCCTTGCACGCGTCCTTGGTGGTCGGCGAGCCGCTGCCCGTCACCGTGAGGGCGAAGGTGGCGACGGCTGAGGTGTGCATGCCGTCGCCGGCGGTGAAGGTGAAGGTGTCAGGGCCGGTGTAGCCCGCGGCCGGGGTGTAGGTGAAGCCGCCGCCGGCGGCGATGGGCGAGAGGGTCCCGTGACTGGGGCCGCTCACCACTGTGTAGGTGAGGGGCGCACCCTCGGGGTCGACGCACGCCACGGCGGACGTGAGTGCCGTTCCCGCCGGCGTGGAAGCGCTTCCCTCGGCGCACGCCGGCGCCAGGTTCGCCGGCTCACCGCCCACGTCGTAGGTGAGTGACAGACCCTCGAAGCCGGGGGCCGGCGTGGTCGACGCCTTGAAGGTGTTCGAGAAGTCGGCCACTGCGGCCGAGCCGGCGCCGTAGGCGCTGGCCACGGTCGAGACCCGGCCCTCGATGGCGAGGTGGGCGCCCACGGTCGTCCAGTAGGTCGCCGTCAGGGTGCCGGTGTCGCCCACCATCGACCGCGGCCCGTCGGAGGAGCCCTCGGCGTAGTGGTGCGCCTCCTGGGTGTCGCTGCCGTTGGCGAACAGGTTCCAGTCCCAGTCCTCGTAGTAGTTGAGGCCGTTGGGGTTGAATCCATACTGCTGGAGCATGTAGTCGGCCGAGAAGCGCACCAGCTCAGGGAGCCCTTCGCCGTTGTCGGGCACGCTGTCCTCCACGATCAAGTACGTGCTCGACCCGTCGGCCGTGGTGCCACCGGTGCCCACCGGCGGGCTGGTGTGCATCGACCCGTCGAAGCGGATGTTGACCTTCAGGGCCACCGGCGTGCCGTGGGGCAGCCCGGTGGTGCCGGCGCCCACAGTGATCCCGTTGCCGAACTCGACGGGGCGGGCGCAGTCGACGTTCCGCCCGTCGTCGTCGAAGGCGGCAAAGGCGCGGGTCCGCAAGGTCTCCGTACCGGGGTCAGAAGTGCCCGAGTCACACGTGCGGTTGGTAGTGAGCACCGTCAGTGCCGCAGTCCGCGAGACGCCCCCGGAGGTGGCGGTGATCGTGGCCCTGGAGTCGACCGGCACCGAGGCCGTGGTGACCGGGAAGGTGGCGGTCGTCTGGCCGGCGGGGACCGTCACCGTCGCCGGGACCGACGCCGCTGCGGGCAGGTTGCTCGCCAGGGTCACCGTGGTGGCCGACGAGGAGGAGTTGGCCAGCGTCACCGTGCCACTCGCCGGCTGGCCGGCGTCGAGGCGGGTCGGGCTCACGGTCAGGGCCGAGACGCCCGGGACTGGCGCGGGGTTGACGGTCAGGGTCGCCGTCTTCGTCACGCCGCCGGCGGTGGCGGTGATGGTGGGGGTCTTGGCGCTGGTGACCGCCTTGGACGTGATGGTGAAGGTCGCCGTCTGGGCGCCGGCGGCCACGCTGACCGACGCCGGCACCGTCGCCGCCGAAATGTCGCTGCTCGACAGGGCGACGGTGAAGGAGCCGGTCGCTGCCGCATTCAACCTGACCGTCCCGGTGGCGTTCGCCGACCCGCCGATGACGCTGGCCGGGCTGATGCTGACCTGGTCGAGCGCCAGCGCCGGCGGGCACGTCGTGTCCGCGGTGTTGGGGGCGACGTCGACCGTCGTCGTCACGCCGGAGCCGGCGGCGACCGTGGTGATGCGGTGGCTGGCCAGGGTGGTGGAGAAGGTGAGCAGGTCGGGAATGGGGGCGAAGTGCTTCGGGGTGCCCAGCAGGCCGCTGGTCGCCGTCTTGTGGACCGTGCCGGTCAGGCTGATCTGGTCGGTCTGGTTCGACAGGCCGAGGGCGTCGCCGCACGGGCTGAACCGCCAGAACGCGCTGCCGCCGACGGGCGTGCTCAGCACGGTCGAGCGGGTCTCCAGGTTCTTCATGGTCAGCTGGATGGTGCCGCCGACCTGGCGGTAGGCCCAGACGAAGGACCGGTCGGCGTCATCGGGGCTGAAGCCCAGGCCGATGGTGCCGAACTTGTCGCCCGGGGAGCTGGGCGGCGCCTCGAAGATCATCTCCTCGTACAGCGCCTGCTGGCCGGTGTCGGCGTCGAGCACGAGAATCGACGACCAGTTCGCGCTGTAGAGGGCGCTGAGGAGGTACCACCGCCCGTTGGGGCTGAACGCCGTCGTGGCGCCGGCCGGCACCTCGGTGTAGTGCAGCTGGGTGTTGTCGGCCAGGTCGTAGAGGACGATCACGTCGATCTGGGGGCTTCCCGGCAGGGGCTCGGGGAACGCGTAGCGCACCATGAACCGGTTGCCGTCGGGGCTGAAGCCCCAGGCCGCCCGGGTCAGGGGGATGAAGAAGTTCTTCACGGTGGCGCCGGTGGCGGCCCGCTTGACCGAAAGCGTTACTTCCTCCTGCCACTGGCTGGTCTCCAGGCGGAACGTGCCGCCGTTGGGCGACATCTCCTGGGCCGCAGGGGAGGTGCGGGACGGCGCCTTGTAGGGGCCGACGTCGGTGCACCCGCACTCCTGGGCGCGCGCCGGCCCGGGGCCGAACAGGGTGAGGAGGAGGGCGATGGCGACGATGATTCCGGGGGCTCGCCGCAGGAGCCGGCGGCGGCGGGAGATGGCGGCGGTGGACGGGTTCATGGTGGCGTGTCCTTTGCTCGGAGTCGGTACCCGAGCAGTTGGCCACCGGCCGCTTGAAGATCACTGGACGGCCGCTGGCACGCTCGCCCGACAGCGCCTGCAACCGAGCGTCAAGCCGGCGCCCTCTGCGGGGTCGCCGCCGCTACGATGCCGCCATCGCGTGGCCCGGAGGACTGGCGACCCCCGGCTCTTGGGGAGGGGTGGGGACGGTGAGCGGGGTTCGCGTTCGGTCGCTGGTCGGACTGGTGGGGACGGTGGCGGCGCTGTGGCTGCTGGCGGGAGCGGCCTCGGCGGCACCCCACGACGACGGACCATCACGGCCTTCACCCCGCCGGCGTTCACCCAGACCATCTCGGGTGACCACCTCGGTCCGGTAGTGGTGGCCGGCGGCCAGAGCCTGTTCATCGGCCCCGGCGCCCGGGTGGTGGGCCCGGTGACGGTCAACCCCGGCGGGGCGCTGACCGTCGCCGGCGCCCGGATCAGCCGGGGGATTGTCGCCGACAACCCCGCCTTCCTGGGCATCTGCGGCTCCGACGTGTCGGGCCCGCAACCGGCCCAGGCCCTGACCCTCTCCAACGCCGGCGTTCCGGTGCGCATCGGCGACCCGGCCAGCGGCTGCGCCGGCAACCGCTTCGCCGGCCAGGTGACACTGAGCTCGGTCCTGGCGACCACCCTCGTCGCCAACGTCGTGTCCCACAACGCAACGTTCGCCGCCGGCGGCCCGGGGGCCACCGTCATCGGGGCCAACACCTTCTTCGCCACCCTGGCCTGCTCGGGCCACGACCCCGCCCCCACCAACGCCGGCCAGCCCAACACAGCCCCCACCAAGACCGGCCAGTGCGCCGGGCTGTGAGGGCACAAAACGGGTGCTAGCACCCTTGTCGCCGGCGGGGCCCAGGGACCAGAGTCAGACCCGTTGGCAGTCCCGACCGAGCGGCCCCCTACACGGCGGAACCGGTAACGCGCGTCCCCCCGGAGCGCGTTACCGGTGGGGGCCGTTACCTCTCGATGGGCGCCTTGACCAGGTTGCCCCACTCGGTCCACGAGCCGTCGTAGTTGCGGACGGTCGGGTAGCCGAGCAGGTTCTGGAGCACGAACCACGTGTGGCTCGACCGCTCGCCGATACGGCAGTAGACGACCACATCGTCGTCGGGGCTCAGCCCCAACTCGCCGGCGTAGATGGCCCGCAGCGCATCGGCGTCCTTGAACGTGCCGTCGTCGTTGGCCGCCATCTTCCACGGCTTGCTCGCTGCGCCGGGAATGTGGCCGCCGCGCAGCGCACCCTCCTGGGGGTAGTCGGGCATGTGCAGCAACTCGCCCGAGTACTCACCGGGTGAGCGGACGTCGACCAGCTTGCCGCCCTTGTTGATGTGCTGGAGCACGTCGTCACGGAAGGCCCGGATGGGGGCGTCCTCGCGCTCGACGACCGGGTAGTCGGTGGGCTCGGGCTTGGGCACGTCGGTGGTCAGGTCCCGACCCTCCTGGAGCCACTTCATTCGGCCGCCGTTGAGGAGACGCACCTCGGGGTGCCCGAAGAGCTTGAACACCCACAGGGCGTAGGCGGCCCACCAGTTGAAGTTGTCGCCGTAGAACACCACCGTGGAGTCACGGCTGATCCCGTTGCGCGCGCAGAGGTCGGCGAAACCCTGGCCGTCGACGTAGTCCCGCGTGACCTGGTCGTTGAGGTCGAGGTGCCAGTCGACCTTGATGGCGCCGGGGATGTGGCCCGTGTCGTAAAGGAGCACGTCCTCGTCGGACTCGACGATCACGAGACCGGGATCGTTCAGGTGCTCGGCCAGCCAACCAGTGGTCACCAGCAACTCGGGCTTGGAGTACTGGGCCAGCTCGGGCGAGGTGTCGGGAGCGACCGTGGGCATAGGGGCATCCTCCTTGGATGTCGCTTGACTGTCTTCGCCCTCAGCCTAGCGGCCAATCCCGACTTCGGCGGTCAAGAATTGGCGCCCGTGGGAACATGAAAACCATGAGCGCAGAACCCTTCGCCGCGGCGCCGCCCGCCCTCCAGCGCATCGTCGACCTCTTCGGCGGAGCACCCAAGGAGCTGCGCCTGCAGGCCCTGCTCGAGTACTCGAAGAAGGTGCCGCCCCTGCCCGAGGAGTTCGCCGGCCACCGCGAACTGATGGAGCAGGTGCCGGAGTGCGCCACCCCGTTCTTCCTCATCACCTCGGTCGACGACGACGAGCGCGTCCACCTCCACTTCGACGTGCCCGACCAGGCCCCCACCACCCGGGGCTTCGCCGGCATCCTGCACAGCGGCCTGGAGGGGGCGAAGGCCCAGGAGGTTCTGGCGACACCGAACGACTTCTACATGAAGATGGGCCTGGCCGAGGCCATCTCGTCCCAGCGCCTGCGAGGCATGGGGGCGATCCTCGGCCGGCTCAAGCGCCAGGTCGCGGCGCACGTGGCGGCCCGGGAGGCCGGCACCGACAACTGAGCGCGACTACCCGGCGCCGGCGGCGGTCAGCATCCCGACCAGCTTGGCCTCCACCGCCGGCTTCTCCAGGCCGAGGCCGGAGAGCACGCCGGCGCCGGCCTCGAAGTCGAGGAGGGCGAGGAGGATGTGCTCGGTGCCGATGTAGTTGTGGCCGAGCCGCAGGGCTTCGCGGAAGGTGAGCTCGAGGGCCTTGCGGGCATCGGCGTCGTAGGGGATCAGGTCTCCTACGTCATCGCTCGCCGGCGGGAGGGCGTCGGTGGCTGCGGTGCGCACCGACTCCAACGAGACGCCGAGGTCGGTGATCGCCAGCCCGGCCAGCCCGTGAGGGTCGCAGAGCCCCAGAACGAGGTGGGCCGGCGTGATCGATGCGTTCCTCGCCGCGCTGGCTTCATTGTGCGCGGCTGCCACCACGTTCTTCGCTCGGGGCGTGAACCGGGCGAAGCCG
The DNA here is from genome assembly GCA_964479465.1 of uncultured Acidimicrobiales bacterium. Classification (GTDB taxonomy): domain Bacteria; phylum Actinomycetota; class Acidimicrobiia; order Acidimicrobiales; family AC-14; genus CADCTB01. Next base: position 108,753 of record CAYZMG010000004.1, read on the forward strand.
TCCTGCGGGTCGATCTCGGTGGACTTGGGGATGAATCGCTTCCGGGCCGCCTGCTTGGTCACGCCCATGCTGCGGCCGATGTCGGTCCACGAGGCGCCAGAGCGGCGGGCCTGGTCGACGAAGTGGCCGATGAGGTGGTCGGCGACGTCGCCCAGGTGGTCGGCGGCCAGCACGGCATCGGTGAGCTGATCCAGGGGCTCCTCGTGGACCTTTGTGATGGCGTTGATGAGGTCGTCGAGCCGGACGGAACTCGTCAGTTGCGTCGGTTCTGTCATACGACAACCTTAGGTTGTCGGAGCGAAAATGACAACCTTGGGTTGTCGCTACCGGTAGGCCGGGACCCGCAGCGTGCGGGGCGGCTCCGCCACCGGCTCGAAGACCCACTCGCCCGGGAACTCCAGCGCCGCGGCGCCGGCGCCGGCGAACGGACGCGGCCGCCTGGGCTCCCTGGGAGGTGACGCACCGCCCCGCCCGCGGTAGATCAGCAGTCCGGAGAAGCGGTCGGGGACGGCGTCCAACGCAGCCTGCACCGCCGTGCTGGCTCGGAAGCGGTCCCAGTCGTCCTCGCCGGTGAAGTCGAGCTCAAGCACCATCCCCCAGCCGAACTGATGCCAACGCCACTCGGTGACGTGGCACTGGAGGGCGGCCTCGATCAGGCTGTCGCCGTGCGCCTCGGCCCACAGCCAGGCGGCAAAGTCCCCGTCCAGCACCTCGATCGACATCTCGTACGCCACTGAGGAGATTCTACGACGGCGGTCAACCGCCGCCCGGCGTGACTCTGGGAGTGATTGCTCCTAGAATCATCACTATGAGAATGCGGGTCGAGGAGCTGGCCCTGGCTGCCGAGGTCTCGGTCGACACCATCCGCTACTACCAGAAGCAGCAGCTGCTCCCGCCGCCCGGGCGCGACGGGCGCCTGGCCTTCTACGACGACGAGCACCTGGCCCGCATCGGCCGGATCAAGGAGCTCCAGCGGCGGGGCTTCACCCTGGCCATCATCCGCCGCTTCCTCGCCGGCGAGCTTGACCCCGCGGACGAGCCCCTCGCCGCCGCGGTGGCCGGCGCCGCCGACGTCGCCGGCGGCCCGCCCGAGGAGTTGTTCGGCATCGACGAGCTGGCCCACCGGATCGGCGTTCCCCAGCCCATGCTCGACTCCCTCCTGCGTGAGGGACTCCTCATCCCCCGCGTCGTCGACGGCACGCCCCGTTTTACGCCGGCCGACGTGACCATGCTCACCGGCGGCATGAAGCTGCTCGAGGCCGGGCTGCCGCTGCCCGAGCTCTTCGCCCTGGCTCGCCACCACCACGCCGTCACCCGGGAGGTAGCCACCGAGGCCGTCGAGCTTTTCGACACCTGGGTGCGCAAGCCGCTGCGAGCGTCGGACCTGCCCGAGGACGAGAAGGCCGAGCGGCTGGTGGAGGCGTTCAACACGCTGATGCCGGCGGTCGCCGGCCTCGTCGCCCACCACTTCCAGCGCATCCTCCTCCAGGTCGCCCAGGAGCACCTGGAGTCAGTGGGCGACCGGAGCGAGCTCGTCGCCGCCTCGGCCGACGAGGCGTGGTCGGCGTGAACGGCGGCCCGACGGAGCAGCCGGCATGACCGGCCCGGGAGGCCGGTCCGGTAAGCATTCACTGGGCGACCATCGTCAGATGGTGGTCCAGTGACCGGAACGGAACTGCCCCAGGGGGAAGCGAAGGTGAAGGCCGTCGACACCATGTTCGACGCGATCGCCCCCCGCTACGACCTCCTCAACCGGGTGCTGACCTTCGGGATGGACGTCGGCTGGCGCCGGCGGACGGTGAAGTCGCTGCAGCTCTCCCCCGGCGCCAAGGTGCTCGACCTGGCGTGCGGCACCGGCGACCTCTGCCGCGAGCTGGCCAAGCGGGGCTACCGGCCGGTGGGCGTCGACCGGTCCGCGGGCATGCTCGCCGCCCAGCGCACGACCGCGCCGCTCATCCGGGGCGACGCCCTCGTCCTCCCGTTCCGGTCGAACTCCGTCGACGGCGTGGTGTGCGGCTTCGCCCTCCGCAACTTCTCGTCGCTCAAGCCCTTCCTCAAGGAGTGCTCCCGGGTCATCCGCCCCGGCGGCCGCATCGCCCTTCTGGAGGTCGCCGAGCCCGAGAACCCCGTCCTGCGCTGGGGCCACGGCCAGTACTTCGGCAAGGTCGTCCCGGTCGTGGGCGGCATGCTCTCCGACCGCGACGCCTACCAGTACCTCCCGAAGTCGGTCGCCTACCTGCCGCCGCCGGCCCGGATGGTCTCGATGATGGCCGAGTCCGGATTCGGCAACGCCAACCGCAAGGCCCTGTCGACGGGCATCGCCCAGCTGCTCACGGGGACGAAGCGATGACCAGCACGACCACCGGCCTCCGCAGCCGCACATGGGTGCTCGACGCCGGCCTCGACCCGCTCGCCGCCCTCGGACCCGGCGGGTTCGCCTGGTTCGCCGAGGGGTTCGGGCTGGCGACGTCAGGGGTTGCCGCCCGGGTCTCGGTGGCCGACGCCGCCGAGGTGCTGGCCGACATCGCCGGCGACGATCCGCTGGCCGAACCGGGCACCGGTCCCCTCGCCGTGGGCGCCCTCGGCTGGGACGGACGGGGCGAGCTCGTCATCCCCGCCCGCATCGCCGGCCGCACCGCCGGCGGGCTGTCGTGGGTCACCGAGGTCGGTCCCGCCGACGACGGCGCCGAGGGCTGGCCGGCCACCCGCCTGCCCCCGCCCGGGCGCCGGGATCGGGCGGGCTGGACCGCAGCTGTCGAGGAGGCCCTGGCCCGCATCGGCGACGGCCGGCTGGCCAAGGTTGTGCTGGCGCGCGAGGTCACCGTCGACCTCCACCGGCCGCTGGACGTGGCCACCGTCGTGGGCAAGCTCCGCCGCGAGCAGCCGGCGTGCTTCACCTACGCCGCCGGGGCCTTCGTGGGCGCCAGTCCCGAGATGCTGGCCCGCCGGCGGGGCCTCGACGTCGTCTCCCGACCTATGGCCGGCACGGTGGCCCAAGGCGGCTCTGCCTCTGACGACCGCCGGCTGGTGGCGGCGATGGCCGCGTCGGCCAAGGAGCAGACCGAGCACCGCCTCGTGGTCGACGACGTCCGGGCCAGGTTGAGCCTGATCGCCGACCGGGCGCCCGAGTCCAGGGGCCCCGAGGTCGTGCGCCTGTCGACCGTCGCCCACCTGGCCACCACGGTCGGCTGCCGGCTCCGCGACCCCGCCACGTCCGCCCTCGAAGTCGCCGCCCTCCTGCACCCCACGCCGGCCGTGGCCGGCGTCCCCGGTCCGGCGGCCATGGCCGCCATCGCCGAGCTCGAGGGCTTCGAGCGGGGCCTCTACGCCGGCCCCGTCGGCTGGGTCGACGCCCGGGGCGACGGGGACTGGGCCGTCGCACTGCGCAGCGCCACCCTCGACGGCACCCGGGCCCGGCTGGTGGCCGGCGCCGGCATCGTGGCCGGCTCCGACCCCGACGCCGAGTGGGACGAGACCGAGGCCAAGCTCGCCGCCATGCGCTCTGCTCTCACCGAAGACTGAGGCGCGGGCACGGCCGCCAGCGTCCAGCGCACGCGCTCGCCGGCGAAGGCGTCCTCGAGCCGCTGAGCCGTGCCCGGGCCCATGCCCCGGCGGGCCAGCGCCAGCAACACGCCGGCGTACTCCGGTCCGTGGCTGGCGTGGGCCATCGGCGTGAGGCAATGGGCGATCTCGTGCAGCAGGACCAGTTCGCTGCGGGCCCACCTCGGCATCTGGAGCACGCCGCTGGCCGCGTCCGCCGTCGCCCGCCGATGCCCGAAGCCCGGTCGCACCTCAAAGGACCGCTCTCCCCAGCGAGCGACGAACCAGTCGGTCGCCACCAGACCATCGACCCATGCCTGCATGCGCTCGACCGTCGGCAGGCGCCGGCCGGCGTCGACCTGGCCCTCGGCCCGGTAGAGGCGCGCCCGCTGGCTGTCCCGGGGGCGGGGCGGGGTCACCCGCCGAAGTCGCTCACGACGTGGAGGAACGGATCGGGGCTGACGGCCAGGTCACCCGAGAAGGGATGGCTGAGGACGAGGATCACGAGGATCTGCAGGGCGAGGACCGTGGCGAAGGCACCCACCATCAGGTAGTGCAACCGCTGGTCGGACACGCCGAACAGCAGGGCGAAGCCGATCGTGACGCCGCCGCCGACGAAGATCGCCGCCCACATGATGGAGAGCAGGCCCTCCTCGGCCACGCTGATGCGCTCGGCCCGGTCCTCGGCCACGGCGTCGAGCCGGGCCAGCGCCTGGGCCAGGAACACCTCCTGCGTCGGCGTCGCCGGGGCGGCACGGCTCATGGTCTCGAACATCTGGGAGACCAGGTCGAAGGCCGCCCTGCTGCCCCCACCTTCGTCCAGTGCGGCCCACTCGCCCTCTGCCACCTCCCGGCCGTACTGGAGCACGAGCGCGCTCATCTGCGAGCGGGTCGGCTCCGGCAACGCCTGGCTGTCCCTGTACAGGCTGCGCAGCGACCCGGCTTCGTGATGGACGACGGTGCGGGCGTCGCGGTAGCCCTCCCATGTGACGATCACGATGAAGGCGAGCGTGACGGCGTAGACGACGCCGACCACGGCGATGAGGAACCCGGCCACGTCGTTGTGCTCGCCCTTGACGATGTCCGGCGCCACTCGCCGGACCAGCGCCTGCAGAGCCACGGTCACCAGTGGAAGACCGATCACCAGCAACCCACCGAGCAGCCACAGGTTCCACTGCACCAGCGCCCTGCTCATGCTGACGAGGGTACCGGCGGCCCGTAGTCTCAGAGAGTGACCGCCCGCCTCGCGTCGTGGGACGCCTCCACACAGCCCGACCGCGCCACCGTCGAGTCCCGCTTCCGGGACGAAGGACTGTCGCCCCACGGCTGGAGCAACAGCCCCGGCGACCGCTATGGCCGCCACGCCCACACCTACGACAAGGTGCTGTATTGCGTCGCCGGGGGGATCACGTTCCACACCGATGCCGGCGACTTCGACCTGAAGCCGGGCGACCGCCTCGAAGTCGACGCCGGCACGGCGCACTCGGCCACAGTCGGGCCCGACGGCGTCGAGTGCCTGGAGGCGTCCCGCTGATGGGAGTGGTCAACGAGGACATCGAGTCCTACGCCGCCGCCCACACGACGCCGGAGGATCCGCTGCTGACCGAGGTGGCGACCGCCACCCGGGCGACCCAGGAGGGCCACGGGATGATGGTCGGCCTCCTGGAGGGCCGGTTCCTGGAGACGCTGGTGTGGCTGTCGGGTGCCCGCCGGATCCTCGAGATCGGCTGCTTCACCGGGTACTCGGCGCTGTCGATGGCCGCTGCCCTGCCGCCCGACGGGACCATCACCACCTGCGAGGTCGACCCCGAGCGGGCGGCCATGGCCCGCCGGCACTTCGACGCCAGCCCGTGGGCCGACCGCATCGACCTCATCGAGGGGCCGGCGCTGGAGTCGCTCAGCCTCCTCATGGGCCCGTTCGACCTCGTCTTCATCGACGCCGACAAGGTCAACTACTCCCGGTACTACGAGGCCGTCCTGCCCCTGCTCGCCGACCGCGGCCTGATCGTGGCCGACAACGTGCTGTGGAGCGGGCGGGTGCTCGACGACTCCGACCAGAACGACGACACGAAGGCCATCCGGGCATTCAACGACATGGTCGTCAACGACCCCAGAGTCACGTGCGTGATGGCGACGGTGCGGGACGGGGTGCTGCTGATCCGTCGGCGCGACGGCTGACCGGAGAGGGTCATCCTGGGATCGACACGGCCGCGATCGCCTCCCGGTGGCGCTTCACGTTGTCGGCCCGATCCGTGGGGACGACGACCAGGCGGACACCGCCGGCGCCGATCGCCCGGTGGACCGCGGGCATGAGGTCGTCGGCCCGCATCACCCGCTCCGACGCGATCCCGTGTACCGCGGCCAACTGGCCCAGGTCGATGCCGTGCGGCGTCCCGAACAGCGTCTCGAAGTGATCGCCGCCGGCCTGGGGGAGGAAGTTGAAGATGCCGCCGCCGTCGTTGTCGAGGACCACGAACGTGGCGTCGAGGTTGCGCCGGCCGGCGCCGAGCAGGCCGCCGGCGTCGTGGAGGAAGGTGAGGTCGCCGCAGAGGGCGACGGCGGGCTCGCCGGCGCTGGCCGCGCCGAGCACCGTCGACACGAAGCCGTCGATGCCGTTGACCCCCCGGTTGGACAGGAACCGCAGCCCGGTCCGGGGCCGGGCGAAGGACTCGACGTCGCGCACCGGCATGCTCGACCCCACGACCAGCGTCGTGCCTGACCGCAGGCCGGCGACGAGGTCGCGGGCCACCCGGCCCTCGAACGGCTCGGGCCAGGAGTCGAGCAGCCCGTCGAGGTCGCGCCGGGCGGCGCGCTCGGCGGACAGCCACGACGACAGCCAGAACGACTGGCCACGGGCCGGCCCTCTGGCCGCGACGGCGTCGAGCAGCGCGGTGGGGTCGGCGACGATGCGCTCGGCCGAGGAGCGGTTGGGGTCGAGCCAGGCGCCGTCGGGGTCGACGAGGATCTGGCGCACGGAGGCGTCGAGCCATGACGACCCGGCCCGACCGGTCAGGGGCGCGCCGAGGCGGAGGGCGACGTCGGGCCGCAGCGACTTCAGCACCCCCGGCGACCGCAGCAGAGCGTCGTAGGTGGAGATGGCGTTCGGTCCCTGGCGGGCGCCCGACAGCGGGTCGGCCAGCACGGGCCACTTGGCGGCGGCGGCGAAGCGCTCGACCGCCTCGGGATCCACGCCGGCGCCCCAGCCGGCCACCACCACGCCCCGCGTCTCGGCGGCGACCAGGAAGGCGAGCCGGTCGACGTCGGCCGGGTCGGGCTGCGGGAGGCGGCCGGTCGACGCCACCCACGGCGCCCCGTCGTCGCGACCTGGCGGCAGGACGATCTCGGCGCCGCTCGGCACGAGCGGCTCCCGGAACGCCAGGTTGAGGTGCACCGGCCCCGCCGGCGGGCCGGCGGCGGTGGCCGCGGCGCGGGCCGCGACCGAGCGCCAGTACGGCCGCTCGGCGTCGGCCGGTGAGGGGGCGCCGACCTCGGCGAACCAGCGCAGGCTGTCGCCGTAGAGCTTGAGCTGGTCGACGGCCTGGCCGGCGCCGGTGTCCCGCAGCTCGGGCGGGCGGTCGGCGGTGCACACGATCAGCGGCACCCGGGCGTGGAAGGCCTCCAGGACCGCGGGGTGGAACTCCGCCGCCGCCGTGCCCGAGGTGCAGAGCACGACCGCCGGCCGGCCCGTCGCCTTGGCTGCACCCAGAGCGAAGAACGACCCGGACCGCTCGTCGAGGAACACGTGCACGGCGATCCGGCCGTCGGCGGCGAGGGCCAGCGCCAGCGGTGTGGAGCGGGAGCCCGGGCTCACCGCCGCGGTCGTCACGCCGGCCCGGGCCCACTCGTCGACGAGGGTTCGGGCCAGTGCCGCGTTGAGGTCGCCCTCGTTCATGTGAGGACGCCGGCCCATGTGAGACTGCTCCGGTGACCGTGGCCCTGCACCGGGCGTTCGACTGGAGAGGCCCGGACCGCATCGTGCTGGTGCACGGGTTCACCCAGACTTTGCGGTCCTGGGACCGCCTGGCCGCTCTGCTCAGCGAGACGTTCCAGGTCGTGCGGGTCGACCTGCCCGGACACGGGGGTTCGGCCGAGGTGGACCTGGACTTCGCCGAGACGGCCGAGGCCATCGGTGAGGCCGGCGGGGCGGCGACCTACATCGGGTACTCGCTCGGCGGCCGGCTGTGCCTGCGCCTGGCCCTCGACCATCCGGAGCTCGTGCAGTCGCTGGTGGTGGTGGGGGCGTCGCCGGGACTGGCCGGCAGCGAGGATCGGGCGGCGAGACGGGCGGCGGACGAAGCCCTGGCCACCGACATCGAGCGCATGGGGACGGCGGCGTTCCTGGACCGCTGGCTGGCCCAGCCCCTGTTCGCCTCCCTCAACCCGCAGCCCGACGACCTCGAGGGCCGCCTGGCCAACACCCCCGCCGGGCTGGCCACCGCCCTGCGCCGGCTCGGCGCCGGCGTGCAGGAGCCGCTGTGGGACCGGCTGGGCGAGCTGAGGATGCCCGTCCTGGCTATCACCGGCCAGGAGGACGCCAAGTTTTCCCGCCTGGCCGAGGAAATGGTCGCCGCCATCGGCGTCAATGCCCAGGCGGTGGCGCTGGCCGGCGCCGGCCACGCCGCCCACCTGGAACGCCCGGTGAGCTTCCACCGGCTGCTGACCGCCTTCCTCCTGCTTCATTCGCTGGCCCGGTAGGCCGCCAGCAGGGCGGGGTCGGGGACGGGCCGCCGGACCTTCAACACGCCGTCGACCGGGACGAGCGGGTCGGCCACGATGTCGCGCTCAGGGGCCCCGAGCCCGCACGCGTACGGCATCTGGTCCAGCGCCGCGGCCAGGGCGAGGCCGGCGGCGACACCGACCGAGGTCTCGAACATCGAGGACACGACGACCGGCAGACCGGCGGCGTCGATGATGTCGAGCGTGGCGGCAAAACCGCCGAGGGGCTGGACCTTCACGACGAGAACGTCGGCGACGAGCCGGCGGGCGTCGTCGACCGTACGCACGCACTCGTCGGCCGCGACAGGGACGGCTACCCGCCGGCGGACCGCCGCCAGGTCCTCGATGGACGCCACCGGCTGCTCGACCAGCTCCAGGTCGTAGGGCGCCATGGCCACGATCCGGGCCACCGCGGTGGCGACGTCCCACGCCCCGTTGGCGTCGATCCGCAACCGGCCATGGGGCCCGATGGCGTCCCGCACGGCTGCGACCCGGTCCACGTCGCCGGCGTCACCGACCTTGACTTTGACGTCGCGGTGGCCCACTGCAACCGCGGCAGCCTCATCAGGCCGCAATGCCGGCACGAGGGCGTTCACTCTTACCTCTTCACGCACCGGCGCCGGCCACGCCACTGTCGCAGCCTCCTCGGCCGCCCGCCAACACCTCTCCGGGTCCGACGGGTAGCCGGGGAGCGGTGACCACTCGCCCCAGCCGGCTGGCCCGTGGAGCAGGACCACATGGCGGGACAGGCGCACCCGGTACTGGGTGAGAGTCGTCACAGGTCCACCCTCTGCCGAGGGATGGCCCAGTGAATGCTTGCCGGACGGCCTCCCGGGCCGGTCACAGGGCCAGGCCGGCGGCGAGCAGGGCGGAGAAGGTGAGCTGGAGGCGGGCGGTGCCGATCAGCGCCTGCACCAGCGAGGGCGGGTCGGTCTTGGTGGCGACGATCCGCAGCGGCGGCACGGCGAGGGGCACGGCCAGCAGGGCGACGAGAGCGGCCGGCGCCGAGGTGGCCAGAGCCACGACGGTCAGCACCGACAGGATGATGGTGGCGCGGAACAGCATGCGGGTCCGGGCCTTGCCGACCCGCACGGCGAGGGTCCGCTTGCCGACGTCGCGGTCGGAGTCGACGTCGCGCAGGTTGTTGACCAGCAAAATGGCGCAGGCCAGCAGTCCGACGGGGATGGCCGCCGCCACCGCCAGCCAGGGCACCCGCTCCAGGTGCACGTAGGCCGACCCGCACGTGGCCACGAAGCCGAAGAACACCAGGACCATGACCTCGCCCAGTCCCGACGAGGCGTACGGCTTGGGACCGCCCGAGTACAGGCCGGCGGCCAGAATCGAGACCGCACCCACAATGATCAGGCGCCAGTCGACCGCAACGGCCAGGACGATCCCGATCAGCCCGCCGGCGGCGAAGCACAGTAGGGCCGCCCGCTTGACCGCGGCCGGCGAGGCCAGGCCGCCGGCGACGAGGCGGACCGGGCCCCGGCGCTGGGTGTCGACGCCCCGCACCCCGTCGGAGTAGTCGTTGGCGTAGTTGACGCCGACCTGGAGGGCGACGGCCAGCAGGAGGCAGAACAGGGCCCGCCACCACACGACGTCGCCGTAGCGGGACGCCACCGCGGTACCCACCAGCACCGGCGAGACCGCCGCGCCCAACGTGCGGGGCCGGGCGCCCTGGAACCAGTTTGCGGCCGTCGTCACGGGCGCTTCGGGAACCTCGAGAAGTCGGGCTTGCGCTTCTGCACGTAGGCGTCGCGGCCCTCCTGGGCCTCCTCGGAGAGGTAGTAGAGGAGGGTGGCATCGCCGGCCAGCTGCTGGACGCCTGCCAGCCCGTCGGTATCGGCCGCGAAGCCAGCCTTGAGCAGGCGCATGGCCAGGGGGCTGTGCTGGAGCATCTCCCGGCACCACGCCACCGTCTCCGCCTCCAGCCGGTCGAGCGGGACGACGGTGTTCACGAGGCCCATGTCGAGGGCGGCCCGGGCGTCGTACTGGCGGCAGAGGAACCAGATCTCCTTGGCCTTCTTCTGGCCCACGGTGCGGGCGAGGAGGCCGGCGCCGTACCCGCCGTCGAAGGAGCCGACCCGGGGCCCGGTCTGGCCGAAGCGGGCGTTGTCGGCGGCGATGGTGAGGTCGCAGACGAGGTGGAGGACGTGTCCGCCGCCGATGGCGTAGCCGGCCACCATGGCGACGACCGGCTTGGGCAGGCGACGGATCTGGATCTGGAGGTCGAGCACGTTGAGCCGGCCGATCCCCTGGGCGTCCTTGTACCCGTCGTCGCCCCGCACCTTCTGATCGCCGCCGGAGCAAAAGGCCAGCGGGCCCTCGCCGGTGAGGATGATGGCCCCGACGTCGAGGTCGTCCCGAGCCAGGACGAACGCCCTGGTCAGCTCGAAGATCGTCTGGGGCCGGAAGGCGTTGCGGACCTCGGGCCGGTTGATGGTGATCTTGGCGATGCCCTCGGCCACCTCGTAGCGGATGTCCTCCCAGACGCCGCGGGCTTCCCAGTCGGGGATGTCGTTCATGGGTGTCGGCCTTTCAGAGGAGTAGCGACTCCTGGAGCGATCACTCCTACGAACAGCACGCTACCTTGGAACTCGAACTCCGGTGTTCTCTGATCCTTCCTTCGACGCGCTCGTCCCCCTCGGGTGGGACGACCGGGTTGCCGCGCTTTACGCCTCCGTGGCCACCGAGGAGCATCAGCCCGCCCGGGTGGGGCGGGTCGACCGTGACCGCTGCACGGTGCGCACCGTCTCCGGGCAGCTGCGGGCCGCGGCCGAGGTCCTGCCCACGACCGGTGACTGGGTCGCCCTCCGGATGGATCCCCGGCCGGCGGTCGACATCATCCTCCCGCGCTGGTCGTCTTTGGAGCGCGAGGGCCAGCTGCTGGCGGCCGACATCGACATCGTCTTCGTCGTGGCATCCCTCGACCGTCCGCTGAACCTGAACCGGATCGAGCGGGAGCTCGTGCTGGCGTGGGACAGCGGGGCCCGGCCGGTGGTGGTGCTGACCAAGGCCGATGCCGTGGCCGACGCCGACGTGCTGGCGAAGACCGTCACCGCCCGGGCCGTCGGCCCTGACGTCGTGCTGACCAGTGCCACCGACGGGCGGGGCGTGGAAGAGGTGCTCGCCCACCTGCGCCCGAACCGGTCGGCCGTGCTCCTCGGGCCGTCTGGCGCCGGCAAGTCGACCCTGGTCAACCGGCTCCTGTCCGAGGACGCCCAGGCCATCGGCGAGGTGCGCGAGGGCGACCACCGGGGCCGGCACACGACGTCGTCGCGGCACCTGCTGGTCGTCCCCGGTGGCGGCGTGCTGATCGACACGCCGGGGCTGCGGTCGGTCGGTCTGACCGGTGCGGAGGGAGGGGTGGCGCTGGCCTTCCCCGACGTCGACGAGATGGCCGAGGGCTGCAAGTTCCGGGACTGCCGGCACTCCGGGGAGCCGGGTTGCGCGGTCGCCGCCGCGGTGTCTGACGGTCGCCTGGACTCCGATCGCGTCGCCAGCTACGTCAAGCTGCAGGCCGAGCTGGAGGAGTCGACCAAGGAGCCGTGGGCCAAGGCGGCGGACAACCAGCAGGCTCGGGTCTTCTCCCGGGCCGTCAAGAAGTTCCCGAAAACGAAGAAGTAGGCCGGCCGATCTCCCCGGCCCCAGGGCCCGAGCGGAACCGGGTCGTACTGTGACCGGCGTGACGCCGGCAGACACCTACCACCGGCGGGCCGAGGCGTTCGCGGGGCTGATCGAGCGCACGCCGGCCGAGCGGTGGTCGGGCCGCCCGTGCCGGTACACGAGAACGCTCCTCTGCAGGACCGGGTGTCGGGCTTCTCGGGTGGGACCCGGCGTGGATAGGGCCTTGACTCTCGAACGTACGTTCGTGTAGGGTAGGAGCCGACTTCCCCCCTCGTCAGGCCCCCAGTCGTGGGAGCCGTTGTGGACCCAACAGCAGAACTGGCCGGTGCGCTTGACGGGCTGTCCCGGCTCGACCCGGCGGTGCTGGGC